>CAVVUJ010000015.1:0-150804 GCA_963751405.1 uncultured beta proteobacterium | reverse complement strand
CTCAACCTCGCGTGGCACCGGCTCGATGCCTGGCCCGATGTGGCCGAGGGACTGGCGCGCCTGCGCACGAAGTTTCGCGTCGCGCCATGCTCCAACGGCAACATCTCGCTGATGGCCGACCTCGCGCGACGCAACGGGCTCATCTGGGACGCAATCCTCGGCGCGGAAGTCGCGCGCGACTACAAGCCCAAGCCGGTTGTGTACCTCGCGTCGGCCGCCGCCTTCGACTGCATGCCGCACGAGGCGATGATGGTCGCGGCGCATTCGTCGGACCTGGCCGCAGCCGCCGCCTGCGGACTGCGTACCGCCTTCATCGCGCGCCCCGACGAGCACGGGCCGGGCCGGGGCGAGGCCCGCGCCAACGTGCCGGTCGATGTGTCGGCAGTGTCGCTTGTCGATCTCGCGTGCCGGCTCGGGATCGACTGACGCTGGCACGCGTCCGGAATCGGGGCCCGAGGGCAGGAGGTGGCAGCCCCGCTCAGCACGTCACCTCGGCATCCCGGCGCGCATACCAGCGCCAGGTCCCCAGCACGCAGCTCAGGTAGAACGCGCTGAAGAAGAACAGCGCTCCCTGCGGGCTGCCGGTCAGATTGATCGACGTGCCATAGGCGATCGGGATGAAGAAGCCACCGAAGGCCGCGACCGCGGAACTGAAGCCCAGCGTCGCCGCGCCTTCGGTGCTGCCGATGCGACGTGCCTCGTCGAGCGCCGCCTGATCGTTCTGATCGCGCACCGCGCGTTCGCGCAGCGTGCGGAAGATGATCGGGATCATGCGGAACGTGGAGCCGTTGCCGACGCCGGCCGCGATGAACAGCACGATGAACGCCAGCACGAAGCCGAGCAGGCTGCCGCCGCTGCCCGCCGTCGGCAGGAAGAACGCCGCGGCCAGCGGCGCGACCGCCATGACCACGAAGATCCAGAACGTGATCATCGCGCCGCCCATGCGGTCGGCGAGCCAGCCGCCGATGGGACGCACCAGCGCCGCCAGGATCGGCCCGATGAACGCGAACTTGAACGCATCCACCGCCGGGAACTCGGTGTTGACCAGCATCGGGAAGCCGGCGGCCAGGCCGATGAACGAGCCGAAGGTGCCCGTGTATAGCCAGCTCATCCGCCACTGCTGCTTGTGCCGGATGATCGCCACCTGATCGGCGAAGCCGGCGCGCACCGTGGCGATGTTGTCCATGCCGAACCAGGCGGCGACGACGGAGATGACGATCAGCGGCACCCAGATGAAGCCGGCGTTCTGTACCCAGATCTGCATCGTCGCGCCCTGATCCACGCGGGTCTGCGCGTTTCCGCCCAGGATCAGCAGCGCGCCGCCGTACATGGCGACAGGGGCGATGAGCTGTGCCAGCCCGACGCCCAGGTTGCCCACGCCGGCATTGGCGCCCAGCGCCGTCCCCTGCAGCCGCTTCGGATAGAAGAAGCTGATGTTCGCCATGCTGGAGGAGAAGTTGCCCGCGCCCAGCCCGCACAGCAGCGCGATCACCGCGAACACCGCATAGTTGGTGGTCGGGTCCTGCACCGCGAAGCCGATCCAGAGCGTGGGCAGCAGCAGCATCGTCGTGCTCCACACCGTGAAGTTGCGCCCGCCGAAGATCGGCACGACGAACGAATAGAGCGCGCGGAACACAGCGCCGGAGAGCCCCGGCAGCGCCGCCAGCCAGAACAGCTGGTTGGTGGTGAACTTGAACCCGATGTGCGGCAGCTCGACCACGATCACGCTCCACACCACCCAGACCGCGAAGGCCAGCAGCAGCGCGGGCATCGACAGCCAGAGATTGCGGTTGGCGATGCGCCGGCCGGTGGCCGCCCAGAAGGCCTCGTCGTCCGGCCGCCAGTCGACGAGCACGTGGCGGCGCCGGCGCCGGGGCTCGATGAGATCGGCGCCGGCCAGTGCCGCGCGAGCGTCGGCGTGCTGCGCCAGGATGCCCTCGCGCTCGTTGCGCTCGGCGACCCACGTCCAGACCATCGTGACGATGATCACGAGGGTCAGCAGCATGAAGCAGCTGCTGCGCACCCCGATCACGTCGGCGGCGATGCCGAACATGATCGGCAGCGTGAACCCGCCCAGGCCGCCGATGACGCCGACGATGCCGCCGACCACGCCCATCTGGGTCGGATAGTGGTCGGCGAGGCTGCGGTAGACGCTGGCCTTGCCGAAGCCCTGCGCGAGGCCGACGATGAAGATCAGCACCGTGAACGTCGTGAGTCCCAACCCGATGTCGATCGCGACGTCACCCTTGATCGCGTGGACGATCATCGTCGTGGGCGGATAGCTCAGCAGGAACATGCAGGCGAGGCTGACCCACAGCACCCACCAGGTGACGGTGTTGCCGCCCCACTTGTCCGACGCCCATCCGCCCAGCGCGCGGATCGCCCCCGAGGGCAGGTCGAACAGGATGGTCAGGAACGCGGCGGTGGCCAGCGGCAGCCCGAACTGGCCGACGTAGTACTTGGGCAGCCACAGCGCCAGCGCCACGAACGCGCCGAACACGAAGTAGTAGGCGAGCCCGAAACGCCAGACGCGCAGATCGAGCAGGGGCAGCAGCTGCTCGGCCAGCGGGATGCGCCGCCGGACGGCCGCGTCCTTGCGGTGCAGCGGGTCTTCGGACGTCAGGAACCAGAACAGGATCGCCATCACCAGCATCGCGACGGCGTAGACCTTGGGCACCATCCGCCACGACGCCGTGGCCGAGGCCGCGATGATCATCGGCGCGATGAACTTGGTGAGCGAGGAACCCGCGTTGCCGGCGCCGAAGATGCCCATCGCCGTGCCCTGCCGCTCCTTGCTGAACCAGGCCGACGTGTAGGCGATGCCGACCGCGAACGAGCCGCCGGCGACACCGATGAACAGGCCCAGCACGAGGTACTGCCAGTACTCGGTCGCATAGGACAGCACCCAGGTGGGGATCACCACGGCGAGCATCTGCAGGAAGTACACGATCCGCCCGCCGTAGCGGTCGGTCAGGATGCCCAGCGGCAGCCGTATCAGCGAGCCGGTGAGGATGGGGGTCGCCACCAGCAGGCCGAACTCGGTCTCGTTGAGGTTGAGCTCCGCCTTGATCTTGATGCCGATGACCGAGAACATCACCCAGACGGCGAAGTTCACCGCAAAGGCGAGCGTGCTCATCGACAGCGCGGCGATCTGCTCGCGGCTCAAGCTCGGCTTGCTCACGGTCGTTGTCGTCACGTCACCCCTCCCTGGGTCAGGTGCGTTGCGCACCGGCGGTCGCGTCATTCAATGCTTGCGAACGTGGATTCGCCTTGATGGGCGTCAAGGCGGCGCGGGTTCGCTGCCCCGACGCGCGGCGGCAGGACGTCACCTTCATTCCAGATAGATGTACAGGCCCATGACGGGTGTGGTTTGGTCTTGTCGTATCGGAGCCTCGAAAATGCGCACGCCAGTGAAGCGGGCCTCGTCGGCCAGTCGGCGGATATAGGCTTCGGAGTGGGCGTAGCGCAGGCTGGGCAGCAGCTGGATGTCGCGACCTTCCCTGCCCAGTTCAACTGTAAAGGCCAGACATCCACCCGGCTCGAGAATCCGTCGCGCCGATCGAAAGACGGCAGCCAGGTCGCCGACATAGATGAACACATCTGCGGCCAATATCAGGTCCGACCGCAATGCGGTCGCGGCGAGGAACTCGCCGAGGTCGGCGTGGATGAGTTCGCGATATACCCCGAGCTTGCGCGCCTGTTCCAGCATGGCACTGGAAACATCGACGCCGTCGATGGCATCGGCTTGTGGCGCAATCAGCGGCCCGCACAACCCCGTGCCGCAGCCGAGGTCGAGTACATGTCCATAGCGCTTTCCCGTGTCGAGGAAGGGTTTCAACAGCACCTCGAATCCGCGATAACCCAGCCTTTCCACGACGTGGGACTGGAAATCGGCGGCATAGTCGTCGAACAGCGCTTCGACATAGCGCCGGGGTGGAGTTGTCACCGTATCTCCATCGCGCACCGAGGCCAGGTAATAACCGTTCAATTCCGGATCGCCGCCAAGCGCGAGGGCTCTTTCGAAGCAGCGGGCGGCTTCTTCGAACTCGTGCAGTTCGCGCATCAGGCTGCCGCGTTCGCTCCAGGCTTGCGCGCTGCCCGGATCTTCCTGCACCGCCCGATCGACGGCCTGCAGAGCCTTTTCCACGTTGCCAAGTCGCAGCGAGACATCGCCCAGGCTCAACCAGAGACGCACCTGCTGCGGCGATAGTGCAAGAGACTTTTCCAAAGCCTTCGCCGCCGCCTGCCATTGTCCTTGCGCTTCATTGGCAAGACCCAGGCAACCCCATGCCTCGGCAAGGGAAGGATCCGCGGTCGTGGCTTGAACCAGGACGGGAATCGCCGCTTCCCACTGGCGGAGATGAAAAAGGGTGACTCCCAGATTGCCCAGCACCGAAGGTCGGCCCGGAGTGAGTGCCTGGCACGTTTCGAAGCAGATGCGGGCCGGCTCGAGCCGGCCGTTTTCAAAATGCTCGATGCCCTCGAAGAACAGCGCACGCGACTGCGCAACCTGGTCGTCGGTCGGGTTTGCGGAAACAGTCACGTATCGGACACCGGAGCGGTCGCTGCAGACATTTCCGGTGTCGGGACGGGCGCACCCTACCTGGCCAACGGGCGGTCCAGGCTGTGCGCAAATCCGCGCGCCAGCAGCGCCTCGATCTCGGCACCGGGAACCGCCTTGCTCCAGAAATATCCCTGGCCGTAATCGACGCCGGCCGCACGCAGAAAAAAGGCGTGCTCCCAGGTCTCCACGCCCTCGGCGACGGTGCGCAGCCGCAATGCCGCCGCGAGACCGACGATACCGCGGAGCATCCGCGCCGCCGTCCGGTTCTCGAGGATGGGCATGAGCAGGCTGCGATCGATCTTCAGGATGTCGAGATCGAGGCCGACGAACTGGGAAAGTCCGCTGTGACCGGTGCCGAAATCATCCAGCGCCACCGCGATGCCCAGCGATCTCGCCGTGCCGATGGCCGCCCGTCCGAGGTCGGTCAGCGCCTGCCGCTCCGTCAATTCCACGACGAGCCGTGTACGCCACGGGTCGAGATCGAGGTCGGAGAGCATCGGCCCGATGCGGCCGCTGCCGAACACCGAGGGCGGAATGTTGATGCTCACGTAGAAATCGGGATGCCGCGCAAAGACGGGCACGATGTCGCGGTGGATCGAGTCGAGCAGCCTGCGAATCAGCGCATATTGCGCCTCCGGCTCCCGCTCGAGTTCGTCCATCAGGGCGGCCGCCGATCCGGCCGACCCGTCCGCCGCGACGATGCGGCTTAAGACCTCGCATCCCGCCACCTTGCCGGTGTTGAGATCGACGATAGGCTGATACCAGGCGCTGAGCCGCTCGAGCCTGTGGTCCTTCATCCCGTGCCCCTGTCCGGCGCCCTCGCGCCGCCGCGTTCGCTCTGCCGAATCCATCGCTTCAGGCTATCACGAGCCGGCGCGATTTGGCCAACGCAATGCATCGGTGGCTGGGCTCCGCGTGGCGAACCTCGTGTGCGCAGGCCCCGTTCAGCCGGCGTTGCATGCGCGAGGGATCGTCATCGGCCACCTGCGGGAATGGGAGGTCCGCTTGCACCTGTCCAATGGCGTTCGCGTTCAGTCGTGCCGGATCATCGATTCATAGGCGTCGGCGAGGCGCAGCAGGGATTCGCTGCATCGGGTCCGTGTCGACGAGCCGTGCATGAGCGCGAGCACCTGCGGCTCGAGCACGGCGAGACGGCGGATCGTCTTCGCGGTGGCGGGCGAGAGCGCCGTCGCATGGAAAAGCTCCTCCGCCGCGAGCGCCGGCCCGACGATGTCGGCCTCCGTCAGGGGCGGTCCATCGCCGGCATGGGTGAAGAGATCGCCACAGAAGAGCGTATGAGTGGTTTCCTCGAACAGAACGCGCGCCTCCCAGTTGTGCGGGACATGGGGCGTGTCGATGTGCCGGACGCGCTTGCCGCCGAGATCGATGACCTCGCCGTCGGCCAGCTTGCGCGGCGGTCGATCGCACAGGTCGTCGAGCGAGACCATGCAGCCGATCGCGCCGTGCGCCACCCGGGCGCGCGGTGCAGCGGCGAGGAATTCGTTCATCGCCCCGCACTCGTCGGATTCCACGTGCCCGAAGGCGATCCACCGGAGCCGCTCGAGGGGAACAATGCGGGCGATCGCCTGCGACACGAGCGGAAACATGCGTCGCGGGCCGGTATGGAAGAGGAGAGGGTCGTCGGCGTCCACCAGGAACTGATTGAACGTGAAACCGCCCGGCGCCGCATCGGGCACGCAGGTCGAGAGGCGGTAGATGCGATCGGCTATCTCATGGGTGCTGGTTTGCATGTGGGGGCTCCCTCGGCAGTTGGCAATCTTGCACGCCGCGTCGATCGGGCCCGGCCCGATCGACCAGCTCCGGTCACGCACTGACGCGATCGACGAAGCGCGTGATCGCCTCGATCACCGCCTCCGGCTGATCCCTCTGCGGCGAATGCCGGCAATCCTGCAGCGCCAGCAGTTCGACATCGCGCACCTGCGTGCCGATGCGCCGCATCTGCTCCATCGTCCCGTACTCGTCGTCCGCTCCCTGCAGCGCCAGTACCGGGCACACGATGCGGGGCAGATATTCCTCGATGTTCCAGGCGCGGAAATCCGGCGCGAGCCAGATCCGGTTCCAGCCCATGAACGCCGAATCGGCGTCGGCATGATAGCGCGCAAGCCGCGCGCGCAGATCGGTCGTCGCGTACGCCGTCCGCGCCGCAGCGATGCTCGCGACGGAAACGTCCTCGACCAGCACGTGCGCGGCCAGCGTGACGACGGCGGCAACCGGGCGCACACCGGCCCCGGCGTGAATCAGCGCGATCGAGCCGCCATCGCTGTGGCCGACGAGGATCGGCCGGTCGATCGCGAGCGCGTCGAGGAGCTCCGGCAGGGCGACCAGCGCCTCGTCGTGCATGTACCGCGGCGTCCGATCCTCCGCGAGCGGATCCGACTGGCCGTAACCGTAGCGGGAATACACGACGGCGTCGCAGTTCGCGGCATGGGCCACGCGGCCCGGGAATTCCCGCCACATGGCGACCGAGCCCAACCCCTCGTGCAGGAAGACGAGCGTCGGCCGCGGCGCGCGCGCGACCGCGATGCGCTCGTATTCGATGCGGTGCGCCGCGACCGTGACGAACGGCATTGCCGCTACACGCCGAGATGCTTGTGCAGGATGTCCGGCTGCGTGAGCAGCGCGCGGCTGTCGCCCTCGAACACGACACGCCCCTTGACCAGGATCACGTTGCGGTCGGTGATCGCCGTGACCGCCCGGTAATTCTTGTCGACGATGACGGTCGCGATGCCGTGCGTGCGTATCTCGCCGATGATCCGCCAGATCTCCCGGGCGATCTGCGGCGCGAGCCCTTCGGTCGCCTCGTCGAGGATCAGCAGATCGGGGTTGGTCATCAGCGCGCGGCCGATCGTGAGCATCTGCTGCTCCCCGCCGGACAGCTGCCATCCGCCGTGGGTGAGGCGCTCGGCGAGGCGCGGAAACGTCGCGAGCACCCGATCGTAGGTCCAGTCGCGGCGCCCTTCCGGGCCGGCGCGCGCGGCCATCACGAGATTCTCGCGCACGGTGAGGTTCGGAAAGATGCCGCGGCCCTCGGGCACGTACGCGATGCCCTGCCGCGCGATGCGGTACGGCTCGGCCCCCGTCATCGCGCTGCCGCGCACGCGGACCTCGCCGTGGCGCGGCTTGACGAGCCCGAGCATGCTGCGGAGCAACGTGCTCTTGCCCATGCCGTTCCGGCCCATCAGCCCGACCGTCTCGCCGCGGTCGATGCGAAAATCGATGCCGTGCAGGATGTGGCTCGCACCGTAGTAGGTGTGCAACTCCCGTGCCTCGAGCAGCCATTCGCTCATTGGTGCACCCTGGCGCTCCGCCCGTCCCTCCGAGAGGGAGTAATTCGCGCCTTGGGACGGCCCGGCGGCGCTCACGCAGCTTCTCCGACGGGGTCCGTGCCGAGATACGCCTCCCGCACGGCGGCGCTCGCGCGGATCTGCGCCGGCAGACCGCTTTCGAGCACCTGTCCGTTGACCATCACGGTGATCACGTCGGCGACCGCGAACACCGCGTCCATGTCGTGCTCGACGAGCAGGATCGCGTGCTGCGGCGCGAGCTTGCGCAGGAGCTCCACCATCAGCGCAGCCTCCTCGGCGCCCATGCCCGCGAGCGGCTCGTCGAGCAGCAGCACGTCCGGCTGCGTCGCGAGCACCATCGCGATCTCGAGCTGCCGCTGCTCGCCGTGCGACAGCGCCGACGCAATGCGGTCGGCGCGTCCGGCGAGTCCGGCGGCATCGAGCGCGCGCCCCGCCGCCGCGGTGACCGGCAGGTACGCCTCGGCATCGGCAAATAGGTGCAGCGCGCGCGGCGCGCGCGACTGCGCGGCCAGCCGGCAGTTCTCGAACGCGGTGAACGCCGGAAAGATGTTGGTCTTCTGGTAACTGCGGCCGATGCCGATCCGCGACCGGCGATCCGCCGTCTGCCGGGTGATGTCCGCGCCCTTGTAGGTGATGCTCCCGCTCGTCGCGGCGAGGTCGCCGGACAGCAGGTTGATGAGCGTGGTCTTGCCCGCCCCGTTCGGGCCGAGCACCGCGTGCAGCTTGCCCTGCTCGAGCGCGATCGCCACGCCGCTCACAGCGGCGAGTCCGCCGAACAGGCGCGTCAACGCCTGGGTTGAGAGTATCGCGTCAGACATCGTGCCCGCCACCGAAGACCGTGCGCCGGAATCGACCCGCGACGCTCGCCAGCCCGCCCGGCAGGAAGATCACCAGCAGGATGATCGCCCCGCCCAGCAGCAGCTGCCAGTGGCGGGTCAGCGACTGGAAGATCTCGGACAGCGCGACGAACGCGAACGCGCCCACGACCGCGCCGTAAAGGCTGCCGAGGCCGCCCAGGATCAGCATCAGCAGCACGTTGCCGGACTGGTGCCAGGACAGGAGCTCCGGGTTGACGAAGCCGAACTGCAACGCCGACAGGTAGCCGGCGAGCCCCGCCAGTGCGCCGGCCAGCGTGAAGCTTGCGAGCTTGTACCAGTACACCGGGAACCCGAGCGAGCGCATCCGGTGCTCGTTGCTGCGGATGCCCTGCAGCGCGCGGCCGAACGGGGAACGCAGCACCGTGCGCAGGAACACGAACACGGCGACGAGCAGCGCGAACACGAAGTAATAGACGTGCGTCGTGCTGGACAGATCGAACGGCGTGAAGCCGCCGATCGCGGCGACCGGCTTGAAATTCAGGCTGATCCCATCGGAGCCGCGGCCGAACTTCGTGTCGTGGAACACGAAATAGAACATCTGCGCAAACGCGAGGGTCACCATGATGAAGTAGATGCCCTTCACGCGCACGACGAACACGCCGACGGCGAGCGCGGCCACACCCGCCGCGAGCATCGCCGCGGGCAGCGTGAGCCACAGGTTCGCCGCCTCGTATTTCGGCGCCATCAGGCCGAGCGTGTAGGCGCCGATCCCGTAGAACGCCGCATGCCCGAACGAGACGAGCCCCGTGTAGCCGACGAGGAGATCGAGCGACAGCGCGAAGATCGCGAGGATCATCACCTTGGTGACGAGCTCCGTGTAGAACCCCGCGCCGGCGAGGGGGAACAGCGCGAGCACCGCCAGCGCCACGCCGAGCGCGATCCGCTTGCGCATCACCGGCAAACCCGCGCGCGGCAGCCTGCCATCACCCGACCCGCTTGAAGAGGCCTTCGGGGCGCCACAGCAGGATCGCGGCCATCAGCAGATAGACGGTGACACCCGCGGCCTCGGGGAGCAGGACCTTGCCGAAGGTGTCGGCGAGGCCGATCAGCAGGGCCGCGAACAGCGCGCCCCAGATCGAGCCGATCCCGCCGATCACGACGACGACGAAGCAGATGATCAGCACCTGCGTGCCCATGCCCGGGTAGACGGACGACACCGGCGCCGCGATCATCCCGGCGAACGCAGCCAGCGCAACGCCCAGCGCGAACACCAGCCGGTAGACGAGGTTGATGTTGAGCCCCAGCGCCGACACCATCTCGCGGTTCGACGCGCCCGCGCGGATCATCATGCCGACCCGCGTGCGATGGATCAGCACGTAGAGCAATCCCGCCAGCGCGAGGCAGACCGCCGACATGAAGAGCCGGTACACCGGATAGGAGAGCGTCTCGGTCAGCGGGATCGACCAGTTGAAGATGGCGGGCACCGCGACGCCGTGCACGTCGTTGCCGACGATCAGGCTGCGCAGCTCCTCGAACACCAGGATCAGCCCGTAGGTCAGCAGGACCTGCTCGAGGTGGTCCCGCTTGTACAGATGCGAGATCAGCGCCCATTCGAGCAG
The DNA here is from genome assembly GCA_963751405.1 of uncultured beta proteobacterium. Taxonomy (GTDB): domain Bacteria; phylum Pseudomonadota; class Gammaproteobacteria; order Burkholderiales; family Casimicrobiaceae; genus CAIWHR01. The sequence continues at coordinate 140,477 of CAVVUJ010000015.1, read as the reverse complement.
CATGCCGAGGAGCACCGACAGCACGATGCCGACGACGATGGCGACGAACAGGTTGCCGGTGAGCGAGGCCAGCGTGAACGCCATGTAGGCGCCGACCATGTAGAAGCTGCCATGGGCGAGGTTGATGATGCCCATGATGCCGAAGATCAGCGTGAGGCCGCTCGCGACCAGGAACAGCAGCAGTCCGTACTGGACGCCGTTCAGCAGCTGGATGAGGAAGGAGTAGAAGTCCATCGGTCCGTATCCTGCCCGGCGCAAAAAAAGCGCGCGGGCAGACTGGGGGGTCTGCCCGCGTGGGAGTCTACAGCGTCAGAGCTTGCAGCCGCGCGGCGGATCCGTCAGGTCCTTGACCGCGATGCCGACCACCTTGTTCTCCTTGCCCTCGACCTTGCGCAGGTAGATGTTGTGGATCGGGTTGTGGCCCTTGTTGAGCGCGAGCGGCCCGCGCGGGCTGTCGAGCTTCGCCTCTGCCATCGCCTTCACCAGCTCGGCGCGCTTGGTCGTGTCGCCCTTCACCGCGTTCATGCCGACGATGAGGAGCTGCGCGGCGTCGTAGCCCTGCACCGCGTAGACGTCCGGCTCGACCTTGTAGGCCTTGGCGAACGCCGCGCGGAACGCCTTGTTCTTCGGGTTGTCGAGGCCGTCGCCGTAGTGCAGCGTGGTCAGCAACCCCTGGGCCGTTTCGCCCTGCGCTTCCAGCGTGCCGTCGGTGAGGAAGCCCGCGCCGACCAGCGGGATCGTCTTGTTGAGTCCGGCCGCCGCGTAATCCTTGACGAACTTGACCGCCCCGCCGCCGGCGAAGAACACGTAGACGACGTCGGGCTTGAGCGCGGCGATCTCGGTCAGGTACGACTGGAACTCGACCTGCGGGAACGGCAGCGACAGCTCCTTGATCACCTTGCCGCCGCCCGCCTCGAACGTCTCCTTGAATCCGCCGACCGATTCGTCGCCGGCCGCGTACTTCCACGTCAGCGTGACGGCCGTTTTCTTCTTCTGCTCGGCCATCACCTTGCCCATCGCGATGCCCATCTGCGAGTTCGAGAACGACGTCCGGAACACGTTGGCCGCGCACAGCGGGCCGGTGATCTCGTCGGCGCCGGCGTTGGGAATGACGAGCAGCGTGTTGGTGTCGCGCGCGACCTTGGCCATGGCGAGGGCCACGCCCGAGTGGACCGTGCCCACCAGCACGTCGACCTGGTCGCGCTTGATCAGCTTGTTCGCGTTTTCGGGCGCCTTGGCCGGATCCGACTCGTCGTCGACGGTGAAGTACTCGATCTCGCGCCCGCCGAGCTTGCCGCCGTTCTCCTCGATTGCGAGCTTGAACGCGTTGGTGATCGACGTGCCCAGCGCGGCGAACGTCCCGGTGTACGGGCAGCATCAGCCCGATCTTGATCTTGCCCGGCTGCTGCGCCGGCGCCGGGCCGGAGACCAGCAGCAGGCCCGCGGCCGCCGCGGCCGCCGCCGCGATCGCGCCGACGCGGCGCAGGTGTTTCAGGGTTTGCTTCATGGGGATCTCCTCCTGTGGCTTGGTGTTGCCGCTCCGGGTAGCGCGCGCCATCGCCCGCCCCCGCCCGATCTCATTGCGCTTTCGCCCGCAGCTTGAAGCGCTGGATTTTACCCGTTGCCGTCTTCGGAAGCTCGCCGATGAACTCGATCCAGCGCGGATATTTGTACGGCGCGAGCTGCCCCTTCACGTGCTGCCGCAACTCCTCGGCCAGCGCCGCGGACTCCTGCTGGCCGGCTTTCAGCACGACGTACGCCACCGGCTTGACCAGCTCCTCGTCGTCCGCCCGCCCGATCACCGCCGCCTCGAGGACGGCGGGATGGGTGATGAGCGCCGCCTCGACTTCGATCGGCGACACGTAGATGCCGCCCACCTTGAGCATGTCGTCGCTGCGCCCAGAGTACACGTAATAGCCGTCCGCATCGACCGAGTACTTGTCGCCGCTGCGGGTCCAGGGACCCTGGAACGTGTTCCGGGTCTTTTCCCGGTTGTTCCAGTAGGCCATCGCGGCGGTCGGCCCGCTGATCTGCAGCTCGCCCACCTGCCCGGCGGGAAGCGGCTGACCGTCGTCGCCGACGATCTTGAGGTCGTACCCCGGCACCGGCATTCCGCTCGTCCCGTAGCGAACCTCGCCGGGACGATTCGACAGGAAAATGTGCAGCATCTCGGTCGAGCCGAGACCGTCCAGGATCTCGACGCCGAAGTGCTCGGTCCAGCGCCGGCCGATCTCCGCCGGCAGCGCCTCGCCGGCCGACGTGCAGCGGCGCATCCGCAGCTCGCCCCGCTGCGGCAGGTCGGGACTCGCGAGCAGCGCAGCGTAGAGCGTCGGGACGCCGTAGAAGATCGTCGGCTGGTGGCGGCGCAAGCGCGCGAAGACCGCCGCCGGCGTCGGGCGCTCGGCCATCAGCACGGTCGTGGCGCCAACGGACAGCGGAAACGTGAGGCCGTTGCCGAGGCCGTACGCGAAAAACAGCTTGGCTGCCGAAAAGACGATGTCGTCCTCGCGCAGGCCCAGGATCGGCTTCGCGTAGAGCTCGGCCGTCTGGATCAGGCTCGAATGCAGGTGCACGGTGCCCTTCGGCGCGCCGGTCGACCCCGACGAATACAGCCAGAAGCAGGCGTCGTCGCAGGTGGTCTCGGCCGGCGTGAACGACGCCGGCGCCGCCGCCATCAGGCTGGCAAGCGAACGGTGCGGGGCCGCCGCCGCTTCGTCGGCCGCACCGGACACGATCACGTGCGCAAGGTGCGGGTGCTTGCCCAGCAGGGGCGCAAACGCCGGCAGCAGCGCTGCCGAGACGATCAGCGCACGGGCGCGGCTGTCGCGCAGCATGTAGTCGTAGTCGTTCGTCGTGAGCAGCGTGTTCGCCGCGATCGGCACGATGCCCGCCTTGATCGCACCAAGGAACGCCGCCGGAAAGTCGATGGTGTCGAGGTGGCAGAGCAGCACGCGCTGCTCGGGCGAGATGCCGAGCGCAGTGAGTGCGTTCGCGCAGCGGTTGACGCGCTCGCTGAGCTCGCCGTAGGTGTACGTGCCGGCGTCGTCGATGTACGCGATCTTGCCGGCACGACCGGCAACCAGATTGCGCTCGATCAGGTCGTGCGCGGCGTTGTAGTCGCGCGGGATCTCGACCCGCGGCGGACTCGCGCGATGATCGGCCGTGCTCAAGGACGGCATGCTGGTCTCCTCCCCGTGACGAAGCGTGGCCACGCAACGGTCGGCTCGCAACGCGCCGCAGACCGCGGCAAACCGTCCGCCTCTTGTTGCGATTATGGCAGGCACGATGCTTCCGCCCATGGGTCGCGGAAGCTCCGGCAATTTAGAGCCTGACTTCAGGAACGTCAAGCACAATACATCATGTCCATGCGCCGGGCGACGCCGTGAAACCGCCGCCGAATTCCCCATCAGGGTCTCCAAAGCCATCGGTGACGGGGATTGCCATGCCATGATCCAAAGTTCTTGACGCTGATCAATGACATGCAATATATTTCGTCGCCTTGACCCCTTCGATTTCCGCAAGATCCTGCAATGTCCGCTTCGCTTCATCGACGCCCCCCCGCCTCCGTGCCACCCGCCACCGTTCCGGACGACGCACAATTCCTGGTCGCGATGGGGCAACAGGTCCGCGACGCGCGCGAACGGCGGGGCATGGCGCGCAAGGCCATTGCACAGAGCGCCGGAGTCTCGGAGCGGTATCTCGCTCAGCTCGAAGCGGGTGAAGGCAACGCGTCGGTGTTGCTGCTGCGCGGCGTCGCGCGCGCACTCGACATGCCTTTGTCCGAGCTGCTGGACGCCCGCGAGCGCTCGGTCGAGCAGCGCCTCATCCGCCGCCTGCTCGACGGATTGCCGGCGCACCGCCTCGAGGATGTGGTGCTCCGGCTGGTGCGCAACTTCGGCGAGGAGGCGGCCTCGCGCCGCAGGCGCGTCGCGCTGATCGGCCTGCGCGGGGCAGGCAAGACCACGCTGGGAAACGCGCTCGCCGCCGAACTGCGGGTGCCGTTCGTCGAACTCGACCGCGAGATCGAGCGCGAAGCGGGCATCGGCCTTTCCGAAGTATTCCTGCTCTACGGTCAGAACGGCTACCGGCGCATCGAGCGCCGCTGTCTCGAGCGCGTGCTGGACGCGCACGCCGAAATGGTGATCGCCGTTGGCGGGGGCATCGTCTCGGAACCGGACGCGTACGATCTGCTGCTCCGGCATTGCTTCACGGTCTGGGTCAGGGCGTCGCCCGACGAGCACATGGCGCGGGTGGTCGCCCAGGGTGACCTGCGGCCGATGCAGGGCAAGGTCGAGGCCATGGACGATCTCAAGCGCATCCTCGACGCGCGCGAACCGTTGTACCGGAAGGCGGACGCCACGCTGGACACTTCCGGCGACGACGTGCAGCAGAGCTTAACCAAGCTGCGCCAGGCCGTCCTTGCCTGACGCACATCCGGGAGCATCGCATGGCACAGGCAAACGCACCCGCCGCGGAGTCAGCCGCAACCCGCGCGCAGCCCTTCCACACCTACGACACGCACCCGGACCGCTACGCGCACTGGAAGCTCGCGTGCGACGGCGCGGTCGCCACGCTGACGCTGGACGTCGACGAGGACCGGGGCCTGAATCCCGGCTACAAGCTCAAGCTCAATTCCTACGACCTCGGCGTCGACATCGAGCTTGCCGACGCGCTGCAGCGGATACGCTTCGAGCATCCCGAGGTGCGGAGCGTGATCATGACGAGCGGCAAGGAGCGCGTGTTCTGCTCCGGCGCGAACATCTTCATGCTTGGAACATCGGCGCATGGGTGGAAGGTCAACTTCTGCAAGTTCACCAACGAGACGAGGAACGGCATCGAGGACGCAAGCCGGCATTCCGGGCTCAAGTTCATCGCCGCGTGCAACGGCACGACGGCCGGCGGCGGCTACGAGCTGGCGCTCGCCTGCGACGAGATCTGGCTGACCGACGACCGCTCGTCGGCGGTCAGCCTGCCCGAAGTGCCGTTGCTCGGCGTGCTGCCCGGCACGGGCGGCCTCACCCGCGTCACCGACAAGCGCCGCGTGCGGCGCGATCACGCCGACATCTTCTGCACGCTGGTCGAGGGCGTGCGCGCCGAGCGCGCGCTGCAGTGGCGCCTGATCGACGGCCATGCGAAGCCGCAGCAGTTCGCGCAGAAAGTGAAGGAACGCGCGCTGGCGCTGGCCGCGACGAGTGACCGACCGGCCGATGCGAAGGGTGTCTCCCTCACGCCGCTGGCGCGAACCGTCGACGCGGCCGGCTACCGCTACGCGCACGTCGACGTCCGGATCGACCGCCGGGGGCGCAGCGCGACGATCACCGTCGCGGCGCCCGCTGCGCCGCCGGCCGAGGGCCTCGATCCGATACTCGCCGCGGGCGCGGCGTGGTGGCCGCTCGCGATGGCGCGCGAGCTCGACGACGCGATCCTGCTGCTGCGCACCAACGAGCCGGACATCGGCACGTGGATCCTGAAGACCGCCGGCGATGCGGCGCACGTGCTCGCCGCCGACGCGACGCTGCTGCGCCACCGGTCGCACTGGTTCGTCCGCGAGACGATCGGCATGCTGCGGCGCACGCTCGCGCGGCTCGATGTCACGTCGCGCACGCTGTTCGCGCTGATCGAGCCGCATTCCTGCTTCGCCGGCACGCTCCTCGAGCTGGCGCTGGCCGCCGATCGCAGCTACATGCTTGCGCTGCCTGACGACGCGGCAGCGGCGCCCAAGATCACGCTGTCCACGCTCAACTTCGGCGCGTATCCGATGGTGAACGCGCACGCGCGCCTGGCCGCCCGCTTCTACGGCGAAGGGGAGCCGATCGCGCGCGCCAAAGACGCCGTCGGCCGCGCGCTGGCCGCGGACGCGGCGCTGGATCTCGGCCTCGTCACCGCGGCGCCGGACGAGCTCGACTGGGCCGACGAGGTGCGCGTCGCCCTGGAGGAGCGCGCGAGCCTGTCGCCGGACGCGCTGACCGGCCTGGAAGCCAATCTGCGTTTCGGCGGCCCCGAGACGATGGAGACGCGGATCTTCGGCCGGCTCTCCGCCTGGCAGAACTGGATCTTCATCCGGCCGAACGCGGTCGGCGAGGCCGGCGCGCTGAAGGTCTTCGGCACCGGCAGCAAACCCCGCTTCAACTGGGATCGCGTCTGACGCGCCCACCCGACCCCTCACGAGGAAGGCACGATGAGCATCGACTACAGCGAAAAGATTCCGAACAACGTGAATCTCGCGGGCAACAGGACCCTGCAGCGCGCCCTGGAGCACTGGCAGCCCGAGTTCCTCAAGTGGTGGGGCGACATGGGCCCCGAAAACACGACCACGGCGGAGGTCTACCTGCGCACCGCGGTGAGCGTGGAGCCCAAGGGCTGGGCACATTTCGACCACGTGAAGATGCCCGACTACCGCTGGGGCATCTTCCTCGCGCCGGCCGAGGCCGGCCGCACGGTGCACTTCGGCGCGCACAAGGGCGAACCGGCGTGGCAGGAGGTCCCGGGCGAGTACCGCCCGAACCTGCGCCGGCTGATCGTCACGCAGGGTGACACCGAGCCGGCCTCCGTCGAGCAGCAGCGCCACCTCGGCCTCACCTGCCCTTCGCTCTACGACCTGCGCAACCTCTTTCAGGTCAACGTCGAGGAAGGCCGGCACCTGTGGGCGATGGTGTACCTGCTGCACGCGCATTTCGGCCGCGACGGACGCGAGGAGGCCGAGGCGCTGCTGGAGCGCCGCTCCGGCGACGCCGACAATCCGCGCATCCTCGGCGCGTTCAACGAGCCGACGCCCGACTGGTTGTCCTTCTTCATGTTCACGTTCTTCACCGACCGCGACGGCAAGTACCAGCTCTGCTCGCTCGCCGAGTCGGGGTTCGATCCGCTCGCACGCACCTGCCGCTTCATGCTGACCGAGGAGGCGCATCACATGTTCGTCGGCGAGTCCGGCGTCGGCCGGATCATCCAGCGGACCTGCGAAACGATGGCCGCCCATCGCACCGAGGACCCGGGCGCAGTTGCGCGCGCTGGGCGTCATCGACCTGCCGACGATCCAGCGCTACCTCAATTTCCATTTCAGCGTGACGATGGATCTCTTCGGCTCCGACGTATCGTCGAACGCCGCGACGTTCTACACGACCGGCCTCAAGGGCCGCTTCGACGAGACCCGGATCGCCGATGACCATGTCCTCGCCGGCGCCACGTATCCGGTGCTCGAAGTGCGGGACGGCCGGCTCGCGAGCGTGGCAGCACCGGCGCTGAACGCGCTGAACGAGACGCTGCGCGACGACTACGTGAAGGATGCGCAGGCCGGCATCGAGCGCTGGAACCGGATCATCGAGAAGGCTGCCATCCCGTTCCGGCTAAAGGCGCCGCACAAGGCCTTCAACCGCAGGATCGGCCCACTGTCGGCGGCACGCATCGATCCCGAAGGGAACGTCATCGGCGAGGCCGACTGGACGCATCGCCACCTGCAGTGGCTCCCCTCCGCGGCGGACCGCGCCTTCGTCGCCTCGCTGATGGGCCGCGTGGCGGAGCCCGGCAAGTTCGCGCACTGGATCGCGCCGCCGGCGCGCGGGATCAACAGCCAGCCGACCGACTTCGAGTACGTGCGCTTCAACTGAAATGGGGCCGCGCTGAGAGAGGTCGCGATGGGCACGGGCACGCAGACGGTCGAGATCATCCGCCAGCACCTGATCGATCCGGAGATCTGCATCCGCTGCAACACCTGCGAGGAGACGTGCCCGGTGCACGCGGTCACGCACGACGCGCGCAACTACGTCGTCGATCCCGCCCTGTGCAACAGCTGCAACGACTGCATCGCGCCCTGCCCGACCGGCGCGATCGACAACTGGCGCCGCGTGGAGAAGGGCAAGGCCTTCACGCCGGAGCAGCAGCTCTCCTGGGACAGCCTGCCGCCGCAGCAGGAGACCGACGATGGCGCCGCGACCGAGCTGCCGACCGACGTGGTGCGGATCACGGCGGCAGCCACGTCGGGACAGGGCGGCGCCGTGGTTCCGCCATGGTCGGCGGCGCACCCCTACGTCAACCTCTACACGATCGAACGGCCCGCACTCGCGACCGTCAGCGGGAATTTCCGCCTGACGGCCGACGGAGCGTCCTCCGACATCCGGCACATCGTGCTCGATTTCGGCGGCGCGGCGTTTCCGGTGCTGGAAGGCCAGACGATCGGGATCGTGCCGCCCGGTTTCGACGCGAGCGGCCGGCCGCACCACATCCGCCTCTACTCGGTGGCGAGCCCGCGCGAAGGCGAGCGGCCGCGCTACAACAATCTCGCCCTCACCGTGAAGCGCGTGACCGAGGACCACGACGGCAGGCCCGTCGCCGGCGTCGCGTCGAACTACCTGTGCGACCTTGCCAAGGGGGACGAAGTCCGGGTCGTCGGGCCGTACGGAACGACGTTCCTGATGCCCAACCATCCGGGCTCGAGCCTGCTGATGATCTGCACGGGCACGGGCTCGGCGCCGATGCGCGCGATGACCGAGCGCCGGAGGCGGCGGATCGCGCAGAACGAAGGAGGCGCCCTGATGCTGTTCTTCGGCGCGCGCGCCCCCGGGGAATTGCCGTACTTCGGGCCGCTGCAACGGCTGCCGAAGGAGTTCATCGACATCAACTTCGCATTCTCGCGCGTGCCGGGCGAGCCGAAGCATTATGTGCAGGACCGGATCCGCGAGCGCGGCGCGGACGTCGTGCGCCTGCTCGACGACGCGAACTGCTACATCTACATCTGCGGCCTGAAGGACATGGAGACCGGTGTCGACGAGGCGTTCCGCGCCGCCTGCCGCGCGCACGGCACGGACTGGGATCAGCGGCTGCCGGAGTTGCGCGCGCAGGGCCGCTACCACGTGGAGACCTATTGAATGCTGGCGCGGGCGCGCCCATGACGGTCGACCTTTCGCTCGCGACCTTCGGCTGCATCGTGTCGGTCGCCGTCACGAAGTCGCCGCTGGGCGTCCTCGCCCGACTATAATCGCGGCATATCCTACGCCGTCGCCGACGGCACAGTCCCCATGGCCGCCAACCTCTTCTCCGACGCCACGGCGCCGAGCTTCGACGACCCGCTCGGCATGCTCGCCGCGTGCCACGACCGCATCGAGCGCCAGCTCGCCACGCTCGCGCGACTGCAGCGGCACCTGCCCGAGCACGGCTGCGACGTCGATGCCCGCGCCGCCGCGCGCGGCATTCTCCGGTACTTCGACACGGCAGCCCCCAACCATCACGCCGACGAGGAGGCCAGCGTCTTCCCCCGTCTGCGCAACGCGATGCCGGGCCGAGCCGACGTGCTGGTCGCACGACCTCGAGCGCGAGCATGCCGCACTCGCCGCGATGTGGCGTCACCTGCGGCCGCGCCTGGCCGGCATTGCCGCCGGCGCGCGCGCGAACCTGTCGCCGAAAGAGGTGGCCGACGTCCGCGCCGCCTACGCCGCGCACATTGCGCGGGAGGAAGGCGAGCTGATCCCGCTCGCCGCCCGTGCCTTCGACGCGGCGATCCTCGCGGCCATCGGCCACGAGATGGCCGCCCGCCGCGGCATCGATCCGACGGCGCCGGCGCGACTGCCGCGCCAGTGATGCCGACGAAGCACCGCAACCACCTCTCCGACCTGCGCGGCGCGAGCCGCCTTGCCATCGACGCCACCCGCGGTCTTGCCGACCTCGTCGAGGCGATGCATCACAACATCAGCCGGGCTCCCGCCATTCTCGAAAAAACTCCGGCGGGCCGCACGCGCGGCATCACGGGACTGGTCTACCGCAGTGTGCACGGCGTCACGCGGCTCGTCGGCGGAAGCATCGACGCCGTGCTGGGGCGCCTCGCCCCGCTGCTCGGCCACGTCGAGCCGTCGCCAGCGCGCGAAGCGATCGTCGCCGCGCTGAACGGCGTGCTGGGCGACCACTTGGCCGAGACCCACAATCCGCTGGCGATTGCGCTCGCCTTTCGCCGCGAGGGCAAGGTGCTGACGCTGGAGCGCGGAGCGCTGGCCGCGGCCATTCCCGCATGCACGGGCAAGCTGCTGGTGCTCGCGCACGGCCTGTGTCTCAACGATCTGCAGTGGAACCGGCGGGGCCACGACCACGGCGCCGCACTCGCGCGCGACCTCGGCTACACGCCCGTGTACCTGCACTACAACACGGGGCTCCACATCTCGACGAACGGCAGGCAGCTCGCCGAGGCGCTGGAGACACTGGTGGCGCAGTGGCCGGTGCCGCTGGAAGAATTCGCGCTCGTCACCCACAGCATGGGCGGACTCGTCGCGCGCAGCGCCTGCCACTACGGCGCCCTCGCCTCCCACGCGTGGCCGCGGCGTCTCGGCTCGCTCGTGTTTCTCGGCGCGCCGCATCACGGCGCGCCGATGGAGCGCGGCGGCAACTGGATCGACACGCTGCTCGAGATCAGCCCGTACACCGCGCCTTTCGCGCGGCTGGGGAAGATCCGCAGCGCGGGCATCACCGACCTGCGCTACGGGAACCTCGCCGACGAGGACTGGCACGGGCGCGACCGCTTCGCGCGCGGCGATCGCCGGCGCTTCGTGCCGCTGCCCGACGGCGTGCGCTGCTTTGCCATCGGCGCCACGGCGGTTGCCAAGCCACGGCGCGGTCATCGCGAGCTGCCCGGTGACGGGCTCGTCCCGCTCGCGAGCGCACTCGGCCAGCACGACAATCCGGCCCTCGATCTCGCCATTCCGAAATCGCGACAGTGGATCGCCCACGACTGCAGGCACCTCGATCTGCTCGACCGGCCCGAGGTCTACCGGCGGATCCGGCGTTGGCTCGACGCAGGCTGACGCTCGGTCAGGCCGACGGTTTCGGGCGCCGGGCCTCGCCTGCCGAACGTCCAGCGCCGGTGACCGTGGTAGCTGGTGACGGCCGGCACGACGATCCCGACGGCGTGCGCGATCCCGTGCCGGAATGCTTCGACGCCCAGCGCGGGCAGGACGTAGTCGGCAAGAAGCACGCTGACGACCAGCGTCTGCGCCGCCGCCAGGACATTCACCACCGTGAACCAGAGCGCCTCCACCCGCCAGGACTTCCCGCTGGGAGCGAACACCGCATGGCGATTCAGCAGGTAAGCCGTCGCCATCCCGGCGACGTAGGCCAGGACGATCGACGTCGCGTACCCGAGATACTGGTTGAAGGCGATGCGCGACAGAAAATTGACCGCCGCGGCGATGCCGCCTGCGGCGAGGAACCCCGCGAACTGGCTCCGCGCCGCGAGCCTACGCAGCATGGCCGGCAGCCGTGTCGGCGAGATCCCTGCCGACACGGATGCTCTCCGAAATCGAACGGTCCTCGGGATAGTAGTAGGCCGTGTCGGCCATGAAGAAGCCGCCGATGGAGGTTGCCATCGGCGGCAACCGATCGAAAAAGCCGGGACCGCAGACCGCCTGCGCGAACTCGTAGCGCGACACGTGCGTGGCGAGCAGCGTGCTCCCGTCCCAGCCCGGTTGCACGATCCGCACGTACTCCTTGGCCTGGTCGACGAAACGCGCGGGCTCCCACGACCATTTCGGATGACTCTTCGGCAGGTAGTACGGAACATACAGCAGGTGCTCGCGCAACGGATTGAGGTTCGTGTACTCGATCATGCCCGGCACCTCCAGCCGGGCATCGTGCGTGTTCATCCAGAAGTACCGGGTCAGCGGCCGCGAGAGCTTCAGCAGCACGCAGACGACGCCGATGTTCTCGATCGCCTCGATGCGCCGCCGTTCCTCACCTGTAAGTTCGATCGCCATCCGCGGCACGTACTTGAGCGGCACGGTGGAGACCACGCAGTCGGCCCGATGGAGCACGTCGCGGGCGAGCACGCCGACGGCACGCCCGTTCTCCACCGCCACCCGCTGCACCGGCGTGCGCAGCAGGAACTGCCCGCCAGCCGCCTCGATGCGCGTCCGATACGCGTCGAGCAGCACCTGCGAGCCGCCTTCGAGGTAGCCCAGCTCCTCTTGGAACAGGCTGCTGCGCGAGAGCGCAACCCGCTTGATCCGCGTCCCTATCCATGCCGCCGAAAGCTGATCGCTGTACTCGAAGAACTTGAGCTCGAACAGCTTCTGCCACAGCACGCGGTAGGCGCGCTCGCCGACCCACTTGCGCAGCCACGCCGTCGCCTCCACGCGATCCAGCTTCCGCCAATCGTCGATGCCCTTGGCGTACATCACGTGCGCCGCAAAGCGGAGCTTGTCGACGAGGCCGAGGTGGGGGAAGCGCAGCAGGCAATCGGGGCGCCCCCAGTCGTAGAGCGTCCCCTCGTAGAAGAAACCCATCTCCGTCGCCCGCCAGCGCAGCGGTCGGACAGGCCGAACTCTTCCAGGACGTCGAACAGCGGCTGGTCCGGCTTGCAGATGAAGTGGTAATAGCGCTCGATCGGAGCCCGTCGAAGTCGAACGCCGCCGACATCCCGCCGATGCGGTCGTCCGCCTCGAACACCGTGACCCGATAGCCGCGCCGGACCAGCTCCCAGGCGCAGGCCAGTCCCATGGGCCCGGCCCCTATCACCGCGGCCGCCTTCGCGCCGGGCGCCGCTCGGGCGTCGGACGCAGGCATCAGTGCGGACTCTCCAGCGCGATCCTGCTGTACACCGGGTGACCGAACGTCTCCTCCACCGCCCGGCGAAATGGCATCGGCGCGACGCCGAACACCGCCTGCATGTCGACCCCGCGGAAGTCGTCGCCGGCGACGAGCGCCTTGAGCTGCGCCGCCGTGAACGGCGGGCTGCGCGAGAACAGCGCGTAGACCCGCAGCAGCGTCGCGAACAGCCCGTACGGAATGCGCACGATCGGCGTGCGCAGTCCCTTCACGTCCCGGATCGTCCGGATCATGTCGATGTAGTCGACGCGGTCCGGACCCGTCAGATCGTACACGGCACCTGCCGGCTGCGAACGCATCACCGCGAGCACGACGCGGCAGAAATCGCGGTTGTACAGCGGCTGCCGCACGTAGCGCCCGTGCCCCGGGATCGGAAACACGGGCACCCGCTCCATGAAGCGCGCCAGCCAGCCCAGGTGCTTCGGGTCGAACCAGCCGAACATCAGCGTCGGCCGCAGTATGCAGCAGCGGATTCCGCTGTCCGCCACCAGCTGCTCCTGCTCCTTTTTCGTCTGCGTGTAATCGTCGTCGGCCACCGAGTGCACGACCGACGAGCTGGCGTGCACCAGGAACGGATGCCCGCCGCGCGCGGGGCCTCCAGCACGCGGCGCGTCGCCGTCACATTGTTGCGCACGAAGCGCTCGCGGGGCCCTGCGATCTGCGCGTGCAGCTGCACCACCACCGCCGCTCCGTCGAACTCCCGCTCCCACGCCCCCGCCTCCGCCAGGTCCGCGACCACGCATCGCACCTGCGGGTGCAGTCGGCCCAGCGTCGCCAGGTTCGCCGCGTGCTTGTCGATTGCCACCACGTTGCGGAAACCCTCCTCGCCCAGCAGCGTCGCCAGATTCTGCCCCACCAGCCCCGCAGCGCCTGTGATCACCACCCGTGCATCCGCGTCAAGCACGCTGCCCTCCTCGGAGCAGGCTCGCGAGCGCGACGGCGCCCAGCACGAGGGCGAACCAGAACGTGGCGGCGCGATGCACGAGGCCGATCGCCACCGCGTCCGGCAGCCCCACGCCCTGTCCGGCGAGCAGGCCCACGCTGGTCGTCTCCACGAAGCCCGCACCCGCAGGAAGCAGGATCGCGGCTCCGGCGAGTGTGGAAACGCTCGTGACGAGCAGCGCGGGGACGAAGCCGATGTCGACGCCGCAGGCATGCGCGATGATCACGAGCCCCAAAGCCTGCATCGCGTAGGCACCAGCGCCTGCCAGCGCCCCGGCGGCGGCGCGTCCGGCCGTCAAGCTCGCGTCGGCCTCGCGCAATCGGACGAGGCCGTCGAGCCAGTGCCCATGCCGCGGTGCGAGGCGCTGCCGTGCGAATTCGATCATCCGCGAGAACAGCGGCCCACCGGGCGCACGAACCAGAGCGCGACGGCGATCGCCAGCGCGGCCGGCACCAGCACGAGGTGCCCCGACGCGAGCGTCAGTGTTGCGGCGAGAGCGAGCCCAAGCATCCCCGCGAGGTCGGACAGTCGATCCCAGTAGAAGAGCAGCACGGACCGCGAAAACGGGACGTCGTACCGCACGAGGAATGCGCCTCGCACCAGCTCGCCGCTCTTGCCCGGAGTCCAGGTCAATCCCAACCCCGCGACGTAGATCCTCAGGTTCGCGAGCCAGGGCACGCGATGGCCCAGCGCGAGGCAGAATGCCTGCCAGCGCAGAAGCGGATCCCGTAGCAGGCAAGCGACGTCGCCAGCGCGCCGCGAGACCGAGCGCGTCGATGCGATTGACCGCGCTCGCCACCTCCTGCCAGCCGGCCCAGAGAACGAGTCCGGCCGCGACGCAGGCCAGCAGGGCGAGCACGCCCGCTGCCGCAAGCCATGTCCGGGGCGTGACGGCCAGCGTCGCCTTCATCGGGAACGCACCACCGTCAAAGCGATGTCCTGTGGAACAGCGCGTTCGGCAGCGCCCGGACGACGAGCATGATCCAGCGCCAGAACCACGGCGTGTAGATCTCGTCGCGCCCGCTGTCGATCCCGCGCTCGATGTCCCGCGCGACTCTCGCCGGCGTGGTCCACAGCCGTCCTTTGGGGAATGCGGCAGTCATCGGCGTATCCACGAGGCCCGGCTTGACGTCGATCACGCGCACGCCGTCGGCGTGCAGTCGATGGCGCAGCCCCTCGACAAAACGCGACACGCCGGCCTTGGCGGCGCCATACACGTAATTGCTCTGGCGACCGCGGTCGCCCGCCACCGACGTGATGACCACGATCGTGCCCCCGCGCTGCGCGCGCATGACCCTGGCGAGCGCGGTCAGCAGCGAAATCGTGCCGACGAAATTCGTGTTCAGTTCTGCCACCGCGCACGCCGGGGACGCCTCGCAGGCCCGCTGGTCGGGCAACGTGCCGTGTGCAACCACCGCGACGTCGATGCGGCCGAGCGTCTGCAGCGCGCCGTCGACAAACCGCTCGTGATCGGCGAATCGGGTGACGTCGAGCAGGGCGATGTGCGCCGCCGCCGCGCCGCGCACGCGCAGATCCTCGGCGACGGCCGCGAGGTGCGCGGCATCGCGTCCGGCCAGCAGCAGCGCGGCGCCCCGCGCAGCCATCCGCCTTGCGAGTGCCTCCGCGATCGCCGACGTTGCGCCGACGATCAGGACATTCGAGGCGCGCTCAGGCATTCACGCGTCTCCAGAACGACGACGAGAACTGCGGATCGACGTGCGCGCGAACTCCTCCAGCCGCGGAAAGGAGCGGCGGAACGCCTCGCCGGACATGCGCGCGTCCTTCGCCGGGTAGAGCGCCCCGCCTGCCGCCATCGCGATCGCCTCGAGCCGGTCGAGCAGCCGGAGGGTGGCGGACCCGGCGTTCGGAAAGTCCAGCGCTAGGGTCGCGCCCGGGCCGGGGAAACGACAGCAGGCCGGGCGACGGCGAGGTCGCCGAACTCCTTCAGGACCGCGAGAAACGACCCCTGCCCTGACCCGGCGATTTCGCGCAGCATCTCCTGCAGCGCATCGCGCGCGCCGGCCGGAGGAATCGCGCACTGGAACTGAAAGAACCCGTTGCGTCCGTACATGCGGTTCCAGTGCTCGACGCCGTCGAGAGGGTAGAAGAACGGCGCGTAGTGTACCGCCTGCCGTCGGCTCTCCCGCACCTGCCGGTGATAGTAGGCGGCATTGAACAGCCGCAGACTCGCGCGGTTGACGAGCGAGAACGGCGGGTCCAGCGGGAACGCCAGCGGCCGGGGCGCGCGCGCCCGGGCGCCGTCGCCCGCGCCCGCCTCGGCGTGGGTGCCCTTGATGAAGTGGCCGCGCGCGCGACCGGCGCCCCCCGACAGGCAGTCGATCCAGGCGACCGTGTATTCGCTGGCACGGTCCGCCTCGGCGGAGAGCGCGAAGAAGTCGTCGAGCGACCCGAACTTGACAGTCTCCACGCTGACCAGCGGAGAGGCGATCGGACGCAGCTGGATCTCCGCCCACTGAATCAGCCCCGTCAGTCCCAGGCCGCCGATCGTCGCGCGAAAGAGCTCGACGTTCTCCTCCCGCGAGCAGAGGCAGCGCGAGCCGTCCGAGCGCAGCAGCTCGAAGCGCAGCACGTGCCTGCCGAACGTGCCGGCGACGTGATGGTTCTTGCCGTGCACGTCGTTCGCGATCGCCCCGCCGACCGTCACGAACCGCGTTCCCGGCGTGACGCACGGAAACCAACCCCGAGGCACCACCAGCTCCAGGATCTCCGCGAGCAGCACGCCGCTTTCGCAGGCGAGCCGCCCCGTCGCCTCGTCGAAGCTCACGAAGCGGTCCAGACCTCGCGTATCGATCAGCAGCCCGCCGTCGTTGAGGCAGCTGTCGCCGTAGCTGCGGCCGTTCCCGAACGGGAGCCACGAAAGCTCGCGCGGGAATTGGCGCAGGCTGTCGAGGCGATGCTGCGGCCGCACCACCCGTTGCCGCACCCGCGGAATCCGGCCCCACGACGCGCAGACCGGCCCGGTCACGCCGCGGACTCCTGCGACAGCCGCGCGGCGGCGCGGCTTCCGCCCGGGGCGCGCGCACGGTGGCAGGCGAGCGCGCGTCACCGCCGCTCACACTGCGATGGCCAGGACCGCCGCGCTCGCCAACGCCAGCAGCTGGCTCACCCGGTCCGTCACCGCGAACACCAGCGGATCGTCGTGCATCTCCCCGCGCGCCGTCTTCAGCCACAGGCGACTGACCCAGTAGAGCAGGACCGGACACAGGAACCACAGCGCCTCCGGCCGCGTGTACAGCGCCATCACGGCGCTGCTGTTGATGTACAGGGCAACCACGAGCACCGCCACGTAGCCGCTCGCGATCCCCATCGCCGTCAGCGGCGCGGCGTCCGCGACCCGGTAGTCGCGACCGGGGACCGCCGTCACCCCCTGCTTCCCCATCGTCACCAGCTCCGAACAGCGCTTGACCAGCGCCAGGCTGGTGAACAGAAAGATGCAGAACGCAAGCAGCCAGAACGACGGGAACGCGTCGATGACCACACCGCCCGCGATCACGCGCGTCGTGAACAACGCGCCCAGCAGCAAGACGTCGACGAGCGCATAGCGCTTGAGCCGAAGCGAGTAGGCGAGCGACATCGCCAGGTACCCGAGAAGAATTGCCAGAAACCCCGACGACAGCGCCCCCGCGACCCCGAGACCCGCCCCGCCGATGACCACGGCCGCCACGAGCCCGTGACTTATCGGCAGATGCCCCGCGGCAAACGGGCGCAGCCGCTTCCGCGGGTGGCGCCGGTCAGCCCCGAGATCCAGCAGATCGTTCAGGATGTAAACGGACGATGCGCACAGCGAAAAAGCCAGGAACCCGGCCGCCACCCGCATCAGCGCCCCCGGCTCGAAAAGACGATGCGACGCCAGCAGCGGCACGAACAGGAGCGCGTTCTTCACCCACTGATGCACCCGCAGCGCCGCCGCATAATCCGATCAGCCGCGCCTTCGGGTCCACGACGCGGCGCGTCACTCGCGCCCCGCCCCCCAGCGCCGCCTCCACACCGCGCTCGGGGTTGACCAGCACCACCCCCGCCGCCTTCGCCCAGACCGGCACGTCCTTGCGCGAATTCCCTGCGTACTCGAACGGCTGCCCGCCGGCATCCGCCTCGATGGCGAGCGCC
Organism: uncultured beta proteobacterium; assembly: GCA_963751405.1. Taxonomy (GTDB): domain Bacteria; phylum Pseudomonadota; class Gammaproteobacteria; order Burkholderiales; family Casimicrobiaceae; genus CAIWHR01. The sequence continues at coordinate 122,827 of CAVVUJ010000015.1, read as the reverse complement.
TTGCGCGCCCCCGACAGATTGTCCGCGCCATCGCTCGCCAGCGTCGCGGCAAAGATCCCGAGGTGCGCCGCCACCTGCTGCGCGTACTTCCGGTCGCTGGCTGTCGCCAGCACCAGCCTCCTGCCGTCCGCCGCCTCCGCGGCGAGAAACGCGAGCAACGCCTCGCTGTACGGCAGGCTCGCAACGTCGATGTCGACCCGCTCCGCCACCGCCTGCTTCATGTGCGCGCGTCCTCCGCGCAGCCACAGCGGAACCCGCAACAGCGCCAGCGGATCGACGCTTGCAAAGACCGAGCAGCGACTCGTGCAGCAGATCCGTTCGGATCAGTGTTCCGTCGAGGTCCACGTACAGCGGTCGGCGATCCACGGCTTGCCTCCGTCAGCGCCGGCGACCGCGACGGGCCGCAGCCTGCGCCGGCGACGGATGCGAAAACAGCAGCGGCAACGGGGCACGCGATGCTCCCGACGCGGAATCCGGCCGTCCGGTTCGCCAACGACGAGACCATCACATCGCAACAGCCTGTTGCTTGCACTGCGCATTATCGCAGATGAGGTCGCCACCGTCGTCGTTGCGCGCCCGATCGGCGCTCGCTGCTGCCGTGATGCGGCGAGCCGCGGCTTGCGCGCCTACTGCCTTCACCGCATACTCGACCGCAACGCGGCCTCGGCAGATGCGGCCGGATCACAACCACTTCGGAACCGCTGCGGCAGGCCGGGTCGGGGTCGCCAGACACTGATGAGCGGAGGGTTTGGGAAACCCGGGGGCATGCCCATGCAATGGATCGAAGCCGCACTGGATCGTCTTCACCTTGCGCTGAACGGCTCCGCGCGGACCGCCACGACAATGCGGAAGCCACGGCGATGGCGGTTGCCCTGGCGCTGGCTGTGATCGCGTTCGGCTTCGAGCTCGCCAACCCGACCTCGGCATCGACGACTTCGCCCATCTGGGCATGCCGTTCGGCTGGGATCCCTTCTACATCGGGCGCGGCAGCTGGGGCACCCTCCTCGTGCAATACCTGACCCCGGGCGGCTGGATAACTCCGTTCGTGTCGCTGTTCATCGGCCTCGTTCTGCAGCTCCTTGCTGCCGTGCTCGTCGGCTGGGCACTCGGAGTGCGGGGGTTGCCGCCGCTGCAGCAGGCGCTGCTGTACGCGCTGTTTGTCGCGTTTCCGTACTTTGCGTGCCAGATGGCCTTCGACTACGTGCAGATCGCGTATCCGCTGGCCTCCCTGCTGATGGTGTGCGGTGTCCTGCTGGCGCTCGCCGGAGACAGGTTGCGCGGCGCATGCGCGGCACTTGCCATAGGCTTCGCCGTTTCCATTTATCAGGGCAGTCTCAGCGTGCTCGCACCCGTGGCGCTGCTTGCACCGCTGGCCGCCCGCGGGGCGAGCGTGAAGAAAATCGCCGGCCGCTTCGGCCGGGTGACGGGCGCCGTTCTGGCGGGCGGCGCTCTCTACTTCGCCGTGCACAAGTCGATCCTGGCCATCACCGGCGTCGTCGCGCAGAATCCCTATTACAGCGTGAGCTTCGATTGGCGTTTCTGGGAGCGGCTGCCGTTCATTCGCGGCGAGATCGTCTATCTTCTCCTGGGCGCAGGCGACGTGATCCCCGCGAAGGCCGTGGTCATCGGCGCGCTCGCCGCACTGCTGTTGCTGCTGCACGCGGTCCGCGCGCAGCGCGGCGGACTCCACCGCCTGCGCTGGCTGGCGCTGTGCGTGCTGCTCGGCGTCCTGCTCGCGATATCGCCGTTTCTGGTGCTCTTCCTCCACGAGGGCCAGCTCTGCTCCGCGCAGCTCGGTCGGCGTGGCCGTCGTCTGGTTTGCCCTGTTCGCATCCCTGCTGGCCGCATCGTCCGCGGGCGTCCGGCGGGCAGGCACCGCGGGCCTGGCCGCCGTGGTTCTCTTCTTCGTGTTCCAGGACAACCGGATGTTCTTTTCGCAGCACCTGGTGACACAGGCGGACACCCTCATGATGGCGCGCATCGCCGAACGCATCGATCGGTTGGGGGTGCGCAGCGACGCCGCAGCGACGGATGTGGTGGTGATCGGGCAATACAGCCACCCGCCGCACGAAGCCATGCCGCGCTTCAGCGGCGACGTGCTCGGGTTTTCGCAGTTCGAGTGGGAACTCGTCGACACCCGCTGGAGGATGCGCGGACTGGCGATGGCGATCGGCGTCGATCGCTACGTGTGGCACGACGCCGCGGAGCTGGGAGGAGACTTCAAGAACCCGACCCTCCTGCAGGGACGGCATCCCTGGCCTCACGCCAGCTCGGTCTTCGCCCACGACGGATACGCGGTGGTGTGGCTGGGACAGCGCAGGGACGACAGCCGGACGTCCCCCTTGCAGCTCTGGTTCAGATCGCTCTTCCGCAAACCGAGCGGCGGATGACACGGCACGCCCGCCGGACCGGACGCGGCGGCGGCAGGCGCCGGGTCAGATCACGCGCGAGTACTGCGCTTTCTGCTGCGCCTCGCGCAGGTACCGGTCGAAGTGCATCGCGACCGTGCGCACGAGGAGCCGCCCGCGCATCGTCACCTTGAGGTCGCGGTCGGTGAGCACGAGGAGCCCGTCGGCCGCGAGCGGGCCGAGCGCCGCCAGATCCGGCGCGAAGTAGTCGGCGAACGCGATGCCGTACTGCGCGCCGAGCGCGGCGAAATCCAGCTCGAAATTGCACATGAGCTTCTGGATCACGTCGCGGCGGATCAGGTCGTCGGCGGAAAGCTCGACGCCGCGCATCACCGGCAGCGTGCCGGCGTCGAGCTTTTCGTAATACTCGTCGAGCGTCTTGACGTTCGCGACGTACGCGGCGCCGACCTTGCCGATCGCCGAGATGCCGAACGCCAGCATGTCGCAGTCGGGCTTCGTCGAATAGCCCTGGAAATTGCGGTGCAGCTTCTTCTGCGCCTGCGCGACGGCGAGCTCCTCGCCCGGCTTCGCGAAGTGATCCATCCCGATGTAGAGGTAGCCCGCCGCGCCCAGCTTCTCGATCGCGAGCGCGAGGATCGCGAGCTTCGTCTCGGGCGCCGGCATCGCGTCGACGTCGATCCGGCGCTGCGGCTTGAACAGGTGCGGCACGTGCGCATAGCTGTAGAGCGCGATGCGGTCGGGCGCCGCCGCGATCACCTTGTCGAGCGTGGCGGAGAATCCCGCCACCGTCTGCCGCGGCAGCCCGTAGATCAGGTCGGCGTTGACCGAGACGAAGCCGTTCGCCCGCGCGGCGTCGATCACCGTCATCGTCTCCGCTTCCGTCTGGATCCGGTTGACCGCCTGCTGGACCGCCGGATCGAAGTCCTGGATGCCCACCGAGATCCGGTTGAAGCCCAGCCGGCCCAGGAAAGCGATCGCGTCGGCGGAGACCTTGCGCGGATCGACCTCGATCGAGATCTCGGCGTCCGGCGCGAACGCGAAGTGGCCGCGGAGCATGCCCATCAGCATCGACATCTCGTCCCGCGCGAGGAAGGTCGGCGTGCCGCCGCCCCAGTGCAGCTGCTCGACCTTCGGGCCGCCTTCGACGAGGCCGCTCACGATCTCGATCTCGCGACCCACGTACTTGATGTACTTGGCGCTGCGCCCGTGGTCCTTGGTGATCACCTTGTTGCACGCGCAGTAGTAGCAGATCGTGTTGCAGAACGGGATGTGCACGTACAGCGAAAGCGGCGCCGTCGGCCGCTCCTGGTTGCGCGCATGGAGCGCGTCGACGTACCGCTCGGCGGTGACGCCCGCGTGAAAGCGATCGGCGGTGGGGTACGAGGTGTAGCGAGGACCGAAGCCGTCGTACTTCTTCACCAGGACGGTGTCGAGGACGAGGTCGGCTGCAGCGGCAGTGGCCATGGCAGCTCCCGATAAGCGGTGATACTCCCGCGAATGCCGGCGATTGTCACCGGCTTAGATGACGCGGGAGTACTGCGCTTTCTGCTGCGCCTCGCGCAGGTATCGGTCGAAGTGCATCGCGACCGTCCGCACGAGGAGCCGCCCGCGCATCGTCACCTTGAGGTCACGGTCGGTGAGCACGAGGAGCCCGTCGGCCGCGAGCGGGCCGAGCGCAGCCAGGTCCGGCGCGAAATAGTCGGCAAACGCGATACCGTACTGCGCGCCGAGCGCTGCGAAGTCCAGCTCGAAATTGCACATGAGCTTCTGGATGACGTCGCGGCGGATCAGGTCGTCGGCAGCAAGCTCGACGCCGCGCATCACCGGCAGCGTGCCGGCATCGAGCTTGGCGTAATACTCGTCGAGCGTCTTGACGTTCGCGACGTAGGCGGCGCCGACCTTGCCGATCGCCGAGATGCCGAACGCCAGCATGTCGCAGTCGGGCTTCGTCGAATAGCCCTGGAAGTTGCGGTGCAGCTTCTTCCGCGCCTGCGCGACGGCGAGCTCTTCGCCCGGCTTCGCGAAGTGATCCATCCCGATGTAGAGGTACCCCGCCGCGCCCAGCTTCTCGATCGCGAGCGCGAGGATCGCGAGCTTCGTCTCGGGCGCCGGCATCGCGTCGACGTCGATCCGGCGCTGCGGCTTGAACAGGTGCGGCACGTGCGCATAGCTGTAGAGGGCGATGCGATCGGGCGCTGCCGCGATCACCTTGTCGAGCGTGGCGGAGAATCCCGCCACCGTCTGCCGCGGCAGCCCGTAGATCAGGTCGGCGTTGACCGAGACGAAGCCGTTCGCCCGTGCGGCGTCGATCACCGTCATCGTCTCCGCTTCCGTCTGGATCCGGTTGACCGCCTGCTGGACCGCCGGATCGAAATCCTGGATGCCCACCGAGATCCGGTTGAAGCCCAGTCGTCCCAGGAAGGCGATGGCGTCGGCGGAGACCTTGCGCGGATCGACCTCGATCGAGATCTCGGCGTCCGGCGCGAACGCGAAGTGGCCGCGGAGCATGCCCATCAGCATCGACATCTCGTCCCGCGCGAGGAATGTCGGCGTGCCGCCGCCCCAGTGCAGCTGCTCGACCTGCGGGCCGCCCTCGATGAGGCCGCTCACGATCTCGATCTCGCGACCCACGTACCTGATGTACTTGGCGCTGCGCCCGTGGTCCTTGGTGATCACCTTGTTGCACGCGCAGTAGTAGCAGATCGTGTTGCAGAACGGGATGTGCACGTACAGCGAGAGGGGCGCCGTCGGCCGCTCCTGGTTGCGCGCATGGAGCGCGTCGACGTACCGCTCCGCGGTGACGCCGGGGTGAAAGCGATCGGCAGTGGGGTACGAGGTGTAGCGAGGACCGAAGCCGTCGTACTTCTTCACCAGGAGGGTGTCGAGGACGAGGTCGGCTGCAGCGGCAGTGGCCATGGCAGCTCCCGATAAGCGGTGATACTCCCGCGAATGCCGGCGATTGTCACCGGCCTCGCAACAGGTCACCTTGATCGTGATCAACCACAGGCGACGGACCCGGGCTCCGGGATCGCCCTCCACCCGCGGGGAGGGCACGCCCGCCTGGGCGCGACCGGCACCCGCCGCGCTCAGACGGTCAGGCAGGCGCGCACGCCGTCGGCGTCCATGTCGGCGCCCTTGCCGGCCTTCACGACTTCGCCGCGCGAGAGCACGACGTAGCGGTCGGCGAGCGACCGGGCGAAATCGTAGTACTGCTCGACGAGCAGGATCGCCATCTCGCCCTCGGCGGCCAGGCGCCGGATGGCGCGTTCGATGTCCTTGATGATCGAAGGCTGGATGCCCTCGGTCGGCTCGTCGAGCACGAGCAGCTTCGGGCCCATCGCCAGGGCGCGCCCGATCGCGAGCTGCTGCTGCTGCCCGCCGGACAGATCGCCGCCGCGCCGGTGCAGCATGTCGGCCAGGACCGGAAACATCTCGAAGATCCGCGGCGGGATCGGCGTGCCCGGAGGCTTCGTCGCGAGGCCGAGCGTCAGGTTCTCGAGGACGGTGAGACGCGGGAAGATCTCGCGGCCCTGCGGCACGTAGCCCAGGCCGAGCCGGGCCCGCGTGTGGGGCGGCAGCGGCGTGACGTCGACGCCGTCGAACTGGATCGCGCCCGAGCGCACCGGCAGGAGACCGGCGAGACACTTCAGCAGCGTCGACTTGCCGACGCCATTGCGCCCGAGCACCGCCGTGACCGCGCCCGACGGCACGGCGAAGGCGATGTCGCGCAGCGTGTGGCTGCCGCCGTAGTACTGGTTGAGACCCGATACCGTCAGCACGCGCGCTCCCGCCTATCGTCCGAGGTAGACTTCGATCACGCGCGGATCGGCCTGGACGACGTCCATCGAGCCCTCGGCCAGCACGCTGCCCTCGTGCAGCACCGTGACCTTGCGCGCGATCCGCGCTATGAAATCCATGTCGTGCTCGACGACCACCACCGAGTGTCGTCCGGCGAGCGACAGGCACAGCTCCGCCGTCCGCACCGTCTCGTCGTCGGTCATCCCGGCCACCGGCTCGTCGAGCAGCAGCAAGCGCGGCTCCTGCATCAGCAGCATCCCGATTTCCAGCCACTGCTTCTGGCCGTGCGAGAGCAGCCCCGCCGGCCGGTGGACGTGATCGCGCAGCCGGATGAGCTCGAGCGTTTCCGCGATCCGATCGAGCTCGACCGCCGGACAGCCGCGCGCGCACCGCGGTCCGCACGCGCTTGTCGGCCTTCATCGCGAGCTCGAGATTCTCGAATACCGAGTGCCGCTCGAACACGGTCGGCTTCTGGAACTTGCGGCCGATGCCGGCGTGCGCGATCTCGGCCTCGGTGAGCTGGGTGAGGTCGATCGTCTGCCCGAAGAATGCGGTGCCCGCGTCCGGGCGGGTCTTGCCCGTGATCACGTCCATCATCGTCGTCTTGCCGGCGCCGTTGGGACCGATGATGCAGCGGAGCTCGCCGTCGTCGATCGTGAGGCTCAAGTCGTTGAGCGCCTTGAACCCGTCGAAGCTCACCGACACGCCGTCGAGATAGAGGATCGGCCCGTGCGTCGTGTCGACGTCGCCGGTCGCCACGCGCATGCCCGCTCCGGCGAGCGCGCCGGAGGGGCCGGCGTCGACGCCGTGAACACTTGTGGCCATCATCGGTCTGCCCCCACGCTTGCGGCTGGCGCCGCTGCGCTGCCCCCCGAGGGGGCGCAATGCGCGCCTTGGGACGGCCCGGCAGCGCTCATGCCTCGCCCGCCGCGGCGCAAGAGCCCGACCACGCCCTGCGGCAGGAACAGCGTGACCAGTATGAACGTGAGGCCGAGGAAGAACAGCCAGTACTCCGGGAAGGCCACGGTGAACCAGCTCTTGGCGCCGTTGACGATGAAGGCGCCGAGCACGGCGCCGACGAGCGTGCCGCGCCCGCCGACGGCCGTCCAGATCGCAATCTCGATCGAGTTCGCCGGCGACATCTCGCCGGGATTGATGATGCCGACCTGCGGCACGTACAGGGCGCCCGCGACCCCGCACAGCATGGCCGACAGCGTCCAGATGAACAGCTTGTAGTGCATCGGGTTGTAACCGCAGAACATGACGCGGCTCTCGGCGTCGCGGATCGCCGTAAGCACACGCCCGAGCCGCGAGGTCACGACATAGCGCCCGAGGAGAAATGTCGCGAGCAGCGCAACGCCGGCCAGGACGAACAGCGTCATCCGCGTTGCCGGCGTGGCGATCGGAAAGCCGAGAATCCGCTTGAAATCGGTGAAGCCGTTGTTGCCGCCGAATCCCGTGTCGTTGCGGAAGAACAGCAGCATGAAAGCGTACGTCAGCGCCTGCGTGATGATGGAGAAGTAGACGCCCTTGATCCGCGAGCGGAACGCGAAGTACCCGAACACGAACGCCAGCGCGCCGGGAACCAGCACGACGAGCAGCGCCGCGTACCAGAAGTGCTCGGTGAAGCTCCAGTACCAGGGGTAGGCCTTCCAGTCCAGGAAGACCATGAAATCGGGCAGCTCGCTCTGGTAGACGCCCTCGGCGCCGATCGAGCGCATCAGGTACATCCCCATCGCGTATCCGCCCAGCGCGAAGAAGAGTCCGTGCCCGAGGGACAGGATGCCCGCATAGCCCCAGACCAGGTCCATCGCCAGCGCCACGATCGCGTAGCACATGATCTTGCCCGTGAGCGTGACGGCATAGTCCGAGAGGTGCAGCGCGTGACCTGCCGGGAGCCAGAGGTTCAGCGCCGGCACGACGACGAGCAGCACGCAGGCGGCGAGCGCGATGGCCGCCCACCCGCCGGGCGTCAGCAGCGGATGCGGGGGCGCGGCGATGCCGTGATGCACCGGTAGGGGGAGCCTGGCGTTCATCGTCGGCTGTCCGGTCATTGCCGGCCATCAGCCTTCGGCCATGCGGCCCTTGAGGGCGAACAGGCCCTGCGGGCGTTTCTGGATGAAGACGATGATGAAGACCAGCACCGCGATCTTGGCCAGCACGGCACCCGACCACGCCTCGAGGAACTTGTTCGCGACCCCGAGGCCCATCGCCGCATAGACGGTTCCCGCGAGCTGCCCCACGCCGCCCAGGACGACGACCATGAACGAGTCGACGATGTAGGTCTGCCCGAGGTCCGGACCGACGTTGCCGATCTGCGACAGCGCGCAGCCCGCGAGCCCCGCGATGCCGGAGCCCAGGCCGAACGCCCACGTGTCCACGCGTCCCGTCGGCACGCCGAGACAGCTCGCCATAGCCCGATTCTGCGTGACGCCGCGCACGAAGAGCCCGAGCCGCGTGCGCGTGAGCAGGCCCGCGATCAGCACGACGACCGCGGCGGCGAAGCCGATGATGACGATCCGGTTCCAGGGCAGCACGAGATTCGAGAACAGGTGGATGCCGCCCGACATCCAGACCGGGTTCTCCACCTGCACGTTCTGCGCGCCGAACAGGGTGCGCATCGACTGGATCAGGATGAGGCTGATGCCCCACGTGGCGAGCAGCGTTTCGAGCGGGCGTCCGTACAGGAAACGGATGACGCTGCGCTCGAGCGCGATGCCGACGAGCGCGGAGGCCGCGAACGCCACCGGGACGGCCGCCGCCAAGTACCAGTCGAAGCCACCCGGAAGATGACTGCGAAAGATATTCTGCACTACGTAGGTGGCGTACGCGCCGATCATGATCAGCTCGCCGTGCGCCATGTTGATGACGCCCATCAGGCCATAGGTGATCGCCAGTCCCAGCGCCGCAAGCAGCAGCACGCTGCCCAGGCTGATGCCGCTGAACACCCGGCCGACCATCTCGCCCGTGGCGAGGCGGCTTTCGATCGCGCGCAGCGAGAGCTCGGCTTCGGCCCTCAGGTCGCTGTCGGGTTCGGCGAATTCGCTGCCCTTCTTCTCGAGCAAGGGCAGCAGCAGCGTCTTGGTGTTGGCGTCCCTGCTGTCGGCCAGCGCGCGGATCGCCGCCACGCGCACGGCCTTGTCCCTGCTTCCCAGCTGAATGGTTGCCTCCGTCAGCTTCAGCAGCGCCGCAATCTGCGCGTCGGGCTCCTTGCCCAGGGCGCGCTGTATGACCGGCAGCATCTCCTCGTCCGCGCCGCTCTGCAGGGCCTTGGCCGCGTCGAGCCGCGTCGTGCCATCGGGCGAGGCCAGCTTGAGCGCCGCAATGGACAAGCCGAGCTCGCGTCGCACGCGGTTGTTCAGCACGACGTCGTCCCGCGTCTCGGGGACGGGTTCGACCTTCCTCCCGGTCAAGAGGTCGATCGCGGCGTTGTCCTTCACGCGCAGGATCGCCTCGCCGGCGGTCTGCACCTCGCCGTCCTGCAGCGCCTGCAGCAGAGGAAGCGCCTCGACGTCGCCGCTGGCGACGAGCGTCGCGATGGCCTTGATCTTCGCGTCGTTCTCGCCGAGCGCAAGATCGCGCGCCAGCTCCGGCGCGATCGCCTGCGCCCCGGTCGCAAGCAGGAAGGCGAGCAGGGGCACGGCCAGCAGCGCGACGTGGCGACGACCGGGCGGCCTGGGACGACGGATCATGGGGAGCAATCGAAAGGTGCGACAAACGGAACGGCGGCAGCGAGTGATCACAAACCGCTGCCGCCGCGTCAAGCCGACAGGCGCGTTACTTCTTCTCCGGCTCGTCCTTCTTCTTCTCGTTGCCGGCGATGAACGGGCTCCACGGCTGTGCCCGCACCAGGCCCTTGGGATCCTTCCAGACCACGTTGAACTGGCCGTTGGCCTGGATTTCGCCGATGAACACCGGCTTCCACAGGTGGTGGTTCTTCTCGTCCATCTTCATCGTGTAGCCGTTCGGCGCCTTGAACGTCTGCCCCGCCATCGCCGCGACAACCTTGTCGGTGTCGGTGGACTTGGCCTTCTCGACCGCCTGCTTCCACATGTGGATCCCGACGTACGCCGCTTCCATCGGATCGTTGGTCAGCGGCCTGTCGGCGCCCGGGAGCTTCTTCGCCTTCGCATAGTCGGCCCACTGCTTCTTGAACGCGTCGTTGGCCGGGTTCTTGAGCGACATGAAGTAGTTCCATGCGGCGAGGTGGCCGACCAGCGGCTTGGTGTCCACGCCGCGCAGTTCTTCTTCGCCGACCGAGAACGCCACGACCGGAACGTCGGTGGCCTTGAGGCCCTGGTTGCCGAGCTCCTTGTAGAACGGCACGTTCGAGTCGCCGTTGATGGTCGAGACGACCGCCGTCTTGCCGCCGGCCGCGAATTTCTTGATGTCGGCGACGATGGTCTGGTAATCACTGTGACCGAAGGGGGTGTACTTCTCGTCGATGTCGCCGTCGGCAACGCCCTTCGACTTCAGGAACGCGCGCAGGATCTTGTTGGTCGTCCGCGGGTAGACGTAGTCGGTGCCGAGCAGCACCCAGCGCTTGGCGCCGCCGCCTTCCTTGCTCATCAGGTACTCGACGGCGGGAATCGCCTGCTGGTTCGGCGCGGCGCCGGTGTAGAAGACGTTCTTCGACAGCTCCTCGCCTTCGTACTGCACTGGGTAGAACAGCAGGCCGTTCAGCTCCTCGAACACCGGCAGCACCGACTTGCGCGACACCGCTGTCCAGCAGCCGAACACCACCGCAACCTTGTCCTGCGCGATCAGCTGCCGCGCCTTTTCGGCGAACAGCGGCCAGTTCGACGCGGGATCGACGACGACCGGCTCGAGCTTCTTGCCGAGAACGCCGCCCTTCGCGTTGATCTCGTCGATCGCCATCAGCGTCACGTCCTTCAGCACCGTTCGCTGATCGCCATCGTGCCCGACAGCGAGTGCAGAACGCCGACCTTGATCGTGCCCTCGGCGGCAGAGCCAGCGAACTGCCGCAGACGGCGAGCGAAGCGCCACGCACTCAATCGTTCAGAACTATTCAGCGTTGCATAGATTTCCCCATTTCAATATATACAATCAAGGCAAGAAAAACAAAAAAGGCACAAAGCAGCATCACAATCCAACCACACACAGCCTCTCAACCACATATTACCCCTTTCACATCACCGCCGTGCGCTCATGACTCGCGCTGCCCGCGGCGGCGCAGCAGCCCGACCACGCCGTGCGGCAGGAACAGCGTGACCAGGATGAACGTGAGGCCGAGGAAGAACAGCCAGAACTCCGGAAACGCCACGGTGAACCAGCTCTTGGCGCCGTTGACGATGAAGGCACCGAGAATCGGCCCCACGAGCGTGCCGCGGCCGCCGACGGCCGCCCAGATCGCAATCTCGATCGAGTTCGCCGGCGACATCTCGCCCGGATTGATGATGCCGACCTGCGGCACGTACAGTGCGCCGGCGATGCCGCACAGCACGGCCGACAGCGTCCAGATGAACAGCTTGTAGTGCAGCGGGTTGTAGCCGCAGAACATGACGCGGCTTTCGGCGTCGCGGATCGCCGTGAGCACACGCCCGAGCCGCGAAGTCACGATATAGCGGCCGAGCAGAAACGCGGCGAGCAGCGCCGCGCCGGTGGTCATGAACAGCACCATCCGCGTTCCCGGCGTGGCAATCGGGAAGCCGAGGATGCGCTTGAAATCGGTGAAGCCGTTGTTGCCGCCGAAGCCCGTGTCGTTGCGGAAGAACAGCAGCATGAACGCGAACGTCAGCGCCTGGGTGATGATCGAGAAGTAGACGCCCTTGATCCGCGAGCGGAAGGCGAAGTAGCCGAAGACGAGCGCGAGCAGGCCCGGCACGAGCACGACGAGCAGCAGCGCGTACCAGAACTGGTCGGTGAAGCTCCAGTACCAGGGATAGGCCTTCCAGTCCAGGAAGACCATGAAGTCGGGCAGCTCGCTCTGGTAGACCCCGTCCGTGCCGATCGAGCGCATCAGGTACATCCCCATCGCGTAGCCGCCCAGCGCAAAGAAGAGCCCGTGGCCCAGCGACAATATGCCCGTGTAGCCCCAGATCAGGTCCATCGCCAGCGCCACGATCGCGTAACACATGATCTTGCCCGCAAGGGAGACGGAATAGTCCGGGACATGGAACGCGTGGCCCGCGGGCAGCCAAAGATTCAGCCAGGGCACGAGGATGAACAGCACGCAGGCGACGAGCATGATCGCCGCCCATCCGCCGCGCGTCAGCAGAGGATGCGCTGGCGCCGCCAGGATAGGGCGCACCGGGAGCGGCAGCATGGCGTTCATCGTCGACCGTCTCCTCGCTTGGCGGGCGCTAGCTTTCGGCCATGCGCCCCTTGAGCGCGAAGAGGCCCTGCGGGCGTTTCTGGATGAACACGATGATGAAGACCAGCACCGCGATCTTCGCGAGCACGGCACCCGACCACGCCTCGAGGAACTTGTTCGCGACCCCGAGGCCCATCGCCGCGTAGACCGTTCCCGCGAGCTGCCCCACGCCGCCCAGCACCACCACCATGAACGAGTCGACGATGTACGTCTGCCCGAGGTCCGGTCCGACGTTGCCGATCTGCGACAGCGCACAGCCGGCGAGCCCCGCGATCCCGGAGCCGAGCCCGAAGGCCACGGTGTCGACGCGCCCGGTCGGCACGCCGAGGCAGCCCGCCATCGGCCGATTCTGCGTGACGCCGCGCACGAAGAGGCCGAGCCGCGTGCGCGTGAGGAGCGCGGCGATCAGCGCGACGATCGCGGCGGCAAACCCGATGATGACGATCCGGTTCCACGGCAGCACGAGATTCGAGAAGAGGTGGATGCCTCCCGACATCCAGACCGGGTTCTCGACCTGCACGTTCTGCGCGCCGAACAGCGTGCGCATCGCCTGGATCAGGACGAGGCTGATGCCCCACGTGGCGAGCAGCGTTTCCAGCGGGCGGCCGTACAGGAAACGGATGACGCTGCGCTCCAGGGCCATGCCGACGAGCGCGGATGCCGCGAACGCCACCGGGACCGCCGCCGCCAGGTACCAGTCGAACGCGCCGGGCAGGTAGCCGCGGAACAGGTTCTGCACCATGTACGTGGCGTACGCGCCGATCATGATCAGCTCGCCATGCGCCATGTTGATGACGCCCATCAAGCCGTAGGTGATCGCGAGCCCCAGCGCCGCCAGCAGCAGCACGCTGCCGAGGCTGACGCCGCTGAACACCCGGCCCACCATCTCGCCCGTGGCAAGGCGGCTTTCGATCGCGCGCAGCGACAGCTCGGCTTCCGCCCGCACATCGCTGTCGGGCTCGGCGAATTCGCCGCCCTTCCTTCTCGAGCAGGGGCAGCAGCAGCGTCTTGGTATTGGGGTCCCTGCTCTCGGCCAGCGCGCGAATCGCCGCCACGCGCACGGCCTTGTTCGTGCTTCCCAGTTGCACCGTGGCCTCGGTCAGCATCAGCAGCGCCTTGATCTGCGCGTCTTGCTCCTTGGCCAATGCGCGCTGGATGACCGGCAGCATTTCCTCGTCGGCGCCTCGTTGCAGCTCGTTCGCTGCCGCAAACCGCGTCGCGCGATCGTCCGCAGCGAGCTTCAGCGCTGCGATGGCAGTGGCGAGCTCGCGGCGCACGCGGTTGTTGAGCACGACGTCGTCGCGCGTCTCCGGCAACGGTTCGACCGACTTGCCGGTGGCGAGATCGATCGCGCTGTTGCCCTTGACCTGCAGCGCCCTTTCGCCTGCAGTCTGCACTTCGCCGTCCTGCAGCGCCTGCAGCAGGGGCAGCGCGCCGCTATCGCCGCTGGCGACGAGCCCCGGCGATGGCCTTGACCTTCGCCTCGTTCTCGCCGAAGGCAAGATCGCGGACGAGCTCCGGCGCGATCGCCTGCGCCCCGGTCGCCACGAGCGCGACGAGCAAGGGAACGGCAAGCATCGCGGCGACGTGACGACGGAAGTGCCTGGAACGGATCATGGGTGGGCAGCCCGGACAGAGGTGCAACGCACGACGGAACGGCGGCAGCGGGTGATCACGGGCCGCTGCCGCCGCCGTCAGACGACAACGCTCCCGCTACATGCTTCGCCGGACCGTCCTTCTTCTTCTCGTTGCCTTCGATGAACGGGCTCCACGGCTGTGCCCGCATCGGGCCCTTGGGTCTTCCAGACCACGTTGAACTGGCCGTTCGCCTGGATTTCGCCGATGAACACCGGCTTCCACAGGTGGTGGTTCTTCTCGTCCATCTTGATCGTGTAGCCGTTTGGCGCCTTGAAGGTCTGCCCGGCCATCGCCGCGACGACCTTGTCGGTGTCGGTCGACTTGGCCTTCTCGACCGCCTGCTTCCACATGTTGATGCCGACGTAGGCCGCTTCCATCGGATCGTTGGTCAGCGGCCTGTCGGCGCCCGGGAGCTTCTTCGCCTTTGCGTAATCGGCCCACTGCTTCTTGAACGCGTCGTTGGCCGGGTTCTTGAGCGACATGAAGTAGTTCCACGCGGCCAGGTGCCCGACCAGCGGCTTCGTGTCCACGCCGCGCAGTTCTTCCTCGCCGACCGAGAACGCGACGACCGGCACGTCGGTGGCCTTCAGGCCCTGGTTGCCGAGCTCCTTGTAGAACGGCACGTTGGAGTCGCCGTTGATCGTCGACACCACCGCGGTCTTGCCGCCGGCGGCGAACTTCTTGATGTCCGCGACGATCGTCTGGTAGTCGCTGTGGCCGAACGGCGTGTACTTCTCGTCGATGTCCTTGTCGGCCACGCCCTTCGACTTCAGGAACGCGCGCAGGATCTTGTTCGTCGTGCGCGGATAGACGTAGTCGGTGCCGAGCAGCACCCAGCGCTTGGCGCCGCCGCCTTCCTTGCTCATCAGGTACTCGACCGCGGGAATCGCCTGCTGGTTCGGCGCGGCACCGGTATAGAACACGTTCTTCGACAGTTCCTCGCCTTCGTATTGCACCGGGTAGAACAGCAGGCCGTTCAATTCCTCGAACACCGGCAGCACCGACTTGCGCGACACGCTGGTCCAGCAGCCGAACACGACGGCGACCTTGTCCTGCGCAATCAGCTGCCGCGCCTTTTCGGCGAACAGCGGCCAGTTCGACGCGGGATCGACGACGACCGGCTCGAGCTTCTTGCCGAGGACGCCGCCCTTCGCGTTGATCTCGTCGATCGCCATCAGCGTCACGTCCTTCAGCACCGTTTCGCTGATCGCCATCGTGCCCGACAGCGAGTGGAGGACGCCGACCTTGATCGTGCCCTCGGCGGCAAGGGCCTGCGTTCCTGCCGTCACGCCGGCGAGCGCAAGCGCCACGCACGTAGCCAATCGTTTCAGAACTATTCTGCGTTGCATGGATTTCCCCATTTCAAGAGATTGACGATGACAGCATCTGGTGCCGGGGACTCGGCAAACCGGGCCCTGAATGCTGCATCGCATGATCCATGCCACGTCCAGCGGATGCCTCGCAAACCACTGTTTTAACACGATCAACTTCCTCGCAGCCGTCGCCACCGATGGGTGTTGACACCCTTTGGTCATCCCAGTTTGGTGCGGCGCACATAACCGTGCACCGAATTGGATTGCCGGTACGCCGGAGTCGCGCAACCGGTCAGGGTAACGCCGGCGTCATGCGACGCCCGTGCGGGACATCAGCGGGTCGAAGCCAACGCGGCACCGACCATTCCGCGCTCGATGACGAAGCGCAGGACGACGTCCAGCCCCTGTCCGGTCTTGAGGTTGGTGAAGACGAACGGCCGCTCGCCGCGCATCTTCCGTGCGTCGCGGTCCATGACCTCGAGCGACGCCCCGACCATGGGCGCAAGATCGATCTTGTTGATGACGAGGAGATCGGAGCGCGTGATCCCCGGCCCCCCCTTGCGCGGAATCTTGTCGCCGGCGGCGACGTCGATCACATAGATCGTCAGATCGGACAGTTCCGGCGAGAACGTCGCGGCGAGGTTGTCGCCACCGCTTTCGACGAAGACGATGTCGAGGTTGCCGAAGCGCCGCGCGAGCCGGTCCACGGCCTCGAGGTTGATCGACGCATCCTCGCGAATCGCCGTGTGCGGGCAGCCGCCGGTCTCGACGCCGATGATCCGATCCGCCGGGAGCGCGTCGTTGCGAACGAGGAACTGCGCGTCCTCCTCGGTGTAGATGTCGTTGGTGACGACGGCGAGCTGGTACCGGTCGCGCAGCGCGCGACAAAGCGCGAGCGTCAGCGCAGTCTTGCCGGAACCGACGGGACCGCCGATGCCGACGCGCAGAGGTTGGACGAGGGTCACGTTGCATTGCCTCCCGGCAGGGCTACGAGCGAAAGAGCCGTGTGTACTGCGTTTCGTGCCGTGCGCTGGCGAGCGCGAGTCCGGGCGCGAACGTCGAGAGCTCGTCATCGGCGAGCGTCATGGCGTTGGCGACGACCTGCGGAATCCTGGCCCCCAGCGCCGTGAGCAGCCGCTGCCCGGCGACCTGGCCGAGCGGCACCAGCTTGACCGCGGCCAGTACCTGGTTCTCGAGCCACGACCAGACGTACGCCGCCAGCGCGGCGTCCACCGGCACCGCGAAGCCGCGCGCCGCGAGCGCATACGCCGCCGGCAGCGTGACCGGCGCGAGCGCGGGCAGCACGTCGCGAGCGGGTGCGTCGAGGAGCTCGAGGTCGACCGCGAGCTTTGCCAGCGAGCCGCCCGTCTGCTCGGTCTCGGCGCGCAGCTCCGCGGTCTCGCGCGACGCGCGAAACCAGGCGTTCCACGTCGCGAAGAGCGCCCAGTCGGCGTGCTGCGCGGCGGCCAGCAGTCGCCATGTGACCGCCGCTTCGCCCGGCGCAACGACCCATTCGAGCACATCGCCGATCCATGCCTGCGCCGTCGCCGCATCGAGCACGGCACCGTCCTCGACCACTCGCTCCAGCCCCTGCGAGTAGCTGTACGCGCCGATCGGGAGCGTCGGGCTCGCGAGTTGCAGCAGGCGCACCAGCGGCAGCAGCGCAAGTCTGCCCACCTCCGGCGAGGGGGCGCCGGACAGTGCGCCGAGATCAGCCCGCATGCTTACCGAGCACGGCGAAGTCGTGGATGATGCCTGCGTGTTTCGCCTCGCCCGAATGCGCGTGGTGGCCGGCGGCATACGCGCCGGCCTCGGGTTCGAACGGCGCGCGGACAGCGGTGACCGTCGCGCCGAGTCCGCGCAGCATGCCCGCGAGCACGTCGTCCGCCGCCAGGCGCAGCCAGCCGGCCCCCACCTGCACGGGTGTGTGCCGGTTGCCGAGATGGTAGGCAGCGCGGGCGAGCGCGTTGGCGTCGGTGCAACGGACCTCGAGCAGATCCTCTGCGGCCGCATTGACGCGGACGACGCGGCCGTCGTCGGCCTGCAGGCATTCGCCGTCCCGCAGCACGCTGCCGCGCTCGAGGAACAGGCCGATCTCCTCGCCGCCGGCGACTGTCGTGCGCAGCCGGCTCTTCTGCCGCAGCTCGAACGGAAGCACGAGGTCCGCGTCGTGCGGCGCCGGCGCGTCGAGCTTGCGTTGCACGATGAGCATCGCTCAGTTGCGTTCGCGCTAGAACAGGAAATACCGCTGCGCCATCGGCAGCACCGCCGCCGGCTCGCAGGTCAGGAGCGCGCCGTCGGCGCGCACCTCGTAGGTCTCCGGGTCGACCTCGATCCGCGGCAGCGCGTCGTTGTTCTTCATGTCGCGCTTGCCGATCGCGCGCGTGTCCTTCACGGCGACGAGCGGCTTCGCGAGATCGAGCTTGCGCACGGCGGGATTCCTGAGCGCCGCCTTCGACACGAACGTGACGGAGGTCGAGCGCGCCTTGCCGAACGCGCCGAACATCGGCCGGTAATGCACCGGCTGCGGCGTGGGAATGGATGCATTCGGGTCGCCCATCGCCGCGGCGGCGATCATCCCGCCCTTCAGGATCAGCGATGGCTTCACGCCGAAGAACGCCGGCTTCCACAGCACGAGATCGGCGAGCTTGCCCGGCTCGACCGAGCCGACGACGTGGCCGATGCCGTGCGCGATCGCGGGGTTGATCGTGTATTTCGCGACATAGCGCATGACGCGCCGGTTGTCGTGCGCGGCGGGGTCGCCCGCGAGCTGGCCGCGCTGGACCTTCATCTTGTGCGCCGTCTGCCAGGTGCGGATGATCACCTCGCCGACCCTGCCCATCGCCTGCGAGTCCGACGACAGCATCGAGAACGCGCCGAGATCGTGCAGGATGTCCTCGGCGGCGATCGTCTCGCGCCGGATCCGCGACTCGGCGAATGCGATGTCCTCGGCGATCGCGGGGTCCAGGTGGTGGCACACCATCAGCATGTCGAGATGCTCGTCGAGCGTGTTGACGGTGTACGGGCGCGTCGGGTTGGTCGACGACGGCAGCACGTTGGGCTCGCCGCACGCCCGGATGATGTCGGGCGCATGACCGCCTCCCGCACCTTCGGTGTGGTACGTGTGGATCGTGCGACCGCCGATCGCCTGCAGGGTCGTCTCGACGAAGCCCGATTCGTTCAGCGTGTCGGTGTGGATCGCGACCTGCACGTCCATCCTGTCCGCGACCTTGAGCGCCGCGTCGATCGCCGCGGGTGTGGTGCCCCAGTCCTCGTGCAGCTTCAGGCCGATCGCGCCGGCCTCGACCTGCTCGATGAGCGGTGGCAGCAGGCTCGCGTTGCCCTTGCCCAGGAAGCCGAGGTTCATCGGGAACGCTTCCGCGGCTTCGAGCATCCGGTGGATGTGCCACGGCCCGGGCGTGCACGTCGTCGCGAAGGTGCCGGTCGCGGGACCGGTGCCGCCGCCGAGCATCGTCGTGACGCCGGACATCAGCGCCTCGTCGATCTGCTGCGGGCAGATGAAGTGGATGTGCGCATCGATCCCGCCGGCGGTGACGATCATCCCCTCGCCGGCGATGATCTCGGTCGCGGCGCCGATCACGATGTCCACGCCGGGCTGGATGTCGGGATTCCCGGCCTTGCCGAGCTTCGCGATCCTGCCGTCCTTCAATCCGATGTCGCACTTGACGATGCCCCACCAGTCGATCACCAGCGCATTGGTGATCACCGTGTCGGCGCAATCCGCGGCCACACGCTGGCTCTGCCCCATGCCGTCGCGGATCACCTTGCCGCCGCCGAACTTCACCTCCTCGCCGTAGATCGTGAGATCGCGCTCCACTTCGACGAAGAGGTCGGTGTCCGCGAGTCGCAGGCGGTCGCCGACCGTCGGCCCGAACATTTCCGCATACGCGCGCCGGTCGATCTTCATCGCCTGCCCTTCGCCTTCGCGCTGCCGGCCGCCGCCTTCCTCTTCGCCGGCGAGCGGCGTGCGGCGTTCGTCCGCGCAGTTGCATCGAGCGGTCCCATCACCGCGCCGGTGAAGCCATACACTACCCGCGCCCCCGCCAGCGCCACCAGCTCGACGGTGCGCGACTGCCCCGGCTCGAAACGCACGGCGGTTCCGGCCGCGATATTGAGCCGGTAGCCGCGCGCCTTCGTCCGATCGAAGGCTAGCGCCGCGTTGGTCTCCGCGAAGTGATAGTGCGAGCCGACCTGGATCGGACGGTCGCCGGTATTGGCCACCGCCAGCCTGACCGTCGCCCGCCCGGCATTCAATTCGAGCTCGCCGTCCTGCGCAATGAGTTCGCCGGGGATCATGGAATGGGGTGATGGACGGTGACGAGCTTCGTGCCGTCGGGAAAAGTCGCCTCGACCTGGATCTCGGGAATCATCTCCGCCACGCCGTCCATCACCTGCCCGCGGTGGAGCAGCGTTGCGCCGTGGCTCATCAGGTCGGCAACTGTCCGGCCATCGCGCGCGCCTTCCATGATCGCGGCGGAGATGTAGGCAACGGCCTCGGGGTAGTTGAGCTTCACGCCGCGCGCGAGGCGCCGCTCCGCCACCAGTGCGGCGGTGAAGAGCAGCAGCTTGTCCTTTTCTCTCGGCGTGAGTTCCATGGGGTATCGTCCGACAGGGTCACGTGTTCCAGATCCGGGGCGGCACCGCGTCGCGGCCTGCAAGCGCCGGACGAAGCACGCGCCACAGCGAAGCAAAATACATGCGCGCCGCGTGCGCGCAGCCGCCACGATAGCGTGCGACGAGCAACAGCGGCAACCGCGTCACGGCGCCCGCTCCGGACGCGGGGGAAGCGGCGCGGCACGCGGCGAGAGCGCCGTCATCGACGTCGGCGCCCGCCGCGATCATTGTGCCAAACACGGGCGCACCAGCCAGGATTGCACCAGATTGGAGCGCACCCGAACCGCCGTCGAGCACGGCGCGCTCGCACCAGAGCATCGTGTCGCCGCGGTGGAGCTCGAGGGTCTGGTGCATGTGCCCGGAGGCGAAGCGCTCTCCGGACGCGGTACGCCCGAGGTGCGTCACGTCCCAGCCGATGAAGCGCGCACCCTCAACGAGCTCGATGCCAAGACGGATCGCCGCGCGCGCCCCGTCGAACAGCATGGTTTCCTGCGGCAGCCACTCGACGAGCGCGCCGGCAGCGACCCGCAGCACGGTGTCGGAGCGCGCGACCGGTCCCGCGGACCGGTACCACTTCGCGGCGCCGGGAGTCGTGAGCTGCGCATGCGCGCGCTGCCCGGCATCGACCTCGATCGTGAGCGAATCGCCGCCGACGATCCCGCCGGGCGGATGCACGACGACCACCTGGCAGACGCCGGGACCTTCGGGATAGAGCGCCTTCTGCACGCGCAGCGGACCGAGGTGCCGGCGCGCGGCCAACACCGTGCGCGAGGCCTCGCGCTCGAAGCGGAGCTCGAGACGCGCCTCCCATCCGGCCGGCGCCCCGCGCGCCGGCGCGCGGTCTTCGACGGGCGCGGTGGCAGCCATCGCCCGAGTGTAACGCAAGGATGTGCGTCAGCGCCGCTCGGATTTCAATGCCAGCGCCTGCGCGTAGATCGCGTCCCGCGGCAATCCCGTCGCCGCCGCGGCGACGCGCGCCGCGCGCGCGGGCGGCAACTCGGCAACGAGCGCCGTCAGCAGCCGGCGCAGGTCGAGTTCAGGCTGGCCGGCGATCGCCTCCGTCTCCGGCGGGGCGTCGACGAGCAGCACGAACTCCCCGCGTTCGTGATTCGGATCGGCGGCGAACCAGGCGGGCGCCTCGTTGAGCGTGGTCCGCGTGATGGACTCGAATTTCTTCGTGAGCTCCCGCGCGACGACGAGCGTTCGCTCGCCCCCGAGTTCCTCGCCCAGGTGCGCGACCGTGTCGCGCACCCGATGCGGCGCCTCGTAGACGACGAGGGCAACCGGCAGGCGCGCGACGGCCGCGAGCAGTTCGCGCCGCGCTTTCGCCGCCTTGGGCAGAAAACCCAGGAACAGGAATTGCCCGGCCACGAGGCCCGCCGCCGAGATCGCTGCGATGGCCGCGTTCGCGCCGGGAATCGGCACGACCGGAAATCCCGCGTCACGCACCGCCCGCACCAGATGCGCGCCGGGATCGCTGACGGCCGGCGTTCCCGCATCGCTGACCAGAGCGACGCTGCGGCCGGCGCCAAGCTGCGCGACGATCTGCGCGGCGCGCGCCGATTCGTTGTGCTCGTGCAAGGACAGCGGACGGGTCGTGATCCCGTAGTGCCGCAGCAGCACGCCGGTCACGCGCGTATCTTCGGCCGCGATGATGTCGACGCCAGCGAGGACGTCCTGCGCGCGCAGCGTCAGGTCGCGCAGGTTTCCGAGCGGCGTGGCAACCACATATAATGCCCCCGGCGCGACGCGAAAGCGCATGGGTTTTTCGTCATCGCCGCTTTCCGCATCTACGCTTTGATCCATGCGAAACCCGACCCCGCTTCGATGACCGCCCGCCGCCGAACATACCGGAACGCGCATGGCCGCACGCGCTGGCGCAGTGCCGTGATCGCGCTGGCGTTGATGTGCGGGCTCTCGGCATTGTCCGCCGCACAGTCACCAGCGGCAAGCGACGCGGCACCGGAGGCGAGCGCCAAAGCCGCCCCGGTCGTCAACGCCCGGGTCGAGCCGGCTCCCATCGTGCTCGTGCTGCCGCTGACGTCAGCGGCGTTCGGCCGGGCCGCCGAGGCCGTGCAGGCCGGATTCCTCGCTGCCGCCGAAGCGGCGAAGGTGAAGCCCACGGTGATCGGGCACGGTGACGAGGACGTCGTCGCCGCGTTCGCGAAGGCGAAAGCATCCGGGGCCAAGGTCATCGTCGGGCCGCTGGTCCGGGACGACATGAAAGTGCTGGTGGCGGCCGGTCTTGAGCTGCCGCCGACCATTGCGCTGAACCAGCTGGACGAGGGCGTGGCGCTCCCGGAGAACGTCTACGCGCTTACGCTGACGATCGACGGCGAGGCGAGGCAGCTTGCCCGCCGCGCCCGCGAGGATGGTGCCGCTACGGTCGCCGTGATCGCCAGTGACACGCCAAGGCAGCAGCGTTTCGCGAGCGCCTTCAACGCGGAATGGCTCCTTGCCGGCGGTGGGGCCCCCGTGATGTTCCGGTTCGACCCGGCGCCGGATGTGCTCAAGCTCATGCGCCGCGAACTGGTCAAGAACCCGGTCGACGCCGCTCTCCTTGCCGTCGACGCAACGGATGCCGCGCTGGCCAAGCCCTATGTCGGCGCGATCCCCAGCTACACCAGCAGCCAGGTCAACGAGCGCCAGCCGCCCGAAGCGCTGCGCGACCTCGACGAAGTGCGGTTCGTCGACATGCCCTGGCTCGTCGATCCCGATGCGGCCGCGTTCGCGGAACTGAGACGGCCGGATTACCCCAACGCCACGCTCGACCGGCTCCATGCGCTCGGCGTGGATGCCTTTCACGTCGCCGCGGCGTTCGCGTCCGGGCCGCCTGCAAAGCTCGAATTCGACGGCGCGACCGGCCACCTTTCGCTCGACGCGAGCCGCCAGTTCGTCCGCGAGGGGCGGCTGATGCAGTTCCGGGCCGGTCGCGTCGTGCCGGTGGGCGCGCGCTAGATCATCTACGCGCGATGTCCGCGACCGCAAACGGGCGGTAGGATGAAACGACCCCCACGCTCGCGTTTGCTCGCTGCCCCCCGAGGGGGCGGGTCAGTCCCTTGGGACGGCCCGGCGGGACTGACATGGCGGTTACCCGCGGCGAGGCCGGTGCTCGTGCCGAGGCATTGGCGGCCGCGTTCCTGATGGCCCGCGGACTGACGATCGTCGAGCGCAATTTCCGCTGCCGCCGCGGCGAGATCGACCTCATCGCGCGCGACGGCGAGACCCTCGTGTTCGTCGAGGTGCGGCTGCGCACGCGACGCGACTTCGGCGGTGCCGCCGCGAGCATCACCGCGGCGAAGCGCGCGCGAATCGCCGCCGCCGCGCTCTTCTACCTCGGACGCCTGCCGCGCACGCCGCCATGCCGGTTCGATGCGGTGCTGCTCGACGCGATCGACGCGGATCGCATCGAATGGCTGCAGGACATGATGAGCGCATGAGCGGCGCCGCGGCGGCGGCGGCGGGCAAGACGAAACTTGCTACAATCGGCCGAGTTCCGCTTCCCGACCATGGATCATGTCTCGCGCATTCGCGCGCATTTCGCCGACAGCGCGCAGCTGAAGCTCGCCGCGGCGGACGCGCTCGCTCCGGCCGTCGCCCGCGCCGCAGACGTGCTCACGACGTGCCTGCTCGGGGATGGCAAGATCCTGGCCTGCGGCAATGGCGGATCCGCCGCCGACGCGCAGCATTTCGCCGCCGAGATGATCGGCCGCTTCGAGCGGGAGCGCCCGGAGCTGCCGGCACTTTCGCTCTCCACCGACACGTCGATTCTGACGGCCGTGGCGAACGACTACTCGTTCGAGCAGGTGTTCGCGAAGCAGGTGCGGGCGCTCGG
Organism: uncultured beta proteobacterium; assembly: GCA_963751405.1. Classification (GTDB taxonomy): domain Bacteria; phylum Pseudomonadota; class Gammaproteobacteria; order Burkholderiales; family Casimicrobiaceae; genus CAIWHR01. The sequence continues at coordinate 98,905 of CAVVUJ010000015.1, read as the reverse complement.
CGCCGCGGGTGACGCGCTGCTGGCCATATCCACGTCCGGGAACTCGGCCAACGTCGTCGCGGCGATCCGGGCGGCGCACGAGCGCGAGATGCGCGTCGTCGCACTCACGGGCAAGGGCGGCGGCGAGATCGGCGCCATGCTGACGGCGGACGACGTGCACCTGTGCGTGCCGCACGACCGGACCGCGCGCATCCAGGAGGTGCACCTGCTCATGATTCATTGCCTGTGCGACGCCGTCGACAACACGCTGCTGGGAGACGCAGAGTGAGCGGCGGGCCCGCACTCCCGCGCCTGCTTCCGCTCGTCTGTCTCGCGCTCGTCGTTGCTGGCGGCCCCCTCGTCGCCGGCTGCGCCGCCGTCGTGATCGGCGCGACGGCCGGCGCGGGCACGCTGGTCGCCATGGACCGCCGCTCCTCCGGCATCCGCGCGAGCGATCAGGCGATCGAATCGAAGGTGACCAAGGACGCCGCCAACCGGTGGCCCAGCGGCGTGCATCTCAACGTGACGAGCTACGACGGCAAAGTCCTGCTCACCGGGGAGGCGCCGACCGCGGCCATACGCGACGAGATCGGGCAACTCGCAACCTCCACGGAGTACGTGCGCGGCGTGAACAACGAATTGGTGGTCGGTCCGGAAACCGAATTCGGCGCGCGGACGCAGGACACTTACATCACGACGAAGGTGAAGACGCGGCTGATCGAGGCGGGGCGATTCGACGCGAACAACGTGAAGGTCGTCACCGAGCGCAGTGTCGTCTATCTGCTGGGCATGGTCTCGCGCGAAGAAGGCAATGCCGCCGCGGAGATCGCGGCGTCGACCACGGACGTCGCGCGGGTCGTCAAGTTGTTCGAGTACACGGACTGACCGCGCGATGACCGCAGCGGACGTGCTCCCCGCGCCACGCTACCTGGCCAAGATCGCGCCGCCGGACGCGGTGCCGGCGCGCATCGCGGCGTTGCCGCGGCCACTGGTCTTCACCAATGGCGTGTTCGATGTGCTGCACCGCGGTCACGTCGCCTGTCTCGAACAGGCGCGCGCGCTGGGCGCATCGCTCGTCGTCGCCGTCAATGCCGACGCCTCGGTGCGACGGCTCGGCAAGGGCGATGACCGGCCGCTCAATCCCCTGGCGGATCGGATGGCGGTGCTCGCCGGGCTCGCGGCCGTCGACCTGGTCGTCCCGTTCGACGGCGAGACGCCGCGCGACCTCATCATCGCCTGCCGGCCCGACGTGCTGGTCAAAGGCGGGGACTACACTGCGGCGACGACCGCCGGCGCGAGCGAAGTGATCGCCGCCGGCGGGAGATTCGTGGCGATACCGTTCCTGTCTGCGCATTCGACCTCGGCGCTCATCGAGAGGATCCGCGGCTGAGAGGAGCGGCCCCCCACGCTCACTGCGTTCGCTGCCCCCTCGCGGGGGCGCACCAGTACCCTTCGGGCGGCCGGGCGGGCACTGATCGCTACTTGCGATAGCGATTGCGGAAATCGCCGACGATTCCCTTCTGGCTGCGGTCGATCGCCGCATCGAGAGAGCGGTCATTCGGGTCGTGCTGCTTTGCCTTGCGGAAAGCGTTGAGCGCGTCCTGGTGATTGCCCTGGGCTTCCTGGGCCTCGCCGAGGCAGCGCCAGGCCTCCGCATTGGCAAGTTCGAGGTCGGCCCAGGCACCGCACAGTTCGGCGGCGCGCCGGAAGTTGCCGGAGCGCAGCATGCTCGGCCCCTCGACCTTCAGCGCCGCCACGCGCGCGCGGCGCTCCGCGAACAGCGTGGCGACGTCGGCATCCAGCGGCGCCGACAACGGCGCATCCGGCCGCACCGCCGGCCCCTGGTCCGGGCGGCGAATGCCGCCGACGACGCCGGTGATCACGCTGCCGTCGGTGAGTCCCCGCGGAATGATCGATTGCGCCGTCGGCAGCGCCGTGACGATCGCCGTGCCCACGGACGTGACCGTGTCCGCGAGCGGCCGGTGCCACGCGACGCCGTACAGCCAGAGCATCGCGGCGAGGCCGCCGACGCCGGTCACCATGTTGAGCGCTCCGGGCGGCGCGTGGGTCGCGAGGCAATCCTGCGCGAAGTCCCAGTCGCATTCGTGATCCTGCATCAGCTTCTCGTAGGCAATCGCGATCAGGACCGGCGCGAAGAACGGGAAGCCGCAACCCATGCCCTCCCACCAGACGCGGAATGCGCGTTTGAAGCTGCGCCAGATCTGCGACTGCATTTCGCGCCGGGCATACGCGTCGGAGATCGAGAACTGCACGAAGCAGCCGAACAGCCACTTGCCGGGCGTCGTGCCCACCGAGGCCATCAGCAGCGTCTCGACGCCCACCCAGGTGCCGGTGATCAGCACCGGAGCGAAGAACGGATGGCCGAGCCAGAAGGCCAGCGCATCGGATACGACGCCGGCGCTGCGCAGTTCCGACAGCAACAGCGCGAGCACGATGCCCCAGAACGCGCAGTCGAACAGGCGCGCGCCCAGCCGGTTCCATGGTCGCGGCTCGCTGGTGCGGCCGGTCTTCGCGCGCTCGAGCTCGGCCATTCGGAGCTGGAAGATCCAGCTCGCGTCTTCCTGCGGCTGGTTGGTACCGAGGAACACGGTCTTTTCCCGCCGCCAGTTGAGGATCGCAAGGTCAGTCTGCGGCATCAGGACCTGCATGGGGACTGTGCCCCGGCGACGCGCCCAGGTCAGGCTGTGCACGATGCCGTACACGATCGTCAGCGCGAGCAACGTCAAGGTCAGCCAGACCAGCACCTGCTTGGCGACCTCCACGGTATCGAGCGGCATGACGAGCACGATGGCGCCCGCGATGAAGCCGCCGAACAGCGTGCACAGCGCGACGGTCACGATGCCCGGACGGCCGAACGAGGCCACCGGCTCGGTCAGGCCGGGGTGCTGGACATTGTTCGTGTTCTTGCTGGGCGCCGGTTCGGCCGCCAGCGCGATGCGCTGCGCGTCGGAGTCGCCGACCGGCGACGGGGCGACGTCGGTCCCTTCGCCGGCCGGGCGGCACGGCGTCGTTCGCGACGTAGGCAATTGCGGGCGGCGCCACGTCGCCGGAACGCGCCAGTTCACCGTTGTACCGGATGCGCCGGTCCGGATCGCTCAGTATCCGGCTGGCATGATTGATGAAGCGCAGCGCCTCTTCGACGTTGCCCTGGCCATCACGCGTCTTGGCGTAATACTTGCGGATCAGCCGGCGCAGTGCCGCGCGGACTTCCTCGTCGGACGCGGTCGGCGGGATTCCCAGCGCTTCGTAAAGCGAGGCTCTCATCTATCTCCGCGAGCGGGGAATTCCCCGGCTTGATGCTCGAATCTTCGGGGAAATCCGTCCCCGAGGCAAGTCGCGGCGAGCATCAAGCCGGGCCCGGCGGCACACGGCGCATGGCCTACCCCTGCTTTTCCTTGTGCGTGTGCGCGAGCTTTTCGCGAATGCGCGCCGACTTGCCCGACCGATCGCGAAGGTAATAGAGCTTCGCGCGGCGCACATCGCCCTTGCGCTTGACCTCGATGCCGGCGATGAGCGGCGAATAGGTCTGGAAGGTCCGCTCGACGCCTTCGCCGCTCGATATCTTGCGCACGACGAACGAGGAATTGAGCCCGCGATTGCGCTTGGCGATGACGACGCCCTCGTAGGCCTGCACGCGCTTGCGCTCGCCTTCGACGACGCTGACGTTGACGATCACGGTGTCGCCCGGCGCGAACACCGGTATCTTCTTGCCCAGCCGTTCGATCTCTTCTTTTTCAAGTGTGGCGATGATGTCCATGCTGCGTTCTCCATTTCGCTGATTGCTGGTCGTTGACCTTGCGCGCAGCGCAGGGCGCCCCCTGATGCGCGCGGCTTGTTGTCCGGCGGAAGGCCGCCCGCTGCCGGGCGGCCGTTCCGCCGCTTCCTGCCACCTGCCGCCCTGCTACCGGAGGCCGGACTCCGGCATCCGTTCGCGGCGATACGCCGCGAGCAACTCACTCTCTTCCTTCGACAGCACCCGCTCCCGCAGGAGATCGGGTCGGCGCTCCCACGTGCGGCCGAGCGCCTGCTGCAGACGCCACGCGCGGATCGCCTCGTGGTGGCCCGAAAGCAGAACCTCGGGCACCCGCATTCCATCGTACTCGTCCGGCCGCGTGTAGTGCGGACAATCGAGCAGCCCGGCCGCGAACGAGTCCTGCACCGCCGACTCCGCATCATTCAGCACACCCGGGCGCAACCGCAGGATGGCATCGATCAGCATCAGCGCCGGCAACTCGCCCCCCGACACGACGAAATCGCCGATGGCGACTTCCTCGTCGACGCAGCACTCGAGCAGCCGCTGGTCGATCCCCTCGTAGCGCCCGGCGAGCAGCACCAGCGCCGTCTCATCCCCCCCCGCGGCAAGCTCCGCCACGCGCCGGTGCGACAGCGGCGTTCCGGCCGGCGACAGGTAGAGCGTTCGCGTCGTCGCGCAACCGGCCGTGCGCTGGGCCGAGCGTGCCGCCGCCAACGCGCTTGCCAGCGGTTCCGCCAGCATCACCATTCCCGGCCCGCCGCCGTACGGGCGGTCGTCGACGGTCCGGTGCCTGTCCGTCACGAAATCGCGCGGGTTCCACACGCCGAGTCGCCAGAGCCCCCGCTGCAGCGCCCGCCCGGCGACACCGAATCGCGCCGCGTGGTCGACCATCTCCGGGAACAGCGTAACGACATCGATCCGCATCCTGCGCCCCCGGAACCACCGGCCTTTGTTCTAGTAGTCCGCGCCCCAATCCACCTCGATCCTGCCGGCGTCCACATCGACCCGGTCGATGATCGCCGCGACGAACGGGATCAACCGCTCCGATCCGGGCGCCGCCGACGGGCGCGCGACCCGCAACAGTGGATGCGCGCCGTGCTGGGTGATCCCGAGCACTTCGCCCAGCACGACCCCCGAACGGTTCACCACCGCGAGTCCAGTCAGGTCATCCCAGTAGAACTCGCCTTCCGCGGCGGCGGGCAGCCTCGCCCGCGGCACGCCAACTTCGAACCCTTTCATCGCCAGCGCAGCTTCGCGCGTGTCCACCCCGCCCAGGGCCGCGACCAGCACGCCCGAATGGAGGCGCCCGTCCTGCCGCCGGAATTCGCTCCAGGCCGCCCCGCGCGCGGGCTTCAGCCACCACGTCGGGTAGTCCAGGAGCGCACCCGGGGATTCGGCGTAGGACCTGACCTTGAGCCAGCCCCTAATCCCATAGGGGCCGAGAACTTCGCCCATCACGACGATGGCGTCGGCGGGGCGCGCCATCGCCGGCACCGCGCTGAACGACGGCGCCGCTGCCCGCTGCCCGCTCAGGCGGCCGGCGCCGCCGTTGGCACCGGTGCCGCGGGCTTCGCGGACCGCTTCACAAGGCCGGCGACCGTGTCGGAGAGGCGCGCACCGCGGTCCTGCCAGAACGTGATGCGATCAACGGCAAGCCGCAGTGCTTCCTCGCCCTTCGCGGCGATGGGGTTGTAGAACCCCACCCGCTCGATGAAACGGCCGTCGCGGCGGTTGCGCGAATCCGCCACTACTACATTGAAGAACGGCCGCTTCTTGGCGCCGCCTCGGGCTAATCTGATGACCACCATGGTGGGTTCTCTAGTCTGGGATTGCGATGGAAAGCCGGTGATTATACGGCCGGATCGGTTCCTGCAGCAAGCGGCAGGCGGCCGCCCTGGCCTGGCGGGGCGGGGCGGGTCAGTGCGTCCGCGGGAGAAAACCCTTCATTCCGCGCAACATTTTCTGCATTCCGCCTTTGGCCACCATTTTCATCATCTTTTGGGCCTGCTCGAACTGGTTCAGCAGCTGATTGACCTCCTGCACGGATACGCCCGCCCCGGTCGCGATCCGCCGCTTTCGCGACGCCTTGAGGATCTCCGGCTTCGCGCGCTCGGCCGGCGTCATCGAGTTGATGATGCCCTCGACGCGGCCGATCTTGCGCTCGTCGACCGCCGTGCCTTGCGCGGCGCGCGCAAGCTCGGCGGGAAGCTTGTCCAGCATCGCCGTGAGGCCCCCCATCTTGCGCATCTGCGCGATCTGGCCCTTGTAATCGTCGAGGTCGAAGCCCTTGCCCGACTTCACCTTCCGCGCGAACTTGTGCGCTTCCTCGACGTCGAGCGACTTCTGCGCGCCCTCGATCAGCGACAGCACGTCACCCATGCCCAGAATGCGCGACGCCATCCGCTCGGGGTGGAACACCTCGAGACCGTCGATCTTCTCGGAAACGCCGGCGAACTTGATCGGCGCCCCGGTCACATGGCGCACGGACAGCGCGGCACCGCCGCGGGCGTCGCCGTCGAGCTTGGTGAGGATCACCCCGGTCAGCGGCAGCGCATCACGAAACGCGCGCGCGGTGTTGACCGCATCCTGGCCCTGCATCGCGTCGACGACGAACAGCGTCTCGATCGGGTTCACCGCGGCGTGCAGCAGGGCGATCTCGCGCATCATCGCCTCGTCGATGGCAAGGCGCCCCGCGGTGTCCACGATCAGCACGTCGTGATAGTGCCGCTTCGCCCAGTCGAGCGCTGCCGCCGCGATCGCCACCGGCTGCTCGCCGCTGGTCGACGGGAAGACGTCCGCGCCGACCTGCGCCCCCAGCACGGCCAGCTGCTCGATCGCCGCCGGTCGGTAGACGTCGGCCGACACGAGCAGCACCTTCTTCTTCTGCCCGCGCAGCAGATGGGCGAGCTTGGCCGCCGTGGTCGTCTTGCCGGCACCCTGCAATCCCGCCAGCAGCACGACCGCCGGCGGCTGCACGGCGAAATCGAGCGGCGCCGCGGCGCCGCCCATCAGCGCCGCCAGCTCGCGGTGGACGACGCCGATCAACGCCTGTCCGGGCGTCAGCGAGCCGATAACTTCCGCGCCGATCGCCTTGTCCTTGATCTTACCGATCAAGTCCTTGACCACAGGCAGCGCCACGTCGGCCTCGAGCAGCGCGAGCCTGACCTCCCGCAGCGCATCCTGGATATTGGCGTCGGTGAGCCGTGCCTCGCCGCGCAGTTGCTTGACGACGCGGGTCAGCCGTTGCGATAGATTGTCGAACATGGAAGCGCCGGGAGTCCTGGAAAGGTGGCGTAAGATATCCGCGACGCGCCGGCACCCGGCGCGTGTCGCCCGCCAAACCAGATGATTTTACTCCACGTGACCGTCGTGGCCCTGTACGGGCTCGCCGCGTTCGCACTCTGGCCGGTTGCGGCAAGGCAGGGCGCCCCGGCTGCCCCCGGATTTCGGCCTGCCCGCCGGCGCCGCGGCCTGGCTCCTGCCCGTTGCCCTCCTCCTGCACGCGTGGCTCGGCTGGCAGGATGTCGTGACCGCGGAGGGCCTCGACCTGTCGTTCGCGAACGCCGTGTCGGTGGTCGCCGGGCTGATCGCCGTGGTCGCGTGGGTCTCGGGCCTTCTGGCCACGCTGCCGGCCATCGGCACCGTCGTGCTCCCGGTCGCAGCGGCCGCCTCGCTGTTGCCCGCGCTGTTCGCCAGCCCGCATCGGTTCGAGTACGGCGGCGCCCCGCTCGCCACGGCGCACGTCGCCGTCGCGCTGGTCTCGTACGCGATCTTCCTCGTTGCGGCGCTGCAGGCTCTGGTGCTGATGGGACTCGAGAAGCGCCTGCACCGGCGATTGCCGGACCCGGACGCGGCCGCATTGCCCCCGCTCCTCACGCTGGAGCGATTTCTGTTCCGGCTGGTCGCCGTCGGGTTCGTGCTGCTGACGGTGACCCTGGCGAGCGGCATGCTGTTCACCGAGCAGCTCTTCGGCAAGCCGCTGCAATTCACCCACAAGAGCGTGTTCTCGTTGCTGGGCTGGCTCACGTTCGGCGCGCTTCTGTTCGGCCGCTGGCGCTACGGCTGGCGGGGACGCGTGGCGCTGCGCTGGATCATCGCCGGCACCGTGTTCGTCTTTCTCGCGTATCTCGGCTACAAGTTCGTGCTCGAGGTCGTTCTCGGCCGCTGATGGACGACATACCGCTGAGCTCGCTCGCGCTCACCCTCGCGGTCCTGCTCGCCACCTCCGGGTTCTTTTCCATCGCCGAAACCGCGATGATGGCGGTCAACCGGTACCGGCTGAAACACCGCGCGCAACGCGGCGATCGCGGCGCCAAGCTCGCCGTCACCCTGCTCGGCCAGACCGACACGCTGCTCGGCGTGATCCTGCTCGGCAACAACCTGATCAACGCCGCCGCGGCGACGCTGACCACGGTCATCACGGTCCGGCTCTTCGGTGAAGGCGAGTTCGCGCTCGCCATGGGCACGGTCGCCGTCACTTTCGCGATCCTCGTGTTCTCGGAGATCACACCGAAGGTCATCGGCGCTGCACACGCCGACCGCATCGCGCCCGTCGTGAGTTACGCGCTTTCCCCCATGCTGAAGGCGGCGACGCCGGTCGTCTGGTTCGTCAACCTGTTCGTCCGGTCGCTGTTGCGGCTGCTGCGCGTCGAGCGGACGGGCGAGGTCGGCACGACGCTGAGCCAGGAAGAGCTCCGTTCGCTCGTGCTCGAGGGACAGTACTTCCGGGGCAAGCATCGGGCCATGCTCGCGAATCTGCTCGACCTCGAATCCGTGACCGTCGACGACGTGATGACTCCGCGCAACCAGATCCACGCGCTCGATCTCGCGGACCGGCCGTCGCTGATCGCGCAGCAGCTCGCGACGTCCTACCACACGCGGCTGCCCGCCTGCGAGGGAGCGCTCGACAACATCGTCGGCATCGTGCACCTGAAGCAGGTCGTGCAATTGCAGCGCGCCGGCGATATCGGTCCGGACGAGCTCAGGCCCATCCTGCGCCCGGCGTATTTCGTTCCGGCCGGGACGCCGCTGCTTGCGCAGCTGCAGCAATTCCAGAGCGACCGCGAGCGGCTGGGTCTCGTCGTCGACGAATACGGCGAGCTCGTCGGTCTCGTGACGATCGAGGACATCATCGAGGAGATCATCGGGGATTTCACGACGCAGGCGCCCGACGGAACCGGAACCTACCAGCGCGGCGCCGACGGAGCCGTGGTCGTGGACGGGCTGGCGCCGCTGCGGACGCTGAACCGCAAGCTGGGCACCACCTTTCCGGTGGACGGCCCGAAGACCCTGAACGGGCTCATCGTGGCGCAACTGGGCGAGATACCCGAGGCCGGCACGCGTGTCGAAGTCGCCGGCCAGGCCATCGAGGTGCTGCAGACGCAGGACCGTGGCGTCAAAGTCGTGCGGCTGCTCCCGCCGGTCGGGCGCCCGCCTGCCGCGCCTTTACAAAGCGCCGACGCGCAGGCATCATCGGTCGGATAAGTTTTATGCGATTGGAATAATGTCGACGTCGGCGGGTTGTAGCCGACACGGCACGGGAATTGCTTGATGCCCGGGATGCTACCCGCGCCCATCCGCCCAACGCACATCTGCTAATGGCCACGCACGCCGCATCGACGCGCAACATCAGCGGCCTCGCTCGCGCGCTCGCGCAGCACGGCCTCATGACGGAATTCGAGGCCGAGGCGCTGCAGACGCAGGCGCAGCAGGTCGGAACCACGTTTGTAGACCACGTCATCGCCGGCAAGAAGATCTCGGCGAACCAGCTTGCGGTGTTCGCCTCGCGCGCCTTTGGCGTCCCGCTGCTGGACCTTGCGGGATTCGACGTCGACCAGTTCCCGAGAGATCTGATCGACCTCAAGATCGCCCAGGCGCGGCACGTTCTGCCGCTGCACAAGCGCGGCAACCGGCTCTACGTCGCCACCTCCGATCCGGCCAACCTGCAGGGCCTGGAGGAAATCCGGTTCAAGACGAACCTCATCGTCGAGCCCGTCGTCGTCGAGAACGACAAGCTGGCGGCGGCGATCCACAAGCTGGTCGAAGCCTCGGGCGCCACGCTGAAGGACATCACCTCCATGGAGGACCTGGAGGTCGATCTCCAGGAAGCCGACAACCCGCAGGCCAGCGACGAGGAAAGCACCGAGATCGAGGACGCGCCGGTCGTCCGGTACCTCCAGAAGATACTGGTCGACGCGATCTCCGCCGGCGTCTCGGACATCCATTTCGAGCCGTACGAGAAATATTACCGGGTCCGCTACCGGCTCGACGGCATCCTGATGGAGGTCGCCCAGCCGCCGCTCGTGATCAAGGACAAGCTCGCATCGCGGATCAAGGTCATCTCCAAGCTCGACATCTCGGAAAAGCGCGTGCCGCAGGACGGCCGGATGAAGATCGTGCTGTCGAAGTCGAAGGCGATCGACTTCCGCGTCAGCACGCTGCCGACGCTCTTCGGCGAAAAGATCGTCATGCGTATCCTGGATTCGTCGGGGATCAAGCTCGGCATCGAGGCGCTGGGTTACGAGCCGGACCAGCAGGCGGCGCTGATGGAGGCCATCGGGCGGCCCTACGGCATGATCCTCGTCACGGGCCCGACCGGCAGCGGCAAGACCGTCTCGCTCTATACGTGCCTCAACATCCTGAACGAGCCCGGGATCAACATCTCCACCGCGGAAGACCCGGCGGAAATCCAGCTGGCCGGCGTCAATCAGGTCAACGTGAACGAAAAGGCCGGGCTTACGTTCGCCACCGCGCTGCGCGCGTTCCTGCGTCAGGATCCGGATGTGATCATGGTCGGTGAAATCCGCGACCTCGAGACCGCCGACATTGCGATCAAGGCGGCGCAGACCGGCCACCTCGTGCTGTCGACGCTGCACACCAATGACGCGCCGACGACGCTGCTGCGGCTGCTCAACATGGGCGTGGCGCCCTTCAACGTGGCGTCGTCCGTCATCCTGATCACCGCCCAGCGGCTGGGCCGCAAGCTGTGCACGCACTGCAAGAAGCCGAAGGACATTCCGCCGGAGGCGCTGCTGCACGCCGGATTCACCGAAGAGGACCTGGACGGCTCGTGGCAGCCGTTCGGCCCGATCGGGTGCGAGCAGTGCAAGGGCACGGGCTACAAGGGCCGGGTCGGCATCTACCAGGTCCTGCCGATCACCGATGACATGCGCCAGCTCATCATGCGCAACGGCACCGCCTTCGACATCGCGGATCAGGCGAAGAAGGAGGGCGTACGCGATCTGCGACAATCGGGTCTGATCAAGGTCAAGCAGGGCATCATGTCGCTTGAGGAAATCGAAGCCGTCACCAACGAATGACGGCGCCAAAGGGGTAGCTCATGGCCACAGCAGCCGCGCAGCGCAAGGACGTCAAGGAATACACTTTCGTCTGGGAGGGCGTCGACCGCAACAACCGGCAGGTGCGCGGCGAGGTGCGCGCGGCCTCCGAGACGGTCGTCACGACCAACCTGCGGCGGCAGGGCATCCGCGTCACGAAAGTGAAGCGGCAGACGTTTCGCGGCGGGAGCCGGGTCGGCGAAAAGGACGTGACTTTCTTCACCCGGCAGCTCGCGACCATGCTGCGGGCCGGCGTGCCGCTGCTGCAGGCGTTCGACATCGTCGCGCGCGGCCACAGCAATGCGCGGTTCTCGCGGCTGATGCTGGAAATCAAGGGCCGTATCGAAGCAGGCTCGAGCCTGTCGCAGGCGTTCCGCGAGTACCCGGTCCAGTTCGACGCGCTGTACTGCAATCTGGTGAGCGCCGGCGAGACGTCCGGCACCCTGGACGCAATCCTGGACCGCCTCGCGACCTACAAGGAAAAGATCCTCGCCATCAAGAGCAAGATCAAGGCGGCGCTGTTCTATCCGATCTCGGTGATCGTCGTCGCCATCGTCGTCGTCTGGGTCATCATGGTGTGGGTGATCCCGGCGTTCAAGCAGGTGTTCACCAGTTTCGGGGCGGACCTGCCGGCGCCCACCTTGATCGTGATGGGCATTTCCGACTTCTTCGTTACCTGGTGGTGGCTGATGATCATGATCGTCGGGGCCGCGATCTTCTCGTTCTTCGTGCTGCTGCGCCGATCCACCGCTTTCCGCTACGCGATTGACCGCATCGGGCTCAAGATCCCGGTGATCGGGAACATCCTCGAAAAGGCCACGATCGCGCGCTGGACGCGCACGCTCTCCACGATGTTCGCGGCCGGCGTGCCGCTCGTCGAATCGCTCGACGCCGTCGGCGGCGCGGCCGGCAACATGGTGTATGCCGCGGGCACCAAGCGCATCCAGACCGAGGTCAGCACGGGTGCGAGCCTGACCAACGCGATGACGAACACCAAGCTGTTCCCGTCGATGGTGCTGCAGATGACGCAGATCGGCGAGGAATCGGGCTCGGTCGACGGCATGCTGTCGAAGATCGCCGAATTCTACGAGCGCGAGGTGGACGACGCCGTGTCGGCGCTCTCCAGCCTGCTCGAGCCGATCATCATCGTCTTCCTCGGCGTCGTGATCGGCGGCCTCGTCGTCGCCATGTACCTGCCGATCTTCAAGCTGGGCTCCGTCGTTTGAGCGTGCCCGCCGCGGGCGGCGCTGCGACCCGCTCCCCGCCCGCGGCCGGCATCACTGCGGTGCGCGGCGCGGTGTGGCGCCGGCGTTTCCGCGCGGGGTTAGCTCGGCCATGACCGGCACGCTGGATCCGCTCTTCGCCACGGCGATTGCCGCGTTCTTCGGGCTGTGCGTGGGCAGTTTTGGCTCCGGCCTAACGCGCTGCGCGCATTAGCCTCCACCGAAACTGCCGCCGAACGCCGAACCTCCGAATGACCGAATCCGTCGTCTTTGCGATCGGTGCGCTGCTCATAGGCCTCTGCGTGGGCAGTTTTCTGAACGTCGTCATCCATCGCCTGCCGAAGATGCTCGAGCGCGGCTGGCAGGCGCAATGCGCTGAGCTGCGCGGCGAGAACCCCGCTCCGGGTCCGGTCTACAATCTGATGGTTCCCCGCTCCGCGTGTCCGGCATGCGGCGCGCCCATCACCGCACTGCAGAACATCCCGGTCGTTTCGTGGCTGATGCTGGGCGGCCGGTGCGCAGGCTGCAAGGCGCCGATTTCGGCGCGCTACCCGGTGGTCGAAGTGCTGGGCGGTCTGCTGGCCGCATGCGCGATCTGGCGTTTCGGCGTCACACCCCAGGGCATCGCCGCCTGCATCTTCCTGTGGTCGCTCCTGGCGCTGACGATGATCGATTTCGACACCCAGCTCCTGCCCGACAGCATCACGCTGCCGCTGCTCTGGGCGGGCCTCATCGCCAACCTCTGGCACACGTTCGCCTCGCTGCCGGACGCGGTGATCGGTGCGCTCGCCGGTTACCTGTCGCTGTGGACGATCTACTGGCTGTTCAAGCTGATACGGGGCAAGGAAGGGATGGGCTACGGTGATTTCAAGCTGCTGGCCGCGCTGGGCGCCTGGCTCGGCTGGCAGTTGCTGCCGGTGATCGTGCTCCTGTCGTCGGTCGTCGGTGCGGGCATCGGGATCTCGCTCATCGTGTTCAAGGGCCGCGACCATTCGGTCCCGCTTGCCTTCGGCCCCTACCTGGCCATCGCCGGCGCAGTCGCACTGTTCTTCGGTTCCACGCTCGTCAAGCTGTTCTTCCCATGAGCCCGCCGGGCCGTCCCAAGGGCGAATACCGGAGCGCGCAGCGCGAAGGTACTCCAGCGAGTCTCGTTGTCGGCCTCACCGGGGGCATCGGGAGCGGCAAATCGGCCGTATCCGAAGGCGTTTGCGGCATTGGGCGTGGACGTGACGGACACCGATGTCCTGGCGCACGCACTCACCGCGCCGGGCGCGCCGGGCCACGCGGCGGTGCTCGCCGCATTCGGGCCCGAGTTCCGCCAGACCGATGGCACGCTCGATCGCGGCCGCCTGCGCCAGCTGGTTTTCGACGACGACGCCGCGCGGGTCCGGCTGGAGGCGATCCTGCATCCGCTGATTCGCGCGGCCGCGCGCCGGGAGGTTCATGCCTGGACCGGACCCTACGGCCTGCTCGTCGTGCCGTTGCTCTACGAACGCGGGGACCTGTCCACCGTCGACCGGGTGCTGGTCGTCGATTGCCCGGAGGACGAGCAGGTCCGCCGGGTCATGGCACGAAGCGGGCTCCCCGCCGCCGCCGTGCGCGCGATCATGGCCGCACAAATGTCACGCGCCGACCGACTCGCGCGGGCCGACGACATTCTGGACAACGCGGGGCCACCGGCGGCTATCGCCCCGCAGGTGGCCGAACTCGACCGCCGCTACCGGGCACTGGCCGCGAACGGCGCAGGAAATCGGGGGGCCATGACGCAATAGGCGCCTCGCGGCCTCCCGGCCGGCGCTACTTGAGGCAAAATGCCGGATCGAGACCATGCTCGCACACCCGCCGTGATCCGCTATGAGCACCCGCTGAACGAGCGCATCCGCACGCTGATGCGGCTCGAGGATCTCTATCACCGCGCGCATTTCTTTGCCGCGCAGAGCGAGGCCCCCGACCATCACGCCGCGCTCGCCGTGCTCTTCGAGATCACGGACGTCGCGGCGCGCGCGGATCTCAAGACCGAGTTGCTGCAGGAACTCGAGCGACAGAAGCAGCTGCTCGCGCCGCTGCGTTCCAATCCGGCGATCGAAACCCGCGTGCTCGAGCCGCTGCTCGCCGACATCGACCGGGCGAGCGCCACCTTGCTGGCACAGTCGGGCAAGGTCGGCGTGCATCTGCGCGACAACGAATGGCTGATGACGATCAAGCAGCGCACGGCGATCCCGGGCGGCGTCTGCGAATTCGATCTTCCCGGGTATCACTACTGGCTGCACGGCGACCCGGCCGCGCGCCGCAACGACCTCCAGGGCTGGATCGAACCTTTCCTGCCGATCTACGACGCGCTTGCGATCATCCTGCGGCTCTTGCGCGACAACGGCCGTGCCACGCGGCAAACCGCGTACCGCGGTGTCTTCCAACTGATGCTGACGACGTCGAAGGTCGCGCAGCTGCTGCGCCTCACGGTGCCGCACGACCTGCCTTGCGTGCCGGAAATCAGCGCGAACAAGTACGCGCTGAACATCCGGTTCATCGGCGTCACCGGCATGGACCGGGGCTCCGTCTACGACCACGACGTGGAATTCGAGCTCGCGTTCTGTAATCTCTGAGCGATGTCGAGGCCGCGGACGATAGCCTGTCCCCAATGCGGCGCGGGCGTGGAATGGAGTCCGGCTTCCCGCTGGCGGCCGTTCTGCTCCGAGCGTTGCAAGCTGATCGATTTCGGCGCGTGGGCAAGCGGTGCCTACCGCGTCCCGACCGCCGAAGCACCCGACGCCGACGATCCCTCGGTTGCGCCCGACGACAGCCAGAGCGGCGACTAGCGCGTTCACTCCTCCTGTTCGAGGCATGAACCGGTGTCAGACGGCGGGCCACGCCGCGCGGCGCAGCGCGACACCATGCGCGCCGTGCGCGATCGCGATGGCCATGATCGGCAGGCTCGAGGCCGCCCAACGCATAGATCGGCAGCGGCGTCAGCTCGGCAATCGCCGCGAAGGTCTCCCAGCCGAGCGTCTGCCCGCCCGGATGCGACGGCGTGGGCAATACGGGCCCCAATACCGCGAAGTCGAGCCCGAGCCGGCCGGCGCGCTCGATATCCGGGCGCGTGTGACAGGACGCCGCGCAGAGCATGCCGTCAGGTCGCGCGGTCGCAGTGGCAAGCGCGTCCGACGTCCAGTGCACGCCATCGCAGCCCCACGGCGCGCGCGCGCTCGACATCGCCATTCCACAGCACCTTGGCGCCGCGCGGCCGCGCGAGCGCGACCAGCGCGGCGACCAGCGCCTGCTGCCGCGGCGCGGGCCAGCCCTTCTCGCGGATCTGGACGAGCGCCAGCCCGCGCTCCAGCGCCGCCTTCGCGCGCGCGAGAAATTCCGCCTCGCCGAGATCGTCCGCCATGCTGATTCCGTAAACGGGTGGCAGCAGCAAGCGCGCGCAGCACGAACGTATTGGCCGGCAACAGCGGCGCGACACCGAAATTTCCCGGCGTCTGCCAGGCGAATGCCTGTCCGTCGTGGCCGACCGGATCGCCGTCCCATTCGAACACGCGGAAGAAATGAAGGAGGACGTGGGCGTGCGGATAACGGTACCGCTGCACGAGCCAGGGAGCGGCGCGGCGCACGGTGAGACCCAGCTCTTCGGCGAGCTCGCGGTCGAGCGCTTCCCGTGGCGTCTCGCCGGGCTCGAGCTTGCCGCCGGGAAATTCCCAGTAGCCCGCGTAAGCCTTGCCGGCCGGGCGCTGCGCGAGCAGCACCTGCCCGTCAGCGCGAAGGATGATGGCCGCCGCGACGTGCAGGAGGGCGTCGCTCACGCGCCCCTCGCTCACCCGCCCTCCTCGACCCGCGTGGCGGTGCGCACGCTGCGTCGTCGGACGCGCGCGATCGCCCGGGGACGCGCCCTTCGGGCCTGGGCTTCGCCCCCCGTGCTCACGCGCCCGGTTTTCTGCGCAATCCGGCAGCGCCGGCGTAACTCCTGGCGAACTGCCACGCGACGCGGCCGCTGCGCGAGCCCCGCTGCAGCGCGAACTGCACCGCTTCGCGCATGCGCGCCTCGACTTCGCGCGGGGACTTCGGCGGGCCGACCTCGAACGCGTGCAGCCACGACGCCACCGCAGCGAGATAGTCGTCCTGGCTGAACGGATAGAACGAGACCCACAGACCGAAGCGCTCCGACAGCGAGATCTTCTCCTCGACCGACTCGCCGGGGTGAACCTCCTCGCCGATGTGTCTCGTCTCGAGATTCTCGCTGAAGTATTCGGGCATCAGGTGCCGGCGGTTCGACGTCGCGTAGATCAGCATGTTCGCCGCCGCCGCGGCGATCGTGCCGTCGAGCATCACTTTCAGCGCCTTGTAACCGGGGTCGCCCGCGTCGAAGCTCAGGTCGTCGCAGAACACGATGAACCGCTCGCGGCGCGCCGCGACCTCGGCGGCGATGTCGGGGAGGTCGACGAGATCGGCCTTGTCGACCTCGATCAGCCGCAGGCCCTTGGCCGCGTACTTCACGAGCATCGCCTTCACGAGCGAAGACTTGCCGGTGCCGCGCGAGCCGGTGAGCAGCACGTTGTTCGCCGGCAAGCCGGCGACAAACTGCCGCGTATTGGCGTCGATCGCGTGCTTCTGGTCGTCGATCGCGACGAGATCGGCGAGACGGATCGCATGCGGATGGGGCACGGCCGCGAGATGCCCGCGGCCGGCGCGCTTGCGCCAGCGGAATGCGGTTGCGCTCCAGTCGGGAGGGGCGGCACCGGCGGCAGCATGCCCTCGACACGCTGGAGGATGCCCTCGAGGCGCAGCAGCAGGGCGGCGAGCTCGCGTTCGGAGAGCATGTCAGTACCCGCCCGGCCGTCCGAAGGGTGCTGACTGCGCCCCCTCGGGGGGCAGCGAACACCAGGCCGAAGGCCGCAGGACAGCCGAAGGCTGGTCCCGCGCAGCGGGATGCGGCGAAGCCGCACACAGTGAGCGTGGGGGTCGTTTCATCCTAGCTGCGGTAATCGGCGTTGATGCTGACGTAATCGTGCGAGAAGTCGCAGGTCCAGACCGTTGCCGACGCGCCGCCGCGGCCGAGCGCGACACGGACGACGATCTCGTCGTTCTTCATCACGCGCTGGCCCGCCTCCTCCGTGTACGACGCCGCGCGGCCGCCGTTCTCGACCACCAGCACGTCGTCGAGCCAGAACGAAACGCGCGACGGATCGAGGTCCGGCGCGGCCGCGTTGCCGATCGCGCAGACGATCCGGCCCAGATTCGGGTCCGACGCGAAGAAAGCGGTCTTGACCAGCGGCGAGTGCGCGATGCCGAGCGCGATGCGGCGGCACTCGGCGGCGTCCCTTCCGCCCTCGACCCGGAGCGTGATGAACTTGGTCGCGCCCTCGCCGTCGCGGACGATCGCCTGCGCGAGCTCGATGGCCACGGCAGCGAGCGCGCCCCGCAACGGCGCGAGCCGCGGATCGGCGGCATCGGTTATCGGCGCCATCGGCGCGCGTCCGGTGGCCGCGAGCACGAAGCTGTCGTTGGTCGACGTGTCGCCGTCGATCGTGGCGCAGTTGAAAGAGACATCCGCGATCTCGCGCGTCAGTGTCGCGAGCAGTTCGCCGGCGATCGGCGCGTCGGTGGCGATGAACGACAGCATGGTCGCCATGTCCGGATGGATCATGCCGGCGCCCTTCGCGATGCCGGTGATCGTGACCGGCACGTCGCCGACGGTGACGCGCCGCGACGCGCCCTTCGGCACCGTGTCGGTCGTCATGATCGCGGACACCGCCGCGAACCAGCCGCCGGCGGAGAGCGCCGCGCGCGCCGCCGGCAGCGCGGCGACGATCTTCGCGACCGGCAGCGGCTCCATGATCACGCCGGTCGAGAACGGCAGCACCTGCTGCAGCCCGCAGCCCAGCATCGACGCCACGGCGGCGCACGTGGTCTCGGCCGCATTGATGCCGGCGGCGCCGGTGCCGGCGTTGGCGTTGCCCGCATTGACGACCAGTGCGCGGATGTCGGCGCCGTGCTCGAGGTGACGGCGACAGACGATCACCGGCGCCGCGCAGAAGCGGTTTTGCGTGAACACGCCAGCCGCTGCCGTGCCCGGCTCGAACACGGCGAGCAGCACGTCGTCGCGTTCCCAGTTCTTGACCTTCGCCGCGGCGGTGCCGAGCGTCACTCCGGGGACAGGCAGCAACTGGTCGGGCGTGGGCGGGGTGTAGCGGACGGGCATCGTGGTCGCGCCGGAATTCGACGCGCTAGGCAAGCCTGCCGTGGCACTGCTTGTATTTCTTGCCGCTGCCGCAGGGACAGGGGTCGTTGCGCCCGACCTTCCCGCCGGCGCGCACGAACGGCGGCGCCGGCGGCGGCGGATCGGCCGCAGCGGTGGCCAGCGCCGCGTCGTAGTCGGCATGCTGATACCTGACGTTCGTCACCGGCGGCGCCTCCTCGACCGCCTGCACGTCTTCCGGCGTGCGCACCTGCACCGTCATGACGATCTTCACGACGTCCTGCTTGATCCGATCGAGCATGTCCGAGAAGAGCTCGAACGATTCACGCTTGTATTCCTGCTTCGGATTCTTCTGCGCATACCCGCGCAGATGGATGCCCTGCCGCAGATGGTCGAGGTTGGCGAGGTGGTCGCGCCAGTGCTGGTCGACGGTCTGCAGCATCAGGCTGCGCTCGAACTGGCGCATGAGCTCGGGCCCGACCTGGGCTTCCTTGCTCGCGTACTGCGCCAGCGCCGCCTCGGTCAGGCGTTCGCGCACGGTGGCGTCCGTGATTTCGGGATCGCTCTGCAGCCACTCGCCGACCGCCGACTGCACCTGGAACCCCGACGCGAGCGCAGCCTCGAGCCCGGGTATGTCCCATTGTTCCTCGACCGATTCCGGCGGGATGTACCGCCTCACGGTTTCGTCGATCAGACCGGTGATCATGCTGCGGATCGTGTCCGCGATGTCGGTCGCCTCGAGCAGCTCGTCGCGCTGCTGGTAGATCACGCGGCGCTGGTCGTTGGCGACGTCGTCGTATTCGAGCAGCTGCTTGCGGATGTCGAAATTGCGCGTCTCGACGCGGTTCTGCGCCTTGGCGATCGACCGGTTGACGATCGGGTGCTCGATCGGTTCGCCCTCGGGCATCTTCAGCCGCTGCATGATCGATCCGAGGCGCTCGCCCCCGAAGATGCGCAGCAGCGGATCCTCGAGCGACAGGTAGAACCGCGACGAACCCGGATCGCCCTGGCGGCCCGCCCGGCCGCGCAGCTGGTTGTCGATGCGCCGCGACTCGTGGCGTTCCGTGCCGACGATATGCAGGCCGCCGGCCGCTATCACCGCCTCGTGCCGGACCTGCCACTCGGCGCGCAGCTTCGAGATCTGCGCTTCCTTCTCCGCGACCGGCAGCGAATCGTCGTCGCGCATCTTCAGGATCTGCAGCTCGATGGCGCCGCCCAGCACGATGTCGGTGCCGCGCCCGGCCATGTTGGTGGCGATCGTGATCGCGCCGGGCCGGCCGGCCTGCGCGACGATCTCCGCCTCGCGCGCGTGCTGCTTGGCATTGAGCACTTCGTGCGGCATCGCGACCTTCGCCAGGTGGCCGGCCAGCATCTCCGAGTTCTCGATCGACGTCGTCCCGACCAGGACGGGCTGCCCGCGCGCGTGGCAGTCCTTGATGTCGGCGACGATCGCGTCGACCTTCTCCTGCAGGGTCCGGAACACCTGGTCGTTCCCGTCCTTGCGCACCATCGTCATGTGCGTCGGGATCACGACCGTCTCCAGATGGTAGATCTGCTGGAACTCGAAGGCCTCGGTGTCCGCGGTGCCGGTCATGCCGGCGAGCTTGCCGTACATGCGGAAATAATTCTGGAACGTGATCGAGGCGAGCGTCTGGTTCTCGCGCTGGATCGGCACGCCCTCCTTCGCCTCGACCGCCTGGTGCAGGCCGTCGGACCAGCGGCGCCCCGACATGAGCCGGCCGGTGAATTCGTCGACGATCACGACTTCGCCGTTCTGCACGACGTAGTGCTGGTCGCGATGGAACAGCGCGTGCGCGCGCAGCGCCGCGTACAGATGGTGCATGAGCGCGATGTTGTGCGCATCGTAGAGGCTCGATCCCGGGGCGAGCAGCCCGGCGGATGCGAGCACCTGCTCCGAGTGCTCGTGCCCCTGTTCCGACAGGAGCACCTGGTGCGCCTTCTCGTCGACCCAGTAATCGCCTTCGCCCTTCTCCTCGGCCTGGCGGACGAGCTTCGGCGCGATCTCGTTCAGCCGGTGGTACAGGTCGACATTGTCGTCGGCCTGCCCCGAGATGATGAGCGGCGTGCGTGCCTCGTCGATCAGGATGGAGTCGACTTCGTCGACGATCGCGTAGTGGCGGCTGCGCTGGACCCGCTGCGCCGCCTCGAACACCATGTTGTCACGCAGGTAATCGAAGCCGAACTCGTTGTTGGTGCCGTACGTGATGTCCGCCGCGTACGCCGCCTGCTTGGCGGTGTGGTCCATCTGCGACAGGTTGACGCCGACCGTCATCCCGAGAAAGCGATAGATCCGTCCCATCCAGTCCGCGTCGCGCTGCGCGAGATAGTCGTTGACCGTGACGAGGTGGACGCCGGTGCCGGCGAGCGCATTGAGATAGATCGGGAGCGTCGCGACGAGCGTCTTGCCCTCACCCGTGCGCATTTCGGCGATCTTGCCGTTGTGCAGCGCCATGCCGCCGATCAGCTGCACGTCGAAGTGGCGCATCTGCAGCACGCGCTTGGCGGCCTCGCGCACAACGGCGAACGCCTCGGGCAGCAGCGCGTCGAGCGCTTCGCCCTGCGCGCAACGGGCCTTGAATTCCGCCGTCTTGGCCTTGAGCGCCTCGTCGGACAGCGCCGAGATCGCGGGCTCCAGCGCGTTGATCTGCCGAACGACGACGCGATATTGCTTCAGCAGCCGCTCGTTGCGGCTGCCGAAGATGCGGGTGAGAATGTTGATCATGAAGTTTTCGTTTGTCGACGCCGGCGCAAAAAACAAGGGGTGAGGACCGCCTCACCCCTCATACCGTCTGCGTTTGCCGGTGCGCCGGGAGTCAACTCGGGGCGCGCAGAAACCGCGCGGGATTCTGCGGAACGCCATTCAGCCGAACCTCGAAATGCAGATGCGGGCCGGTCGAGCGGCCCGTCGACCCGACCGAAGCCACGCGCTGGCCGCGCACCACGAGATCGCCTTCGTTCACATGGACCTCGGAGGCGTGGGCGTAACGGGAAACCAGTCCGTTGCCGTGGTCAATCGCGATGATTTTACCATACTGAGGCTGGTACCCGGATTCGATGACCTTGCCGCTCGCCGCGGCGACCACAGGCGTCCCGGACTCGGCCGGGAAGTCGATGCCTTCATGGAACGACTGCATCCCGGAGAACGGATCGATCCGGTAGCCGAAATTCGACGAGAACCAGCCGTCCACCACGGGGGCGAGCGTCGGCATGAACTTGCGGTTGGCCGAGTCCGCGACGAGCAGCGCCTCGAGGACGCCGAGCTGGTCGGTACGCTCTTCCAGCTGGCGGCTCAACCTGGCCAGCATTTCCGAGAACTCGTCGACCGACAGCGACCGCGACGGCAGCGAGGATTCCGCGCCGCCGCGTCCCGGGGCCTTGCCCGGCTGCAGTGACGGGAATTCCTGCGGCTGCAAGCCTGCCACCTTGGCCAGCCGCTCCCCCAGCCCGTCCAACCGCAACATTCGCGCCTGCAGCTCGCCCAGATGCAAGGCCATCGCGTTGAGATGCCCGTGCACGAGCTGCTGCGTCTTCAGCGCTTCCTGCCGCTGGTCGGCGAGCACGATCGCCTGCAGCCAGGGGTGCTGGATCGCCGCCGCATAACGCAGAGTGACGAAATTGAAGGCGCCGGTGAAGGCGATGAAAACGACGGCAAGCCCGATGCCGCCCAGCGTCCAGTGGCGCCAGTCCAGCGTGAGGCTGCGGGCCTGCGCCGTGGCGCTCGAGACCAGAATGATGTTCAATCGGGTTCCTCCCAACCTTTCCCCATCGGGGCAGTCCGCGTCAGCTACGGGGACCCGCCGCCGTTTCCACCATGGCTCGCTCCCCCCAGCCACTGCAGCGTGTCCTTCGTTCCGACGCCATGCTGGCCGCCTGGGCGTCGCGCCGCGACCGTGAGGAAGCACTGGCGCAAGTCATCCGCCGGCACCTGCCGCGGCCACTTGCCCTGCGCATTCGCGTTGCCGACGAGCGCAATGGGCAACTCGACCTTGCCGCGGACGCCGGGGCTGTTGCCGCCGTTGTGCGGCAGCGCAGCGCCGAACTTCTGACTGCTTTGAAGCGTGAAGGATGGGAATTTACTGGAATCCGGGTGCGCGTGCAAGTTCGCACCGACGCGGTGCTCGCCAGGAAACCGCTTGCAAATCCGGTAGATAGATCGTCACTCCGGCCATTGGCGGCACTGGCGCGCACCCTGGCGCCCGGCCCGCTCAAGACCGCGCTGGATCGCTTTCTGCGGCGCGCGGGCTGAGAACGACCGCTTCCACGCTCACCGGGTTCGCTGCCCGCCGCGGGGGCGTCAGAGCATCGGCCCCACGATGCGCTCGAAGGCGAAGAAGACCAGCACGACGGCCAGGATCACGATCGTGAACTTGACCACCTGCCAGATGAACCGCAGGTAGCGGCGATCCTTGCTGAACAGGTACATCACGGCGGCGACCGCGATCGCGGCCAGCGCCAGGAACAGCAGCAGGCGGACGAGGATCACCGCCTAGCCCGACGGAAAGGGGCGCGCCGGGCTGTCCCGGCGTCGGCCGCCGCCGGCACCGACGGCCCGCACGTCACGCCGGCGAGAGCCGCCAATCCTGGAACGCGGACGGCACGTCGCCAGGCTCGACGAACGTGACGAGCTCGAACGCGTCGGGGCGCGCCTGCAGCGCGCGGGCCACGGCATTGTTGAGCCCGTGCCCGGACTTGAACGCCGTGTATTGGCCGATCAGCGGGTGCCCGAGCAGGTACAGGTCGCCGATCGCGTCCAGCACCTTGTGCTTGACGAATTCGTTGTCGTAGCGCAGCCCCTCGCTGTTGAGGACGCGGTGCTCGTCGAGCACGATCGCGTTCTGCAGGCTGCCGCCCAGGCCGAGCCCGGCCGCGCGCATCGCCTCGACCTCCTGCATGAAGCCGAAGGTGCGCGCGCGCGCCACTTCCTTCACGTAGGAGTGCTCGGCAAAGTCGATCACCACGTTCCGGTTCTCGGTGCCGAACATCGGGTGCGGAAAATCGATCGTGAAATCGAGCTTGAAGCCGTTGTAGGGATCGAACCGGGCCCACTTGTCGCCGTCCTTCACCTCCACCGGCAGCAGGATGCGCAGATAGCGTTTCGGCGCCTCCTGCTCGACGACTCCCGCCGTCTGCAGCAGGAAGACGAACGGCCCGGCGCTCCCGTCCATGATCGGTATCTCGGGGCCGGCGACATCGACGTGCAGATTGTCGATGCCGAGACCGGCGAGCGCCGACATCAGGTGCTCGACCGTGGAAATGGCTGCACCATCGCGCTTGAGCGTCGACGACAGCCGCGTGTCGCCGACGTACGCGGCGCCCGCCGGGATCGTCACCGGTGGCTCGAGATCGACGCGATGAAAGACGACGCCCGTATCCGGCGCCGCCGGGCGGAGCGCGAGTTCGACCCGCGCGCCGGTATGCAGACCGACACCCGTCGCCTTGATCGTTGTCCTGAGCGTCCGTTGCTTCAACATATCCGTTGGCCGCCGGTGTCGGGGGGCCGCATGGCGCGGTCGCCATTATCCCGGCGGTTCAATGATTTAGGTGAATATTAGCACACCGGGTTCCCCTCCGGATCCCCTGCGCCCGGCCCCTGCTGGCCTATCCGACCCCGATCCTTGCGCGGGGTTCAGTCCGCCTGCTTGCGCAGGAACGCCGGGATCTCGGTCGTATCGAACGCCGATGCCGCCGGAACGCCGCGTTCGCGCTTCCTGATCACCGCCGGCGCGTCCAGATTCCCGTAGTCGATGTTGTCCATGGACAAGCCGACGCCGTCCGTGCCCGTGCGCGCCACGATCTGCGGCTGCTCGACCAGCGTCATGTTCGGCGCCTTCTGCTCGCGCCGCACGGTCTGCGCGCCGCCCAGGCCGGTCGCGATCATGGTCACGCGCAGCCGGTCGTCCATCGAGTCGTCGATCACGGTCCCCACGATCACCAGCGCGTCGTCCGCGGTGAACTCCTTGATCGTCGTCATCACCTCCTGGTATTCGCGCATCCGCAGTCCCGACGATGCGGTGACGTTGACCAGCACGCCGCGGGCGCCGGCAAGGTTGACGTCCTCGAGCAGAGGGCTCCGCACCGCCTGCTCGGCCGCCTGCCGCGCGCGATCGGCGCCGGCCGCCATCGCCGAGCCCATCATCGCCATCCCGACTTCGCCCATCACCGTGCGCACGTCGGCGAAATCGACGTTGACGAGCCCGGGGTTGTTGATCACCTCGGCGATGCCGGACACCGCGCCGTGCAGCACGTCGTTCGCCGCCGCGTAGGCATCGAGCATCGAGATGTCGTCGCCCAGCACCTCCATGAGCTTATCGTTGGGGATGATGATCAGCGAGTCGACCCGCTTGCCGAGCTCGTCGATGCCGGTCTGCGCGACCTTCATCCGCTTGCCGCCTTCGAGCTTGAACGGCCGGGTGACCACCGCGACGGTCAGGATGTTCATGCTCTTGGCGATGTCCGCGATCACCGGCGCCGCACCCGTGCCGGTGCCGCCGCCCATGCCCGCGGTGATGAACAGCATGTCGGAGCCCTCGATCATCTCGGCGATCCGGTCGCGGTCCTCCATCGCGGCGTCGCGCCCGATTTCCGGCCTGGCGCCGGCGCCGAGCCCGCGGGTCAGCGCCGTGCCCAGCTGCACCTGCGCGCGGGCGGTCGAGCGCTTCAACGCCTGGGCGTCGGTGTTCGCGCAGATGAAGTCGACGTCGAGGAGTCCTCGCGCGATCATGTGTTCCACGGCGTTGCCGCCGCAGCCTCCGACGCCGATGACTCGGATGACGGCGCCGTTCTCGGTGGGCTGGTCGATGATTTCAAACATGGTGCGCTCCTTTTTCCTGTCTCAAGATGGTGCGATGGGCTGGGTCCGACTGCGTGGTGTTGCGACTGATGCGTAAACCTAGAAATTCGCCTTGAACCATTGCTTCATCCGTTCCGCGGTGCCGCCGATGCCCGCGGTCCGGGCCCGCGACTGCTGTGCGCGCAGGTACTGGTCGCGGCCTTCGAGCAGAAGCCCGACCGCGGTCGCGTACCGCGGGCTGCGCACGACATCCGCGAGACCGCCGACATACGCCGGCACGCCGACGCGCACCGGCAGGTGGAATACCTCTTCGCCGAGCTCCGTCATTCCCGCGAGCAGCGCCGAGCCGCCGGTGAGCACGATCCCCGACGAGAGCAGCTCCTCGAAGCCCGAGCGGCGCAGCTCCGCCTGCACCAGCGTGTAGAGCTCCTCGATGCGCGGCTCGATCACCTCGGCCAGCGTCTGTCGCGACAGCTTGCGCGGCGGCCGATCGCCGACGCCGGGAACCTCGATGATGTCGTTCGGATCGGCGAGCTGGCGCAGCGCGCAGCCGTGGCGCAGCTTCAGCTCCTCGGCCTCTTTCGTCGGCGTGCGCAGCGTCATCGCGATATCGTTCGTCACCTGGTCGCCGGCGATCGGGATCACCGCCGTGTGCCGGATCGCGCCGCCCGCGAACACCGCCAGATCGGTCGTGCCGCCGCCGATGTCCATGAGGCAGATCCCGAGGTCCTTCTCGTCCTCGTTCAGCACCGCGATCGACGAGGCGAGCGGCTGCAGGATCACGTCCTTGACGACGAGTCCGCAGCGGCGGACGCACTTGGTGATGTTCTCCACCGCCGACACGGCACCGGTGACGATGTGCACCTTGACCTCGAGGCGCACGCCGCTCATGCCCAGCGGCTCGCGCACATCCTCCTGGCCGTCGATGATGAATTCCTGCGGCAGGATGTGCAGGATCTGCTGGTCGTTGGGAATCGCGATCGCCTTCGCCGTCTCGACGACGCGGTCGATGTCGGCCTGGGTGACTTCCTTTTCCTTGATCGCGACCATGCCGCTCGAATTGAGGCTCCGGATGTGGCTGCCGGCGATCCCCGTGTAGACCTCCGTGATGTGGCAGTCGGCCATCAGCTCGGCCTCCTCCAGCACCCGCTGGATCGACCCCATCGTCGCCTCGATGTTGACGACGACGCCCTTCTTCAGCCCGCGCGACGGCTGGGTGCCGAGCCCGATGATGTTGAGGCCGCCATCGGGCGCGACTTCGGCGACGATCGCGACGATCTTCGACGTGCCGATGTCGAGGCCGACGATCACGTTCTTCACTTCCTTCACCATGTCTCTGTCTTCCCTGAACCGCGGCCGCGTCGCCTACGCCGCCTTCTTCGGCGCGCGTTCCCGGAATCCGGGGACGCGGGCCGCGAATCCGTTGCGATAACGCAAGTCCACGTGCTCGATGCGGGTGCCGGCGCGCGCGAGCGCCCCGATCGTGCGTTCGTAGGCCGCGACGAAATGCGCGAGCCGCGCCGCGGGCTCCTCGCGCCCCAGCTCGATGGCCAGCGGTCCATTCGCCCCCCGGGCGGCAAGCCGCCAGCCTCCGCGCGGCGAGAGCCGGATGCCCTCCAGCGTGAGCTCCAGCGGGACGAGCACCGCACCCCATTCGCGGAATCGCGCCGCCACTTGCGCCGCGCTCCCCTCCGGCCCGTCGAACTGCGGCAGCTCGCCGTTGTAGTCGGCGACGAACGCCTCGCCCTCCGTATTGACGAGGCCGGCGTCGTTCCAGCGCGCCAACGGTGCGTGCTCCTCGATCGTCACCTCCAGCCGCTGCGGCCATTGCCGGCGCAGCGCGACGTTGCGCACCCACGGGACCGCCGCCAGCGAGCTCCGCGCGCGGTCGAGGTTCATCGTGAAGAAGGTGCCGGTGAGCTCGCCGCGGATGGCCGCCTCGACGTGCGCCGCGCTCGCGCGCTCCAGCGGGCCGCGGACGATCACTTCGCGGAACTCGAATGGTGGCTGCCGCAGTGCCCACGCCAGCGCGCCCCAGGCAAGGCCGAGCGCTGCCAGGAGCGCGAGCGCCGCCGCGACGACGTTCAGCTGCTTCGCGTCATCCCACATGCGCGCTCCGCAGAATTTCCACGCACAGCTCGTCGAAGGCGAGCCCCGCCTGCTTCGCCGCCATCGGCACCAGCGAGTGGCCGGTCATCCCCGGCGACGTGTTGACCTCCAGAAACTGGAACGCGCCATCCGGCTTCAGGATCAGGTCGAGCCGGCCCCAGCCGCTGCAGCCCACGACGCGGAACGCCGCGAGGGCGGCTTCCCGGATTTCCCGCTCCTTCGGCTCATCGAGCCCGCACGGACAGAAATACTTCGTCTCGTCGGAGAAGTACTTGTTGTGGTAATCGTAGTTGCCCTGCGGCGCCTCGATCCGGATCAGCGGCAGCGCGCGCTCGCCCAGGATCGACGCGGTCAGTTCCACGCCGGTGACGAATTCCTCGACCAGCACGAGATCGTCGTGCCGCGCCGCCGCGTCGTACGCCAGCGCGAGCTCGTTGCGATCCGCGCCGGCGACCTTCGTGATGCCGATCGTCGAACCCTCGCGCGCCGGCTTCACGATCAAGGGGAGACCCAGTTCGGCAACGACGCGCATCCAGTCGGTCGCGGCGTCGACCACGCGGAAGCGCGGCGTGGGGATGCCGCTCGCGAGCCATACGAGCTTGGTGCGCCACTTGTCCATCGCCAGCGCCGATGCCATCACCCCGCTGCCCGAATAGGGGATGCCCATCGTCTCCAGCGCCCCCTGCACGGTGCCGTCCTCGCCGAACCGGCCGTGCAGCGCGATGAAGGCGCGCGCGAAGCCCTCGCGCGGCAGATCGCAAAGCGGCCGTTCCTTCGGGTCGAACGCGTGCGCGTCCACACCTTTGCCGACGAGCGCGGCCAGCACGGCGTTGCCGGACAGGAACGAGATCTCGCGTTCCGCGGACGGCCCGCCCATCAGCACCGCCACCTTGCCGAACTCGGTCATGATTGTTTTTCGCCCAGCACCTGAACCTCGGGCTCCAGATCGACCCCGGTCTGCGCCCGCACGACGGCGCGCACGTGCGCGATGATCGACTCGATGTCCGCGGCCTTCGCGCGGCCCTTCGGGTTGACGATGAAATTCGCGTGCTTCTCGGACACGCGCGCATCACCGACGGCATAACCCTTGAGCCCGCAGCTCTCGATGAGGCGCGCCGCGTGGTCACCCGCCGGGTTGCGGAAGACGCTGCCGGCGTTCGGCAGATCGAGCGGCTGCGTCGCGATGCGCCGCCGCAGGAGCTCCGCGATCCGCGCGCGCGCGGCACGACTGTCGCCTTGCGGAAACGCGAACCATGCCGCGGTGAAGATGCCGTCGGGCGCGCCGCCGTCGGCACGGCGCACCGAGCGGTATCCGGTCACGTACGCCGCGGGCAGACGCCCCTCGAGCATCCCGGCGGGGGTCAGGACTTCAACGCGCGCCACGTAGCGCCACGTCTCGCCCCCGTAACAGCCGGCGTTCATCGCCAACGCGCCGCCGACGGTGCCGGGAATGCCGGCCAGGAATTCGGCGTCGGCGTAGCCGTGCGTTGCCGCGAAGCGGGCGACCTTGGGGCTCGCGACGCCGGCTTCGGCGTAGATCAGTCCATCCCGCAGCTCGAGTGCATTGAGGGCGGCGTGCAGCACGACGACGGTCCCGCGGATGCCGCCGTCGCGCACGAGCAGATTGCTGCCCAGCCCGATCGCCGTAAGCGGTTCGCCCGGCGGCAACTGCCGGATGAAGGTCGCAAGGTCGTCGCGATCGGCGGGCACGTAGACGCGATCGGCGGGGCCCCCGCAACGCCAGCTCGTATAGCGCGCGAGCGGCACGTCGCGCGCCAGCGTGCCGCGCAGCGCCGTGAACGTCAGCGGCTCGCTCATCATCATGCGGGGCCCATGAGCAGACCGGGGACCTGCCCGATCGAGCCCGCGCCCATCGTGACCACGACGTCGCCGTCACGCGCGACCGCGCGAATCGCCGCCGGCAGCTCCGCCACGGACTCGACGAACACCGGCTCGACCTTGCCGGCGACGCGGACCGCGCGGGCAAGCGCGCGCCCGTCCGCCGCCACGATCGGCGATTCGCCCGCAGGGTAGACATCGGTGAGCAGTAGCGCGTCGACCGTCGAGAGCACCTTCACGAAATCCTCGAAGAGGTCGCGCGTGCGCGTATAGCGGTGCGGCTGGAACGCGAGCACGAGCCGACGGCCCGGGAAGCTGCCGCGCACGGCCTCGATCGTCGCGGCCATCTCGGCCGGGTGGTGGCCGTAGTCGTCGATCAGCGTCCAGGCGCCGCCCGCTCCCGCAGCGAGCTCGCCATGCCGCTGGAAGCGGCGGCCGACGCCGCGGAATTCCGCGAGCGCCTTCGCGATCGCCGCATCGGCGACGCCGACCTCGCGCCCGATCGCGATGGCGGCGAGCGCGTTGCGCACGTTGTGCACGCCGGGCAGGTTGAGCTCCACGGCGAGGTCGCGCGCCCCTGCGGAGCAAGCGACGAACCGCATCCGGCCGCCGTGGTTCGCGACGTCGGTGGCCCGGATGTGCGCATCCGCGGCGGTCCCGTAGGTCACGATCGGCTTGGTGATCGCGGGCAGGATCGCGCGCACATGGGGATCGTCCACGCACAGCACCGCGACGCCGTAGAACGGCAACCGCTGCGCGAAATCGACGAAGGCGCGCTGCAGGCGCTCGAAGTCGTGGCCGTAGGCTTCCATGTGATCGGCGTCGATGTTGGTGATCACGGCGAGCGCCGGCGTCAGATAGAGGAACGACGCGTCGGATTCGTCGGCCTCCGCGACGAGGAAATCGCCCTTGCCGAGCCGGGCGTTGGCGTCCGCCGACAGGAGCCGGCCACCGATCACGAACGTCGGATCGAGGCCGCCTTCCGCCAGCACCGACGCGATCAGGCTCGTCGTCGTCGTCTTGCCGTGCGTGCCGGCCACGGCGATGCCCTCCTTCAGGCGCATCAGCTCGGCCAGCATCAGCGCGCGCGGCACGACCGGAATTCCGCTCTGGCGCGCCGCCACGACTTCGGGGTTGTCGGGCGCGATCGCCGTCGACACGACGACCACGTCGGCCCCGGCGATATTCGCCGCGGCATGGCCCATGGCGACGGTGACGCCGAGCCGCGCGAGGCGCGCGGTGACCGCGCTCGCGCCGAGATCGGACCCGGAGACCTGGTAGCCCTGCGTCGCGAGCACTTCCGCGATGCCGCTCATCCCGGCGCCGCCGATGCCGACGAAGTGGACGCGCCTGACCTTGTGCTTCACGGGCGCGCTCCCAGCGCGACACAGGCATCGGCGACACGGTCCGCGGCATCGACGCGCGCGAGCGTTCGCGCGGCAGTCGCCATCGCGAGCAACCGCGCACGCGTCAACGCTCCCAGATGCTCGGCAAGCCCGGCGGCCGTGAGCTCGTCCTGCGCCATGGCGAACGCCGCGCCCGCGTCGACCAGGAGCTTCGCGTTCGCGCTCTGCTCGTCCGCGATGGCGCCCGGCAGCGGGACGATGATCGACGCCACGCCGGCTGCGGCCAGCTCGGCAACCGTGATGGCCCCGCCCCGGCAGAGCACGACGTCGGCCTCGGCATAGCGCGCCGCCATGTCCTCGATGAACGGCACGCACTGCGCCGCGACACCCGCCTGCTCGTAGGCGGCGCGCAACGCGTCGACATGCCGCGCTCCGGATTGATGCACGACCTGCGGGCGTGTGGCCACTGGCATCAGCGCGAGCGCTTCCGGCACGCAACGGTTGATCGCCGCCGCGCCGAGACTGCCGCCGACGACGAGCAGCCGCAGCGGACCCGAGCGGCCGGCGAACCGCGCAGCGGGGGAAGGCACGCGACCGATCGCGTCGCGCACCGGAATGCCGACCCACTCCACCTTCTTCGCGTGCCGGCCGCGCAGCGCATCCGGGAAGCCGAGCAGGATCCGGTCGGCCGCGTAGGCGAGCACGCGGTTCGCGAGCCCCGCGATCGCGTTGGCCTCGTGCAACACCAGCGGCCGCGCGAGCGCGACGCCCGCGAGCGCGCCCGGGAAGGAGGCGAAGCCGCCGAATCCCAGCACGACGTCCGGCGCGCGGCGGCGGATGATCTTCCCGCTCTGCCAGCACGCGGCAAGCAGGGCGAGCGGCCCGAACACGGCGGTCTTCCATCCCTTGCCGCGGACGCCGCCGAACGCCACGCCCTCGAACTCGACGCCGTGCTGGCGCACGAGCGCCCCTTCCATGCCGTCGCGCGTGCCAAGCCAGAACACGCGCCAGCCGCGCCCGACGAGCTTCGCCGCGACGGCGAGCCCCGGAAAGACGTGGCCACCGGTGCCACCGGCAGTGATCATCACGGTGCCGGTCATGTTGCCCCCCCCGAAACGCGCTGCGCGCGTCTCCCCCGAGGGGGCAGCGCGGCCTTGGGACGGCCCGGCGGCCGCGCTCGCTGGCGCTCATACGGTGAAGCCCCGGAGCAGCCTGCGGTTTTCGTAGTCAACGCGCAGCAGGATCGCCAGTGCGAGGCAATTCGCGACGATGCCGGACCCGCCGAAGGACAGCAAAGGCAGCGTGAGACCCTTGGTCGGCAGCACGCCCATGTTCACGCCGATGTTGATGAGCGCCTGCACGCCGATCCAGACGCCGATGCCCAGCGCCACCAGCGAGGCGAACGGCCGCCCGAGACGAGCCGCCTGCCGTCCGATCGCGTAGGTGCGAAACAGCAGCCACACGAACAGCCCGATCACCACCAGCACGCCGGCAAATCCGAGCTCCTCGGCGATCACGGCGAGGAGGAAATCGGTGTGCGCTTCCGGCAGGTAGAGGAGCTTCTCGACCGAGGAGCCCAGCCCCACGCCAAGCCACTCGCCGCGGCCGAACGCGATCAGTGAATGGGACAGCTGGTAGCCCTTGCCGAACGGATCCGACCAGGGGTCGAGGAACGCGACGAGTCGCTGCATCCGGTACGGTGCGGCAACGAGTATCGCCGAGAGCCCCAGCGGCAGCAGCAGCAGGAGCCCGAGGAAGAGCCGCCAGTCGAGGCCGCCCAGGAACAGGATGCCGAACGCGATCGCCACGATGACGACGAGCGCCCCGAAATCCGGCTCGAGGAGGAGCAGGAGACTGATCGCGACCATGACTCCGAACAGCGGCAGAAAACCCTTGACCAGCGTCTGGGAGAGCGGCTGCTCGGCGTGCAGGAACGCCGCCTTGCGCACGGCGTAGCTTGCGGCGTACAGCACGACCGCGAGCTTCACGAACTCGGAGGGCTGAAGGTTGACGATCACCAGCGAAAGCCAGCGTCGCGAGCCGTTGACCGACTTGCCGATGCCCGGCACGAACACGAGCGCGAGCAACGCGGCTCCGCCCACGAAGATCCAGGGCGCCAGCCGCTGCCAGACTTTCATCGGCACCTGGAACGCCACGAGCGCGGCGACGGCGCCTGCGGCGAGGAACATCGCGTGCCGCGCGAGGAAATACCACGAACGGAATCCCGCATGGGTCGACGCCTCGGCCATCGCGATCGACGACGAGTAGACCATCACGAGCCCGATGGCGAGCAGCAGGATCGCGGCCCAGGTGAGCGATGCATCGTAGACCAGCATCGACCGCGGGTTTTGCGGCAGCGCTCCGATCGAGCCGAACGCCTTCAGCATGCCAAGCGGGCGCAGTGCGCCGGTCGCCACGGAGTCCCTAGGCATGGGCATCCTCGGCAAGGTGCGCGAGCACACAGCGTCGGTATTGCTCGCCGCGTTCGACGTAGTTGGCGAACTGGTCGAGGCTCGCGCACGCCGGCGAGAGC
Source organism: uncultured beta proteobacterium (assembly GCA_963751405.1). GTDB lineage: Bacteria > Pseudomonadota > Gammaproteobacteria > Burkholderiales > Casimicrobiaceae > CAIWHR01. The sequence goes on along the minus strand of CAVVUJ010000015.1, from coordinate 65,760 downwards.
ACGACGGCGTCGCCGGGCTTCGCCATCTGCACCGCGCGCGCGACGGCCGCGTCGAGCGTTCCTGCGCGTTCGATGGCCGCCGCAGTTCCCGCAAGCGCGCGCTCGATGATCGGGGCATCGCGGCCGATCAGCAACACCGCCCGGCAGCGTTCGTCCACTGCAGCTGCGAGCGGTCCGAAATCCTGACCCTTGCCGTCACCTCCCGCGATCAGCACGACGGGCCGGGACAGGCCCGCGAGCGCCGCGCGGGTCGCGGCCACCGTCGTGCCTTTCGAATCGTCGACGAACAGCACGCCGCCCGCCTCGGCGACCTTCTGCATCCGATGCGGGAGCCCTTCGAAGCGGGCGAGCGCCGCAAGCAGCGTGTGGTCGACCTTCGCGACCGCCGAGGCAAGCGCGAGCGCGGCCAGCGCGTTCAGCGCGTTGTGGCGTCCGACGAGCTTCAGGTCCGCCACCGGAACGAGCAGTGCGCCGCCGCGCGCGAGCCACGTCTCCGGCTGCCCGTCGCGCTGCCGCCCCGCGATCGACGAGACCCCAGGCCTCCTCCGATTCGGGCACACCGCTGCCGAAGGTCTGCACGACGCGCCCGGCGATGCCGCATCGCAAGGGAACGCGGATCGTCCCGGTTCAGCACCTGGATGCCGCCGCCGTGAAAGATGCGCGCCTTGGCGGCGGCGTACTCGTCCATGCCGGCGTAGCGGTCGAGATGGTTGTCCGTAATGTTGAGCACCGCGGCTGCCGTCGGCGCGAGCGCGGAGGTCGTCTCGAGCTGGAAGCTCGACAGCTCCAGCACGTAGACGTCCGGCCAGGCATCGCCCGCCGGCAGCGTTGTCGAGCACGGCGTCGCCGATGTTGCCGGCGACGACCGTCGCGAGACCCGCGGCGCGACAAAGCGCGCCGGTCAGTGCGGTGACGGTCGACTTGCCGTTCGAGCCCGTGATCGCCAGCACCTTCTGCTCCGGCGGCAGCGCGCGGGCGAAGAGCTCGATGTCGCCGACGAGCTCGGCGCCGTTCGGCAACCGCCGCGGCGATCGCCGGCTGGTCCTTGGCGATGCCGGGACTGATCGCGACGAGATCGGCGCCGGCGAACGTGCGCGCGGTGAACGGTCCCGCAGCCACCTCGACGTCCTGGCAGCGCCGCGGCGAGATTCGCGGCGAACGGCGGCGCCGCCCGGGTGTCCGCGACGCGCACGGCTGCCCCGTGCGCCGCGAGATGGCGCGCGAGCGAGAACCCGGTGAGCCCGAGTCCCAGCACGACGGCGCGGCGGCCGGTGTAGTCGGTCATCAGTGCCCGCCCGGCCGCCCGAAGGGCACTGAGCGCCCCCGCGGGGGGCAGCGAACGCAGTGAGCGTGGGGGCCGTTCATCTCAGCTTCAGCGTGGACAGGCCGAACAGCACCAGCAGCATCGTGATGATCCAGAAGCGGACGACGACCTGGTTCTCCTTCCAGCCCTTGAGTTCGTAGTGGTGGTGGATGGGCGCCATCCGGAACACGCGCTTGCCGGTGAGCTTGAACGAGGCGACCTGGATCATCACGGACAACGTCTCGACGACGAACACGCCGCCCATGATGAAGAGCACGATCTCCTGCCGGACGATCACCGCGATCGTGCCGAGCGCGGCGCCCAGCGCGAGAGCGCCGACGTCGCCCATGAACACTTCCGCCGGATAAGCGTTGAACCAGAGGAAGCCCAGTCCGGCGCCCGCCATGGCGCCGCAGATCACGGCGAGCTCGCCCGCGCCGGGGATGTACGGAAACTGCAGGTACCGGGCGAAAATCGCGTTGCCGCTCACGTAGGCGAATATCCCGAGCGCCGCGCCGATCATCACGGTCGGCATGATCGCGAGGCCGTCGAGGCCGTCCGTCAGATTGACGGCGTTGCTGGTGCCCACGATCACGAAGTACGTGAGCGCGATGAAGCCCCAGACGCCGAGCGGGTACGAGATCGTCTTGACGAACGGGACGATGAGGTCGGCCTTCGGCGGCAAGTCGAGGTTGAAGCCGCTGCCGATCCACGCGAGGAACATCTGGATGAAGCGCGCGTTGTCCGGCGCGGAAACCGAGAACGCGAGGTAGACCGCGGCGACCAGTCCGATCGCCGATTGCCAGAGGAATTTCTTGCGGGCCGACAGGCCCTTCGGATTGCTGTGGACGACCTTGCGATAATCGTCGACCCAGCCGATCGCGCCGAAGCCGACCGTCACCAGCAGCGTCACCCACACGAAGCGGTTCTCGAGATCGCCCCACAGGAGCGTCGTCGCCGTGATCGAAACGAGGATCAGCGCGCCGCCCATCGTCGGCGTGCCGGCCTTCGCGAGATGCGTCTGCGGGCCGTCGCTGCGCACGGCCTGGCCGATCTTCATCCGGGTGAGCCACGCGATGACCCTCGGACCGACGATGAACGAGATGAAGAGCGCCGTCATGCAGGCGAGCACGGCGCGCAGCGTGAGGTAGCCGAAAACGTTGAAGGCGCGCACATCCCGCGCCAGCATCTCGGTCAGCCAGAGCAGCATCAGTGCGCCCCTCCCGCCACGGAGCCGCACAACGCGGCGACCACCCGTTCCATCCGCATGAACCGCGAGCCCTTGACGAGCACGGTCGTCCCGGCCTGCGCGGTCGCGGCAACGTGCGCGGCGAGCGCATCGACCGCCGCGAAGTGTTCGGCGCCGTCGCCGAATGCCGCCGCGCTCTCCGCCGCGAGCACGCCGACCGTCAGCAGCCGGTCGACGCCGGCGTCCCGCGCGTGCGTTCCGACCTCGCGATGGAACTCCGGGCCGCTGGCGCCGACTTCGCCCATGTCGCCGAGGACCAGCCAGCGCGGCGGCGGTGCGGCGGCGAGTACGTCGATCGCGACCCGCACCGAATCCGGGTTCGCGTTGTAGGTGTCGTCGAGGACCGTGGCGCCCGCGCCGGAGCGCAGCGCGACGAGGCGGCCCGCGACCGGACGAAACGCCTCGAGGCCGCGCACGACGGCGGAGAGCGGTATGCCGACTGCAAGCGCCGCCGCGGCCGCGGCCAGCGCATTCGACACATTGTGGCGTCCCGGCGCCGCGAGCCGCGCGACGGCATCGCCGGCGGGCGTGGCGAACGCCACGGGGCCGCCAGCGGGCGCGAATTCGCCGCGCAGACGGACCGCCGCCGGATGATCGAGCGCGAACTCGAGCACGCGCACGCCGCTCGCGCGCGCGCGCGGCGGCACGCCATACTTCGATGCTGGGGTCGTCGGCATTCAGCACCGCCGTGCCGCCGGCGGGCAGCGCGCCTATGAGCGCCGCGTGCTCGGCCGCGACCTCGGCGATGCTCCGCATGAATTCCTGGTGCTCGCGCTGCGCGTTGTTGATCAGCGCCACGGTCGGCTGCGCGATGGCGGCGAGCTCCGCCGTCTCGCCGGGATGGTTCATGCCGAGCTCGATCGCCGCCACCTCGTGCCCGGCGCGCAGCCGCAGCAGCGTCAGGGGCAGGCCGATCGCGTTGTTGAGATTGCCTTCGGTCGCGAGCACGTGCGCGTCGCCGTAATGCGCCCGCAGGATCGCGGCCAGCATTTCCTTGACCGTCGTCTTGCCGTTGCTGCCGACAACGACGATCACCGGCGCCGCGAAGCGAGTCCGCCAGTGCGCCGCCAGCGCTCCCAGCGCCGCGAGCGAGTCCGGCACTGCGATGAGATTGCCTATGAGCCCGCCGGCGCGGTCCGCGGCGACGAGCGCGGCGGCCGCACCGCGCTCGAACGCGGTGCCCACGAAATCGTGCCCGTCGAAGCGCTCGCCCTTGATCGCGACGAACAGGTCGCCCGGCGCCAGCGTGCGCGTGTCGGTGGCCACGCGCGCGAAGCGCACGTTCGCGCCGAGCATCCGGCCGTGCACCGCGCGCGCGGCGGTCGCCGTGTCCATCATTCGCCCGCTCGCCCTCATTGCGCCTCCTCCCCTTGAAGGAGTCCGGCAAGGAGACACCCGCGCGTCGTGGCGCTCAATCGGGCGGCGACGCGCCCTTCGGGCCTGGGCTTCGCCCGCCGCCCTCATTCGCCCCTCCACGCGCGCAGCGCGGCGGTCGCGACGGCGGCATCGGAAAACGGCGTGCGTTCGCCCTGGCGCTCCTGGTAGTCCTCGTGCCCCTTGCCGGCGACGAGCACGACGTCCCCACCCTGCGCGCTCGCCACCGCCGCGCGAATCGCCGCGTCCCGGTCGAGCTCGAGGGCATGGTTCCGCTGCCCCGTGTCGTGAATCCCGGCGACGATGGCCGCCGCAATCGCGGCCGGGTCCTCGCTGCGCGGATTGTCGCTGGTCACGACAATGCGATCCGCGCCTCTGTCCGGCGACGCGCCCCATTTCCCGCCGCTTGCCGGAATCGCGGTCGCCGCCGCAGCCGAACACGCAGATCAGCTCACCGCCCGAAGCGACCGCCGGGCGCAGCGCAGCGAGGACCTGTTCCAGCGCATCGGGCGAATGCGCGTAATCGACGACGACGAGCGGCTCGAAGCCGCCTCCCAGGCGCTGCATGCGGCCCGGAGGCGGCGTGACGCGCGCGAGCGCTGCGAGCGCCGCCTCCAGTTCGATGCCGCACGCGAGCAGGACGCCCAGAACACCCAGCGCATTCGACACGTTGAACGTGCCCGCAATGTGCGTCGCGACCTCGCCGCGCCCCCATGGCGTCGTGACCGACAGCGCGATCCCATCCCGCGTGCTGGCCACATGCGACGCCGCTATGTCGGCGCTCTCCAGACCATAGGTCAGCACGCGCTGCCCGCGGGCCGCGTGCCGCGTCGGCAAGCGTGCGGCCGAACGGATCGTCCGCATTGAGCACGCATGCGGGATGCGTAGGCCAGGAGAACAGCTTCGCCTTCGCCGCGCCGTAGGCCGCCATCGTCCCGTGATAATCGAGGTGGTCGCGCGTGAGGTTCGTGAACAGCGCGACGTCGAACTCGACCGCGTTGACGCGCCCCTGATCGAGCCCGTGTGACGAGACTTCCATGGCCACCGCCTGCGCACCCTCGTCGCGCAGGCGATTGAGCGTTTCGTGGACCGCCGCGGCGTCCGGCGTCGTGCGCGCCGAGGATTCGAGCGTACCGACGAGCCCGTTGCCGAGCGTGCCGATGATCCCGCTCTTCCGGCCGCAACCGTCGAGGCATTGCGCGATCCAGTGCGTGCACGACGTCTTGCCGTTCGTTCCGGTGACGCCGATGACGGAGAGGTCGTGTGACGGGCGGCCGTAGATCTGGTGGGCGATGGCGCCCAGCTTCGCCTTGAGATCCTCAACCGCGACATTGGAGATGCGCCACGCGGCGTCCCAGCGAAAGGAGAGCGCCTCCCACAGCACCGAGCCGGCGCCGCGCGCGATGGCGTCGGGAATGAAGGCACGGCCATCCGCCAACTGTCCCGGGAACGCGGCGAACGCGTCGCCGGCGCGCACCTGCCGGCTGTCGGCCGTGATCCGGCGCGGGCGCACGGCCAACCGGGAGAGGAGCGCCACGGCGTCGAAATCGGGGGCGAGCGCGACCGCCATCACGTTTCCTCGCGCACGGCGCTGCCTTCCGGCGGCAGGATCACGTTGTTCCCGGGCGCATCCGGCGGCGCGCCGAGCGTGCGCAGCGCCGCGCCCATCACCGTCGAGAACACCGGGGCGGCGACCTCGCCGCCGTAGTGCGCGCCGGCTGACGGCTCGTCGATCATCACCGCCACGATGAGCCTCGGGCCGGATGCCGGCGCGAAGCCCACGAACGACGACACGTACTTGTTCGTGTAGCCACGGCCTTCGAGCTTGTGCGCGGTGCCGGTCTTGCCGGCGACGCGGTAACCGGGGACCTGCGCTTTCGGCGCGGTCCCGCCCGGACCCACCGCGAGTTCCAGCATGTGCCTCACGGCGCGGGCCGTGTCGGCCTTGAGCACCGGCCGGCCCGCGACGACACCGCCGCCCTTGAGCAGCGACACCGGCTTCAGCTCGCCGTCGCTCGAGAAAACGGTGTAGGCGCGCGCGAGCTGGACGAGGTTCACCGAGATGCCGTGGCCGTAGGCCATCGTCGCCTGCTCGATGGGCTTCCAGGTCTTCGCCGGCCGCAGCCTGCCCGCGACTTCGCCGGGGAAACCGGTGTTCGGCGCCGTGCCGAAGCCCGAGTCGGACAGCATCTGCCACAGCGTCGCCGACGGCAGCGACAGCGCGATCTTCGCGGCGCCGACGTTCGACGATTTCTGGATCACCTGCTCGACCGTCAACGCGCCGTGGGGATGCGCATCGTGGATCGTGTTCGGACCGAGCGTGAGGGAACCGGGCGCCGTCTGGATCACGGTGTCGGGCCGGATGGCGCCGCTCTCGAGCGCCGCGGCAATCGTGAACGGCTTCAGCGTCGAGCCGGGCTCGAAGACGTCGGTGAGCGCCCGGTTGCGCATCTTCTCGCGCGCGACGCGGTTGCGCGCGTTCGGGTTGTAGGTGGGCCAGTTGGCCAGCGCCAGGATCTCGCCGGTCTGCGCGTCGAGGATCACGAGGCCGCCGGCTTTCGCCTTGTTGCAGCTCGACGGCCGCCTTGAGCTCGCGGAACGCCAGATATTGCAGCCGGGCGTCGATCGCGAGCGACAATTCGCGGCCCGCCTGCGGCGCGCGAATGGACTCGACGTCCTCGACCACGTCGCCGCGCCGGTTGATGATCACGCGGCGGCTGCCGGGCTTGCCGCCCAGCCATTCCTGCTGCGTGAGCTCGATGCCTTCCTGCCCGACGTCGCGGTCGCCCGTGAAGCCGACGATGTGGCTCGCCATCTCGCCCGCCGGATAGAACCGCCGATATTCGTTCTGGTCGTGGATGCCCTTGATCTTCAGCGCCGCGACCCGATCGGCGACTTCGGGCGGCACCAGCCGCGCGAGGAAGACGAAGTCGTTGCCGTCGGCGAGTCTCTTCGCGAGCGCCTGCGGGGTCGTCTCGAGCGTGCGCGCCAGCAGCGCGAGCTTTTCCGGCGGGGCCTCGACCTGCCCGGGGAACGCCCAGATCGACTTCACCGGGGTCGAGATGGCCAGCGGCTCGCCCATGCGATCGACGATGCGGCCGCGATGCGCGGGCAGTTCGATTTCGCGGCTGTAGCGGGAACTCCCCTGCTCCTGCAGAAACGCGTTGTCGATCCACTGCAGGTAGAGCGAGCGGGCGATCAGCACCGCGAACAGCAGGAGCAGCGTCCCGAAGACGACCGGCGCGCGAAACCGCGGCATGTCCGGCACCGGCGCCTCACGTTTCTGCGCGGCGGACACGCCCCTCATCGCGACGCCTCGCCGGGAACGACTTCGATGCGCCGCGGCCCGGGTATCTGCATCCGCAGCTGCTCGCGCGCGATCTTCTCCACTCGCACCGGCATCGCCCAGGTCGACTGCTCGAGCTGCAGCTGGCCGAATTCCGTTTCGTAGCCGCGCGTGCGCGCCTGCTCGCGCTCCAGCTCGACGAAGAGCTTTCTCGCCTGATGCCGCGACGTGACGAGCGAAAGCGCACAGAGCACCAGCACGGCGAGGAGCAGCAGATTCAGGCGGACCATGTTCCCTTCACCGTCCTGGCGCAGCGCCGAATCCCGCCGGCACGGCGTGCGGCGTGCGCTCGGCGATGCGCAGCGTGGCGCTGCGGGCACGGGGATTCGCGGCCACTTCGCGTTCCGACGGCCGGATCGCGCGGCCCACGAGCGCGAGCGGCGGCGGCGGCAGCGCGTCGGTGCGGATCGCCAGCCGGGCAAGACGGGGATCGCCGCCGAACGGCTGTGACGCCGATGCGAGGAAACGCTTCACGATCCGGTCCTCGAGTGAATGGAAGCTGATGACGGCGAGCCGGCCCCGGGTGGCGAGCATCGGCACGACGCGCGGCAGGATCAGCGCGAGCTCCGCGAGCTCGCGATTGACGAAAATCCGGAGAGCCTGGAAAGTCCGCGTGGCCGGATCCTGACTCCGATCACCCCGCGGGCGCGCGCCGACGGCTTGGGCCACGATCGCGGCAAGCTGCCGCGTGCCGACAACGGGTGCGACCGAGCGAGCCGCAACAATTGCTCCTGCAATCGATTGAGCAAACCGTTCTTCACCATAGTCGCGTATCACCTCCGTCAATTCGCGCGCGGACACGCGCGCCAGGAATGCGGCTGCGGATTCGCCGCGCGCGGGATCCATCCGCATGTCGAGCGGGCCGTCGGCGCGAAACGAGAAGCCGCGCGCCGGGTCGTCGATCTGCGGAGAGGAAATGCCAAGGTCGAGCAGGATCCCGTCGACGCGCTCGACGCCGAGCGCTTTGATCTCGTCGGCCAGCTGCGAGAACCAGCACGACCGGAAGACGAAGCGCGGGTCGCCGATGGCGCGCGCGCTCGTCGCCGCCTCGGGGTCGCGATCGAACGCGAAGAGCCGGCCCGTCGGGCCGAGCCGGTCGAGGATTGCGCGCGCGTGTCCGCCGCGGCCGAACGTGGCGTCGACGTAGGTGCCGTCGGTTCGCACCGCCAGTGCGGCAACGGCTTCTTCGAGCAGGACGGGAACGTGTTCACCGCCGCCCATCAAAGGCTGAAGCCGTCCAGCTCGGGCGGCAGGTCGCCGGCGGGAAACGTGATCGCGCGCGCCGTTTCCTGCTGCCACTTCGCTTCGTCCCACAGCTCGAACTTGCTGCCCTGGCCGACGAGCACGACGCGGTGATCGAGCCCCGCGTACTGGCGCAGCGCCGGCGGGACCAGGATACGGCCGGTACCGTCCATGTCCACCTCGTCGGCGTGCCCGACGAGCAGGCGTTGCAAGCCGCGGATCTGCTCGTTGAACGACGAGAGGGCCATCAGTCGCGCCTGGATCGGCTCCCACGTCGCGCGCGGATAGACGAGCAGGCAGCGGCTGGGGTCGGCCGTGACGATGAGCGTGCGCTCGGGGCTGTCAGCGGATCCCGCGAGCGCGGCACGATGCTTGCCGGGTATCGCGAGACGCCCCTTCGCGTCGAGGGCGAGCTGGGTCACGCCGCGAAAAACGGCTGCCGCACCTGCCGGTCCCTCCCCTCGCTCGCCCACCGCGTTGCTCCTGCCGGCCGAAGTGATAGTGAGTACTTATGAACAGGCGACGTCCGTTTCTAGTCCCGGCGCCCGCAAAACACCACTTGCACCCACTTTTTACCACCCAGCGCCACTATAAAGGAACAAAATCCGGCTGGTCAACTGATTTCGGTTTCTGGAAGACAAGCCGACGAAAGTGTTGTTTTCAATATATTATTAATTAATAAACAAATAGTTATATTGATCATTAAATGTAAAACAGGAGATATCGCTCCGCGCCACAACCTTTTGTCGTACGATCGTTCTACGACCAGCCAGTCGAGCGCCTCCGTCTGACCAGGAGCCGGATTTGACCCACCTTGCGGAATAGGCCCACCAAACCGTCGCCGACTGCACACGATAGGGGGAGCACAGCCTCTCTGTCGGTATCGGGCCCTTTGCTGTCAACCGTCGCCTTTCATGCCATTGGAATGGTGCTGCGTGACTGCCGAATCGAGTGTTTACAAGCACTTGGAACGACGTTGGGAACGCTTCGCCGCCCCTCGGGTTGCGCCAAAAGGTGCCGCGGCCACGTCAGCCGCCGGGGGCAAAACCGCCTGGCACTCAGGTAGAATCGCTGCGCCCCGAGACGCCGAGAAATACCGTGCGCCCGATCCGACACCGATGAAACCGGAGTTCCGCATGCCCTGTCGCGCCCTTCCCCATGCCGTTGCCCTCGCGTCCCTCGCCGCCGCCCTGCTGCCGGCCGCTGCGCTCGCAGCGGCGCCGCAACCGGGCGAGGTCAGCGCGTCGGCGGCGCTTTCGGGCATCTATCAGTTCGACACCGATCTCGACCACGGCGGGGATTTTCACTGGGCGGCCGGAATCGCAAGCGGGCGCGTCACGCGTCAGATCACGCCGCAGTTCTCCGCCGGGCTGGCGCTGCGCTACGACTACGAGGACTGGAAATTCTCGCGCCCCGTCGCGTTCGGAGGGGTGGCGCCGTGGGGCCACCTCAACGCGCCGAACATCTCACTCGATCTCGGCTACGCGTTCGACTCCGACCTGCAGGTCGGCATCTCGCCCCTCTTCGGGTGGGCGTTCGAATCCGGCGCGAAGACGAGCGATGCGTTGACCTACGGCGCGATACTCGCCGCGACCAAGGTGTTCTCGCCGAGCCTGATGCTCGGCGTGGGCGTCGGCGTCGTCCGGCAGATCGACGAGACGAAGGTCTTTCCCTTTGCGATCGTGCGTTGGCAGATCAACGACCGATGGCAACTTGGCAATCCGTTCCCGGCGGGCCCCGCGGGCGGCGCGGGACTCGAACTGACCTATGCGCCCGACGATCATTGGGAGTTCGCCGGCGGCGGCGCCTATCGATCCACGCGCTATCGACTGGATGACGCCGGCATCGCGCCCGGCGGAATCGGCGAGAACCGGTTCTTCCCTTTGTTCGCCCGCGTGTCGCGCAACTTCGGCGCGCAGACCAAAGTCGATCTTTATGCGGGCGTTGCACTGGGCGGCCGCCTGAAGCTGGAGAACGCCAACGGCACCACGCTCGCCAAGGACGATTATTCGACCGCACCGCTGATCGGCGTGACGCTTTCGCACCGGTACTGACACGATGCCCGATGCGCCGCGCAACTCGATGCGCAACGCGGCGCGCGCTGCCGTCATCGCGCTGACAGTGCTTGGCGTGGCCGCCTGCTCGATCCGGCAGGACGCAAGCGGCGTCACGCGCACCGGTATCGGGCTGTGGGGATTCGGCGATCCGCCGGGTGTGAACTGGAATCTCGACCGGCCGCGGCGCGAAGTTCCGGATCTGCCCGCGAGCCGGCACCCCGAGCTGCCGCCGCGCGCCGTCGAACCCGGATGGCGGAGCAGTGATGCGCGAGCCGCGGAACCGCACGCGCACGGATTGGACCGACGCGAATTCGCAATCGGGGATAATCGGGCCTGTGTCTCGCGCAACCCTCCTGAAGTCGCCTGCCCCCTGGCTGTTCGCGCTCTCGCTCGCCCTTTCGTGCCCGTTCGCGGCTGAAGCGATCGCGGCCGAACCCGCGCCGCTGCCGCCTCCAGCCGAGGCCACCGGCTCGCCACCGGCGCTTGCCTACCGCGTCGAGGTCATCGCGCCGTCGCCGCTCAAGGAAACGCTGGAGCGCGATGTCGGCCTCGTGCGCTGGCAGGACTATGCGGAAATGACGGTCGAACTCCTCGATCGCCTGGCGCTGGAGGCGGTCGACGAAACGCGCAACGCCGCCGCCGCCGCAGGCTATTTCTCGGCCGTGGTCGATGTCCGCATCGATCGCAGCGCGGATCCGGTGGCGGTCACGCTCAAGGTGGATGTCGGCGCCGCGACGCGCATCGCCTCCGTGCGCATCGAGGTGACCGGTCCCGCCGCGACCGACGTGCCCGTGGGGACCACCCTGATCGCCGGGCTCACCCGCGACTGGAGCCTCGCGGAAGGCGAGGTCTTCCGGCAATCCGCGTGGACGATCGCCAAGGAGCGCGCGCTCGCCGCACTCTCCGGCACCGTGTACGCGGCCGCCCGCATCGAGCGCAGCGAAGCCCTGATCGATCCCGAATCCAGGAGCGCGGACCTCGCCGTCGAGCTCGCCAGCGGACCGGCGTTCCGCGTTCGGCAGCTTCGACATCACGGGGCTCGCCAGATACGACGCGTCGCTCGTGCGCAATTTCAGCACGATCGCGCCTGGCGAGCCTTACAGCGTCGTGGCCTTGAATCAATTCGTGCGGCGCCTCAATGCGTCGGGCTACTTCGCGAGCGTGCAGGCGAAGATCGATCCCGACACCACGCACCCCGAAAACGCGACGGTGAACGTCGCGGTGATCGAAGGCCCGACCAAGCGGTTCGAGGGCGGCGTCGGCTATTCGACCGACGTGCATTGGCGCGCGAACGCCAACTACCGCGACGTGAACTTCGACGGCAGAGGGCTGCAGCTGCTGGCCGATGCGCGCGTTGAATCCAAGATCCAGTCGGGGTCGCTCCGCTTCACGCGCCCGCCCAACGAATCCGGCTGGATCGCGAGTTTCGGCGGCGGATACGAGCGCACCGACATCGAAGACCTCATCACGCGGACGGCCGCGGTGGGCACGCGCTGGCACACGGTCGAAGAGCGCGACGAAACCGCGTTTTCCGCGACCTACTATCTCGACGAGCAGCAGCCCTTCGGCTCGCCCAGCCAGACGGCGAACTCCCTCTATGCGGAATACGAACGGCACTGGCGTCGCGTCGACGATCTCGTCGCGCCCACGACGGGCTGGATGGCGAGCGCGTTCGCCGGCGTCGGCATCCCCGGCGTCTCCACGCGCACCTTCGGCCGTCTGCGTGGCCGCTTTGCGTGGTGGCTGCCCCTCGACCGTTCCAACGAGCTCAACGTCCGCGCCGAAGGCGGCGCGGTGCTCGCCGGCAGCCGCGACGGCATTCCGTCGAAGCTCCTGTTCCGGACCGGCGGCGCCACGACGGTGCGCGGTTACGATTTCGAAAGCCTCGGCGTGGCGGATGGCAGCGCCATCGTTCCCGGTCGTTACTACGGCGTGGCGAGCGTCGACGCGATCCACTGGATCGACGAGTTGTGGGGGCTCGCCGCGTTCGTCGATGCGGGCAACGCCGTCGACTCGCTGTCCGGCGCCCGCCTCGCGCTCGGCTACGGCGTCGGCGGGCGCGTGCGCACGCCGCTCGGCCCGTTCCGTCTCGACGTCGCCTATGGCCAGGACGCGCACACGGTGCGCGTTCACTTCTCGGTCGGCCTGACGTTCTAGCCGCGCGACATCACGACGCCCGCATCGAACATGCCCGAAGCACACACGCCGCCCCGCGATGCAACGTCGGCACCGGCTTCGCGCCGATGGATCGCGCGCGCGCTCTTCGCGACGATCGCGATCTTCGTCGCGCTCGTCGTCGCGGGCTATGTCTTTCTCTCGGGGCAGGCCGGCCTCGACTTCGTCCTGCGCGAACTCGTCGCGCGGAGCGGCGGCGCGCTCGAAATCGAAGGCGCCACCGGCTCGCTGCTCGACACCGTGCGCATCCGGCGCATGGCGTGGCGCGGACCCGACACCCATGCGAACGCGGACGAGGTCGCGCTCACGTGGAATCCGATCGCACTCCTGTCACGCGGCATCGTCGTGCGCGGACTGGGCGCGCAACGCCTCACGTTCGAGACGAACGCAACGACGGGAGACGTTCCGCTGCCGCGGACCATGGCGTTGCCGATCGAGGTCAGGATCGAAGACGTCGGCGTCGGGGAGCTCGACTGGCGCGTCGGCACGAGCCGGGGCGCCATTCGCGGCCTCGCGTTCGGCTACGCCGGCGGAGCGACGGGGCATCAAGGTTTCCGATGTCACGCTCGTCGCGGCCATGGGTGCGCTCACCGGCAATGCGACGCTCGGCGCCAGCGCGCCGTTTCCGGTTGCCGGTCGCCTCGCCGCGAAAGGGGACGGCGCCCTCGCGGGCGTCGATGCGGAATTCGCTCTCGCCGGGACGCTTGCCGCGCTCACTCTCGACGGCAGCGGCAAGGCGGGCGCCGCGCGTTTCAGCGGGCGCGCGTCGCTCGCGCCGCTGGCCGCGGCGTACGTTGCGTGACGCGGCGCTCGACGCGAGCGGCATCGACCTCGCTGCGTGGAATGCGGCGCTGCCGGCGACCGAGCTGACGGTCACCGTGGCGGCCCGTGCCGCCGATGGGGCGATTGCCGGCACGATCGACGCGGCCAATGCCGCGCCCGGCAGCATCGATGCCGGCCGCATCCCGTTGCGCACCCTGGCGACACGCTTCACCTGGCGCGACGATGCGCTCGCTCTCGATTCGATCGTCGCGACACTGACCGGCGGCGGCACGCTCGCGGGGCAAGGGCGCATTCCGCTCGGTGCCGCGGGCACCGCCGGGTCGTGGACCCTCGATGTCCGCGACGTGGATCTGCAGCGGCTCTACGCGCCGCTGGTCGCGACGCGGCTGTCGGGCAGACTGGTCGCGGATCTCGATCCCCGGCGGCAAACGATCCGCGGCGACGTCGCGGATCGCACGATCAGCGGTGGAGTCGCGCTGGATTTCGCCGCGGTCGTGGCGGACGGCACGCTCGCCGTCGACCGGTTCCGTGCCCGATCGGGAAAGGGCGAACTCGCCGGCCGCGGCCGCCTCGCGCTTTCCGGCGAACGCGCCTTCGAGATCGATGCGACCGCGCTGCGACTCGATCCCGGCGAGCTACGGCGCCTTTCCCGCCGGCGCGCTCGATGGCCGCATCGTCGCCTCCGGCACGCTGACGCCCGCGTGGCGCGTGCGCGCGGACATCGCGCTGGCGCGCGGCAGCCGGCTCGCCGGCGTCGCGCTGGCAGGCACGGCACGCGGCTCCTTCGCGCCCGGGTCCATCCGCGAGGTCGCGATCGATCTTTCCGCCGGCAAGTCGAAGTTGACGGCAGCGAGCGAGGCGGACGAGCGCATCGCCGTCGCGCTCGACGCGCCCAATCTGGCCGAGCTTGCGCCGCTGCTTCCCGCCGGATTCCCGGGCCCGCTGGCCGGCGCGCTGCGCGGCAAGGCGACGTTCACCGGGGCAACGGCGCAGAGCGGCGTGGATCTGGAAGCCAGCGGCGAACAGCTGAAGCTCCCCGGCGGCATCGCTTTCGGCGCGCTCGGCGTGCGCGCCCACGTCGCCCCGGGAACCCCTGCCGACGTTCGCGGCGACCTCGCGGCACGAACGATGCGCATCGACGTCACCGCGACGGGCCTCGTCACGCCGGAGGCAACGTTCGCCACGATGCGCGCGGGCTTCACCGGAACGCTTGCGCAGCATGCGCTCACACTGGCGATGAAAGGCGAAGACCTCGACCTCGACGCGTCCGCCCACGGCGGGCTCGACACGACGCACGGGGCCCGCGATGTTGCATCGCTGTCGTGGAACGGCGCGCTCGACACGCTGGAAAACCGCGGACCCTGGGCGCTGCGGCTGGCGGCGCCGGCCACGGTGCAGCTGGCCCGAACGCAGGTTCGGGTCGGCGCGACAAAGCTGGCGGTGGCCGACGGCGACGTGCGTCTCGCCGAATTCGTGTGGGACGACGGCCGGATCACGACCTCCGGCAATTTCCACGCCGTGCCGCTCGCGACGGTGGCGCGGCTTGCCGGCGCGCCGCTTCCCTTTGGCTCCACGGTCACGCTGGGTGGCGAGTGGTCGCTCGCGGCAGCGCCGCGCCTGACCGGCAACCTGACCGTCCGGCGCGAAGCCGGTGACGTCTTCTTCGCGCGCGGCGCAGCCCCGGAAACCAGGATCGCCGCGGGCATCACGGCGCTCACGGCGGTCGCGCGGTTCACCGACGGCGCGATCGACGCGACCGCGTCGCTGCGTTCCGCGCGGGGCGACGCGGCCGACGCGAAGCTCGCCATCGGAACGGTCGCGGGCGCTCCGGACGGACGGATTGCGCGCGATGCGCCGCTCGAATTCTCGCTCACGGGCGACGTGCCGTCGCTGCAGGTCCTGCAACCCTGGATCGGCAGCGCCGCGGTCGTTTCGGGACGGGCGCACGTCGACATCGCCGCCCGCGGGACCGTGGGGAGCGCGGCGCTGTCCGGCACGCTCAAAGGCGAGGGCTTGCGCCTCGACGCGCCGCAATACGGCCTGCACTTCACGGACGGCCGCATCGTGGCGCACGCGGCGGACGGGCGCGTCGTGATCGACGAAATCGTGCTGGGCGCGGGCGCCGGCACCTTCCGCGCCTCGGGAGAGATTGCCGGGCTGGCACGCGGGCGGCGAGCGACCGGTCGCGCGGCTTGCCTGGCGCGCGGAAAAGTTTCGCGCATTCAACCGGCCGGACCTGCGCCTGGTCGTCGGGGGCGAGGGCACGGCCGTGGCAGAAGGCGGCAGGATCACGATTTCCGGAAAGCTGCGCGCCGACGAAGGCACGATCGTCTATCTCGCGACACCCGATGCGACGCTCGGCGACGACGTGGTCGTCAAGGGGTGGTCGCGCCCGGCGACGGAAAGATTGCGGGCACAGGATGTTCCGCTGGCCGTCGACCTGACGCTCGATCTCGGCGACAGGCTCACGTTCTCGGGCGAAGGGATCGAGACGGGACTGGCGGGCGTCGTGCAGGTCACGACCGGCCCGCGCGGGCTCCTCGGCCGGGGCACGATCCGCACGGTGCGCGGCACCTACTTCGCGTTCGGCCAGCAGCCTCACGATCGACCGCGGGCGGCTCGTCTTCGACGGGCCGCCTCGACAATCCGGGGCTCGACATCGTGGCGCTGCGCAAGAATCTCGCTGTCGAGGCCGGCGTGACGATCACCGGCACCGTGAAGGTCCCGGTCATCCAGCTGACGTCGAACCCGCCCGTGCCGGACAGCGAGAAGCTGTCCTGGCTGGTATTGGGACAGGCCCTCGACGGCTCGTCCGGCGCGGACCTCGCGGCGTTGCAGGCCGCCTCCGCCGTGCTCCTCGGCTCCCACGGCAAGCCGGTTTCCGCCACGATCGCGCAGCGGATCGGGCTCGACGACATCTCGCTCAGGAGCGCCTCGGCCACCGAGGGCGGCGCCCGGCCCGGGACACCGGGCGCCGAGGGGCAGGTCGTCGCCGTCGGCAAGCGGCTGACCGATCGCCTGTCGCTCGTCTACGAGCAGGGCCTCACCTTGCGACCAACGCGCTGCGGCTCGAATACGAGCTGACGCGGTCGCTGCGGTTGCGCGCGGAGGCCGGCACGATCAGCGGATTGGGGATCTACTTCCGGCGTTCGTTCGACTAGGGCCGGCTTCTCCCCGGGGCCGCCGGGGCGCACGGGCGCCGGAAGCGCCCCCCCATCCGGGTAGTGGGGTCACCCCCCGTCGCGGTTATAGACGTCAACCGGGCGCTCGTCCGCCTAATGTCTCGATTGTTCGCGGGAAGCCTGCTGGCATTTTTGCAACAGGCGCACCCTGAGTTTGACCGGCAGCAAGGTTGGCCCTCGGGCAGCGCGGATAATGCCTCTGTGGCCCTTTGGCGAGGCGGGTCGCACGCGGGAAACGGGGTTCGCCAGCGCAGGGCCGAATTCAAACCTACGACGGAGGCTTCCACCGTGGATTTCGACAAAGAACTGGATGCGCGCGGGCTGTCCTGCCCGTTGCCGATTCTCAAGACCAAGAAGTCGTTGAACGAGCTGACATCGGGTCAGGTGCTGAAGGTCGTCGCGACCGATCCGGGCTCGATCAAGGACATGCAGGCGTTCGCCACCCAGACGGGGAACCCGCTGCTCTCGACGACCGAAGAAAACAAGACGTACGTCTTCTACCTGAAGAAGAAGTAGCACGGCCGCGCATTCGCCCCCGTCCCACCCGACGTGAAGGATTCCCCATGGCAACGCTGACGGAAAAGATGCCCCTTGTCGCGACCGACGCCGCGCTCGACCGAGCCATCAGCGAGCGCATCGACCGCCTGCTCGACCAGCGGCTCGAGGCCAAGCTCGCCGAGCTGAAGGCGGCGAAAACGCCGTCGATGACGATCATCGCCACGAAGGGCACCCTCGACTGGGGATATCCGCCGTTCATCCTGGCGTCGACCGCCGCGGCGCTCGGCTGGGACGTGTCGATCTTCTTCACGTTCTACGGGCTGGAGCTGCTCAAGAAGGACCTGCGGAAGCTCAAGGTGAGCCCGCTCGGCAACCCGGCCATGCCGATGAAGATGCCGATGGGCCCGGCGTGGTTCAAGTCGATCCAATGGAACATCCCCAACGCCGTGCAGTCGCTGATACCGACCTACGAGGCGTTCGCCACCAAGATGATGAAGAAGACGATCAAGAAGAGCGGCGTGGCCGACCTTGGCGAGTTGCGCAGCCTCTGCATCGAAGCCGGCGTGAACCTGATCGCGTGCCAGATGACGGTCGACCTCTTCGGTTACAAGCACGAGATTTCATTCCCGACGTCAAGGACTACGTCGGCGCCGCCACGTTCCTGCCGATGGCGAAGGACGCCGACGTCAGCCTGTTCATTTGAGACCATGCCCCGGCGATCGCACGACGTCCGGGATCGGAACGACCTCTTTTTGAGAAGGAAACCGAGATGAAAACAAGACTGATCCTGGCACTCGTCGCCGCGGCGCCAATGGCCGCGCAGGCGACCGACGGCTATTTCGCCAACGGTTACGGGATGAAATCGGCCGGGATGGGCGGCGCGGCGGTCGCCGTCGCGCAGGAGCCGTTCGGCGGCGCGGTGAATCCGGGCGCGATGTCGTTTCTCGGGAACGAATGGCAAGTGGGAGCCTCCTGGTTTCAGCCGCTGCGTGAAGTCTCGCGCACGGGATCGGGGCAGGCCGGCATCGACGGCGCCGTGGGCAGCGAATCCAGGAGCTTTTTCATCCCCGAATTCGGCATCAACTGGAAATACCAGCCCGACCTCGCGTTCGGCGTCACCGTCTACGGCAATGGGGGGATGAACACCGACTATCCCGCCAGCCAGATTTCCAACCAGAGCGCGTGCACGAATTTCCGGGGAGGCACGCCGGTCGGCCCGTACAACATGTTGTGCGGCAACGGCAGCCTCGGCGTCAACCTGATGCAGCTGATGATCGCCCCCTATGTGTCGTGGCAGCCGATGAAGGGCCATTCGATCGGCATCACGCCGGTCATCGCCTACCAGCGCTTCAAGGCCGAGGGTCTGCAGATGTTCGACAGTCCCCTCTTCTCGAACAGCCCGGGCAGCGTCACCAACAAAGGCACCGACAGCTCGTGGGGCGTGGGCGTGCGGATCGGCTACATGGGCCAGTTCACCGAACAAATCGCGTTCGGCGCCGCGTGGCAGAGCAAGGTCAGCATGGGCAACTTCGACAACTACAAGGGGCTGTTCGCGCAGCAGGGCGGCTTCGACATCCCGTCGAGCTTCACCGTCGGCGCGGCGTTCCGACCGACCAGCCAGTGGCTGATCGCGCTCGATTTCGAGCGGATCTTCTACGACGATGCGCCCTCGGTGAACAATCCCCTTGCGCTGATCTACCCCTGCCTGCCACCGCAGTTTGGCGGCCAGAACGTCCGCGCCAACTGCCTCGGCGGCGACAACGGTGCCGGTTTCGGCTGGCAGAACGTCGACGTCTGGAAGATCGGCGTCCAGTACATGCTCAACGACAGGTGGACGCTGCGCGCCGGCTACAACCACACGCAGAATCCGATCACGCCGCCGAACGTCACGTTCAACATGATCGCCCCGGGCGTGGTGCAGAACCAGTACTCGGCCGGGACGACCTATCGGATCGACAGGGACTCCGAGGTCACCGGCTCGTTCATGTTCGCGGCGAACAACTCGGTGACGGGCCCGAGCTTCTTCGGGCCGTTCATCACCCCGCCAGGTGTAACCCCGACGGCAACCGAGACGATCTCGATGAAGCAGTACCTGCTGGGACTGGCGTACTCGCGCAAGTTCTGACCGAGGCTGCCCCGCAGGCCGGGGAGCATGGCAACGACCACGCGGCGGGCGCAATCGTTCCCGCCGCGTTTTTCATGAACGATACGAACGGAGGATCACGTGCATCCTTATCCCCACCTGTATGCGGCCAGCGCCGCGGGACAACCGACCGGCCCCGTCAGCGTGACGGCGCCGCGCCTGCCGGCGATCGCCACGGCGCCTCCCGCCGAGTTCGACGGTCCGGGCGACGTCTGGTCGCCCGAGACGCTGTTGTGCGCGTCGATCGCCGATTGCTTCATCCTCACCTTCCGTGCCATTGCCAGGGCGTCCAGGTTCGAGTGGACGGGCCTCACGTGCCGGGTCGAGGGCGTGCTCGAGAAGGCCGACGGCGCCGCGCAGTTCACGCGGTACACGACGTACGCGACGCTCGAGATTCCGCAGTCGGGGGACGCCGCCAAGGCGCGCGCCCTGATGGAGAAGGCCGAGCACGGGTGCCTGGTGGCCGCTTCGTTGCGCGGCACGCGAGCCCTGGTGGCCGAGGTCGTCCAGACCCCCTGAGTCGATCGGTCCGCAAGCCGGCGCCCGGCGTCCCCCAGCAGGACACCGCGAAGCAACCGGTCGGCCGGGCAGGCCGCGCGCCTTCATCCTCTCGCAGGCATTGCCGCGTTGCGGCTACGCTCTCAATGCCCGACGGCTGCGGCAATTCTCTGCGCGGAGGTTCGCTTGAGATCCCAGGCGAGGCCGAGCTTGGACATGAGATAGATGCACCACTTCGAGGGATCCCAGTGATACCAGCGGACGCCATTGCGGTAATCCATGGGAAACCGGTGGTGAAAATTGTGGAAGCCCTCGCCGTTGGTGAGAATTGCGCACAACCAGTTGTCACGAGCGGACTGCGAGGCATCGTACGTTCTCTTGCCAAAGGTGTGCGCGAACGAATTGATGAAAAACGACGAGTGCAGGACGACGACGATGCGCAGGCAGACCACCATGATGAATCCGCCCAGCGGATGCCCGATCCACCAGGCGATGAGCATCGGGAGAACCAGCCCTCCGCCGACCGACCACCACGCGTGATGGTCGTGCTGGTGCGTCACGAGCTTCGATCGGCGCAGGTCCTTCACGTTGTTGTAATTGGTGCGATGGCGCCAGAACATGATCCAGCCGATGTGGGCATGCCAGAACCCCTGGTTGACGCCGTAGGGATCGTGCTCCGTATCCGTGAAGAGATGGTGCTGGCGGTGCTGCGACGACCATTTCAAGCGCCGACTCCTCGAAGGTGGCCGCGCCGAACAGCAGAAAGAAGAACCGCACGACCGGCGAAGCCTTGTAGGTCGGATGCGCGAACAGCCGGTGATAGCCCATCGTGATCGAAAACCCGGTCGCCGCGCAGTAGGCGAAGAACAGCACGAGCTCGGGGGCCGTGATCCCGCGATAGTGGATGTAGAGCGGCGTGCCGACGATTCCGACGACGTGAAGGAAAATGAAAAAGACGAGCCCGAGCCAGCGGACCTTGCGCTTGGGCAACGGGTAGTCGTCGGCAATGGCGGCTGCGTCGGCGGTCATGGGGATTCCTGAATATCGGTGCTGCGATCCATCCTGGCAGCACGCATGGCCAAGACTCGACCAGCAACGCCATTTTGTCACAAGAGCGCGGGCCGGGTCCGCGGTCCTGCCCAACCGGCGCGCCGCACGCATCAGCGGCTCGGACCCGCTTGACGATCACGGCATCCTCACGGGTGTCGGTTCGAGGAGCCAATGACGACGCCGGAGGCTCCACCTACCGCGCGGCCTTTGCCGGCCGATAAGCGCTGGGGGCGGCGCTTATGTGCGCTTGCGCACGGTGAATCGTGGATGAAGGGAGGATAAGAGCACTCAAGACTCTCAGGTTTGACTTCGCACGCAAAGGAAAGCAGCAATGAAAATGAACGGAATCGAGCGCGTTACCGGTCCGCTGACCCGGTTCATGGCATTGCTCGTGGTCGCTTTGGCAGCAGCATGCGCAGGCGGTGGCGGCGGCCAGGACTCGAATTCAGGCAACCCTGTCGCCACGGACCTGCCGAGGGTCAGCGGAACCATCAATGCCAACGGCGCGACGAACGTAGCCGTCAACGCCAAAGTCGGCGCGACGTTCAGCGAGGGCATGGACCCGTCGACCATCAGCTCGGCAACTCTCTTCCTGATGCAGGGCGCAACGGTGGTTCCCGGCGCGGTGAGCTACTCCGGCGTGAACGCCGTCTTTGCCCCAGCGAGCAGTCTCGCCCCACGCACCGTCTAGACGGCCACGGTCAAAGGCGGCGCCGGCGGGGTCGAGGACCTCGCCGGGAATCCCATGGCGAATTCCACTCACTCCCCCAGGCGGCGACCGGGGCGGGAGCCTTCGCACGCTCGAGGCGGCAACGGAAGTGCCCGCATTCCGGAGCTTACGGAGCGCGCGCAGAGAACTGCTCCATCGGCCCGCGCCGATGGCACCGAGTCAAGCTTTGGCCCCGAACAGACCTGACGGACGTGCGGCCGCTTCGCCGGCATGGGCCGAATCCGTACCGCGCAGCCAGGGGTCGTTGTCGGCAACGCGTACCGCCGTAAGCTGCATTTGCGTCACGTCGACTACGCATCGGCGGTAGTTGGCATCCGGGTTCAATGTGCTCCACGGAACCGCGAACCTCCGTCGTCCGATCCCCAGAATGCCGCCCACCGCCAACACCGCATGACGGACGCAGCCTGTGCGACTGTCGATCACGAGTTCCTCCAGCTTGCCCACCAGATTGCCTCGCGCGTCGTAGACGCTGTTGTCGACGAGGCTCGTCACTCCAACGAGGCAGCCGTATTTCGAGTCGCCGGCGGTCGCCGGGAATCGGTTGCTTCTTGATCGGTCAAACATGTCAGGCTCCTCGAAGCGGCAATCACGGAAGAGCGGCGGGTCGGCAGGGCCTTGGAATGGACGCCGCGGAAAGACCCCCACCTCGCCTTGCTGCCGGCTGCAACAGAATGGTAGGCGCCATCGTGCCGGCGGTATGTGCGCTTCCCAACATAACGGCGTCCGCGATGCGTGGGCGCGCATGAGCTGCGTCGCGGCACGAAAGCGGAATTCGGCGCCACGTCGAACCTCACCGTCCACGATGCGCTCCGCTGCAGAGTCGCCTGTTTTGTTCGTCACCGTACAGACCGGACGAATGCATTCGCGCATACTCCAACAGTCGCGCCGGCTCGTGTCATCGGACATAACGGCGGTCGGGCTGAAGGCTTTTCGCCGGATGCGTCTTTCGTTTCCCGGAAACGCGGGCGCCTGCCCGTGGTTCCTCCCCGAGACGGCCGGTGCACAACCGCACGACGGCCCCTGACGGTACCAACCCTTGCAACAATGCAGCATCATCTGGAGACAACAATGACCCATGAAATCCTTGACCGCAACCGAATTGCTGACCCCAACCCGGCTCCGCTTTCCGGCGCACTGGGGACACATCCCGTTGGAACCGGTCTCGGTGCGGTGGCCGGTGCGGCTGCCGGCGGGGCTGCAGCGGGCGCCCTGGCGGGCACCGCCGCCGGTCCCGCCGGCACCTTGGTGGGCGGCTTGATAGGCGCCTTGGCCGGCGGCTTGGCGGGAAAGGGGGTAGCGGAAATGATTGACCCGACGGCCGAGGAAGCCTACTGGCGCGAGAATTATTCGAGCCGGCCCTACGTGGCCCAGGGGGCAACCTATGACGACTATGGTCCGGCTTATCGCTACGGGTTCGACTCCTACGGACGGTTCGAGGGCGCCGCGTTCGAGAAAGCGGAACCGGAACTGATGCGCGACTGGCAAGGTGTCAGAGGCACTTCAAGCCTGACCTGGGACAACGCCAAGCACGCGACACGCGACGCCTGGCAGCGTATCAGTGACGCCGTCGAGCGCTCGGTTCCCGGAGATTCCGACCACGACGGGAAGTAATTTGGAGTCCCTCGTTCCTCGGCGCCAGCCTCGTGCGACCCGCCTTCGCGGGCGCACGCGGCGCCGCCACTCAAGAGCGTCGCGGCCGGCACCGGCACCATCATCGCGGGCACCGACAAATCGGGTGGCGAACTCCGCGGACAACTGAAACCCTGACCTTTCGCCTTGGTCGAATGAGTCCAACCGCCGCCGCAAACCTGAAAGGAAAATCGAATGACCACCATCGAAACCACCGACAAGACCCCCCTGCACGTGCTGCCGCCTCTTCCGTACGCGGAAAATGCGCTGGATCCGGTGATCTCCGCCAGGACGATCGGCTTCCACCATGGCAAGCACCACCAGGGGTACGTCGATACCTTGAACAAGCTGATCGCCGCCACGGACCTGGCGAGCCTTTCGCTGGTGAAGCTCATCAACGATACCGCCGGCAAAACCGACAAGGCCGCGATCTTCAACAGTGCGGCGCAAGTGTGGAACCACACCTTCTACTGGCGCAGTCTGCGCCCGAAGGGTGGCGGTGAGCCGCCCGCGGCGCTGAAGTCGCTGATCGAGACCTCGTTCGGCACGCTGGACGCCTGCAAGAAGGAGCTGGCGACCGCAGCGACGACGCAGTTCGGCAGCGGCTGGGCCTGGCTCGTGCTGGACGCCGGCGTCCTCAAGGTGGTCAAGACCGGGAATGCCGAGACACCGCTGACCATGGGCGTGACACCGTTGTTGACCATCGATGTGTGGGAGCACGCCTATTACCTCGACTATCAGAACCGACGCGCGGATTACGTCAATGCCGTGCTCGACAAACTGATCCATTGGGGCTTTGCCGCTGAAAATCTTGGCTAGTCCCCAACGCGCCGCAACACTGCGCGGGTCGGCACGACAGGGTCGCACGCGAGACGGAGAGGGGCACAACCTGTTGCCGTAGGTACGGTATCGAACAGACGCGGTCGCGCGTCGCACGTAAATTTCAATTTGTAGGGGAAATGCCCCGTTCACGCCCAGGTGCCCACGAATCGGATCGTCGATCGCGCGGGTCTCCAGGCCGTGAAAACTGCAGTCCTGGCGTCTTTGGCCTGCAATGAGGCTCCCGGTACCGTAACTGAATCTTGAGGAAACGACATGTCCAGACTATTGATCGCACTATTCGCAATCGCCGGCTTGAGTGTTGCCGGTGTCAGCGCAGCGCAGACCTATGCGCCCAGAACCACGTTGGCCACCGCATCGATGACAAAGGATGGCTACGCGCAGGCGAAGAAAGACGCCGACGCGCAGTACAAGATCGACAAAACCGCATGCTCGTCACTGAGTGGAAACGCCAAGGACATCTGCATTGCGGAAGCCAAGGGCAAGGACGACATCGCGAAGGCCGAAGCCGCGGCCGCCTACGAGAACACGCCCAAGTCTCGCGAAGCCACGCGTATTGCGTACGCTCAGGCGAACTACAACATCAGCATGGAGAAATGCGACGATCTGGCGGGAAATCGCAAGGACGTGTGCGTGAAGGAAGCCAGGGCCGAACTCGTCAAGGGCAAGGCGGATGCCAAGGTCGACCGTGTCGCGGTCGATACACGCCAGGACGCGGCCGCGAAGCAGGCCGAGGCTCGCAATGAAGCAAATGCCGAGAAGCGCGATGCGGAATACAAGGTCGCCATCGAGAAGTGCGACGCACTCGCGGGTCCGGCGAAAGATGCATGCGTCGCCAGCGCGAAGGTGCAATACGGCAAGTCGTAAGATCGAGGAAAGTCCTTCTTCGCCGCCCGTTTCCTGGGCAGCATGAGAGTTCGGAAATTGCGGCCGGGGCTGTTTTCTCCCCGGCCGCCTTTTCGTCCGGTGACCACCTCCGGTTCCCCAACGATTGCCGATTGATGCGAACGTTCGGACAGCAGGCCGCGTACGTGATGACGCACCCTGGAGTCTTCACGGCGTGCGTCTTGCGCGCCTTCGCGATTGGCGCTCGATACGAGCGGCCTCCGATACGAACCGGTCAGGGTTTCCGCGCTGGCTCGGGTACAAGCACGATGGTGTCGCCACCCGTCTTGCCCTTTTCGCCCTTGGCACCTTCCGCCCCCATCATTCCGGTCGAGCCCGTCGAGCCGGTCATCCCGGTCGAGCCTGTCGCACCGGTGGCGCCGGTGTCGCCCTTTTCCGCAGGTGCGCCTGGCGCTCCTTGCGGTCCGGCAGGTCCCGGAACAGGTACGACCACAGCGGGGGGAGGGGCCGCCGGCACGACCACCGTCGGACGATCACATGCGCTCAATGTCAGCGCGGAGAATGCGGCTACAACTGCAATCGAATATTTCATGTCAATTCTTCCCAAAATGTCGAACAAGAGCTGGCGCGGTATTGCGCACAGCCACTCGAAGATCAACGTTTCCCTTCCCCCGCCTGGCGCGATCGTCAGACAAGCGTCGGTTTGCGGCGCACCCGCAAAACCCACACGACCCTGCGACGCCTGCGCATAGTCACTGCAGGAGTGAAAAGCGATTTGCCCCCCGATCCTAATGGAAGGCTCCGGTGAAATCGGTGCGCCCCCGCACATAGAAGAACAGGGCATGAGGCCGACGGTCCCTGCGCCCGCGAAGCTCTGCGCCAAGCAGACGCCGGCCCTGCAACCGTGTCCAGGCTCAGGTCATTTCCTTCCGCCGTCGTTGCTTTCCTTCTCCGGACGCCTCAACAACAGCGAGGGGTTGGCCGTGACCTTGTCGGTCAACCCGCCGACGCTCGTCGCGACTTTCTTGACCTGGTCCTCGATGGCCGAGAATTTCTGGACCAGCTTCGGGAGCTCGTCGAGCATCGCTTTGAGGCCGGTCTTTTCCGAGGGAATCTCGGGGACCTTGCCCTCAGGGGTGACCGCGACCAAGGCCTTCGCCGCGGGGTCTCCGCCGTTCAACTCGACAAAGACGACGCCGGTGATCCCCTTCATTGCGAGGCTGGCCCGGGTGTCGGTCTTGATCGGCGTTTCCTTGCGCAAACGCACATCCACGAGCACCAGTCGCGAATTGTCGGGATCGATGAGCATCGCCTTGACCGTGCCGACGTCGATGCCGCGGAATTTCACGGAATCGCCGACCGCAAGCCCGCTCACCGACTCCGGGAAATGAATGCGATAGATCACATCGTCGTGGCGGCCCGGGCTTCCCAGCCACACGGCAAAGATCGCCGCGACAACGGAGAGAACAATGATGAACAACCCCTCGAAGAAATAGTGTTTGTCAGTTTCCATGGTTCCTTTTCCTTGCTTTCATCGCGCCTTCCGCACGCGGCCCGTGAAAGAACTCGTGAATCCACGGATGGTCGGACTGCAGCAGCTTGTCCGCCGTGTCGACGGTGACTTTCCGGTCGACCAGCACGGCGATGCGGCCGCAGACGGTGAACAAAGTCGTGAGATCGTGCGTGACGATGACGACGGTGATGCCGAGGCTCTCGTTGAGCTGCCGGATCAGCGCATCGATGCCGCTGGCGGCGATCGGGTCCAGATCGGACGTGGGTTCGTCGAGAAAGAGAATTTTTGGGTCGAGCGCCAGCGCCCGCGCGAAAGCGGCCCGCTTCACCATGCCGCCCGAAAGCGCGGCAGGAAACTTGATGCCGCTGTCAGCCGGCAACCCGGCAAGCGCCAGTTTCATCGCCGCGATCTGTTCCTGCTCGCCGGCCGCCAGTGCCGTGTGCTCGCGCATCGGCAGCATGATGTTCTGCGCAACCGACAGCGAGGAAAACAGAGCGCCCTGCTGAAACAGCACGCCGATGAGGGCCGCCTTCTCCGTCGCGGAGATGGTTTGCACCGCCTTGCCGTTCAGGAGCACCTCCCCGGCGTTCGGCAGGTGCAGCCCAACGAGCGTCTTGAGCAGCACCGACTTGCCCGATCCCGATCCGCCGGCGATGCCGATGACCTCCCCGCGCATGACTTCAAGACTGAGCTTGTCGTGCACCACCTGCTTGCCGAACCGGTTGACGATACCCCGTGCGGACAGGATCGGCTCGGCTTGCGTCTTGGTCCGGGGGGTCATACGCCGAGCCTTTCGAACAGGATGGAGAAGAATGCATCGAGCACGAGAACCAGGAAAATCGATTTCACGACGGCGCGCGTGGTCTCCCGGCCGACACTCTCCGCCGAGCCGCTCACCCGGAGCCCGTGCATGCAGCCGGTGACGGCGATGAAGAAGGCAAAGATCGGCGCCTTGAACAGGCCGACGAAGAGATCGCTGCCGTCGACGACGTGCGGCAACCGGGTCAGGTATTGCATCGGCGATACGTCGAGCAGGAATTGGGAAATGGCGGCGCCGCCGATCAGGCCCATGAAGTCGGCGAAGAACGTGAGCAGCGGCAGAGTGATGACCAGCGCGATCACCCGCGGCACCACCAGCACCTGCATGGGCTCGATTCCCATCACCTGGAGCGCGTCGACTTCCTCGCGCGTCTTCATGACGCCGATTTCGGCGGTGAAGGCGGAGCCCGAGCGGCCGGCGACCATGATGGCCGTGATCAGCACGCCCATTTCGCGCAGCACCGACACGGCGACCAGGTTGATGGTGAAGTCCTCGCCGCCAAAGGGGCGCAGCTGCGCCACACCCTGATAGCCGATCACGACTGCGATCATGACGGCCATCAGGCCGATGATGGGCAGCGCATGGATGCCGGTTTCCGCTATGTGCCGCGATATCGCAGCCGGGCGCAGGCAGGCGGGATGCAGCAGCGAATTGACGGTCCAGCTCGCCGCACGGCCGAGAAAAGTGATGATGTCGAGCGCCTCGTGCCTGGCGTCGTGCGCGCCCTTGCCAAGCTGGATGACGATCTGGCGCCACCTGGCGACGGCTTCGACTTTGGGTAGCGGCTTGAGATCGAGCCCGCAGATGAGCTCGAGCAAAACCTTGTGTTCGGGCTTGACGCCCGTGAGCTTCACGCCCTGGTCGCGAAGACCGCACAGGAACAACGCACCCGGCGTATCGAGACTGTCGACCCCGGCGACATCGAGCGTGCGCGAGGTTCCCAGCCGCGACCATTGCGTCAGGGCCTCTTCCCGCCGCGGCGAGTGTCGCTATCTCAAGAGAACCCGCGAGCGAGCGCTGATGGCCATCGCCGCCGACGACAACCGCCGGCGCGGACGGAGCCGCGGACGTTTGGTGCCTGATTGCACGCACACTGGTCATGGTCGTCCGGCCGCCGCACGAAGGAAGGATGCCGTCCTACTGCGTCGCCGTGCGCACTCCGCCGAACCGACCCGTACTCTGACACCCCGCGACCGTATTGCTGTCCGTCGCAAGGCGGCCGGTCACGCCGGAGATGTTGACCTGCATCTCGAACAGCTGGAAAACGCCGGTCTCGCCGCCGCTGCACGCATACGAGCCGCTCGCGGAGCCCATCTGGCCAGCCTGGTTGAGGGTGCCGGAAAACGCACAGCTGGCGTTTGTCGCCGGGAAGCTGGTCAGCGTGATCGCCTGGCCGCTTTGCGCGATGTCGAACATTCCAAAAGTCTCGGCTGTGCCGTTGAACGCGGGATTGACGCATCCTGTGGTATCGACGTGAACGCCTCCGCCATAGCGCCCGCCGAAGTCCTCGTTGGCCACGAACTGCCGCGTCAGGCTCTTGCCGACGGTTACGCCGTCCACGCCGTAGGTGAGCGTGCCGTTTCGGGTTGTCGTCGCGTTCCAGCTCATCGTCCCCACCTTGCGCCGACCGACGGTATCGGGGTTGAAGGATCCGGCCCCGAGCCAAGCCCCATCCGTAAGATAAAGGTCCCCGGTCCAGACCAGATTGCCGGCGTAGTTGAGCGTTGCCGTGTACCAGATCGGAGTTCGCGTCGGGTCGTAGACAAAGATCGTGGCGAAAATGACAGAGCCTCGATGCACGAACTGGATGCCCCAGCCCGATTCAGCCGGATCCCACCAGAGGTCGCTCTGATCGGTTGTGAACGCGGTACGCCCAGGCGGGCGACAGCAATCCCGAGGCAGCGAACAGGACCGCGGCAAGCAAGACACGGATGGCCTTCACAATCGTTCCTTCACATTGCAGTTGCGGGCGCGGGAAATGCTGCCCACGGAGTCGGTATCGCTGCAGTGAATCTACACCGACGTGCTGCCGCGCTCTGTGCGCCATCGAACACAGTGAGGCGGCGGCCCGGATTGCAGGCACGTCGCGTCGGTGGGGAGACGCGAGAAGTTGCGCGGCCGACTCTTCGTGCCGCGTTGGCATCGATTGCGATGGGTCAATCGGCCATCGGGGCCGATCAATCCTTCCCGCCGCGCGTCACGCGGCAGCGGTGGAAGCGTCCTGGCGATAACGCACGTCGGACAGCAGGCGGGCCATTTCCTTCTTGACGACGGCATAGCACTCGCAAGCCCCGGCCTCCAGCCCCGAGCGGTCGAGCACCGCGATGTGGCCGCGGCGGTAGCGCACGACACCGGCGCGCTGCAGGTTTCCGGCAGCCTCCGTAATGCTTTCCCGCCGCACGCCAAGCGCGCCGGCGACCAGTTCCTGCGTCATGACCAGCTCTTGCGAAGGCAGGCGATCGAGCGTCAGCAACAGCCACCGGCACAGTTGCTGCTCGATCGAATGGTGCCGGTTGCACGCCGCGGTCTGGCACATCTGGGTGAGCAGCGCCTGCGTATAGCGCAACAACAGACGCTGCATCAGTCCCGCGCGACCGAATTCCTCCTTGAGCAACCGCCCCGGGAGGCGGTAGCCGTGGCCCGCAGTCTGCACGACCGCCGAGCTGGGCGTGGTATCGCCGCCCATGAACAGCGAGATGCCGAGAATTCCCTCGTTGCCCACCCCCGCGATCTCGGCCGATGCGCCGGACTCCATGACGTAGAGCAGCGACACGATGGCCGTCGTGGGGAAATAGACGTGCTGCAACTTGCCACCCGGCTCGTACAGGGTTTCACCGAGCAGCATCGGGACGAGCTCCAGGTGCGGCAACAGGCGCTCGAATTCCGGCGCGGGCAGCGCGGCGAGAAGTTGGTTTTGATTGGGGCTATGCGGCAGCGGCATGGCGAGCCATCAGGATCCGGGGTTCTATTGCTTGGCAATCAGCTCTACGCCGATGCCGCGGTAGCCGACGAAGCGGCAGGCCTGGTTGAACATCGGCTCTCCGCTCACCTGAAATTTCTGACCGGAGCCGTCGGCATTGACGCGGCTGAACACGAAATCCAGGAACGGCTGCCGGGCGGCAATCTTTGCCTGCAGCAGCTCCCGCTCCGCCTCGTTCCAGCCCGTCGTCTTGCCATCGCCTGCCGGACCCGCAAGCGAATCGACCCGGATGCCGAGCATTTCCAGCACCGGACCGGAAACCCGGGTGAAGGCCCCGGTCTCGTCCTGCTCCCAGTACCAATCGGAGGCCAGCTCGGTCAGGCTCCGGTAGCGCGCTTCGCTTTCGCGCAGCTCGGCCGTTCGTTCCCGGACCGTCTGCTCCAGCACCTTGTTGAAACTCTCGAGCTGCTTGTACAGCAGCCGCACTTCCAGCATGTTGTGAATGCGCGTCTTGACTTCGACCAGATCGAACGGCTTGCTGATGAAATCCTTCGCGCCGGCCTGCAACGCGCGCAGCTTGTGGCCCGGCTGGGCCGTGAGCACGATGACCGGAAGGTAGCTGTCGGCATCGTTCGTCTTGAGGCCTTCCATCACCTGGAATCCATCCATGCCGGGCATCTGCAGATCGAGCAGGATCAGGTCGTAGCCGTTCTTGCGATGCAGCGCGCAGACCTCCTTCGGATTCATCGTCGAAGTCACGCCGGAGTAGCCGGCCTCGCCCAGCAATTGCTCGAGCAGGCTGACATTGGGCTCCTGATCGTCGACGATCAGGATGCGGGCGGCAAGAATGTCCGAGGCGTACGACCATCATGCTGTTTTCTCCCCATTGGCGCGGGCCGACTGCGTTTTCGCGAATTTCAGCGCCACGTCCAGCGTTTCCATGAACTCGTTGACCTTGATGGGTTTGGTGAGATAGCGGAAAAATCCCGCCTCCAGGCCCTTCGCGATGTCGCGCGGCAATGCATTGGCACTGAGCGCAATGACCGGGATGTGCGTCGTCGCCGGGTCTTCCGCCAGGATCCGCAGCGCGTCGACGCCGCTGATGCCGGGCAGATTGATGTCCATCAGGATGACATCCGGCAATGCCGCGCGCGCGACCTCGACGCCGCGATTGCCGTCCCGCGCGCTCAGCAGGCGGATGTCGGGCCGGCGCGCGATGAGATCCTCGACCAGCATCAGATTGGCGGGGTTGTCCTCGACGTAGAGCAGGGTGCGCAACGGCGTGTCGACTTGTGCTTGTGCAGGCACGACCTCCGCGGGTCCCGCGGCGCCGGCGACAGGCTGCGGTCCGGTCGTCAGCTCCAGCTCGATCCAGAACACGCTGCCCTTTCCGACTTCGCTTTCCACGCCGATGACCCCACCCATCCACTCGACCAGCCTCTTGGCCACGACGAGGCCGATGCCCGTGCCTTCCTGGACGTTCGCCTCCTGGCCAAGACGATTGAACGGCTGGAAGAGCTGCGTCAGTTTGTCCGGTGCCAATCCTTCACCGGTGTCCGTGACGCCGATCCGCAGGCGCCCCGGAGTGTCGACGACGGCGTTCACCACGACCGATCCACCCACCCTGTTGTACTTGATCGCGTTGGACAGCAGGTTGATGAGAACCTGCTTCACCCGCGTCCGGTCGGCCTTGACGAAGAACGGCGTTTCGAGCCGGGGAAAGGCAACGCTGATCTCGCGCTTTTGCGCCTGTGGCTCGATCATGGCCTGGCATTCGCGCATGACGTCGGCCAGCGAGACCGGCTCCAGCGACAGCGAGATCTTCCCCGACTCGATCAGCGCGAGGTCGAGGATTTCGTTGATCAGCTCCAGCAGGTACCACCCCGCCTGGAGAATCTGATCGATGCTGCGCTTCTGGGAGACGGTGGGCGGCGGCGAGCCGGAGTCCATGAGCTGGGCAAAGCCGAGGATCGCGCCGAGCGGCGTGCGCAGCTCGTGGCTCATGCTGGAAAGAAAATCCGATTTCGCGAGGTTGGCTTTCTCCGCCACCTGCTTGGCCCTCTGCAGCTCGGCGTTCTTCTCGTGGAGCGCCTGATCGAGCAGCGCCCGCTCCGCTTCGACCCGCTTGCGCGCGGCATTGTCCGTGCCGATCAGCAGATAGCCGATGATGGCCTCCTGCGCATCGCGCAAGGCCGTGACGGACACGACGGCCGGGAGCCGGCTGCCATCCTTGCGGATGTAGGTCAGCTCGTAGATGTCCTCGATGCCGCGCGACGCCTTGAACACCAGGGCCTCGAAGCCCGGCGTGATCGGCGTGGAGAGCTCGACGCTCAAGGCCTTCGCGCGCGCGATCACCTCCTGCGGATCGGAAATGTCGGCCGGCGTGATCTTGTTCATCACGTCGGCGGCCGCGTAGCCCAGCATGCGCTCGGCGCCGACGTTGAAGATCTGGATCACGCCCTTCGCGTCGGTGGCGATGCTCGAGAAGTTGGCGCTGTTGAAAATCGCGCTCTGCAGGGCACCCGCCTTGCGCAGCGCCTCCTCGGCCTCTTTGCGCGCGCTGATGTCCCGCAGGATGCCGGTGAAGTAACGCTTGCCGCCGAGCCACATTTCGCCTACCGCAATCTCGAGCGGGAAGAAGCTGCCGTCCTTGCGCCGGCCCTCGACCTCGCGGCCGAGCCCGGCGGCACGCGCCTCGTCGCTGGCGCTGTAATACTCGAGCGAACCGTTGTGCCCGCCCCGGTCGAGCTCGGGTATCAGGAAACTGAATTCCTGTCCGATGAGCTCCGCGGCGGCATAGCCGAACATTTTTTCCGCGGCCGAGTTTGCCCTGGCGACGACGCCGCCCTCGGCATGCAGGGTGATGATGCCGTCCGCCACGGTATTGAGGATCGTCTGGATCAGCGCGGCGCTGTCGCGCAGGGCCTGCTGCGTCACGTATTCCGCGGTGACATCGCGAAACACCAGCACGGCCCCGATCACCTGCCCGTCGCGGTCGCGAATCGGCGCGCAGCTGTCGGCGATGTCGCTCTCGCTGCCGCCGCGGGCAATCAGCACGGTGTGGTTGGCCAGGCCCTGGATCGTCCCGTGCGCCAGGGTTTCCAGCACCGGGATCGTGGCGGGCTGGCGCGTTTCCTTGTTGACGATGTGAAAGACGTCGCCCACCGGACGACCGGCGGCTTCCGCCTGCGTCCAGCCGGTGAGCCGTTCGGCCAGGGGATTGAGGCGCGTCACGCGCCCTTCGGCATCGGTGGCGATCACCGCATCGCCGATGGAGTTGAGCGTTACGGCGAGCTTTTCCTCGCTTTCCAGCAAGGTGACGTTGGCCTGCTGCAGCCGTGCATTCGTTTCCTGCTGGACGTCGAGCAGATGTCGTGTTTCCAGATGAACCCGGCTCTTGAGCCGATGCTGCGCTTCCCGGTGGATCAGGTAGACGAACGCAAGGGCCAGCAGCAGGGTGAGCACACCGGAGGCAACGATGAGGGCGAACAGAAAGCGCATGTTCGCCTGGAGCCTGGCGTCGCGCTGCGCCAGCGCATCGTCCTCGATCTGCATGAAGCCGTGCATCTCGGCGCGAATCGAGTCCATCAGCCGCTTGCCCTGGCCGCTGCCCGTGACCGCCAGCACGCCAGCCGTGTCGCCGTTGCGGCGCAGCTCGATGACCTGCGCCAACTCCGCCAGTTTGGCTTCCACCAGCGGCACCATGGCGTCCAGGTTCTTGCGGGCAGCGCTGGACCGTGGTGAGCCGACGCAATTCTTCCAGCTGGCCGCCGATGCCATCCCGCACCGCCAGGTACGGCTCCAGGAAGGCTTCGTTGCCGGTCAGCGCAAAGCCGCGTTGACCGGTCTCGGCATCCGTCACGGCGGACAGCAGATCGTTCGCGCGGTTGATTACAACGAAAGTCTGCTGCCGGGCACTCGCCGCTTGCTCGGTTTGCCTGAAAGCCTGGAACGATATCCGCCACCATCAGCCCGACCAGCAGGGTGGCTCCGGCAAGCGCTGCAACAATCTTGCGATCAACTTTCAATGAGAACCTGTCCTTTGCCCAAGCCAACGGCGTCGCCAACACAACGCGACAGCATCACGACTTCCCCGGCAAGCGTCTGTGCGCCAGCACACATACGGCCGGCGCTTGGCCGGGGTAATGGCCTCTTCCGGCACCGCCGGGAATGCGCGGGCTCCCCCGACGGAAACGGCAAGGGGCCGATGTATGCGCACCGGCCCCTCACCGCTTGCCCATCCGGCGAGGTCGGACCGGGGGCTACCCTTTCTGCTTGCGGTTTTCTTCGTCCCGCTTCTGCTCGTCGGCGTCCTTCTTCTTTTCGTCCGGCTTGCCCGCGGCTGGCTTGGGCTCTTTGCCGGGCGGCTCCGCCTTCGGCGCCGGCTGGGGTTGCGGCGGCGGCGGTTTGGGTGCAGCAACAGGCGGGCGCGGTTCGGGTTGCCTGGCGACAGGGACGGGCTCGGGTCTCACCGGCGGCCTTGGCGCCTGTGCAGCGGGCACCGGAGGCGCGGCTTGCGGTGGGACGGCCTTTGGTTCGGACCTTCCGCGTTGCTCCGTCTTGCCGGGTTGCTCTGGCGGCGTCGCAACGGGGGCCGGCGGAGCCATCTGCGGCGGAGCGGCGGGAGTCGGCGTCGCGCGTTGCGGTGGTGTCGGCGGCGTCGCAACGGGTGCCGGCGGAGCCATCCGCGGGGGAGCAGCCGGAGTCGGCGCCACACGTTGTGGCGATGTCGGTGGCGTTGCCAGGGGCTCTCCGCGCTGTTCGGCCTTCCCACGCTGCTCGGATTTTCCACGTTGTTCCGGCGGCTGTGCCGTCGGTGCGGGCGGAGCGACCTGCGGCGGAACGGCCGGAGCCGGCGCCACGCGTTGCGGCGGTGTCGGTGGCGTTGCCACGGGCTCTCCGCGCTGTTCGGCCTTCCCGCGCGGCTCGGATCTTCCACGTTGTTCCGGCGGTTGCGCTGCCGGTGCGGACGGAGCGACCTGCGGTGGAGCGGCCGTAGCTGGCGCCAAGCGTTGCGGCGGTGTCGGTGGCGTTGCCACGGGCTCTCCGCGCTGCTCGGACTTCCCACGCTGCTCGGATTTTCCACGCTGCTCCGGCGGCTGTGCGGCCGGTACGGGCGGGGTGGCTTGCGGTGGCGCGACACCCTGCGCCGGCGCTCCCGGTGCGCCGGAAACCGCGGGCGCTGCGGGGGCCTTGCGCTCTTCGGGCTTTCCGCGCGCATCGCCCCGCTTGGCTCCGGGGGCATCGGCCGGCGGACGCAGGGTCGGTGGCGCCTTTTGCGTCGGCGTGACGACGGTGACAGCGGGTGCCGGCGCGGCCACTGCAGGCTTCAACGCCTTGCGCGCGGTCGCGTCGAGCGGTTTGCCCGGCTCCGCGGCCAACTGCTGCTGTTGCGCGGCGAAACCGACCGCTGCCGCGGGCGGCGCGGTACGGGCGACCACAGGCCGCTCGAACGACCGCGGAGGCGGCTTGTCGCCCGCAGCGGCGGCACCGCGCACGCTTCGTTCCGTCGGCGCGACAGTGGCCGACAGCCGCTACCGGCGCGCTGGCGACCTGTTCCCGCGTCACCCGCACTGCAGCCCGCCCCACCGGCTGCGACTGCACGAACGCGGTCGTCGGCACGGCGACGATCGCACCCGGCACCTGCCGGTTGGCGTACACGACATTTGTGACGTTCGAGTTGTTGTAGTAGTTGTTGATGACCGTGTTGTTGACGATCGTGTTGCTGGTGTTGACGCGCTCGAAATAGCCGCGGCTCACCGCGTAGGCGGGCCGATAGACCTCGCGCGGCCCCAGCGGGAACCACGCAATGCCTCCTACCATCCCGCTGGAAATCGAGAGCCGGAAGTTGCTGCCACCCACGAACGCGACCAGCGCCGGGGCGTAATAGGCCCGGCTGCGCACGGGACCTGGCACCCAGCCCCACGTGCCACTCAGGTTGGCCCAGCGGCCATAATGGGAGACCGCGAAGCCCCAGGGAGCGTCATCCACCCACGTCCAGCCCCACGGGTCGACCCACGCCCAATGTCCGTCGCGGTAGGGTGCCCAACCGGCGGCCACGCGGTTCGGAATCCACACGTTGCCGTAGGATGCATCGACGCGCCAGGTGCCATTCGCATCGAGGTCCTGATAGCCGACGACGTCCGGCGACACATAGCGGGCGGAAACCGAGTTGTCGTACGTGCGGTCGCGATCAATCGCCCAGGTATCGAATTCATCGAGGCGCGGCGCGTCGAGATACTCGTACTCGCGCAAGCCCGTGCCGGTGAATCGATACGGCTGGCGCGAGTCGATCACATAGGCCGCGCCCTCTCCGTACACCTCGCCCTGTCCTCTGCGCACGATGATGTCGGTCGCATTGCCGTCGGGGTCCACCGTGATCCGGTATTCGCCCGGTTGCCGCAGCGTGAAGGCGAGATTCGGTGTGTCGACCTCGAACACCTGGTTGGGCTCGAGCCGCCAAACGCGGACGTTCAACGTGCCCTGCGTCAACTGCAGCTGGGCGATCCGATCGTCGAGATTGAGAACGGATACAGCCGTCCCGGCGTTCATGCGAATCATTGCGCCGCCGACCTGAATCTCGGCCCTCGCGCCCGCATCCGCCCAGAGGCGGTCGCCGGTGGTCAGCGGTCGATTGATCGTGGCCAGGACCCAGTCGTTCTCTCCGGCAGGCGAGAAGCTGACCGCGCCGGTCGTGTAGCCAAGACGCGCGACGCGCGATGGCGGGTCGGCGGCTGCCCAGCCGCTGCAGGCCGCGATGGCGATGCCGGCCGCGAAGGCAATAATCCGAAGACGGAGGGATTGCATCGGCATGATGTTTCCTTGTGCAAAAGTTCGCTGTTTGACGCGCTAGTTCAGATTTGGCCGCGAAACTGCGGACCAGCTCCAAACCGGCGATAGTGCGCGGCGTCGTTTCTCGAAGCGGGGCCGGCCGGCAAAGCCAGGGGGCACCGTTGCCTCACCCGCCGCGAGAACCGCGGCATTGCATCGACGTGCGCCTATAACGCGCCGCACTCCCTTGGCGATGACAGCCCGACGGAAATGTTTCCGCCCGCAGCAGGGGCGATGAAGACGCATGCGGTGCCGGGCGTCGTGCGTGGTCCGGGTCGATACCATTGGTCACATCCCGTTACAAACGACCTTCACAGCCTACGGCGCACCTCACCGGCTGTCTGTTCGGTAGCGCACCCTCCGGACCCGGCCGGCCGGCGCGCCGCGCAGGCAACGTCGCGCAGGCGGGCGGCCGATCGCGGAGGGCAGCCGCTCTGTGTGCGTCAACGTACCGACGCCCGCGATGAATCACGCCAGGCTGTGCCCACTCACCGGAGCAAACCCATGAAACCCAATACACTTGTCACTCTGCTTTTCGCCGGTACGGCACTCGTCGGCGGCTGCGCCACCGCGGATGCGCCCTACGGCCGCTACGACAATGGCGACCCCCCTTACAGCGAAACACGATCGAACGAAGGCTACTACGGCGTCGTCGACTCGATCGAGTCGACGCGTGGCAGAAGCGGCGACAACGCCATCGCGGGGACGATCATCGGCGGCGTCATTGGCGGCGTGATCGGCCACCAGATCGGTGGCGGCACGGGCAATACCGTGCCACCGTCGCGGGAGCGGTCGGCGGCGCCGCGGTCGGGCACGAGATCGGCGAGAGCAATGCCGGCCCGGACGCCTACCGCCTCCGCATCCGGTTCGACAACGGGAATTACCAGACGGTGACCCAGGCCAGCATCGGCAATCTGCGCGTGGGCGACAGTGTCCGCATCGAAAACGGACGCGCCTTTCGCTATTGATCTGCCGGCAGCGCGATACGTGCCGCTTTGTTAGCCAGCGCACAGACTGTTCTTCTGCTGTCCGCTATTGTCGACCCACACCCGCATCACGGCGAGTTCGTCGGGGTCGTGGGGATACCGATGATCGTCCCGTTTCTGACGGGGCGCCTGCAATCCCGCGCTGCGATGGCGGAAACCCATTGAGGAAACAAAAATGAAATTCAAGCTTGCGACAACCTGCTTCGTGATTGGCTCGGCACTGGCGCCCGTTGCGGCGTATGCGGCGGATTCGGACACGGACCGCTCCAAACCGATCGTCTTCGTCAAGGACTCGGTCATCACGACCAAGATCAAGACGAAGCTCGCGGCCGAGCACCCCGGCAGCCTGAAGCACGTCAGCGTCGACACCGACATGAATGGCGTTGTCTGGATGACCGGCACGGCCAACACCCAGGGCGAAGTGGACCAGGCAGTGGCCATTGCACGCGGCACCGAGGGCGTCAAATCGGTCAACAGCAAACTCACCGTCCAGAAGGACCGCTGAAGTCCGTCTCGAAAGTGGCAAGCAGGAAGCCAACGCTGAAGTCGGCGCAGATCGACGTCGAGGCGTTCGCGGGAAACTTTCAGTCGGGCGGATTCGTGAGCTCGGCTACGGACCGGAGAACGGCGTCAGATGCCGCCCGCAAGGTCGAACATGGCACCAACCCACGCGCTTATGCCCACGCAGCCTGAGCTCGTCTCGGTAACCGACGCTGCGCAACTCGTATCGCCAGCGACCGGACCGGTCGTCCCCACGGTCCGCATGCGCGTGGATGCGCAAGGCGTTGCGCTCACGCTGCTGGCCGTGATCGCGGTCGTTTGCGCGCTCAATCTGGCGCAGACGTTCTTCGTGTCGCTGTTGCTCGGAATCCTGCTTGCCTACATGCTGAATCCGCTCGTCGTGTATCTCGAGCGAATCCGGATCCCGCGCGTGGCCGGTGCGATCATTGTCATGCTGGGCGTGCTGGGTGCGGTCGGACTGGGCGGGTACGCCCTGCGCGGGCAGGTGCAGACGATCATCGAACAGTTGCCCGAGGCGGCGAAAACGTTCTCGACGGCCGTAACACGGCTGCACACCGATCCCGCGGGAAACATGCAACGGATGCAGAGCGCCGCAGCCGAAGTCGAAAAGGCGGCGACGCAAGCGGCCGGCGGCCCCGCGCCTCCCAGACCGGCGGCAACGCATGTCGTCGTCGATGCCCCCGGCTTCAAGCTCGGCAACTTTCTGCTGTCGGGCTCGGTGGGGGCCGTCGGCTTCCTGGGTCAGACGATCATGGTGCTGTTCCTGACGTTCTTTCTGCTCCTGGGCGGAGACACGTTCAAGCGCAAGCTGGTGCGGCTGACGGGTCCGTCGCTGTCGAGCAAGAAGATCACCGTGCAGATTCTCGACGACATCAACGATTCCATCCAGAAATACCTGTTCATGCTGCTCCTGACGAATGTGCTGGTCGCCGTGCTCGCCTGGCTTGTGTTCCGCTGGATCGGCCTCGAAAATGCGGGCGCCTGGGCGGTCGCGTCCGGGCTGCTGCACGTCATCCCTTATCTCGGCCCCGGCGTCACTGCGGCGGCCACCGCGATGGCGGCGTTCATGCAGTTCGAATCCTTCCCGACGGCGTTTCTCGTCGGCGCAGCGTCGCTGACGATCGCCACCATCGTGGGCACCATCGTCACGACGTGGATGACGGGCCGGATCGCGAAGATGAATGCGGCTGCCGTCTTCATCTCCCTGCTTTTCTGGGGCTGGCTTTGGGGCATCTGGGGAATGCTGCTGGGCATCCCGATCGTCGTCATCGCCAAGGTCGTGTCCGCACACGTGGAGCAACTGCAACCCGTGGCCGAGTTGCTGGGCGAGTAGAGTAGCGCGGTGATCAGCGTCTTTGCCGTGCGGAGGACCTGAATTGAACGTGGGCAGGCGGACGCTGTTCGAGCGGTTGCTCGCCATCACGGCGCGCTACGGTCGCGGCGACGAATTTGCCAGGTACGCCGACGAAGAACCGCCGCTGCGGTCGGAGCTGTTCAGTGCCGATCAGATGGAGCAGCACGGCAGGAACCTGGCGCTCGCGCACAAGCTGACACCGGGCCGCGCTCCCGACCAGCTGCTCACAAGGCTGGCCGAGAACGACGGCATCCTGGCCGAAGTCTGCGACCTGCTGACGGCCGCGGTCACGACGAACCGCCGCATCACGCCCGCCGCGGAATGGCTGCTCGATAATTTCTACCTGATCGAAGAGCAGATCCGCACGGCGCGGCGGCACTTGCCCAAGGGTTACAGCCGCGAGCTGCCCCGCCTGGCGGCCGGTCCCTCCGCCAAGCTCCCGCGCGTCTACGATCTCGCGTTCGAGGCGATCGCCCACGGCGACGGCAGGGTCGACGCGGAGGGCCTTTCCCGCTTCGTGGCGGCCTACCAGACGGTGACCCCGCTCAAGCTGGGGGAATTGTGGGCCATTCCCATCATGCTGCGGTTGGCGCTCATCGAGAATCTGCGCCGCGTCGGCGCCCGCATTGCGGCCGCCACGATCGACCGGAACCGGGCCGATGCGTGGGCGGACCAGATGGTGGACGTCGCCGAACACGACCCCAAGAGCCTGATTCTGGTGATAGCCGACATGGCGCGCTCGAACCCGCCAATGGTGAGCTCGTTCGTCGCCGAACTGGCGCGCCGGCTGCAGGGACAGAGCGCGGCGCTCGCCTTGCCGCTGACCTGGATCGAGCAGCGGCTGTCGGAGTCGGGCTTCGGCATCGAGCAGCTGGTGCAGGCGGAAACACAGAAGCAGGCTGGCGACCAGGTTTCGATCAGCAACACGATCGGCAGCCTGCGCTTTCTGGGGTCGATGGACTGGCGCGAGTTCGTCGAAACGATGAGCGTCGTCGAGCACAAGCTGCAGGAGGATCCGGGCGGGCTCTACGGCCGGATGGATTTCGCGACCCGCGACCAGTACCGGCACGTCGTCGAGGAGATCGCGAAAGGAAGCCTGCTGTCGGAGAGCGACGTGGCGCGCAAGGCGATCCAGCTCGCACACGATGGCACGGGCAGCGACGTCGGCCAGGACGGCGACGACGATCGCGCCGCCCACGTCGGCTTCTATCTGGTCGACAAGGGTCGGCCGCGGCTCGAACATGCGGCGAAGATGCGTCCGTCTCCGACCGAAGCCCTCCACAGGCTGGGCCGGCGGATCCCGCTGCTGCTCTACCTTGGGTCGATCGCAGGGATCACGGTGGCGCTCACCGCGGCGATGTTGGCGGAGGCACATCGCAGCGGCGTTGCCGATGCGGTGCTGGTGGCGCTCGCCATCCTCCTCCTGCTGGCCACCAGCCAGTTGGCCGTGGGGATGGTGAACTGGGTGGCGACGTTGCTGGTGACGCCGCGCGCATTGCCCCGAATGGACTTTTCGCGTGGGCTGCCCTCGGAGTCGCGCACGCTGGTGGTAATACCGACGATGCTCGTCAGCGCCGGAGGCATCGAAGACCTGGTCGAAGCGCTGGAGGTCCGGTTCCTTGCCAATCGGGACGACCATTTGCATTTCGGCCTGCTCACCGATTATCGGGATGCGCCCGCTGAAACGCTGCCCGAGGACGGGTCCCTGCTGGCGCTCGCGCGGAAGGGAATCGACGACCTGAACGCCAAGTACCGGCGGGCGGCGGACCCGCCCGGACAACGCGCAACCAGCGACATCTTCTTTCTCTTTCATCGTCCGCGCCGCTGGAATCCGGAGGAAGGGGTGTGGATGGGCTTTGAGCGCAAGCGCGGAAAGCTCGCGGACCTGAATGCGCTGCTGCGGGGGGGCGGGCACGATCGCTTCGCGCTGGTCATCGGCGATACGGCGGTGCTGCCGAATGTGAAATACGTGATCACGCTCGACACCGACACGCAGCTGCCGCGCGACTCGGCGCGGCAGTTCGTCGGCGTGATGGCGCATCCGCTGAACCGCGCGCGTTTCGACACCGCCGGCAAGCGCAAAGGCGGCGCACTGGTATCCGAAGGCTACGGAATACTGCAGCCGCGCGTCAGCATCAGCCTGCCCGGCGCGAACCGCTCGTGGTACGCCCGCCTGCACGGGGGTGACCCCGGCATCGACCCCTACACGCGCGCCGTCTCGGACGTCTACCAG
Organism: uncultured beta proteobacterium; assembly: GCA_963751405.1. Classification (GTDB taxonomy): domain Bacteria; phylum Pseudomonadota; class Gammaproteobacteria; order Burkholderiales; family Casimicrobiaceae; genus CAIWHR01. The sequence continues at coordinate 23,636 of CAVVUJ010000015.1, read as the reverse complement.
GACGTGTTCCGCGAGGGGTCCTTCATCGGCAAGGGGATCTACGACGTCGACGCGTTCGAGCGCGCCCTGAACGGTCGCTTTCCCGAGAACCGGATCCTGAGCCACGATCTGGTCGAGGGATGCTATGCGCGTTCCGGGTTGTTGAGCGACGTGCAGTTGTACGAGGAGCATCCGTCGACCTATGCCGCGGACGTCAGCCGCCGGCACCGCTGGATCCGTGGCGACTGGCAGCTGCTGGGGTGGTTGCTTCCGCTCGTGCCCGGCCCCGGCAAGCGCCGGCTGCGCAATCCGCTGTCGATGCTTTCGCTGTGGAAGCTCTTCGACAACCTGCGGCGCAGCCTCGTCCCCGCCGGCTTGACGCTGCTGCTGCTGCTCGGGTGGACCGTGCTTCCGCACGCCTGGCTGTGGACGCTGGCGGTGGTCGCCGTCCTCCTGCTTCCGGCGGCGAGCGCCTTTGTGCTGGACCTGTTGCGGAAACCGGATGAAGTCCTGCTGCGGCAGCACCTCGCCGCTACCGCAAGCGTGGCCGGCCGGCACGTCGCGCAGACGGTACTGACGCTCGCCTTCCTGCCGTATGAGGCGTCGGTCAACCTCGATGCGATCGCACGGACCGCGTGGCGAATGCTGGTTACGCACCGTCGGCTGCTCGAATGGAATCCTTCGGCCAATGAACTGCCCGATCGTCGCGACCTCAACGAGCCACCCGGACGCTTCGAGCTGGGCGCGTCGGTCAATTCGATGTGGATCGCCCCGGTCATCGCCACGGCGTCGGCGATCCAGATCGGAGCCGTCGCGCCATCCGCATTGGCACTGGCCGGGCCGATCCTCGTCCTCTGGTTCGTCGCACCCGGAATAGCCTGGTGGATCAGCCGGCCGCTCGTTCGCAGAGAAGCGCGGCTGTCGAGAGATCAGACGCTCTTCCTCCAGAATCTCGCGCGCAGGACATGGGCCTTTTTCGAGACGGTCGTCGGTCCGGACGACCACTGGCTGCCACCGGACAACTGCCAGGAACATCCGGTCGCTGCCGTCGCGCATCGCACCTCGCCGACGAACATGGGGCTTGCCCTGCTGGCGAATCTGACGGCCTACGACTTCGGCTACATCCCGGCCGGACAGCTCCTCCTGCGCACGACAAATGCGTTGCGCACGATGACCTCCATGGAACGGCATCGAAGGGCATTTCTACAACTGGTACGACACGCAATCGCTGAAACCGCTGCCGCCGCTCTATGTCTCGGCGGTGGACAGCGGGAACCTCGCGGGTCATCTGCTGACGTTGCGGCCGGGCCTCGTCGCGCTTGCCGACGACAGGATCATGCGCCTGCAATGGTTCGAAGGATTGAGCGACACGCTGCGGACCCTCACCGAGGCCATCGGCGGGATCGCGCCGGCACCGCTCGTTCGCCTGCAGCGGGATCTGGAAACGGCTTACGACTCCCGGCCCGCGACGATCGCCGCGGCGCGCCAGTGGCTCGACCGGCTGGACGCGAGCGTAGCCACGGTCGCCGCGCAGTACGGCACCGCTGCGGGCGCCGATTCCGCCAGCGCGGCTGCGCCATTGGGTGAATCGACCTTCTGGGCGGACGCTCTCGTCCGGCAGTGCCGCATCATGCGCGACGAGCTGGCGTTGCTGGCCCCGTGGAGCGTGCTGCCGGCCGCGCCGAGCGTGTTCGGCGACCTCCCCGGCATCCTCGGAATTCCAACCTTGCGCGAGCTCGCGGCGCTCGAGGCGGAATTGCTGCCTGCCATCGAGCGTCGACAGTCCGGGGACATGTCGGCGGAGAACCGAGCCTGGCTGGAGACGCTGGCCCGAGGCGTCACCGCCGCGAGTCGTTGCGCCAACGAGCGGATCGCGGAAATCGAACGCCTGGTTCGGCAATGCGATGAACTGGCCCGCATGGATTACGACTTTCTCTACGATCCGGCGCGTCACCTGCTGGCCATCGGCTACAACGTCGACGAGCGCAGGCGCGATCCCGGCTATTACGACCTGCTCGCCTCGGAAGCAAGGCTTTCCAGCTTCGTGGCGATCGCGCAGGGAGAGCTGCCACAGGAGAGCTGGTTCGCGCTCGGGCGCCTGCTCACGACCGCGGGCGGCCAGCCGGTGCTCCTGTCGTGGAGCGGTTCGATGTTCGAGTACCTCATGCCGCTCCTCGTCATGCCCACGTACGACAACACGCTGCTCGACCAGACCTGCCGGGTGACCGTCGACCGACAGATCGCGTACGGGAAGCAGCGCGGCGTGCCGTGGGGCATTTCGGAGTGCGGCTACAACTCGGTCGATGCCAGCCTCAACTATCAGTATCGCGCCTTCGGCGTGCCCGGTCTGGGGCTGAAGCGCGGGCTCGCGGAGGATCTCGTCATTGCGCCCTACGCGTCGGCGCTTGCGCTGATGGTGGCACCCGAGGCGTCGTGCCAGAACCTGCAGCGTCTCGCCGCCGACGGGCTCGCCGGACGCTTCGGCCTTTACGAGGCTGTCGACTACACCCCCGCGCGCCTGCCGCGCGGACAGGCGAACGCCGTCGTGCGTTCGTTCATGGCGCATCACCAGGGCATGATCCTGCTCTCGCTCGCTCATCTGCTGCTCGAGCGGCCGATGCAGAAGCGCTTCGAAGCGGACCCGCTGTTCAAGGCCACCCTGCTGTTGCTGCAGGAACGCATCCCGAAGACCGCGGCGTTCTTTCCGCATCCCGCCGAGCTGTCCGCGATCCGCGCGATTTCGAGCGGCCCGGAAGCGCCCGTGCGCATTCTCCGCAGCCCCGACACGCCGATACCGGAAGTGCAGCTGTTGTCGAACGGCCGCTATCACGTCATGGTCACGAACGCGGGCGGCGGGAAGCAGCCGCTGGAAGGACCTCGCCGTCACCCGCTGGCGCGAAGACAGCACCCGCGACAACTGGGGGACGTTCTGCTACATCCGCGACACGGACAGCGCCGACTTCTGGTCGACCGCGCATCAGCCGACGGCGACGCGCCCGACGCACTACGAAGCGATATTCACCGAAGCACGCGCCGAATTTCGCCGGCGCGACCACGATTTCGAGTCGCATACCGAAATCGTCGTTTCGCCGGAAGACGACATCGAGCTGCGCCGGCTCCGCATCACCAATCGCGCGCGAACGCGGCGGACGATCGAGGTCACCAGTTACGCGGAAGTCGTTCTCGCGTCCGCTGCCGCCGACGCCCTGCATCCCGCGTTCTCCAATCTTTTCGTGCAGACCGAGATCATCCCGCAGCGGCAAGCCATCCTGTGCACGCGCCGGCCCCGCTCGCACGATGAGCCGGCACCCTGGATGTTTCACCTGATGGCCGTCCACGGACCCGATTCGCTGGACGTTTCCTTCGAGACCGACCGCATGGCGTTCATCGGCCGCGGGCGCACGGTCGCCGCGCCGCAGGCGATGCTCGACGCAGGACGGCTGTCCGGCAATCAGGGTTCGGTTCTCGATCCGATCGTCGCGATCCGGCATCGGATCACCCTCGAGCCGCAGCAGACGGCGACGATCGACATGGCCTCCGGCATGGCGGAAACGCGCGCCGCCGCCTTGAGCCTCGTCGGGAAATATCAGGATCGGCATCTCGCGGACCGCGTGTTCGATCTGGCGTGGACGCACAGCTGGGTGACGCTGCGGCAGATCAACGCCACCGAGTCCGACGCGCAACTCTATGCGCGCCTCGCCAGCTCCATCATCCACGCCAATGCCTCGCTGCGCGCGCAAGCCGGCGTCCTCCTGCGGAACCGGCGCGGGCAGTCCGGGCTCTGGAGTTACGCGATATCGGGCGATCTGCCGATCGTGCTGCTGCAGATCGGAGACTCGGAGAACATCGATCTCGTGCGCCGGCTCGTGCAGGCGCACGCCTACTGGCGCCTGAAGGGGCTGGCGGTGGACCTCGTGATCTGGAACGAGGACCGCGGCGGCTACCGGCAGGCCCTCCAGGATCAGATCATGGGGCTGATCGCCGCCGGCGTCGAGGCCCACGTGATGGATCGGCCGGGCGGGATCTTTGTGCGGCGGGCGGAACAGATCGCGGACGAGGACCGCATCCTGCTCCAATCCGTGGCGCGCGCCATCATCACCGACCGCCGGGGAAGCCTGGTGGAGCAGGTCACCCGGCGCGGCCCCGTGGAGGTGCGGGTCCCGCGCCTCGTGCCGACCCGGAACCATCGCGGCGAGACGCCGTCGTCCGAACCGCCCGTGCGCGAATTGATTCTGGCCAACGGGCTCGGCGGATTCACGCCCGACGGCAGCGAGTACGTCATCGCGCTGCGCCCGGGCCAGACGACGCCGGCACCCTGGGTCAACGTGCTCGCGAATCCGGAATTCGGCACGATCATTTCCGAATCCGGACTGGCGTACACGTGGAGCGAGAACGCGCACGAGTTTCGTCTCACGCCCTGGAACAACGACCCCGTGAGCGATGCCAGCGGAGAAGCGTTCTTCCTGCGCGACGAGGAATCCGGGCAATTCTGGTCGCCCGCGCCGTTGCCCGCCCGCGGCACCGGCGCCTATGTCACCCGCCACGGCTTCGGCTACAGCGTCTTCGAGCACCGCGAGGATGGCATCAGCTCCGAGCTTTGCGTCTACGTCGCGATGGATTCGGCGGTGAAGTTCTCGGTGCTGAAGGTGCGCAATGCTTCGGGGCGCTCGCGCCGGCTCTCGGCCACCGGTTACGTGGAATGGGTCCTTGGCGACCTGCGGCCCAAGACGGCGATGCACGTGATCACCGAAATGGAGGGCAAGAGCGGCGCGCTCCTGGCGCGCAACTCCTACAACACGGAGTTCCCCGACCGTGTCGCGTTCTTCGACGTCGACGATCCGAGCCGCAGCGTAAGCGGTGACCGCACCGAATTCCTGGGGCGCAACGGCGCGCTGCACAATCCCGCCGCCATGGCTCGACAGCGCCTTTCGGGCAAGGTGGGCGCGGCGCTCGATCCGTGCGCAGCCATCCAGGTCCCGTTCGATCTTGACGACGGCGAGGAGCGCGAGATCGTCTTCCGGCTCGGCGTCGGTCGAAATGCCACCGATGCCGGCAACCTCGTGCAGCGCTTCCGCGGACCGAAGGCCGCCCACGGCGCGCTGGACACGGTGCGGGCGCACTGGGCGCGGGCGCTCGGCGCCGTGCAGCGTGACAACGCCGGATGCCTCGCTCAACGTGCTGGCCAACGGCTGGCTTCTGTACCAGACGCTGGCGTGCCGCCTGTGGGCGCGAAGCGGCTACTACCAATCCGGCGGCGCCTTCGGCTTTCGCGATCAGCTGCAGGACGTCATGGCGCTCGTCCACGCCGAGCCCGCGCTCGTGCGCGAGCATCTGCTTCGCTGCGCGGCTCGCCAGTTCGTGGAAGGCGACGTCCAGCACTGGTGGCACCCGCCGTCGGGCCGGGGTGTGCGGACGCATTGCTCGGACGACTTTCTGTGGCTGCCGCTGGCGACCGCACGCTACGTGAACGCGACCGGCGACACCGGCGTGCTGGAGGAATCGATCCACTTCCTGGAAGGTCGCCCGGTCAACCCGGGAGACGACTCCTACTACGACCTGCCCCGCCGGTCCGCGGAGTCGGCCAGCGTTTACCAGCACTGCGTGCGCGCGATCGAGCATGGCTTGCAATACGGCGCGCACGGCCTGCCGTTGATGGGTTCCGGGGACTGGAACGACGGCATGAACCTCGTGGGGATCAAGGGCAGGGGCGAAAGCGTCTGGCTGGGCTTCTTCCTCTGTACCGTGCTGACGCAGTTCGCCGAGCTTGCGCGCGGAAGGGCGATTCGGCGTTCGCCGACCGCTGCGGGGCGGAGGGAGTCAAGCTGCGCCAGAACCTCGAGCTTCACGGGTGGGACGGCGAGTGGTATCGGCGCGCGTACTTCGACGATGGCTCGCCGCTCGGATCCGCCACCAACGTCGAGTGCCGGATCGACTCGGTGGCGCAGAGCTGGTCGGTGCTGTCGGGCGCGGGGGATGCCGCCCATTCGCGGGCGGCGATGAACGCCGTCGACGAACGCCTCGTGCGCCGCGACCACGCGTTGATCCAGCTTCTGGATCCGCCGTTCGACCGGTCCGATCTCGACCCGGGCTACATCCGCGGCTACGTCCCGGGCGTGCGCGAGAACGGCGGACAGTACACGCACGGCGCGATCTGGGCGGCGATGGCGTTCGCCGCCATCGGCGACCGGGACCGCGCGTGGGAGCTCATGACCATGATCAACCCGGTGCATCACTCGCAGGCGCCGGAGGGCATGGCGACCTACAAGGTGGAGCCGTACGTGGTCGCCGCCGATGTCTACGCGCTCTCGCCGCACACCGGCCGCGGCGGCTGGAGCTGGTACACGGGATCGGCCGGATGGATGTACCGGCTCATCGTCGAATCGCTGCTCGGACTGACGCTCGAGCAGGGCTGTCTCCGCTTTGCGCCGTGCCTTCCCGCGGACTGGACTGCGTTCACGATGAGTTACCGGTACCGCGAGACCACGTACGACATCGCCATCCGGCAAACACCCGCCGCGGCCGGTGCAGGAATGCAGGCGGTCGCGGTAACCGTGGATGGCGTCGCGCAAGCCGACGGCTCGGTCCATCTCGCCGACGATCGCGCCGCCCACCAAGTCCTGGTCGAGGTGCACCCGGCATCGGGATCAGAGGCGCTATCGCGTTCGGCGCCATCGCGGGTCGGGTAAGTAATTGAAAGCAACGATATGACATCCCCCAAACCGATACAGATCATTCTGGCCCGACAGCTTGCCAGCAGCCTGGCGACGCCCATTCTCATCGTGGACACGGAGGGGACGCTCGTTTTCTATAACGAAGCGGCCGAGACGATTCTGGATCAGCGTTTCGATGAAACGGGGGAGGTGCCCGCCGACGAATGGACGGGCCGTTTCGCGGTCGCCGACGAGGCGCGCAACCCGATCGCGCAGGAAGACCGCCCCATGATGATGGCGCTCTCCGAGCGCAAGCCCGTCTCGCGAACGTTATGGATGCGCTGCGGGCATCGCGAGTGGCGGCACATGAACATCACGGCCTTTCCGCTCATCGGCGACGGCGGGCAATTCCTCGGTGCGCAAATGATCTTCTGGGAGGTTTGAGATGCAGGTCACCCTGTGGGGTACCCGCGGATCGCTCGCGACACCCGGCCCGGAGATGGCGCGCTACGGCGGGAACACCTCGTGCGTGGGCATCGTCGGACGCGAGGGCACGATGCTCGTGCTGGATGCGGGCACGGGTGTGCGCCGCCTCGGGGCGGCGATTCCCGAGTCGGTGCGCCGCGTGGACATCCTGTTGACCCATCTCCACATGGACCACATTCAGGGCCTGGGCTTTTTTGCCCCGCTCTATCGGCCCGACATGGAGGCGCATATCTGGGGCCCGGGCAGCGTCACGCTGCGCTTGCAGGCGCGCCTCATGCGTTATCTTTCGCCACCGCTGTTTCCGGTAAGTCTCTCCGAGCTGCCATGCAAGCTGACGTTGCACGAAGTCCCCTGTGACGACGTCGACATCGGCGAGTTTCGTGTCACGTCCGCATTGGTATGCCATCCGGGTCCGACGGTGGGATACCGCATTGCCGAGGCAGGCGGAAGCGTGATGACCTATCTGCCCGACCATGAACCGGCACTGGGCAGTTCGCGCTTTCCGGGCTTGCCGCGGGCATGGACTTCCGGTGGCGCGCTGGCGGCGGATGCCGATTTGCTGATCCACGACGGCCAATACAGCGCCGCCGAGTATCCCGGGCCACTGCGGCTGGGGCCACAGCTCGCTTGCGCACGCTCTGGACTTCGGAACGCTGACCGCGGTGCAGCACCTCGTGCCGTTTCACCACGACCCCGGCCACTCCGACATCGACCTCGACCGCCTGCTGGCGGAGGCCATCGCCGAGACGAAACCTGCCTACCTGGTCACGCCCGGAACCGAGGGCACGGTATTCGCACTGTAGGCCGCGGCCGGCCCGGACAGCCCGTATCGGGTCGGCATCCCCAACGCCGTCGCACCTCCGTGCGTCAGCGCACCGACACGACTCGAAGCTCCTCCTAGTCTTTGCTTCACGGCCGCCGTTCAGGCAAGCCCGGAAACGAAGGAACAATCCAGATGAGTTTCCAATGAACATCGACAAGCGCTTCCTCCTGCTGCTCGCCGTTGCCGCCAGCGCCGCCGTCGGCGCGGTGGCCGCATCCAAAGCGCGCGTGCGGCACCACCGCACTGTGCGCGACCGGCATGACAAGACGGAAATCAAGTCCTGGGAGAACGAAGGCGGCAACCTTGCGCCGGCCGCCCTCCCCGGCGCAACCGTAACCTCGAGAGCCTTCGGGCCGATCCACCCACGGGCTTCTCCGTTCTCTGTGCATTCGCAGCCGCCATGGCTCCCGATCTCCCGATTCTTCACCCCAACGAGAAAGCGACATCATGAAACGAGCACTGAAACCTCTAATGATCGCCATCGCTCTGGCGGCCGCAGGTTCGGCCGCCGCCGACAGCATCACGTTCTACCAGGACGACAATTATCGCGGCCGTCAATTCACCGCCGATCAACCGGTGTCGAATTTCGACCGCAGCGGCTTCAATGACCGTGTCAATTCGGCGGTCGTGCACGACGGCCGGTGGGAGATCTGCGTCGACGCCGAATTTCGCGGCGGTTGCGCGGTGCTGGGTCCTGGCGCCTATCCCACTCTCGGCGCGTACGCCGGCCGCATCAGTTCCGTGCGTCCGGTCGAAGGCCGCTATTCCGATAATCGCCCCGACAATCGTTCCGACGATCGCGGCCGCAATCGCGAAGCCCGCGCGACGTTGTACGAAGGTCCGAACCTGTCCGGGCGGTCCTTTGCTCTCAACGATGCAGTGTCGAACATGGGTCGAACCGGATTCAATGACCGCGCATCGTCGCTGCGCGTCGACCGCGGCTATTGGATCTTTTGCAGCGACTCCGAGTTTCGTGGTGAATGCCGTACCTTCGGTCCCGGCGACTACGCCTCGCTCCCGGGACTCAACAACACGATATCGTCAGGACGCCGGATCTCGAACGACTATCCCTACACCGACAGGCCGAACTGGCAGCACGATTCGTTCAATCAGTCGCTGAACTCCCCGGTTCGTCAATAGCACGTCACATGATGGAGGACCAGCATGGACCTGACGAGCAACGGCGATTCCAGAGAACGGCATCTCTCCACACTCAACGCGAAGGAGGAGGCATTGTCGATAAGGGACGCGAGCGCCTGGGAAGAGGCCATCGACTGGGGCACCCCCGACTGCAGTACGCTGTGTGCATCGGAGTGGCGGGCGATGACGGAGCCCGACTTCGATTGACCCGACGCGCCGCAGCTTGCCGGCAGGAAGGCGCGGGCATCCGCAAACCCGGAATGCGTCGCCATCCTGCGCTGGGGACCGGAGTCCGGTTGGATCACCGCCCAAATGCCGATGCCGTGGCTCAGCCACGGCGACGGGACGTTCGCCTCGTGAAGAGGCCCATGAGCGGTGTCCTTGAAATCGCACAAGCCATGCGGGCCCGGGGCGACCAGCACGACTGGAAACGTGCAACCGCCATTGAGCCCGCCCTCCGCGGTCGGGCCGAAGCGGAGGCGGTCGCGATCGGACGAATCCTCGACCTGCAGGTCGGACGCGAACACCGGTTCGGCAGGCGCCAGGCTCGCCTGACCGCGTGACCGCCTAGGCGTTCGAGGAGACGCGAACGGTTGCCATGGATGTTGGCGGCACCCACGCAAATCCTGCCGCAATCCAAAAGCCGGATCCGGCGGCAACCGGGACATACAGCGCGAGCCGCGGCACGAGAACGGCGGTCGCCCCGAAGACCGGCACGGTCTGCCACGCGCCGGACTCCCTGTCGGTCATCCCAAGCGCGGCAAATGCGGTAGCGGGTCGGGACGGCGACGCACCCTGTGGCGAACGTTCGACGGCGCACAGACGGTGACCGGTCATCCGGCTAGGCTTGTCGCATGGCAGGAGATCATGCAAACAGCCTGAGCGTATTTGACGCATGTCCTCAATTGCCAAGGTTCTTCTTCTGGTCGCACTGTTCGCCCTGGGCTGGGGCACGGACAGCCACGCCGGCAAGCGCACGGTCTGCACCATCACCGTCAATTCGTCCGACGAGAAGGAGATGTTCCGGCAACGCCTGCCGGAGGATCAGTATCAGTTCGTCGAGCTGGTGGAACGCGGTCGACCCGACTGGCTGGCCTCGGCCTGCCGGCAGCGGGTCCAGTGCGACATCCTCGTCATCTCCGGCCATTTCGACGGGAGCACCGAGTTCTATTCGGACCAGGTGGCCGCCAGCGAGTTCCTGCCGGTCGCGGAGATGGAGCGTGTTTCCTGCAGCGACTCCTGTCCTGGCCTGTTCTCGCAATTGAAGGAGGTCTACCTTTTCGGCTGCAACACGTTGAATGCGGACGCGCTCAAGAGCGCCTCCCCGGAAGTCGGTCGCAGCCTTGTCCGCGCCGGACACTCCAAGGCGGAGGCGCAGCGCCTCACGCGCACCCTCGATCAGCGCCACGGCGAAAGCAGTCGCGATCGCATGCGCCGGATCTTCACCGATGTGCCGGTCATCTACGGATTTTCTTCGGTCGCGCCGCTGGGGCCCGCGGCGGCGACCCTGCTCGGCCGCTACCTGCAGGCGTCGTCGCTGGCCGAGGTCGGCAGCGGTCGCGCGAGTCCCAGGCTCCTCGGCCACTTCGCCGCCGAGTCCATGATCGCCGTCAGCGGCCTGAGCGAATCGGATCCGCGCGCCACCTATCGGCGCGAGTCATGTCAATTCATCGACGATCGGTTGTCGCCGGCGCAGAAACTCGGTTTCATCCACGGTCTCCTGCGCCGCGACATGGCGGAAGTGCGCATGTTCCTCGAGCGCATCGAGGGGCTGTTCGCTTCATTGCCGGAAAGCGAGCGGCAAACCCCGTCTTTCGCGCAGGCGTTAGGCGAGATCGCGCGCGATGAGGTCACGCGCGACCGTTACCTGCGCTTCGCCGAGGACGCCGATCGGCCGCAGGTTCGCGCCCGCATGATTCAGCTTGCGGGCCGGCTGGGCTGGCTGTCGCCGCAGGATGAGCGCGTCGAACTGACCCGGATGATCGGCGACGTCCTCGGACGCAAGACCGTCGGCGCGGCCGACATCGACCTGATTTGCACGCTGAACAAGGACCACGCGCTGGACCAGGAACGCCATCGCCTGTCGATATCGGCGGCGGATGCCGAGCAGGTGACCCATGCGGCGGCGCTGGGATGCCTGGGAAGCACCGAGGGTCGCGCCCGCGTTCTCGAGGCACTGACCAGCAGTGACGACGCCGAAGTTCAGATCGCCGAGGTCTATCTCGGACACCGACCGATCACCGCGGTCGACGAGATTCGTGTCGTTGCGAGCGGGATCGCGCGCATGACGGAATCCGGCGCGCAGGTGCGCGCGCTCGACACCCTGGCACGCCATCGCCTCAGCGATCGCCAGAGTCTGGACGAAGTGGTTCGCCTCTTCCCCGTTTCCCGATCGGTCGACGTGCAGCGGGCCATTGCCGCGGTCCTCATTCGCTCCGACTATCGACTGTTGCCACGACCCGAAATGGTCAGCATGTTGAGCCAATCCCGCCTGAAGTCGCCCGGCGGCGCCGACATCATCGACATCCTCATTCGCCGCCTGCAGACGCCCTAGCAGGATCCCGCGCGGCGGCGAAACCGCCCGGTCCGTGGCCCTGTGGGCCATCGGCCCGGCAACCTGTGCTAGTCTTGTCGCCCGCCAAACGATGCGCCGGAACGACGGAAGTCCTGCGAGGCGATCCTGCCCCGCGCCATCCGACACGCCGGCCGGCTCGCGTTTCGCCTCACGGATCCATGACGACCAGGTGCCCAAGCCCTGGCCGGAGGTATCGTGGCGACATCCATGCGTTTGCGATCCCATGCCGGGCCCGCCCGAGAATTGCTGCTGATCGCGCTGCTCGCGGCGGGCTTCTGCGCGCCGGTGCACGCCGACCGGCGCACGGTTTGTACGATCACCGTCAATTCGCCGGACGAAAAGGAGATCTTTCGGCAACGCCTGCCCGAAGATCAGTATCAGTTCGTCGAGCTGGTGGAACACGGCCGTCCCGATTGGCTCGCCTCGGCCTGCCGCCAGCGGCGTTCAGCTGCGACCTGCTCGTCATCTCCGGCCATTTCGACGACGAGCAGCGAGTTCTATTCGGATCAGGCTGGCCGCGCAGCGAATTCCTGCCGGTCGCCGAGATGGAGCGCGTTTCCTGCAGCGACTCCTGTCCCGGCCTGTTCTCGCAATTGAAGGAGGTCTATCTCTTCGGTTGCAACACGCTGAATGCGGATGCCGTCACGAGCACGTCCCCCGGAAGTCGGGCGCAGCCTCGTCCGCGCCGGGTACTCGCACGGCGGAGGCGCGAGCGCCTCGGCGCGCACCCTCGACCAGCGCCACGGCGAAAGCAGCCGCGACCGCATGCGCCGCATCTTCATCGAACGTGCCTGTCATCTATGGCTTCTCCTCGGTCGCGCCGCTGGGACCCAGCGGCGGCGACCCTGCTCGGCCGCTACCTGCAAGCGTCGTCGCTGGCCGAGGTCGGCAGCGGTCGCGCGAGTCCCAGGCTCCTCGGCCACTTCGCCGCCGAGTCCGATGATCGCCGTCAGCGGCCTGAGCGAATCGGATCCGCGCGCCGCCTATCGGCGCGAGTCCTGTCAATTCATCGACGATCGGTTGTCGCCGGCGCAGAAACTCGGCTTCATCCACGGCCTCCTGCTGCCGCGACATGGCGGAAGTCCGCATGTTCCTCGAGCGCATCGAAGGACTGTTCGCTTCATTGAGCGGTGAAGACGAGCGGCAAACCCCGTCTTTCGCGCAGGCGCAGGGCGAGATCGCGCGCGATGACGTCACGCGCGACCGTTACCTGCGCTTTGCCGAGTACGCCGATCGCCCGCAGATTCGCGCCCGCATGATTCGAGCTCGCGGGCACGGCTGGGCTGGCTGTCGCTCGCAGGACGAGCGCGCCGAACTGACCCGGATGATCGGCGACGTCCTCGGACGCAAGACCGTCGGCGCCGCCGACGTCGACCTGATCTGCACGCTGAACAAGGACCACGCGCTGGACCAGGAACGCTATCGCCTGTCGATATCGGCGGCGGATGCCGAGCAGGTGACCCATGCGGCGGCGCTGGGATGCCTGGGAAGCACCGAGGGTCGCGCCCGCGTCCTCGCAGGCGCTGACCAGCAGTGACGACGCCGAAGTTCAGATCGCCGAGGTCTATCTCGGGCACCGACCGATCACCGCCGTCGACGAGATTCGTGTCGTTGCGAGCGGGATCGCGCGCATGACGGAATCCGGCGCGCAGGTGCGCGCGCTCGACACCCTGGCACGCCATCGCCTCAGCGATCGCCAGAGTCTGGACGAAGCTGGCTCGCCTCTTCCCCGTTTCGCCGATCGGTCGACGTGCAGCGGGCCATTGCCGCGGTCCTCATTCGCTCCGACTATCAGACTGCTTGCCACGACCCGAAATGCGTCAGCATGTTGAGCCAATCCCGTCTGAAGTCGCCCGGCGGCGCCGACATCATCGACATCTCTCATCCGCCGCCTGCAGACGCCCTAGCAGGATCCCGCGCGGCGACGAAGCTGCCCGGTCCGTGGCCTTGCGGGCCATCGGCCCGGCAACCTGTGATAGTCTTGTCGCCCGCCAAACGATGCGCCGGAACGACGGAAGTCCTGCGTGGCGATCCTGCCCCGCGCCATCGGACACGCCGACCGGCTCACGTTTCGCCTCACGGATCCATGACGGCCAGGTGCCCAAGCCCTGGCCGGAGGTATCGTGGCGATATCCATGCGTTTGCGATCCCTTGCCGGGTCCGCCCGAGAATTGCTGCTGATCGCGCTGCTCGCGGCGGGTTTCTGCACGCCGGCGCACGCCGACCGGCGCACGGTCTGCACCATCACCGTCAATTCGCCGGACGAAAAAGAGATCCTTCGGCAGCGCCTGCCCGAAGATCAGTACCAGTTCGTGGAGCTGGTGGAGCGCGGCCGTCCCGATTGGCTCGCCTCGGCCTGCCGGCAGGGCGTTCGCTGTGACCTGCTCGTCATCTCGGGCCATTTCGACGACGGGAGCGAGTTCTACTCGGATCGGCTGGGCGCGCGCGAATCCTTGCCGGTCGCCGAGATGGAGCGCGTTTCCTGCAGCGACTCCTGTCCCGGCCTGTTCTCGCAATTGAAGGAGGTCTACCTATTCGGTTGCAACACGCTGAATGCGGACGCCGTCACGAGCACAACCCCCGAAGTCGGGCGCAGCCTGGTCCGCGCCGGATACTCGCCGGCCGAGGCCGAGCGCACGGCGCGCGCGCTCGACCAGCGCCATGGCGAGAGCAACCGCGACCACATGCGCCGCATCTTCATGAACGTGCCGGTCATCTACGGCTTTTCCGCGCGTGCGCCGCTCGGACCCAGCGCGGCGACGGTCCTCAATCGATATTTCGAATCGGGTTCCGCGGTCGCGCTGGGCAGCGGTCGCGCCAATCCGAAGCTGCTCAGCCACTTTGCGGCGAATTCGATGACGATTGCCAGCGGCATGAGCGATGCGGATCCGCAAGCGGCCTATCGGCGCGAGGTTTGCCGGTTTGTCGATGACCGATTGTCGCCGGCGGAAAAACTCGGCTTCATCCACAGCCTCCTGCAGCGCGACATGGCGGAAGTCCGCATGTTCCTCGACCGCATCGAAGGTCTGTTTGGCGCGCTCGGTGAAGACGAGCGGCAGACCCCGTCTTTCGCGCAGGCGCAGAGCGCGATTGCGCACGATGACGTCGCGCGCGACCGGTACCTGCGCTTTGCCGAGGATGCCGATCGGCCGCAGACTCGCGCCCGCATGATCGAGCTCGCCGGCACACTGGGCTGGCTGTCGCCGGCAGAGCAGCGCGCCGAGCTCGTACGGATGGTCGGCGATCTGATTGCGCGGAACGCCATCGAATCGTCCGCCGTCCAGCTGATCTGCTCGTTGAACGAACGTTACGCGCTGGACCGCGATCGTTATCGCCTGAAGCCGTCGGCGCCGCAGGCCGACAAGGTGAACAATGCCGCCGCGCTGGCCTGCCTGGGAAGCGTTGCGGCACGCGCTCGCGTCCTGCAGGCGCTGACGAGCCACGACGATGGAGAAGTGCAGATCGCGCAGGTTTACCTGAGCCACCACCCGATGACCGACGTCGAGGAGCTGCGCGTTGTCGCGAGCAGGATCGCGCACATGACGGGATCCGGGGCGCAGGTGCGCGCGCTCGACACACTCGCCCGGCATCGGCTGAGCGATCGCCAGAGCCTGGAAGAGCTGGCACGCTATTTCCCTGCCGCCGGCTCCGTGGACGTGCAGCGCGCCATCGCGGCAGTATTCATTCGCGCCGACTACCAGGCGCTCGCCAAGCCCGAAGTCGCGCGCGTGCTCAGCCAGTATCGCCTGAAATCTCCGGACGGCAACGACATCATCGACATCGCCATCCGCCGCCTGCGGGCGCCCTAGCTTTCGACTTTTGCGCGCCGACGGCGCCAGCGAATCGGCGTCATGCCTCGAGGCTCGCGCGGACGCGCTGCAGAACGGCCCGTACGGGATTCCGGGCCGTTCACCCGCCGTCACGGCTGCGGACGGGCCAGCGCTTTGCGGCGCAGGATTTCGCTTCTTATTTCGCCGAACTGCTTCTGCGTCTCGGCCTCGATCAACACCGGGCCGATAATCGGGGGCACCCACATGTTCGGCGTGTAATGTCCGCTGTTGACAATGTGGACCCGTGCCGCGATCTCCACGATCCGCGTGACGAACTCGGAGGCTTTCATGTCACCGCTGATCAGGCGCGAGCGGATTTCGCTGGACGGAACCAGCTCGATCTCGCGCACGTTGTCGAACGTCAGCGTGAGCGGGCCGCGCGACGCCTTCCCTTTCTGGTGCACGCGCAACAGGTTGCCCTCGGCGTACTTCACGCCGCTGAACTCGAGATTGGATACGAACTCCGCCATGTGGTCGTAATCGGTCAGCACTTCCCACACCAGCGACCAGGGAGCGTCCACCGGACAGTCGACGTCCACCGTGATGTTCTGCCCGTCCTTCAAGACCCGTACGAGGATGTCCTGATCCGTGTTGGCGGACCAGGCGGGTACCGGAAGCGCGGACAGCACGAGCGCGGCGAGGATTTGCGACCCGAGCCACATGCGAAGCGCCCGTGCGCGCATCCCCTTGTTGGCGGGGCGCCACGAATCCGACGGGGACGTCATGGCGGGCTCGGCGCGTTGCGGACAGGTCTCCAATCAGAGCAGCTCGTCCAGCGGCAACAGCGAAAGCATGTCGGCCTGGAGCCGCTGCCAGAAGCTCACCGCCGGCTCCTCGTGGAAGTCCACCCGCGCTCCCTCCTCCAGCGTGTGCCAGACGAGATTGCGCCGGCCGAATCCGTCGGGCTCGCTCAGCGTCAGGACGTAGCTGTTGGCCGGCTGCACGATGTCCTCGAAGCGCAGCGCAATCTGGCGCGCGAGCTCCGGGCTGTCGATGATCAGCCCGATCTCCGTGTTGAGGTAGAAGGACCGCTGGTCGAGGTTCATCGAACCGATGAACACGCGCGCGCGATCGAACACGAACACTTTGGCGTGCAACGCGTACCGCCCCGAGCTCGGCGATTTCAGCTGGTTGCCCCGGACGATCGGCTGCCCGAGCACCGGACGCACCTCGTAGAGATCGACGCCGCTCCCGAGCAGCGGCGCCCGAAACGCCTGATAGCCGGAGTGAACGATGGACATGTCGGTCGACGCCAGCGAGTTGGTGAGTATCCGCACGCTGACATTCCGCTCGCGCAACGCTTCGAAGAATTTCATCCCGCCCGGCCCCGGCACCAGGTACGGCGACACGATGATCAACTCCGACTTGAGCTGGCCCGCCACTTCGTTGAGGCGATGCCGCAGCAGCCGTCCGCTCTGCTCGCCGCCCTGAACTTTCGCTTTTTCCGGGCTGTCGTAGATCACTTCCGCTTTCGCCCATACCAGGGATGTCCGGCCGCTCACCATTGCCTTGAGCGGCTCCCCGGCGGCCAGCGCGCGCATGTACGGCGCATCGGTTTCGGTCATTCGTGCCCGGTGCGCGGCGAGAACGCCGCGATAGTCCTCGAGTTCCTTGGCTGAAGGCTTGGCGCCTGCAAGCGCTTCGATCGGAATCGCCATCGGGCTGTTCCAGAAGGCGTCGAAGCTGTCCGAGACCTGGTTGACGATCGGGCCGGCCGTGATGATGTCGTAATCCCCGAATTCGAAATCGCGACCGCCCTGGAAGTATTCGTCGCCGACGTTGCGCCCCCCGACGATGCCGATTTCGTTATCGACCACAAAAAGCTTGTTGTGCATCCGGTAATTGAGCCTGGATGCATCGCCCATGTACTCGGCGACGTGAACGAAATCCACGTTCCCGCGATAGGCAAACGGATTGAACAGCCGCAGCTCGACATTCGGGTACCCCGCGAGCGTCCGGATCTGTGCGTCGCGCCCGAACGATCCGGCGTCGTCGAGCAGCACGCGAACCCGCACGCCCCGATCGGCGGCCTTGAGCAGGGCCTCGATCAGCAGCTGACCCGTATCGTCGCTCTGGATGAGGAAATACTGGACGTCCAGCGTCCGCTCGGCCGCCTCTGCCATCTCCATCCGCAGCAGGAAGCTGTCGATGCCCACGGCGAGCAGCTTGAAGCCGGATGTCCCCGGATGCTCGGCCTTCGCCGCTGCCAGTTGGCGTCCCATACGGGTCTCTTCCGGCCGGGCAAGGGCGTTCGAGGTCGTCTTCTGGAAGTCCGAACCTGGCGGCAGTGAGGCACAACCGGCGAACAGCGATACCAAGCCGATTCCGAGCAGGACCAGCGCCCGGCTGCCCGCACGCGAGGCCGAACTCACAGTCACGGCCGGACGCATGCCGGGCGCCCCGAAATGCCAGCGCGCAGTCATCGCAGATGGATGTTTCCGCCGCCGAAGAGTCCGAGCAGCCCGATGAGGATCAGGTAGATGGCGACGATGTAGTTCAGCATGCGCGGCGCGACCAGGATCAATATCCCGGCGAGCAACGACACGATCGGGGCGAGACTCAAAGTCATGTTCACGATGTGGTTCCTTCAGATTGGACGGCGCATCATGGATCGCTGCAGCATCGATGCGGGACCCGAGCGCTCTGTCGCCGCCGGCGCGCCTTCGCGGGACGGCTGGTCGCGAATCGGCCCCAAGCAGGTTCTCCGGATTGAGGACGAACATACAGTGGGCCAGGGAATACGGTCTGTGCGATAGCGCACCGATTTCGTCCCAGCGTCTGTCTAGGATTGCTCAGTGACCCCGTGCAGACCCCATGGTCTTGGGCACGCAAGGCGATGTCCCACCGCAACCACGACGAAACCACCGTGCCGGATCGCTGGAAGCGCCTTTGGGCCCGTCCGCGCGGCGCTGCGTTACGTCGCCGCCTGGCGCGGCCGATTGCCTTCGTTCGCGCGCGCCTGTCTCCCAGAGGGTACCTCGGACTGCACCTGACGCTTGGCGCACTCACGCTCGTCGGGGCCGGCTGGCTCTTCGGCGGCATCGCCGAAGATGTCGTGACCGGTGATCCCCTGACGGTCGTCGATGCACACGTTGCGGCCTGGTTTCATGCACGCGCGATCCCGCTGCTGACGCTGCCGATGCTGCTCATCACCAATCTGCACGGCACCTGGAGCATCACGGTTCTTTCGCTCGCGTTGGCAATCGTCCTGATCCGACAACGGGCATGGTATTGGCTGCAGGCGCTGGTGCTCGTCGTGCCGGGAGGCATGCTGCTCAATGTGCTGACGAAGCACGCCTTCGGGCGCGCGCGCCCTGATTTCGCCGACCCGATCCTCGCCTTGACCACCTACAGTTTTCCAAGCGGCCACGTCGCGGCGGCCACGTTGCTGTACGGCTTGCTGGCCGCCATCATCGTCACGCGGATCGACGCGTGGGGCAGCCGGGTGCTGGTCGGGCTGCTGGCGCTCCTCGTCGTCACGCTGGTGGCACTGAGCCGACTCTACCTGGGCGCCCACTACCTCAGCGATGTGCTGGCGGGGTTCGCCGAAAGCACGGCCTGGCTCACGCTCTGCCTCACCGCAATGCATACGTTGAAGGGACATCGGGTTGCCGGCCATCGCGGATAATCGCGCGACCGGCCCACGCCCATACGCATGTGCACCCCCTTGAGAATCCCCATCGGCCGGCCGGCGCCGCATCCGGCGTCCGGACGCCGGCAGCGACCAGGAGATCGACATGTTCAAGATTGAAGTTGAAGACGACCGAGGCATCTGGAGCGATGTCCGCGGCGAAGACGGCAGCGTGCTGACCTTCGAGACGGAGGACGCCGCGCGCGCCGCACTGGCCGAGCGTTTTTCCATACTCGTGCAGATGGAAAAGTACGCCGGCGGCAAGCACACGCGGGTCATACGCATCCTCGAGGACGACGACGATTGGCCAAAGCGTCCCGGCGGCCGCTGACCGGCCCGTCCAGCGAAGGATGCCGGGTGCGGAACCTCAGTTGCCCCAGGCCGCGACGGCCTGATCGAGCCCTTTCCGGTAGTCCGGAAACTTCGGCCGCCAACCCGGCACGCGACCGGCGTCGGTGTCCGCCGCGGCATCACAACTTCTGTTGCACTTCCTTGGCTTCTTCCTGAACCTTCTGGCCCCCGCGTTCGATGTCCTTGCCCGCGCCCGCCATGGTATTGCACCCCGAAATCGCACTCAACGTGCCGAACATTCCGAGCATCATCAGCACCGCCAGAATTTTCCTTGCCATGATCGATCTCCTTGTAGTCATCACCATCGTCAGCGGAAGCCCGCTATCGGAACGATCCGCCAGGTCGCCGCTACTGTCTGTGCGCTGGCGTACAGGAGGCGCAGATACTGTCAGTTCGCCCCACTCCGCCCGCGGCGCCGGATGCAGATCCCGTCGCGACCCGAAGGCGACGAAAAAACGGGGCCCGACTGCGCCCCGTTCTTTCCCCCGCGATCCCCGCTTACTTCAAGCGCATGTCGTTCTTGACCGACTTGACGCCCTCGACCTTGCGCGCCACGACGACCGCCGTGTTTTCGGCCGCGGTCGAGCTCACGAATCCGCTCAGCTGAACCACGCCCTTGAACGTCTCGACGTTGATTTCTGCCGACTTCAGCGTCGGTTCGTTGAAGATGGCAGCCTTGACCTTGCTGGTGATGACCGTGTCATCCACGTATTCGCCGGTGCCTTCCTGCTTCGCCGTCGAGGCGCAGCCCAGCGCCGTCGCCATCAGAATGACACTTGCGAGTGTTGCCCATTTGCGAGTGATGATGTTCATGTTCTTTCCTTTAGGTGAAACACACTGCCGTCACTGCGGCGGGACTACAGTCGCCCCATGAGGAACAGGACGAGCACAATGACCAGCACGACACCGACGATGCCACTGGGACCGTAGCCCCAGCTTTGGGCGTGCGGCCAGGTGGGCAGGACGCCGACGAGCATCAGGATGAGGATGACCAGCAGAATGGTGCCAAGACTCATGACCTTCTCCTTTGTTCTCCGCCACCATTTTTCGGCACCATCGCCGATGCGCCGGAGTGAATCCACAACGAACTGCCGGCGGGCGGGTATGCGAGAAGGATAGAGGCGACGCCGAAAATCGTCTGTGCGGTGGCGTACAAAGCGCGATTGTTCGCCCAGGCACAGCACCCGATTCCTTACTCCCGCTTGCCGAATAGCATCCAGGCGACGACGGTACCGAGGCCGAGGTTGACCAGCGTCAGAACGAGATACCCGCCATATTCGAACCCTGGCCCGCCATTCCCACGGGCTTCCGTCGGTACAGCGCCCGGCATGTGGGCGGTGATCAGACCTACACCAACGAGCAGTGCCCCTACTGCGATGGCCAGAAGCGTCATGCCGAGAATCGTCTTGGCTGCTGTGTTCAAGAAAACGCGGGTGTTCATCGTGTCAAAAATTCCGGAAATCGGCGAAAGATGGCCATGAGCGGGTAATCTGATGGTCCACGCGCCGCCGCTGGACGTGCCGACGGCGATCCGGCACCAAGGATACGCAGGCCACGTGCGCAGTCTGTGCGGTGGCGTACGCGCGCCCATGGCGCGCCTCGAGCGCGAGCGAATGAGGAGGGGTACGCATATGGGCAAGAGGCAGGACATGCCGTGGATCGTGC
The DNA here is from genome assembly GCA_963751405.1 of uncultured beta proteobacterium. GTDB lineage: Bacteria > Pseudomonadota > Gammaproteobacteria > Burkholderiales > Casimicrobiaceae > CAIWHR01. The sequence continues at coordinate 2,506 of CAVVUJ010000015.1, read as the reverse complement.
GCTTCGGCGCCATGCAGCGCCTCGGCACGGCGCTTGGCGTCGCGATCGTCGCGTTTCTCGCGCAACCTGACTCGATCTCGTGGCACACGCGCCTCGTGGCCAGTTGGGATGTCGGCGCGCTTGCCTATCTGGGCCTCGCGTGGGCGCTCATTGCCAGGGCCGACGCCGGCATCACCCGCAGCCACGCGCTGAGCCAGGACCAGAGCGGATACCTCATCTTTCTGTTCGTGGTGGGGGCGTCGTGCGCCAGCATCGTCGCCATCGGCTTCGTCGTCGGCACCATCCGCGACCTGCCGTTCTGGATCCGCGCCTGGCACCTCGCGTTGACCGTCGCGGCGCTGGTCTCGTCGTGGCTGCTGATCCAGACCGTGTTCGCGTTCCACTATGCCCACCGCTACTACCATGGCCCGCACGGGGAAGCCGCCGCCGCCAGACCGCTGGTATTTCCCGGCGGCCGCGAGCCCGACTACGCGGATTTCGCGTACTACTCGTTCGTGGTCGGGATGACCTCGCAGGTGTCCGATGTCGCGGTCGCGTCGCGCTCCATGCGGAGGCTCACGCTGACCCACGCCATCCTTGCCTTCCTGTTCAATATCGCCGTGCTCGCGCTCAGCATCAACATCATTGCCAGCGTGGTCTAGGACCTGATGCCGGATGTCGAATCACTTCCTGGACCCCTGGTCCTGCTGCTCGCCTTTATCGGCGTTCTTCTCGTGCTTGGGTTCGTTGGCCTTCGGGCTCTTCTCGGGGGCTTGCGAACCCGGCATCGGTTGCTCCTGAGGTGCTGTCCCCTGCGGTACCGGCGGACGTGAGCCCGGCGCATTGCCCTGCTGGTGTGGCGGCGGCGCATTCGAATGTTTGGGTTCCGGCGGCCTGGCACTATTCTCCGGCGGCCCTCCTGGCGCTGCGCGCTGAGCCGGCGCGGGGGGACGTTGCGCCCCTTGCTGCTGGTAATGCTCGCGGACTACGACGTCGCGCGGCTGGTAACGGTAGTTCTGGCTCCGCAGCACATGCTGCTGTTCGACGCGGAGGATACGATCCCCTGCATACTGCCGCTGGTAGGAAGGCAGCGGGGCGGGCGCCGGTACGGCACTACGTTCCACCGGTCCCATCCGCTGCGTTGCTGCTCCCATTCACGACCCCAGTGATCGCCCCAGCGCGGCGGCGCATCGGCCCGCCACCCGCCGAAGTACACGGGAGGCTGCCGGTAGTAGCGCACGGGAACGCGCAGGATATAGAGCGGCACGACTGCTGGCGCCACAAGTCCCCAGGGCCCGTTGTACCAGGAACTCGCGTACCAGTTGTCTCCCTGGTAGACCCAGTACATGCCGTCGTAGAAGAAGTAGTTCGAATTGAGGCTCGGCGCGTAGTAGACCGGATAGCCGGGCACCCGGACGAGCTGGGGGTACGCCGGCAGGTTGATCCCGATGCTCACGCCGGGAAAGCCGATACCTACGCTCACCTGAGCCGTGGCCGGCGTCAACGAGAACAGCAACATCCACAGGGCAATCAATCCGACTCGCATCTTTGATCCTTCCGTTCGGCATCCGGAGTCCGGATCGACCGATGTCGAAGAAAGGCGACACCCACCCGGACTTTTCACGTCGTCACCTTGCGCAGGCTAGGCGGTTCGGCCCGGGCCGTCTGTTCGACATCGAACACAAAGCAGGATCGGGGCAGCGATGGAGCCGGCAAAAAGCGACGGCGCGGGCTGGCCCGCGCCGTCGCTTGCTGCGGAAGTGCGCGGCGCTCTAGGCGATCTTCTTCGCCGTTTTCTTCGCCGTTTTCTTCGCCGTCTTCTTCGCCGTCTTCTTTGCCGTCTTCTTGCGGGCCTCTTCGCAGCCCCCTTGGCGGCCTTCGCCACCGCGGCGCCCGCCTTCCGGGCCGCCGTCCTGACTTTCGCCACGCCTTTCTTCATCGCCGACTTGGCGGCCGTGGTCTTGCGTCCCACGGTCTTCTTCGCCGCGCCGGTCTTGCGCTTCGCCGCGGGTTTCTTCGCGCTCATGGCGCGCTCGACCTTGCCGGCCGCCTTCTTCGCGCCTGTTGCGGCGGCCTTCACCTTGCGCTTGACCGTGCGCTTCGCCTTGCCCAATACCTTCTTCGCATCGGCTTCGACGGCCCTGGCCTTGCTCTTCACGGTGCGCTTCGCCTTGCCGAGTGTCTTCCTGGCATCCGCTTCGGCGGCCTTCGCCTTGCGCTTCACGCTTGCCGTGGCGGCCCGCGTCCTGGTCTGCACGAGCGTCTCGCCTTGCCCGCTTCACGCCTGGCGCCCGCAGCGGCACCTTCGGCCTTCTTCACAATCGAGGCACCCATTTCCTGGGCCTTGTCCTTGGCTGCTTCGACGGCGTCGCCGATCTTGGTCAGCAAACTCTTTTCTTCACTCATCTTCGATTCTCCTGTCCGGTGATGAACCACATTGCATTCCGAGTGCAGCCACGGGCTGCCTCGGACCGCCGCTCGCTTGGCGTCTGTTTTCGAGTCGGATATAAGAATAGCAAGGAATGCC
>CAVVUJ010000014.1:0-129325 GCA_963751405.1 uncultured beta proteobacterium | reverse complement strand
GATCGCGCGCGAGATCGCGCGCTGGAAGCCGGTGATCGAGCAGGCGCACATGAAGCCGGAGTGACGCCGTCCGGCTTCAACGCACCGCGGTGGGTTCGTCGTCCGCGGGCACCGCGCTCACCGCGCGGTCCAGGAACTCCTTGGTCACCGCCCGCACGCACAGTCTTTCCGCGGCCGTCGTCCGGGCCAGCAGCTTGACGAGCGCGTAGACGGCGTCGAGGTGCGGCGTCGAGGTGTCCGTCAGCCGGCCGAGCTCGATCACCGAACCCAGCAGCCCGTCGATCTCGGGCTCGCGGCCTGCCTCGATGTCCTGCAGCATCGACGTCTTGTGCTTGCCGATCTTCTCCGCGCCGGCAATGCGCTTCTCGATCGTCACCCGGAACTCGATGCCGAGCTTGTGCGCGATCGACTGCGCCTCGGTCATCATCGACTGCGCCAGCGTGCGCGTGAGCGGATACTGGCAAAGGTCGACGAGCGTCGAGTGCGTGAGCGCGCTGATCGGATTGAACGACAGATTGCCCCAGAGCTTCAGCCAGATTTCGGCCCGGATGTTGTCCAGGATCGGCGACTTCAGCCCGGCCGCCGTGAACGCCTGCGCGATGCGCGTGATGCGCTCCGTCGTCGTGCCGTCGAGCTCGCCCAGCGGATAACGGTCGCCTTCAGTGTGTTTCACCACGCCGGGCGACGCGATGCTGGCGGCGGGATACACCACGCAGCCGATGATCCGCCGGGGATCGATCGCGCTCATGATGCGGGCGTCCGGATCGACGGCGCGCACGCATTGTCCCTCGTAGGGCCCGCCGTGACGCTGGAAGTACCACCACGGAATCCCGTTCTGCATGGGGATGAGCGCCGTGTCCTCGTGCAACAGCGTGGTCACGTCGTCGATGATCGGCTCGACCTGGTTGGCCTTGACGGCCAGGATGACCAGGTCCTGCAGGCCGGCCGCGCGGAGGTCGTCCGTCGCGTGCAGGTGCAGAGCGAGATGCTCACTGCCGTCCTTGAGAATGAGCCGCAGCCCGTTCTTCCGGATCGCGGCCAGGTGCGCGCCGCGCGCGATCACCGTGACCTCGTGCCCGGCCTCGGCGAAGAGCACCGCCACGTGCCCGCCGATCGATCCTGCTCCCACTACACAGATTCTCATTTTCATCTCCGTCCGGGAGCCCATCCAAAGGCAACATCTCCCTTTTTTTGATTTTACTCGCGGGGCATGCCTGCGTTCAGCGATTCGTTCCTCCACCGCCACTGTTTTCGCTCTTGCTGACGTGGATCAAACCGGACGCTCACGGGCAGCGACGGAGCGGCTGCTGACGCTCCATCGGATCATCGCAGCGCGGCTGCGAGCCGAACATTGCCGCGCAGAAAACGGGAGGGTCCGTCCTGCATCCGTCGCGCGACCTGCGGGTTCGGTTAACATGCCACAGGTGCATCGCAGCAGCTTGCGGGGCACGAAAACGGGCCGCGCATCGTTGGCCAAATGAGGAACGCCGTGGCGCAAGCCATGCGCCGAGGGAAACGCTTGCAACCGCTCTCCGGGCTGGATTCGCTCTTTCTGCATCTCGAAACGCCCGAGACGCCGATGCACGTCGCCTCGCTGCATCTGTTCGATCTGCCGGAGGGCTACCGAGGCGACTTCCACGCCAACCTCAGGCAGCACGTCGCGCGGCGACTGCACCTCGTGCCGCTCTTCCGCCGCCGGCTGCACACGTTGCCGCTCGGGATCGGCAACCCCTTCTGGGTCGAGGAGGCCGATGTCGACCTCGACTATCACGTCCGGCGCGTGCGCCTGCCGCGCCCCGGGACGCAGGCGCAGCTCGAAGCCGGCGCGGCGCGCATCCACGCGACGCTGATGGATCGTCGCCGCCCGTTGTGGGAGGCGCACGTCATCGAGGGTCTGGAGTCCGGTCAGGTTGGCCTCTACATCCGGGTTCATCACGCGGTGCTCGACGGCGCGGCGGGGATGGCGCTCGCCGGTGCGCTGCTCGATCCCGCACCTGAGCCGCGCGATGTGCCGAGGCCGCCGCGGGGCAGGCGCACGCAAGCCGAGCCCCCGGGTATCCTCGAACTTGCGCGCGCCGCACTGCGGCACGACGTTGACCAGTACTCGAAGCTGCTGCGCCGGCTGCCCGATCTGATCGGCGTGCTGGCAGCGTCAGGCCGGCGCCCGGGCGATCCCGCGGCGGAACCGGTGCGCCGCAGCCGCGCGTTCGGGCCCCGGACGCCGCTCAACGTGTCGATCACCGGCGAGCGCAGTTTCGCGGCGGTGTCCCTGCCGCTCGACGAAGTGAAGCACGTCGCGCGTGCGCACGATGCCAAGCTCAACGACGTCGTGCTCGCGCTCTGCAGCGGCGCGCTCCGGCGCTATCTCTCCCGTCGCGGCGGCATCCCGCGAAAGCCGCTCGTCGCCGGAATGCCGTTCTCGCTGCGCGAGGCCGGGAACACGGATTACTCGACGCAGGTGACGATGACGCTCGTCAATCTGGCGACCGACATTGCCGACCCTGTGCAGCGGCTGCGGGCGATCCGCGATGCGGCGGGCGCGATCAAGTCGGTCGCGGGCCGCGCGAAGTCGCTCATTCCCACCGACACGCCATCGCTGGGCGCGCCGTGGCTCCTGGGCGGGCTGGCGGCGCTCTACGAACGCGCGAAGCTCGCCGACCGGCTGCCGCCGGTCATGAACGTGGTCATCTCGAACATCCCGGGGCCGGCTGCGCCGCTCTACGCCGCCGGGGCGCGGATGCGCACGTACTGGCCGCTGTCGATCGTCGAGCACGGAGTGGGGCTCAACATCACGGTCGTGAGCTATTGCGGGGCACTCGATTTCGGGCTGGTGGCCGCGCGGTGCGCGGTTCCCGACGTGCACCCGCTGGCACGGGCAATCGAAGAGGCGCACGCCGAATTGCTGGGCGCCACGGTGGAGCAGGGCGAGCGGACGGCGCCGCAACGCGGCAAAGCGTCGCCCGAGCCGGGCGGCCATGGCAAGATGCGGCGCCGAGCCTAGAATTCCGGCAACACGGAGAGCCGACCCGACATGTACAACCCGGATCACTGGTACGAATTCGGTACGCTGCGGCGCCGGGGCTGCTGCGCCTCGCGCTGGAATGCCGCGCGGCGTGGGAGTACGGCGCGACGCTGGCCGCGCAGCCGCTGCTGAGCCGCGCGCCCAAAGGCGACGGTCATCCGGTCCTGGTGTTCCCCGGGCTCGTCGCATCGGACCTTTCCACGAAACCCTTGCGGCGGTTTCTGGAGACCGCGGGCTATGCGGCTTACCCGTGGGAGCACGGCCGCAATCTCGGGCCGCGCGAAGGCATCCTCGAAGGGCTGCCTCGCGCGGCTGAAGGAGCTGCGCCGCAAGCACCGGAAGAAAGTGAGTCTCATCGGCTGGAGCTTGGGCGGCCTCTACGCGCGCGAGCTCGCCAAGCTCGCGCCGAAGGACGTGCGCCTCGTCATCACGCTCGGCACGCCGTTCACCGGCCATCCCAAGGCGACCAACGCCTGGCGCCTCTACGAGCTCGTCGCCGGCCACAAGATCGGCGCGCCGGAGATCCACGAGCCGCTGCGCGTTCCGCCGCCAGTGCCGACCACATCCATCTACAGCCGCACCGACGGCGTGGTCGCGTGGCCGTGCTGCGTCGAGAAGGAGGGGCCGCGCGCCGAGAACATCGAGGTCGAGGCGAGCCATCTGGGGATGGGAGTGAATCCTGCCGTCCTGTACGCGATCGCGGACCGCCTCGCCCAACCCGCCGGCAAGTGGCGGCCGTTCGACCGGAGCGGCGGGATGCGCGCGTGGGTCTATCGTGACCCGCACCGGCGCGGCTGGCTCTGACGTGCTGGACCGCGACTGGAGATCGAACGCATGACGGCCGTCGCGGCGAACGGCATCACGATCGAGTACGAAGCGCTGGGGGATCCGCTGGCGCCGCCGATCCTGCTCATCGTGGGTCTCGGCATGCAGCTGGTGGCGTGGCCGGACGCGTTCTGCCAGGGGCTGATCGAACGAGGCTTCCGGATCATCCGGTTCGACAACCGCGACAGCGGCCTGTCCTCGAAGATCCGCGTGCGCCGGCAGCCGAATCTCGTCGCCGCGCTGGCCGCGTCCTGGCTGCGCTTGCCGGTGCGTTCGCCCTATACGCTCGACGAGATGGCTGCCGACGCCGTCGGCCTGCTCCACGCACTCGACATTCCGCGCGCTCACGTCGTGGGCCTGTCGATGGGCGGCATGATCGCGCAGGTCGTCGCGGCCACGCTACCCGGAACGCGTGCTGAGCCTGACGTCCATCATGTCGTCGAGCGGCAGCCGCAAGGTGTCCCAGCCGCGGCCCGACGCGAAGCGGGCGTTGCTCAGCAAGCCGCGGGACCCGGCCGATCCCGAGAGCGTCGTCGATCATCTCGTGCGCTTCTTCGGGGTCATCGGCAGCCCGGCGCTTTCCCACGGACCGCGCGGCCCTGCGCGAACATGTCGCGCACAGCGTGCGCCGCGGCCACCATCCGGCGGGCGTGACGCGGCAGCTGGTGGCGATCATCGCCTCGGGCGACCGCCGCAAGCTGCTGCCGAAGATCACCGCGCCCACCCTCGTCATCCACGGCGCGGAGGATCCGCTGGTGCCGGTCGAGGCGGGCCGGGACACCGCGCGCCACATCGCGGGCGCGGAGCTGATGGTGATCGAGGGCATGGGCCACGATCTCGCGCCGGGTCTCGTGCCGATCCTGGTCGAGGCGATTGCCGCGCATTGCCACGGCAGCGGGAAACGATAGAGAATGCGGCCTGACGCCGCCGGCTGGCAGGCACATACGGCGTGCGCACCGTGGACGACCCATTTCACTCGGAGGATTCGATGTTGCGCTCGCTATCGCTGGTAATGCTGCTGCCGCTCGTCTTTGGGGCCGCGGAGGTCTCCGCTCAGGCAAAGAAGGTCGCGCCGCCGGCAAAAGCTCCGTCCGCGAAGGACAACTCGATCAGCGTCAATGTCTTCCTGCGGGATGCGGGCAAGAACGAGGTGCTGCTCGCCACGCGCATCTGGCCCGGATATCCCGAATACAACGCGTTCGCGCTCCAGCAGTTCTTCGCGATGATGAAGGCGCTCGAACCCGCGTACAAGCAGGATGACGATGTCGCCTATACGTGGTCGACGAAGGGAAAGGTCACCAAGTGCGCGATCTACCTCGAGTCGGCCGAAGCGCCGGTCAAGAACGGAACCGGTGCCATCGTGGGGTGCGAGGGCAACGGGGTGAGCAACCTGGCGGTGACCTCCGTCGCCGACCCCAAGAAGTCCGTCAGCACCTCGCAGGATCCGAAGCACCTGAGCGACGTGATGGAGCTTTTCAAGAAGCAATCGGAGCGCGCCAAGGGCACCTTGCCCAAGCAGTGACGTTCCCTGTCGCGCACGCGTGATGGCGCGATGGCCGATGCTTGGGCGTCGGCATCGCCGGGAGAGCAGAGGGTGGCCAAGTGAAGACGTACCGGATCGCCACGATCCCGGGCGACGGCATCGGCAAGGAAGTGGTGCCGGCCGGGCAGCAGGTCCTCGAGGCGCTGGCGCAACGGCGAGGCGGATTCGGCTTCGAGTTCACCGCATTCGGCTGGGGCGGCGATTGGTATCGCCGGCACGGCGTGATGATGCCGGACGACGGGCTCGACCGGTTGCGCGGGATGGACGCCATCCTGTTCGGATCGGCGGGCGATCCGCGCATTCCGGACCACGTCACGCTGTGGGGCCTCCGGCTGAAGATCTGCCAGGGCTTCGACCAATACGCCAACGTCCGGCCCACCCGCATCCTGCCCGGCATCGACGCGCCCCTCAAGCGTTGCGGCCCGTCGGACCTCGACTGGGTGATCGTGCGCGAGAATACCGAGGGCGAATACGCGGGCGTGGGCGGACGCGTGCACCAGGGCCATCCGACGGAGGTCGCCACGGACGTGTCGATCATGACGCGCACCGGTGTCGAGCGCATCATGCGCTTTGCCTTTGGGCTCGCCCGGTCGCGCCCGCGCCGGCGGCTCACCGTCGTCACCAAGTCCAACGCGCAGCGCCACGCAATGGTGATGTGGGACGAGATCGCCGCGCAGGTCGCCCTGGAGTTCCCGGACGTCGCCTGGGACAAGGAACTGGTCGACGCGGCCACTGCGCGCATGGTCAACCGTCCCGCTTCGCTCGACACGATCGTGGCCACCAACCTGCACGCCGACATCCTGAGTGACCTGGCTGCGGCGCTGGCGGGCAGCCTGGGCATCGCACCCACCGGCAACATCGATCCGGAACGACGCTACCCCAGCATGTTCGAGCCGATCCACGGCTCGGCGTTCGACATCATGGGCCAGGGCATCGCCAATCCGGTGGGCACCTTCTGGAGCTGCGTGATGCTGCTCGAGCACCTGGGCGAAACGGCCGCAGCGGCGGAGCTGATGGCGGCCATCGAGACCGTGACCGCGAACCCCGCGCTGCGCACGCGCGACCTGGGCGGGACGGCCACCACGGCGCAGGTGACCGCGGCGGTCTGCGCGTCGATGGGCGCTCCGCGCGCTGCCGTGCCGCAGACGGCGTGACAGACAGCATTGAACCTTGACCGCGACAAGAGGAAGACGACGATGAAACGACTGCTCCCGGCTATGTTCCTTGCGTTGCTGTCGCCCCTGGCCGCGGCCCAGGCCTGCCCGGACAAGAACGTGCTCTACTGGCAGGCGTTTCCGCCGGGCGGCGAATCGGACCTCGCGGCACGCCACCAGCAGGTCGTGCTGAAGAAGAAGTGCCCCAACATCGACACCGTAGTCCAGTACAAGCCGGGCGCCGGTGGCGGACTGATGTGGGGGCAGATGAACACCCTGCCGGGCGACGGGCTCAATGTCGTCGGCATCAACCTGCCGCACATCGTCTTCCAGCCGATCGAGGGCGAGGTGCAGTACAAGACGCAGGACGTCACGCCGGTGTTCTGGTTCCACTACACCCCCGACGCCCTGGTCGTGCCCGACCAGAGCCCGATCAAGTCCTTTGCCGATTTCATCAAGGCGGCCAAAGCCGAACCGGAGAAGCTCAGCCTGGGTGGATCGGGCTTGAACTCGGCCAACCATGCGGCGCACGAGCGGCTGGATTCCGCGTTCGGCATCAAGACCATCTATGTCCCGTACAAGGGCACGGGCGACATGACGACGGCGGTGCTGGGCAGCCAGGTGACCGGCGCCATGTCCTACACGGCGTTCGCGATCAACAACAAGGGCCGGGTGCGGGCGCTCGCCGTGGCCATGGACAAGCGCCACCCGCTGCTGCCCGACGTGCCCACCTTCCGCGAGCTGGGCGTGGACTGGGTGGACGGCGCCTATCGCGGCATCGGCGTGCCGAAGAGCACGTCGCCGGAGGCGAGGAAGCGCCTGTCGGAACTGTGGGCCGCCCTCAACAGCGATCCCGAGATGAAGGTGCTCGCCGACAAGAGCGGCTTCGAGCTGATCAGCATCGGCGCCGACCAGATGGAGGCGTTCATGACGGACAAGATCCGCATTTACACTGCCGGGGCGCAGGCTCTGGGCCTGGGCAAGAAGTAGGGCCGGAGCGCTTTGGCCTATAGTGACGGTGCGCCGCCCTCCCGGCGCTCCAATGGAGAAAGCCATGTCCCATCAGCCCCCGAAGCAAGGCAAGAAGAAGCCGCAGCACACGCCGAAGGAAAAGAAGACGCTCAAGCAGCAGAAGAAGCACGCGAGCGACACGGCGCCCTTCCTCAAGCCCGGCAAGTGAGCGACCTGGCCATCGCGCATCGCCGTTTCGCGTTCGTGCTGCGCGCCGGCGGTCCGGCAGGCGCAGTCGCGAAAGACCGGTCTTGAAGACGCCGAAGAGGCTCCAGCCGCTCGTTCACGAAGGACTCATCGACGAGGTGATCCGGCAGCTGATGAGCGGCAAGGAGGCCACGGTCTACGTCGTCCGCTGCGGCGGCGAGATCCGTTGCGCCAAGGTCTACAAGGAGGCGAACAAGCGCAGCTTTCGCCAGGCCGCGCTGTACCAGGAGGGCCGCAAGACCAGGAACACGCGCCAGGCGCGGGCGATGGCCAAGGGCACGCGGTTCGGACGCAAGGCGCAGGAGGATGCGTGGCAGAACGTCGAGGTCGACGCGCTGTACCGCCTCGCCGCCGCCGGCGTGCGCGTCCCGCGTCCGTATGCGTATGCGCACGGCGTGGTGCTGATGGAGCTCCTGACCGATGCGCAGGGCAACGCCGCGCCGCGACTCAACGACGTGGTGCTGCCGGAGGCGCTGGCGATCGAGTACCACGCCACGATGCTCCGCGAGATCGTGCGCATGCTCTGCGCCGGCGTCATCCACGGCGACCTGTCCGAATACAATGTGCTGGTTACCGGCGAAGGCCCGGTGATCATCGACCTGCCGCAGGCTGTCGATGCCGCGGCGAACAACAATGCCGCCGCCATGCTGAAGCGCGACGTCTTCAATATCACGACCTACTTCAGCCGGTTCGCTCCGGCGCTCGCCGCCACGCGTTACGGCGACGAGATCTGGTCGCTCTACGAGAGCGCGGAACTCCGGCCGGATGTGGTTCTCACCGGCCGCTTTGCGGCGAGCACGCGTCCGGCCGACGTCGCCGCGGTGATGCAGGAGATCGCCGCCGTGCGCGCGGAGCACGAAGCCCGGCTGCGCTACAAGGCGCTCATCGACGAGTGAGGCGCAGCGGCGACGCGCGGCAACGGTATTGAGTGCGGCACGGCACTGCCGTCGCCCGGAACATGACGTGAAAGCGGTCAAGCCATGAAACCGATCCAGCTGTTCGATCCTGCCTCCGGCACGTACACCTACCTGCTGTTCGACGAGGCGTCGCGCGAGGCGCTGATCATCGACCCCGTCGACGAGCAGATCGAGCGCGACTTGGCGGAATTGCGGACCTACGGGCTCAAGCTCGTCTGGACGGTCGAAACGCACGCCCACGCCGATCACATCACGAGCGCGGGCCAGTTGGCGGAGTATGCCGGCGCCATGACGGCCGCGCCCGAAGGCTCCGGCATTTCGACGGCCGCCGTGCAGCTCAAGGACGGCGACACGCTCGCCTTCGGCGGGGAGGCGATCAAGGCGCTGCTCACGCCGGGCCACACGGCCGGGAGCATGTGCTACCTGTGGCGCGACCACGTGTTCACCGGCGATACGCTGCTGATCAACGGCTGCGGCCGCACGGACTTCCAGTCCGGCAGCGCCGAGGCGCTGTACCGCAGCATCACGCAGGTGCTGTTCGCGCTGCCCGACGCCACGACCGTCTGGCCCGGGCATGACTACCAGGGCCGGACGCACACGACGATCGGGGCCGAGAAGGCGGGCAATGCGCGAATTGCCGGCAAGTCGCTGGCCGAATTCATCGCGATCATGGACGCGCTCCATCTGCCGCGCCCGGCGCGCATCGACGAGGCGGTTCCGGCCAACCTGTCGTCGGGCATCCGGCACGATGCGGGGGGCGGCGCGCTGCTCGAGGCGCGCCCTGCCACGGGCTACGCCGGCGACGTGTCGCCGCAGCTCGCCTACAGGTGGTGGCGGTCTGGCGAGGCCGTGCTGATCGACGTGCGCACGGACGCCGAGCGCGAATGGGTGGGCTTCATTCCGGACGCCGTGCCGCTCGCCTGGAAGCAGTGGCCCGGCATGGCGGCGAACGCCGCCTTCGACGCAGGCTTGCGCGCTGCGGTGCCCAAGGGCAAGAAAGCCGTCCTGCTTTGCCGCAGCGGCGTGCGCTCGATCGCCGCGGCGAAACGCGCGACGGAACTCGGCTTGGAGGCCTACAACATTCTCGAAGGCTTCGAAGGCGACCCCGACGAGCGGGCTCAGCGCGGCCGCAAGGGCGGGTGGCGCTATCACGGGCTGCCCTGGCGGCAGGGCTAGCTAACCCGCGCGCACCGGCAACCCCGCGCGAATGGCGAAGCGCAGCTTGCCATGGGCGCTGCGCAGCGCCGCTTCGGCCTCCGCCGGGCTCGCCGCACGCGCAAAGATGAATCCCAGATAGCCCGCCTCCGTCGGGCGGTGGCGCGATGCCCTGCCCGGGTACCGCCGTGACGATTGCGCCGGTGACGAACGGGACGGCCCGCGCGTCGGTCAGGCCTTCGACCCCGTCGTAGATGCCGCGCCGCGGCACGGGAATCATCATGACGCCCGCCGCGCCGTCCGCGCCGGCACCGGGGAGTGGCAGCCCCACGGCGTGGCGCAGGATCAGCTCCTCGAGGCTCATCCCCAGGGAGTGTTGCAGCACCCGCCCGCACAGGCCGCCGATGGAGCGCGCCGCGACTTCGAGCATCCAGATGCCCCGATCGTTGACGCGAACCTCGGCATGGATCGGCCCCGTCGTCAGCCCCGCGGCGGCGCATGCGCCCGCCACCTCCTGCCGGATCCGATCCTGCGTGGCGCGGGGCAATCGCGATGGCGTGACGTAGAGGGTTTCCTCGAAATGGGGCCCCTCCAGCGGATCGGGCTTGTCGAAGAGCGCGAGCGTCGTGAGTTGCCCACGATCCAGCATGCCCTCGAGCGCGTGCTCGGATCCGGGAATGTAGTCCTCGATGACGAGGCCAAGCTCGCGATGGTCGCGATCGGACTTCGACTGGATGGCGCGCACCCACTGCACGGCCTCGATCAGCGCGGCGACATCGTCGGCGCGTATGACGCCCCGGCTTCCCGACAGCCGCCGGGCCTTCACTACCACGGGGAACGTCAGTGCCACCGGCCATCGCCGCGGATCCTCGTCCGAGGGCAGATGATGGAATTGCGGACACGGAAACCCGTGCTCCCGCAGCAGGCGGCGAAAGGTCAGCTTGTCACGCACCCCGCGCACCGCCGGCACGGGATTGCCCGGCAGGCCGAGGCGTTGCGCGAGAAGCGCCGCCAGCTCGACCCCCGAATCGTCGACGGCCAGGACCGCGTCCGGCCTGCCGTCGATTTCGCGCAGAACGACCTCCGCCGCGTGCGCGGGCTGGTCGAAATGAAGCGACATGAGCGGACGCATGCCCCAGAGGGGCGCGAGCCGGTGGCAGTAGTCGGCTGCTGCCACGACTTGCACGCCGAGTTTTTTCGCCGCGGCCAGGAAATCGTCGTTGCGATAGCCGGTGACGGGCTGGAGCAGCAGGACGCGCTTCATCGATCGGCCCGTCAGAACGACTGGAGCTGCTGCCCCGTCGGCTCGTACGGATTGAGGAGAACGACCTCGACGGCCGATGCGGCTATTTCGACTTCGGCCGCTGCGGAAACGGCGCCGGACCGGGTTCGCGGCTTTCCCCGGCGGCTTCGAGACGCCCGAGATAGTGCTTCCACATTTCGTCCTGGTTGAGGCCGTAGTCGTACAGCAGATCCCACGAGTAGATCCCGGTGTCGTGGCCGTCCGAGAACGTGGGCTGGATGGCGTACCGGCCCACCGGCTCGAGGTGCGTGATGTCCACATCCTTCTTCCCCGTCTGCAGCACTTCCTGCCCCGGTCCGTGGCCGCGCACTTCGGCGGACGGGGAATAGACGCGCAGAAACTCGCACGGCAGCTTGAAGGTCTTGCCGTCGGCGAACGAAATCTCCAGCACCCGGGATTTCTGGTGCAGCTTGATTTCGGTGGGTTGTGGCGTGTTGGAATCCATGCTCGACGCGCAGTATAGCAACGCGGGACCGGGCGCGCGCCTCGCCTTGGATCCTGGCAATGGCTACGCCACGGGCGCGAGCTGCCTCCTGGGCACGGCGTCCACGAAGCAGCCGTATTGCTTCACCTCTTCCAGCCGGCAGCTCCAGTACATCCGGCCCCGGTAGACGGTCATGTCCGGGCAACCGTCGCACATGTTGAAGCCGCCCTGTGCCATCGCATCGACGGGTTGAATGATCGTGAAGGTCTGCACGTATGCCTTCGCGAACGCGGCGATGGGCTTCCTGAGCACCGACTTCAGATAGCTCGTCGCGACTTTCCACATGCCGGCATCGAGCAGCGACGAAGCGAGCATCGCCGCGCGTCCCGAGCCGAGCGTCCTGCGGACTCGAATAGCTCAGCCATTTCCTGCGCAGCAGGTGGCTCCCGGTCTGGACCAGCTCCATGAACCGTGGCGTCACGTACCCGAACGCCTGCGCGCGGCTGGCAATGCGCGACCCGATGAGCCACTTCACGCTGTTCGCGTCGATCGTGCCGTTGAGATACGCGCTCGGCTCGTAGGCCGGGTCGGCCTCCCGGATCTTCGCGACGACATCCGCCGCCTTCAGCAGTCTCGTTCCCGCCCACGCCGCGGACTCCTCGTAGGTCTGCTGGAGGTTCACCTGCTTCCCGTTGGCGTAGAAATCGAAATCTCCCATCAGGCTGGGTTCGCGGTAGAGGATGAACACGACCGTATTCACGATGTCGGGATGGCGCTGCGCCCATTGCACGACCCCGGGCACCTGGTCGAGCGTGGCGCTCGACACCGTCAGGTTGAACGAGCAGGTCAGTCCTCCCTCCGCGGCCAGCATCTGCGCGAACTTGAGGCGCAACGCATCGTGCTCGCTCTCCACGGTGCCCTTCGAGTCGCGCCGGACCTGCGAGGTGTCGATGTGGAACGTGAAGCCGAAGGCGCCGGCTCTCTTCAGTTCGCGCAGCAGCTTCGGACCGAGAGCCAGCCCGTTGGTGTTGATGATCGGCTTCCATCCCCCCTGTTTCACCATGCGCACGATGTCCACGATCTGCGGATGCACGAGCGGGTCTCCGCCGGCGATGCTCATGCAATCGCTGCGGCGTTCCCGCTTGAAGACCGCCAGGTCGTCGGCGATTTCCCCGAGCGTCTTGTGCCCCTCGGTCCGCGGGCGGTAGCAACCGGTGCACGCCAGGTTGCAACTCGTGGTGACTTCGAGCCAGGAAATCCCGTTGTCGGTCAGCGACCAGGGCAGGCGATAGTAGTTCTGCGGCGTCAGCATGCTCGAGGGCCTCGCGCTTTCGTCCAACCACGGCACTGCCAGGGAGGGCCCGGACCGGCGCCCGTTCGGGAGCGGCGCCATCCGTTCAGTGCGACATCAGCACGGGGACCGTCATCGACGACAGCATCACGCGCGTCACGCCGCCCCAGACGAGCTCGGTGATCCGCGGCCGGCTGTACGCTCCCATCACGATCAGGTCCGCGCCGAAATCGGCGGCCTGCGACAGCAGCAATTCGCCCGCGGCGATGTCGGGCGCGGCGATGCGCCGCACGATGGCGTCGACCTCGTGGCGCCGCAGGAAACTCGCCACGTGCTTGTCCGCGAGGAGATCCTGCAGGCTGTCCTCGGCGTCCGGAGTGATGGCCACGGCGAATACCTTCTTCGCGTCCTTGAGGAGCGGCAGCGCGTCGGCAACGGCGCGCGCCGACTCGCGCGAGTCCTTCCACGCGATCATGATCCGTTCGCCGACCGTCTTGAACTGGCCCGTGTACGGGACGAACAGCACCGGCCGTCCGCTCCCCATGATGACCGCGTTGGCGAGTTCGGTGGCGAAGGCGACGTTCGGCTCGTCGCGCGACGGCTGTCCGACGACCGCGAGGTCGGCGTAGCGCGCGTGCAGGATCGCTGCCTCCAGCGGATTGCCGGCCGGCGCGTGCCAATCGATCGACGTTACTCCCGCCTGTGCCGCGGCGGCGCGGAAGCGCGCCTCGGCGTCGTGCTGGAGGTCGCTGTTCTCCTGCAGCCTCCGCTGCACGACCTCCTCCGGCAGCATCACCGACGCGAAGGGCATCACGTTCGCCGAGGGCACGAGATACGCGCCGAGCAGGCGCGCCGGATAGGCCCGCGCGACACGGGTTGCCACGTCGAGGCGGCGTGCGCAGGGCTCGGAATCGTCGACGTGCACGAAAATGGACCGGTAAGTCATCGCGGCTCCTTCTCTGGGTCAATGGACACATTCTGCGCCGGGGCGCAAGGGAGATCCTTGATTTTGCTCAGAGGAAGGGAAGAGCAGCGTCCGCCCCGGCGCTCCCGGGTCTCCCGGTGACCAACGGCCGGGTCAACCGAGCGCCGTCGCACCCTGTGCTTGCGCCATCCGCCACGCCACATCGGCGACCTGGCGGGCCCGACCGCCGGTCTCGATGGCGTTCGCGCTCGCCGCATTGCCCTGCAGCGCGCGGGCAAGGACGCCATGGAGGATCGCCGCGATCCGGAACATGTTGAAGATGAGGTAGACATCCCAGTGCGCGATCGCCGCGCGACCGGTCCGGCGGCAATAGGCGGCGACGTACTCTTCCTCGGTCGGGATGCCCAGCGCCGCAAAGTCGCAGCCCTTGAGCCCCCGGAATTCCTCCGGCGCGAGGCGCCACGCCATCACCTGATACGCGAAGTCCGACAGCGGATGGCCAAGCGTGGACAACTCCCAGTCGAGCACCGCGAGCACGCGCGGCTCCGTCGGATGGAAGATCACGTTGTCGATCCGGTAGTCGCCGTGCACGAGGCGCGTCTCGTCACCGGGCGGCACGTGCCGCGGCAGCCATTCGATGAGCCGGTCCATCGCGGGGATCCGTGGGGCGGCGGCCGCCTGGTACTGCTTCGACCAGCGCGCCACCTGCCGCTCGATGTAATTGCCGGGCCGGCCGTAGTCGGCGAGGCCCACGGCCGCGCAGTCGATCCGGTGCAGCGCGGCGATGACCCGATTCAATTCGTCGTAGTGCGCCGCGCGCTGCGGCGACGTCATGCCGGGAAGCGCAGGGTCCCAGAGGATGCGGCCCTCGACGTATTCCATCACGTAGAAAGCGGTGCCGATCACCGCGGCGTCCTCGCACAGCGCGTAGGTCTTCGCCACCGGAACGTCGGTGCCGGCCAGCGCGGACATGACGCGGAACTCGCGCTCCACTGCGTGCGCGGATGGGAGCAGCGGGCCTGGCGGTTTCCGTCGCACGACGTAACGCCGGTCACCGGCAGTGACGCGGTAGGTCGGATTCGACTGGCCGCCCTGAAATTGCTCGACGACGAGATCGCCGGCGAAGTCGGCGACCTCCGCGCGCAGATAGGCGGCGAGGGCCGCCGTGTCGAACGGGTGCACGGCCCCCCTCAGCGTGGCGCCGGGGTTCGCCGTCGAGTTCGGGGGAGGCTTGTTCACACCGGGTTCAGACCGCCGTGCAGCCGCCGTCGACCGCGAGCACCTGGCCCGTGACGTGACGCGAGGCCTCGGACGCAAGGAAGACGACGGCGCCCTTGAGATCCTCGTCGCCGCCCAGCCGCCCCAGCGGCGTCAGCGCGAGCACGTCCGCGTCGATGCGATCGAGCGTGACCTTGGTCATCTTCGACGGAAAGAAGCCCGGGCAGATCGCGTTGACGTTGATGTTGTGCCGGCCCCATTCGGCGGCGAGCGCGCGCGTCATGTTGACGAGCGCGCCCTTGCTCGTGTTGTACGCCATCGTCTGCATGCCCCACCCGGGTGGATTGCCGTAGAGCCCGGCGATCGACGCGATGTTGATGATCTTGCCGCTTCGGCGTGGCAGCATCGAGCGCTTGCCTACTTCGCGGCAGAGGAAGAACTGCGCGTCGATGTTGAGGCTCATCACCTTGCGCCAGCCGTCGTCGGGGTAGTCCTCGGCGGGCGCCGCCCAGTTGCAGCCGGCGTTGTTCACCAGGATGTCGATCTGTCCCCACGCCGCCAGCGCCGCGTCGACGATCCGCGGAATCGCGCCTCGATCCGCGAGGTCGCCGGGAATCGTCAGGCATTCGACGCCGGCGCGTTCGAGACCGGCGCGGGCCTCGTCGAGCTCGTCCTGCCGGCGCGCCGTGAGCGCCACCCGCGCGCCCATCTCGCCCAGCGCCGTCGCCATCTGCAGCCCGATGCCGCGCGAGCCGCCGGTGACGACGGCGGTCCTGCCGTTGAGGTCGAACAGATTGCGCACGCTCATGGAGTACCTTCGCGCTGCGCGCTCCGGTATTCGCTTGGGGCGGCCCGGCGGGCGCATGCCTTTCCCTCTCGTGTCGCCGCGGCGCGCATCAAAGCACCTCGAACAATCCGGCGGCGCCCATGCCGCCGCCGACGCACATCGTGACCACCACGAACTTGACGCCGCGGCGCCTGCCCTCGATCAGCGCGTGCCCGACGAGGCGCGCGCCGGACATGCCGTACGGATGGCCGATCGAGATCGCGCCGCCGTTGACGTTGAACCGGTCCGGGTCGATGCCGAGCTTGTCGCGGCAATACAGCGCCTGGCAGGCGAATGCCTCGTTCAGTTCCCACAGCCCGATGTCGTCCACGATGAGGCCGTGCAGCTTGAGGAGCTTCGGCACGGCGTAGACCGGGCCGATGCCCATTTCCTCGGGCGCGTTGCCGACGACCGACATGCCGCGGTAGAGGCCGAGCGGCGCGAGACCGCGCTGCGCCGCGAGCTTGGCCTCCATCAGCACGCAGGCGGACGCGCCGTCGGAGAGCTGGCTCGCGTTGCCGGCGGTCACCGTTCCGCCGTCGAGCACGGGCTGCAGCGCCGCGAGGCTCGCGGCGGTCGTGTCCGGGCGATTGCCCTCGTCCTGTGCGAGCGTGACTTCCTTGTAGGAGACCTCGTTCGTCGCCTTGTCCACCACTCCCATCGACGCGGTGATCGGGACGATCTCGGCAGCGAAGCGCCCGTCGGCCTGGCCACGGGCCGTGCGCTGCTGCGACGAAAGGGCGTAGGCGTCCTGGGCGGCGCGGCTGATCCCGTACTTGCGCACGACGTTCTCCGCGGTCAGGAGCATCGGCATGTACGCGTGCTCCGCATGCCGCGTGACGTTGGGATCCTTCTCCGCGCCGACCCATTCCAGGTAACGCTTCTGGATGGCCGAAATGTTGTCCTGGCCGCCGGCGACGACGACCTCGTTGCCGTCGACGACGATCTGCTTCGCCGCTGCGGCAATCGCGGTCAGCCCGGAGGCGCACTGGCGGTCGATCGTCTGCCCGCCGGCGGTGACCGGGATGCCCGCGGCGATCGCCGCGTTGCGCGCAAGATTCATCCCCGCGGTGCCGGCGGTCAGCACCGAACCGATGATCACGTCCTCGATCTCGGCGCCGTCGACGCCGGCGCGCAGGACGGCGTGGCGGATCGCGTGGCCCATCAGCGTGGGCGACTTGATGTTGTTGAGCGCGCCGCGGAAGGCGCGTCCGATGGGCGTGCGGGCGGTGGATACGATGACGGCTTCCCTCATGGCGAGTTTCCTCTCGTCCAAATCATTCCGGTCGGATGCCCCGGGCACGGCCGGGAGCCCCTGGCAATCCTGCGCCTTGCCGGCAGCGGCACCCGTCAGCTACGGATGCGCGCGTTGGCAGGCGGCGCGACGGCGCCAGGCGCAACGGGACAGGTTCAATTATCGGCGATAACCGGACCGGGCGCGTGCGCTGTGCCTTCGGCATGGTACATAATTGCCACTGGGACTTCGGTCAGGAGGCTCTGCAAGTTGAAACACTCGTTGGCTGCTATCGGGCGATGAGGAACAAGCTCATCGAGCTCGCCGATGCCGTCGCGCGGCACGTGCCCGATGGCGCCACGGTATTCGTCGGCGGCTTTGGCCAATGCATCCCGTTCGCCATTGCGCACGAGATCATTCGCCAGCGGCGCACCGGGCTTACCCTTTGCCGGTCCGGCGCGGACATACTGTTCGATCTGCTGATCGCCGCGGGCTGCGTGCGCAAGGCCATTTTCGGCTACGTGGGCAATCCTGGCATCGGCCTCGCGCATGCCTTCCGACGCGCGGTCGAGGCCGGCGCGCTCGAAATCGAGGACTGGACGAATTTTTCCATGGTACTGAGGCTTCACGCCGGCGCGCTGGGTGTTCCCTTCCTGCCGACGGCGACGCTGCTGGGCGGTGACATTCCTGCCGGCATCGATGTGCGGCCGGTCGTCTGCCCGTTCACGCAGGAGCGCATGGTCGCGGTGCCCGCGCTGCGACCGGATGTCGCCATCGTGCATGCGCAATATGCCGACAACGAGGGCAACGTCCAGCTCCATGGGCTTTCCGGCGACACGCTCGATGGCGCGCTCGCCAGCGAGACGATCATCGCCACGGTCGAGCGTATCGTGCCGGGCGCGACGATCCGCGGCGCGCCCGACCGCACCGTCCTGCCGGGATTTCGCGTTGCCGCGGTGAGCGAAGCACGATGGGGCGCGTACCCGTCCTATGTGGAAGGCTTCTATGGCCGTGACGACGCTGCCTACGCGGAGTGGGATGTGCTGTCGCGCGCCGCGGAGCCGCTCACGGCCTGGATCGATGCGCAGATTCGCACCGTGCCCGATTTCGCGAGTTTCGTGCGCACGCTCGATCCGAAGCGCCTCGAAGCGCTGGCGGCGGAGCAGGGCGGGCGTGCACCGATGAGCCGCCCATGACGGACGGGATCAGCGAAGCGGTCCGCTTCGTCGCCATGGCGGCGCGGGAGATCCGGGACGGCGAGGTCTGCTTTGTCGGCATCGGCGTGCCGTCGCTCGCGGCGATGACCGCCAAGCATACGCACGCGCCGGACGCCGTGCTGATCTACGAGTCGGGCGCGGTCGATGCCGATCCGCCGGTCCCGCCGCTTTCCACGGGCAGTCCGTCGGTGGTTGCCAACACCGCCATGGTAACCTCGTGCCTTGGGGTGTTCGCGATGCTGCAGCAGGGCCGGTTCGATGTCGGCCTGCTGTCCGGGGCCCAGGTGGATCGCCATGGCAATCTCAACAGCACGTTGCTGGGTGGCCCGACGTCGAAGCGCAAGGTGCGTCTCGTGGGCTCGGGCGGCGCGCACGACATCGCCCTGCTTGCACGCGAGGTGATCATTCTGATGCCCCACGACCCACGACGTTTCGTCAGCCACGTCGATTACGTCACGTCCCCCGGTCTGCGCTCGCGCGAAAACGGTCTCGCGTCCATGCAGGCACGAGGGCATGGCCCGAGGTGCCTGATCACGCCGCGCGCGCGCTTCACTTTCGAGAGCGGCGAGCTCACGCTGGAGGCGGTTGCCGATGGCTTCGACGAAGCGCGGGCGCTCGAAGGCTTCGGCTGGACCGTGGCGCGGACGGCGCGGGTGCGCCGGCTGCCGCCGATCGAGCCCGGCGTCGCGCAGTTCGCCGCGCATTTGCTTGAGCTGTGGGGGCGCGATGCCGCCTGAGGCACGCGTCGCCGCGGTGGTCATCGGAAATGCATCGCGCCGCGCGCGGTGCAGTGTGGTGAGGCGGCGCCGCGGCCGGCGCGCCCACATCTGAAGCCAGGGAGGAAAATCAATGCTGGGCGGATACATCAGTGATCTGGACGCCGGAGACGTTTTCAAGCCGGTCGAATATGTGCTGACGGCGTTCATGTGCAGTGAATACGCACATGGCAACGAGACGAACCACGAGTGGTTCCATTCGGCGCAGGGGCCCGGAGGGCGGCAATTGCGCCTGCCGACGATGATTCACGTCGACAAGATGCGCATTCTCGAGGCGAACTGCCTCAAGGAGCAGCGCGTGAGTGCGGGCGGGCGCATTTCCACGGAACCTGGCGGCCCCGACGCGCGCATTCACTACGAATATCACGCGCGTCATCACAGCCCGGCCTACGTGGGGGAGCGCCTCATCGTCAGCGGCAGGATCACCGACAGGTATGTGAAGCGCGGGCGCACGTACATCGACTATTACCTAGAGGTGCGCACGGCGGACGGCCGCCTGGTGACCACCTACACCGACAAGACGCTGCTGAAATACCGACCCGAAGGAGGGAGCCAATCATGACCGCAGAGAATTCGGCGCGTCGCCTTCCCGTAGGCACCGAAATCGCCGGTCCGGTCCGGGTCATGACGCCGGAGCGCATACAGTGGTACGACAGCGCGATGCTGTCGGCGGCAAAGGGCGAGCTCGCACGCGTGACTGTCAATATCCACACCGATGACGACTACGCGCGCGCGGAGGGGCTGCCGGCGATCATTGCCGACGGCATGATCTCGACCAACTGGTGCTCGGAAATGCTGATCGAGCAATTCGGGCTCGATTACATCGAGCGGGGCGAGCTGCGCACCAAGTTCATCAAGCCGACCTTGCTTGGCGCAACGGTGAGCGTGCGGGGGACGGTCACGTCGGCGGAACCCCAGGCGCGCGGATCGGTCGTGTACTCGCTCGACGTATGGTGCGAAGACGAGAACGGCGTCAAGCTGACGGTGGGGGACGCGAGGGTCGAAGTCGTCCCGCGCGGGTAGCCTGTCGCGCCGGTTGCGTCGTCCATGACGATGGACCCCGCCGCGGATTGTCACGCCCACGCCTTCTGCGGTGCGGCCTATCCGTTTGCCAGCGAGCCGGTTTACGTCCCCGAACCCAGCCAGCGAGGCACCGTCGCGTCTTTCCTGGCGGTTCTGGACGCGCACGCCATGACGCACGGCCTTCTGGTCGCGGCCCAGCCTTACGGCCGCGACAACCGCTGCATGCTGGACGCCATCGCGGCATCCCGCGGCCGCCTGAAGGGCGTCGCCCTGGTGAACCCGGCGATCTCCGAGCGCGACCTTGCGGCGCTCTCCGATCGGGGTGTGGTCGGCATTCGGATGAATCTCAGCACCTACGGGCTGCGCGAGCTCACCGAACCCGGCGCGGACCGCTTGCTCGCTCGAATCAAGGAGATGAACTGGTTCCTGCAGATTCATTGCGAGAAGGACGAGTTGGCGGCGGCGGCGCCGCTGCTGCGCCGAGCGGGCGTTCGCATCGTCGTCGATCATTTCGGACGTCCGGACGTCAGGCAAGGTGTCGCCCAACCGGGGTTCGTAGCGCTGCTCGCGCTTGGCGAGTCGGGCAATGCCGTGGTCAAGCTTTCGGGACCGTTTCGCTGCTCGCGCGAAGGCCCGCCGTATCGCGACGTCGATCCGTTCATCGCGGCGGTGATCGGGGCCTTCACGCCGGACAACTGCGTATGGGGTTCGGATTGGCCTTTCGTGCGAGTTAACGAGCGCGTGGATTATGGTCCCGGCCTTGCGTGCCTGCCGCGCTGGCTTCCGGACCCCGACGACCGGCGCAAGGTCTTGTGGGAGAATCCCGCCCGTTTGTTCGGCTTCCGCTTGCCGGTCGCATCGGCGGATCCCGGACTAGAATGCAATCTTCGGGCATGACGGAAGTCTTGTCGGCATTTCAGGAAGTGCATCGAGAACGTCGAGATCGCAATGCGCCGAGCATCGCTGGTGATGGCCGTTCTGTTCGTGGCCGCGGGGTTGTTCATGACCTACGGTGGCTACGCGCTGAAGCTGAAGGGCCAGTACGGGCCGGGCCCCGGATTCACCGCCTTCTGGGTCGGACTGCCGCTCACGGTGCTGAGCGCGATCTGGGTCGTCCAGCTTTGCCTCAAGGGGAGAGCGGAGGATCCGGAGCGGTTCGAATCCGAGCGCGGCGGACTGCGCCGCATCGCCGCGGTCCTGCTGGCGCTCGTGGCCTTCGGCGCCCTGCTGGTGCCACTGGGTTTCGACCTCTCGATGCTGGCGTTGCTGCTGTTTCTCTTCTTTGCCTTCGATCGTGGGCATCCGTTGATCAAGCTCGTCATCGCGCTGGCCGGGAGCTTCGGGGTCCATTTCGTGTTCGAGCGCTTTCTGCGGGTTCCCTTGCCGAATGCGTCGATCGATTTTCTGCGTGGCCTGGGATTCTGATCAATTCACTACAACGATCGAACCCGGATCGGAGCCAGACGCCTGGCGTCCCGGGTTGCCGCGCCGGTCGAGCCTCCGCCACGACTAATTGCTCAGGATGAACCAGCCGATGCTTTCTCCCACAGGCGAAGACTTTCCCAATCTCGGCCCGCTTCTGGAGCCCCGATCCATTGCGGTGATCGGCGCGTCCGAACAGCCCGGAAATGTCGGAGGCGATACGGTCCGGCGACTGCAGAAGTTCAAGTTTCCCGGTCGGGTTTGGCCGATCAATCGGTCCGCCGCCGCTGTGGCGGATCTGCCGTGCTACACCCGGGTTTCCGAGTTGCCGGAGGTCCCGGAGCTGGCGATCATGGCGATCCCCGCGAGTGCCCTGCTGGAGGCCGTTGCCGAGTGCGCCGATGCGGGGGTGCGTTATGGGATCGCCTACGCCGGTGGGCTGGCCGAGGCGGGCGGCGATGGTGCCCGCCTGCAGCGCGAGCTCACGACACTGTGCCGCGCAAGGGACTTCACGCTTTGCGGTCCCAACTGTGTGGGGATCATCAACGCGACGGCCCCGGTCACCGCGACCTTCGCCACCGCGCTCTACGAGATGGACACGCTGCGTCCCGGCGTCATTTCGACGGTCTGTCAGAGCGGCGGCATCGCGACGACGAGTTTTTCGATGGTACAGCAGGCCGGTTTCGGCTTTCGCTACATGGTGAGCAGCGGCAACGAGGCGGTGGTGAGCTTCGCCGATTATCTCCACGCGTTCGCGCAGGATCCGGGCACCGGCATCATCGGCGGCTATCTCGAAGGCACCACCGACGGGCCCAAGCTGTTGCGCGCACTCGAAGCGGCACGCAGGCAGGACAAGCCGGTGGTGCTGATCAAGGCCGGCATCGCCGGGGCCACGGCCCGCGCCGCACAGGCGCACACGGGCGCGCTGGTCGGCGCGGATCGCGTGTTCGACGCCATTCTGAAGGAGATGGGAGTCATCCGCGTCTGCTCGGTGGAAGAGCTGGTGGACGTCATGCTGATGCTGGTTGCCAACAGGGGCAAGGTTTGTTCCGGTCCCGGTGTGGGAGTCATCACGTTCGGTGGCGGCAACGGCGTTCTCGCGGCCGACCAATGCGCTATCAACGGTCTGTCCACACCGGCCCTGAGCGACGAGTGCGCCGATCGGCTGCGGCCGCTACTGGTCTCGGTCGCCTCGGCGGCCAACCCCCTCGATCTGACCCCGACCACCGCGTTTCGCGCCGAAGCCCTGGCGCAGCTTCCGCATGCGCTCGACGTCATCGCCGAGGAACCGCAAATCCACTCGCTCCTTTTCATCGTGGGGTCGCTCGCGTCGAAGGCTGCCGAAATCTCCGACATCATCTGCGGCCTTTCCCGGCGCGCTGTGAAACCGGTCTGCGTCTGCTGGCCGTCGCCGCCGCGCGATGTGCCGGCCCGGCTGGCCGGGCACGGCATCTATTCGTTCGTCGAGGCCGCCCGTGGCATCGCGGGCATCGCCCGACTGGCGGCGCATGGCGCCGCCGCCGTGCGGCCGGCGCGTACCACGGACGTCGGACTGACCGCGTTCGACTGGTCGGGTTTCGTTGCCGTCGAGGACACCGAGGCCGTCGTTTCCGAGCATCAATGCCATCGCATCCTGAAGGCCGCCGGCTTGCCGGTTGCTGCCGGCCTCCTGGCGACGGACGAGGCGCAGGCAGTACGGATCGCCGAGTCGTTAGGGTTTCCGGTCGTGCTGAAGGGCATCAGCGCGGAAGTCACGCACCGCGCCAAGGCCGGTCTGCTCGCGGTCGATGTTCGCTCGGAACAGGAGGTCCGGAGCGCCTTTCGCCGTCTTGCCGCGCGCGGCCTGGAACTGTCGGTCCGGATGGACGGCTGCTATGTGCAGAAGATGCACAAGAGCGGCGCCGAGCTCCTGGTCACGGCCTTTCGCGATCCGGTGTTCGGGACGATGGTCAGCTGCGGCAGCGGCGGCGTGCTCACCGAGTTGATCGACGACGTTGTCACCGAGCGCGCTCCCGTCAGCGCGGCGCTCGCCGCTCACATGCTCGACCGGTTGCGCAGCCGCCGCCACGCGGTCGATGTCAAGGGAACGCTGAGTTGCGATCATGCCGCCGCGTTCATCGCACGCTTTTCGGAGCTGGCAGTGACCGCGCCTTGGACGCGGTTCATCTTTGAGGTCAATCCGGTGCTGTGGACCCGCGAAGGAGCAGTCGCCCTGGATGGCCTGCTAGTTGTCGGCTAGCGGGATCGCGATCGTTTTGCGCCCCGTCAGCCGCCGCCACACCCAGCGGAACACCGGAAACGCGAGCACCAGCGCAGCGACGATCATCAAGCCGGTCGAGAGCGGACCGCGCACCAGCACCGACAGGTCGCCGCCGGACATCGACAGCGACTGCCGCAGTGCCTTCTCGGTCAACGGGCCGAGAATGAGGGTGAAGGCCATCGGCGCGACCGGAAAGCCGATCTTCTTGCAGACGTAACCGATGATACCGAAGACGATCAGCACGCCGACATCGAACAGGCTGCTGCGGGTGGTGTAGGAGCCGACCGCGGTGAAGGCCAGGATGAGCGGAAAGAGAATCGAGTAGGGAATGCGCAACAGGTGGACCCAGATGCCGACCAGCGGCAGATTCAGCACCAGCAGCAGCACGTTGCCGACGTAGAGGCTCGCGATCACCGCCCACACGAAGTCCGGCTTCTCCTGGAACAGGAACGGACCCGGCGTGAGGCCGTTCATCATGAACGCGCCCAGCAGCACCGCGATCGTAGGTGAAGCGGGAACGCCCAGCGTGAAAAGAGGAATCAGCGCGCCGTTGGCATAAGCGTTGTTGGTGGTCTCGGGGCCGGCAACGCCTTCGATAGCGCCCTTGCCGAATTTCTCCGGATGCCTGGAGACGCGCTTTTCCACCGCATACGAGACGATGGTCGGCAGCAGCGTGCCGATCCCGGGTATGAGGCCGCAGAAAACGCCGATCAGCGTGCCGCGGGTGATCGGCATCGCGGACTGCGAGAGCTCCTTCCTGGTCAGCATCTTGGAATTGATCCGCGCCATCTCGACGCGACCGGCCTTCGCTTCCAGGTTGTGCAGGATTTCGGCGATGCCGTACAGCCCCATGATGACGGGCACGAACTCGATGCCTTCCAGGAGTTCGGCACGGCCGAAGGTCAGCCGCGGAGTTCCCTCGACGAGATCGGTTCCGGGGATCGACAGCGCCAGGCCGAGGAGCGCGCTGATGAGCCCCAGGAGCGGAGAGCCACCGGTAAACCCGATGAGCAGAGTCATCCCGACCATCATCAGGCCGAAGAACTCCGGCGGCCCGAAGGCCAGCGCGACGCGCGCCAGTGGCGGAGCTGCCACGACCAGGACACCCGTTGCGATCGTGCCGCCGATGAACGACCCGATCGCCGCGATCGCCAGCGCCGCGCCGGCGCGACCCTGCTTGGCCATTTCGTAGCCGTCGATCGAGGTGATGGCCGATGCGGCTTCGCCCGGCACCTTCATCAGCACGCCGGTCACGGTGCCGCCGTACATCGCGCCGTAATAGATCGCGCCCAGCATGATGATGGCGCCGGTCGCGTCGAGGTGGAACGTGAGCGGAAGCAGGATGCTGATGGCGGCAATCGGACCGATCCCGGGCAGCACACCGACCGCGGTGCCGATGATCGAGCCGATCAAAGCGAACAGCAGGTTGCCCGGCTGCAACGCGATGCCGAAGCCGTGCATCAGACTCGACAGCGAATCCATCAGCGCGTATTCAGATCAGACCTGCGGGTGAGAACGGATCGCGCAGAGCGCGGACTGTCGCGGGAAGGCGCCGAGAGCCGGCGGGCTTCGTACCCCAGGCGCCCGCCGGCTCTCGGCGCCTTCCCGCGCGACGTTGCGCTTCGTTGCTGCGCCACGTGAATGTGGGACTGGCGGCGTGTGACATCGCGCCAAGCGCCGCGCCGGTGCGGGAGGTTTCCCGGCGGGTACCCGCATTTCGGAGAAGCACGTTACCTGATTGCCTTGCCCAATTGCTTGGCCACGAGGTACTGGTCGGCCTGCGCCTTGGTGGCGGCTTCCCTGATCTCGTTGCCGGTCTTGAATTCGATGAGTTCTCCGGTGTTGACCAGTCGTTCATGAGTCGCCGGATCGGCCATCGCTTTCTTCAGCGCGTCTTCCAGCTTTTGCCGGATGGGTTCGGGCAGCCCGGGCGGACCTACGACCGACGCGAGATTGCGCGCGGTGAAGCCGTAGAGCTTCGAGCTCAGCGGCACGCCCAGCTTCTCGAGCTCGGGCCATGACGTGCTGACCACCAGCAAAGCGCGAATCTTCCCCTCCCGCATATGGGACAACGTGGCGGTGGCCGAGTTGGCCTCGACCTCGACGTCGCCGGCGAGCAGCTTGAGGACCTGCTCCGCGCCGCCGGACGTCGGCACCGTGCGGTACGTGAAGCCGCCCGTCGCCTGCGCCAACTGCGCCATCGCGATGTCGGGAATGCCGAATCCGCCTGAATTGGCGGTAACGACCTTGTCCGGATTGGCCTTGGCATACGCCACCAGGTCCTGAATGGTCTTGTACCGGCTGTCGGAGCGCACCCATATGGCGTAATACGATTCGTGGGTGGAGCCTACGAATGTCAGCTTCAGCGGATCGAAGCCGAGATCCGTCGTATACGGCAGCACCGTGAGGATCGACCCCGACGTCATGCCGATGGTGTAGCCATCGGGCCTGGCCGTGGAGACGGCGCGCGTTCCCACCACTCCGTTGCCGCCAACCTTGTTTTCGATGATGATCGGCTGCCCTAGCGTCTTCTCCATGTGCGAGGCGACGATCCGGGCGGCGAGATCGGTCGATCCGCCGGCGCCGTAACCGACGATCATTGTGATCGGGCGCGTCGGAAAGTCCTGCGCGCACACCGAAGCGCCGCTCAGGAACAAGCAAAGCGACCATGCCGCTGCCAGCAATTTGTGCATCATTCCTCCTCGTGCGACGAGCCCAATAGCGACGAATGAAAGCGAGAAGTGGTGGGTATCATTTCGGCTGCAGATTCTCGAGAATGGGTTTCATCCGGACTTCCGTGTCGATCCAGAGCTTGGTATAGGCGGCGGGATCGAGGTACGCCGGCGCCAGCGCGAGCTCCTGCAGCTTCTTCTGATGCTCCGGGCTGTCGATCACCTTCTTCATCGCCTTGGTCAACGTGTCGACGGCGTCCTGCGGCGTCCCCTCCGGCGCCACGATCCCCGTCCAGGAAGCGGCTGCGACGTCGTAGCCCAGCGATTTCATGGTCGGAACTTCCGGCATCGATTTGTCCGGCTGTTCCGCCGCCACCGCCAATACGCGAAACGCGCCGCTCTGCTTGTGCGGCAAGGCGTCCGCGGTCGCGCCGGCCAGCGCGTCGACATGTCCCCCGAGAAGCGCGGTGACCGAAGGCGCGCCGCCGGTGAAATGAACCGAGATGAAGCGCACCCCGGCTGCCCGTTCGAGCATCAGTACCTGCGAGTGCGGGACCGCCATCAGGCCGCTGTCGCTGATCGAGATCGTTTCCGGACTCTTGCGCGCCGCCTCGACCAGGTCACGCAACGTCTGGTAGCGACTGTCCGCGCGCACCGAGATCGTCTGGGGCACGTAGTGGTGCATCGCCACCGGCTGGAAGCTCGACCGCGTATACGTCAAGTCGCGGCCCGGGACCAGGTAATGGGTGACGACCGTGGGCAAGACAACGTACGACAGGGTGTAGCCATCCGGTTTTGCTCGCGCGAGTTCCATCAAGCCCACTTGCGAGGCCGCGCCCGCCTTGTTGACGACCACGACCGGCGTCGCGAGCTCCTTCTCCAGAGCCGCCGCCATCAGGCGCGCGCCGGTGTCGGTGACGCCGCCGGGGGCGTAAGGGACGATGATCGTGATCGGCTTGCCCCGCGTCGGGAACGCACCGCCCTGCGCGAGCGCCTCGATGCACGTTGCGCCGGCGAGGGCTCCGGCGATGGCCGCAGCCAGTGCAACCTTCCACTTTGAATACCACCGCATGTTGGTTCCTCCAATTTTGAAGATGAGGTCTGCGCCTCTTTCCGACAATCGCTGCTCCTAGTGTACCTGCATCGACCGTCGCCGGACGCTAGCGCAGCTTCCAGACGGGCCGGCGTTTCTCCTTGAATGCGCGTGAGCCCTCGGCGCCGTCCTCGGTCTCGGCGATTTCCTGATCGAGATGGCGCGCGTAGGCCGAAAGCGACGGGGGGAACGACGCGGCCAGGCGATACAGCCGGATCGCACCCTGTACCGCGAGCGGAGAGCCAAGGCAAACCATCTCGGCGAGCTGCTCGGCCGTCTTCATCAGCTGATCCCGTGGCACCACCTTGTTGACGATCGCCTGCTGCAGGCACTCCTGGGCGGTCAACCGGCCATTGCAAAGCGTGAGATAGGCGGCCGTCGTGCGCGGCAGGGCGGTGTACATCTCGTGTGGCGCGCCCAGGCGACCGACGTTGGTGTGCTGGTCGCCGATCCAGGCATCGTCAGCCATCACCCGAAGCTGACACTGCAGGATGATGTTCAGCCCTACGCCGACGGCGAAGCCGTTGACGGCGGCAATCAGCGGCTTTTCGAGGTTCACGTCCTGCGGCTGTCCGCCGCCGCCCCAGTGGAACAGCGGACTGTTCGGGTCCTCGTGCGGCGTGCGCTTGCCCTGTGCCTGATATTGAGCGAGGAACTTGACGTCGCGCCCGGAACAGAAGGCCTGCCCGGTTCCGGTCACGATGCCGACGTAGATCTCGGGATCGAGGCCGATGTCGCGCCAGCAGGAGCGCATCTCAGCATAGGCAAACGAGTGCAGGGCGTTGCGGACTTCGGGTCGGTTGAGCGTGACGTACGCGACGTGCCCTTTCTTTTCGTAGATGACGTGCTCCAAGTTGCGCGGCATCGTGGATGGATCGTACGGTGAATCGTAGCGCGGCATGGTGATCCTCCTCGGGGAAGTGCGTTCAGCGAATTGCGACGGGATATTCCCGGCAGCCATTCCGCGCACAGGATTGCGCAGGGGCTACGGGCGTGGAGATGCGTCTGCGCCAGGCAGTCGCCCAGGGGGAGCCGCAGGCAGACCATGATCGCGGCCCAGGGTGGCGCTTCCAGCGTTGCGACATCGCCCGCCTCAGAATACCGGCTTGCGCTTTTCCAGGAAGGCACGCCGCGCCTCCTGGGCCTCGGGAGTCTTGCTGAGCGGCGTGATGTAGTTCTGCTCGACGCGAAAGCCTTCACGCAACCCCAGGCCTTCGACGGTCAGAAAGGACTCACGAATCGTGCGCACCGCCGCCGGACTCTTGGTGGCGATCGCCGATGCCACCTCGAGGGCTGCCGGCAGCAATCGGGCATCGGGCAGGCACGCCTCCACCGCACCCAGCCGGTAGAGTTCGGCCGCCGGGACACGCTCGCCGGTCAGCATCATCCGGCGTACTTTGGACGGCGGCAGGATACGCTGCAGAAAGCTCGCGCCGCCGCCCATGCCGACGTCGATCTCCGGCATCCCGAACACCGCGGTGTCGGCGGCGAAGATCAGGTCACAGCACGCCGCCAGCACGAAGCCTGCGCCCAGCGCCGCGCCATTCACCGCGGCGACGACCGGCTTGCTGCTGTCGAGGATTGCAAAAAAGGCCTCGCGGGTGAGCCGGTTCGCGCGCAGGTGGTCGCCGGGGGCGCCACCAAGTACCTGCCGTTCCTTGAGGTCGGCGCCCGCGCAAAACACCTTGCCGCGCGCGGTGAGGACGATGACGCGCACGTCGGCGCGTTCCTGGAGGGAATCGAAGGTCCGCAGGAGCTCCTCGCGAATCTCCCGGCCCAGCGCGTTCACCGGGGGCCGCGCCAGTGCCACGACGGCAACATGCGGCGCGGCGATCTCGGTCTCGACGAAACCGGGCTGCAAGCCGTGCGGTTCAGATGGCATGTCGGTGTCGGGCATGGCGCGTATAAGTGTACCCTATCGGTAGCGCGCTTCGCGCGACGGTCAGTCGCCCGGCGCGAGGCAAACGCGAGGCCCTTCGATCTCCCATGCAGGACATGAACTCGTTGCCCTTCCCGGATATCTCGCGCCTGCTCGCGCCCCGTTCGATTGCGGTGATCGGCGCTTCCGATCAGCCGGGAAATCTCGGCGGCGTGGCGATTCGTCTGCTGCGCAAGTTCGGCTATCCGGGAGCGCTCTGGCCGATCAACCCGCGACGTTCCGAAGTGCACGGGCTTGCCTGCCACGCGAGTGTCGCCGATCTTCCGGCGCCGGCCGATCTCGCGCTGTTTGCAACGGGAGCGGACTCCATTCCCACTCTGGTGCGCGAATGCGCCGTGGCCGGAATTCGCTTCGGGATCGTCTGGGCCGGGGGCTTCGCGGAAGTCGGCCAGCGCGGCGAGCCCTTGCAGCGCGAGCTGGTGGAGGCGTGCCGCGACACGGGCTTTATCCTCGCCGGGCCGAACTGCATCGGCATCATCGACACGCGGATGCCGATGACGGCGAGCTTCGCGTCGTTTCTGACCGAGGCCGACGCCCTCGTGCGTGGCGACATCTCGATGGTGAGCCAGAGCGGCGGACTGGCCACCATGGCCCAGGCGTTCGCGCAGCAGGCCGGCTTCGGCTTTCGCTACATGATCAGCAGCGGCAACGAGGCCGTGCTGACCGCGGCGGATTACCTGCATGCGCTGGTCGTGGACGCCCACACCAAGGTCATCGCGGCCTATCTCGAAGGCGTCAAGGACGGAACGCGCTTCGTGGCCGCGCTGGCGGAGGCGCGCGCAGCGGGCAAGCCGGTCGTCGTGCTGAAGGGCGGCGAGACGCCGGCGAGCGCCCGCGCGGCGGTGGCGCACACCGGCGCGCTCGCAGGAGAGCGACGCGTGTGGGACGCCGTGTTCCGCGACGCGGGGGTCATTCAGGTGCATTCGCTGGAGGAGCTGCTGGACCAGGCGCTGTTCCTGAGCAGCACGGATCTTGGCAAGTTGCCCTCGGGCCATGGCGTTGCCGCGGTCACCTTCGGCGGCGGCGGGGGCGTGCTGGCGGCGGATCAGGCGGCGCGCCACGGCCTCGTGATGCCGATGCTGACGGCGGCGACGCGCGAGCGCCTGCGTCCGCTCGTGCCGCCGATCGCGGCGATCGAGAATCCGGTCGACCTCACGCCGCAGGTGTTCAACCGGGCGGAGTGGTTTGCCCACTTCGCGGAAGTGCTGGACGTGATCGCCGCCGATCCCGGCATCCATTCCATCCTCCTGCAGTTCGGTCCCATGGCGCAGCGAGCGATGGATGTCGCGCAGGTCGTTTGCGACTTCCGGTACCGCACGGCCAAGACCGTGTGCCTGGGCTGGCCGCTTGCGCCGCGCGGAGTGCCGGAGTTCCTGCGCGAGCGGGGCGTATACGTGTTCACGGAATACGAGCGGGCGATCGGCGTACTGGGACGGCTCGCCCGCCGATACTCGGCCATCGCGAGCGATATCGGGGAGCCGGTCCCGGTGCTGCCCTTCGACTGGCCGGCGCACGTGCCGGGCCGCGCGACTGCTGGCGTGATTTCCGAGCCGGAGTGCCATCGTTTGCTCGCCGCGGCAGGACTTCCGATCGCCGCGGGGCGGCTCGTGCATTCGGCGGATGAGGCGGCCGCAGCCACGCTGGCGGTGGGCATGCCGGTTGCGATGAAGGGGATTTCGGCGGTGGTCACGCATCGCGCGGCCGCGGGCCTGCTGGCGCTAGGCATTGACGCGGAGGCAGGGGCCCGTGCGACGTATCGCGAGCTCACCGCGCGGGCCGCCGCCGCAGGCATCCCTCTCGACGGCATCTACGTGCAGCACATGATCAGCGACGGCCTGGAGGTGCTGGTATCGGCGTTTCGCGACCCCGTGTTCGGCCCCATGATCTCCTGTGGGGCAGGTGGCAATCTCACCGAGCTCATCGACGACGTCACCCTGCAGCGTGCGCCCGTTTCCGAAGCGCAGGCGCTGGCGATGATCGAGCGCCTGCGCCTTGCGCACAGCGCGCGCAAGGCGCGCGTGCCACCGGATCGCCGTCTGCTCGCGGCCTTCATCGCCCGGCTGTCGCAGCTTGCCGCCGGCGCGCCGTGGCGGCGTTTCGTGCTGGAGATCAATCCGGTCAAGTGGGGCGACGACCGCGTCGTCGCGGTCGACGGACTGCTGGTGATCGAAGAACCCTGACGGCGGCGGCCCCGGCCCTTGCCTGCCGGGGCTCGCCCGGCATTGACCACGCGTCGCGAAGCCTCTATTCTGACCGACTCGCCGCACAATTCACGGAGCCCCGAACCATGACCTTCACTTATCAGCGCAGCTACCGCGGCAAGATCCAGGCGGTGCTGCTCGACTGGGCCGGCACGACGATGGATTTCGGCTGCATGGCGCCGGCCGTCGTTTTCGTCGAGGTGTTCAAGCGCAAGGGCGTGCCGATCACGATGGACGAGGCGCGGGCGCCGATGGGTGCGCACAAGCGCGTCCACATCCAGAAGATCACGGAGCAGGACTCGGTGCGCAAGCGCTGGCAGGAGCAGCACGGCCGCCTGCCGACCGACGACGACGTCGAGGCGATGTTCAAGGACTTCGTGCCGCTGCAGCTCCAGTGCCTGTCGGAATACTCGGCGCTCATCCCCGGCACGCTCGGCATCATCCGGACATTGCGCAGACGCGGCTACAAGATCGGCTCGACGACGGGCTACATGACGGAGATGATGAAGATCAACCTGCGCGACGCGGCGAAGCAGGGCTACGTCCCGGATTCGACCGTCTGCGCGTCGGAGGTGCCGGCGGGGCGGCCGTTCCCCTACATGTGCCTGCAGAACATGATGAATCTCGGCGTCTCGCCCGTCGAGGCCTGCGTCAAGATCGACGACACGCGCCCGGGCATCGAGGAGGGCCTGAACGGGGGCATGTGGACGATCGGGCTCGCGATCAGCGGCAACGAAATCGGCCTGTCGCTCAAGGACTGGAAGAAGCTGCCGAAGGCCGACCAGGAGCGCATGCGCGCGGGCGCCTACACGCGCATGTACCAGAGCGGCGCGCACTACGTCGTCGATGCGATCACCGATATCGTGCCGTGCCTCGACGACATCGAGGCGAGGCTGGCGAGGGGCGAGCGGCCGTAGGGCAGGGCGATCGGCGGGAAGCCGCACCCGCTTCGTCGATGGACCGGTGCCTCGTCAGCGCTTCGCCCCTTCGTCGTGCGCCGCGGGGCCCGAGACGGCCTTGCCGGCGCGGAACGCGAGCGCCATCGCGAACGCGGCCTGCGTGAACTTCAGCACTTCGGCGAAATCCTCGTCGGAGAGGCGTCGCGCGGCGTCGCTCGCGCGGTAGAGGTTGGCGAATTCCCGCTCGCGCCCGGCCTGCAGCGCGAGCCTGCCGATGCCGAGCGACTCCAGCGTCTTCCATACCTCCGGATTGTACGAGCGCGTGAAGCGCATCACGAACGAGATCGGATCGTTCCGCCCAAGCACGGAGGCGAGCCGCAGGATGATCTCGAAGGGCAGCGCCACCTTGCCGTTCTCGACGAGTTCGAGCAGCGCGGGATCCTTGAGGTCGATCGCACTGCCGACCTCGTCGACGCTCATGCCCGCGGTTTCCCGCATGCGCCGGAGCACGGCGCCGGTCTTTTCCAGCGCGGCGCGCTGCCCCGGCTTCGGCAGCATCATCTTCGCTGCGCCCAGGGTGACATCGGCCGCGGCGCCGGCCACGCCGAGCACCGTGTCGGTCCACGAGCGCACCTGCTGCGCGAGGTCGACCAGCGTGGATGCGTCGGCCGGCGGCGTGGCCTTTCGTGCGCGTGGGGAAGTGCCGGCGGACGCGCCGGCACTCTTCGTGGTCTTGCGGTTCGTGGCCATGACGATGGATCTCCTGGCAGCCTCTTCATTGACAAATCGCAACTCTTGGTGCGGCATGGCTATGCTACTCTCGCCGCATGCCGTGCGGTATCGCGCCTGCCGTCACCGTCGCGGCGGACCGGCGGCGGGACGCTGCCGGAACCGATGCGATGATTGCGCTCACCCCCCCGTCGAACGACCCCATGCCGCCGCTGCGGCAGGCCTTCGAGCGGATGCGGACCGCGTTTCACGCCGACATGGCGCCGGGGCTCCCGGTTCGACGCGATCGCCTGGCGCGCGTGGCGCGCATGACAAGGCACCACGCGCGGGACATCATCGCCGCCATCTCGGCCGACTTTGGCCATCGCTCGCCGCACGAGACGCTGATCGCGGACCTCCTCGCCGTCGACGAAGCGATCAAGCACGCGCGGCGGCATCTCGCCGGCTGGATGCGGCCGCAGCGGATCGCGACCGGACTCATGTACCGTCCCGGCTACAATCGTCTGCTCGCCCAGCCGCTGGGCGTCGTCGGCGTGGTCGCGCCGTGGAACTACCCCTACCAGCTGTCGATGCTGCCCGCCGTGGCGGCGCTGGCGGCGGGCAACCGCGTGATGATCAAGCCCTCCGAGCTCACGCCGAGGACCGCCGAGCTGATGGCGCGCATCGTGGGGGAAACTTTCGGCGAGGACGAGCTGGCCGTGTTTCCCGGCGATGCGACGGTGGGCAAGGCGTTCGTCGAGCTGCCGTTCGACCATCTGTTCTTCACGGGCTCGACCGCCGTCGGCCGCATTGTGGCGCAGGCGGCGGCGAAGAACCTGACGCCGGTGACGCTCGAACTGGGCGGAAAATCGCCGGTGATCGTCGACGCCGAGGGCGCGTTCGAGTCGATCGCGCCGAAAATCGCGATCGGCAAGCTGTTCAATGCGGGCCAGACCTGCATCGCGCCGGACTACGCGCTGGTGCCCCGTGCCCGCGTCGACGAATTCGTCGCGGCGATGACGCGGGCGATCGGCAAGCTCTACCCGACCCTCGCCGGCAACGCCGACTACACGAGCATCGTCAACGAGCGGCACTATGCGCGGCTCGCGGGCCTGCTGGCCGACGCCAGGACGCGCGGCGCGCGCGTGGTCGAGGTCAATCCAGCCGCCGAAGCCCTGCCTCCCGCGGCGCGCAAGCTCGCGCCCGCGCTGATCCTGGACGCCGGCGACGAGATGGCCGTCATGCGCGAAGAGATCTTCGGCCCGCTGCTGCCGGTGGTTGCCTACGACAGTCTCGACGACGCGATCGGCTACGTGAACCGGCGCGAGCGCCCGCTGGCGCTCTACTGGTTCGGCGACAATGCGGCGCGCCGCGACCGCGTGCTGCAGGGCACGATCGCCGGCGGCGTCACCGTCAACGGCTGCCTCACGCATTTCGCGCAGGAGGCGCAGCCGTTCGGCGGCGTGGGCGCGAGCGGGATCGGGTCGTACCACGGCGTTCACGGCTTTCGCGCATTCAGCAAGGAAAAGCCGGTCTACTACCAGGGCCGCCTGGGGATCATGCCGCTGCTGCTGCCGCCGTACGGCGGGTCTGCTCGACCGGGTGCTGGCGTGGTTCGCACGGTGAAAGGGCTGCGCCGCAGCCCGGTGCCCGCAGCGCACGATGCAGCGAATGTGTCGCCGCAACGAGCCGGCGACGCACACACCATGGTCATTGATGGCGGAGGCAACCGATGAACTTCGATTACACGCCGAAAGTGCGGGAGCTGCAGGCGCGCCTGAACGCGTTCATGGCGGCTCGCGTCTACCCGAACGAGCGCCGCTATCGCGACGAGGTCGAGGGCAACCGCGCGCAGGGCAATCCCTGGATACCGACGCGGATCGTCGAGGAACTCAAGGTCGAGGCGCGGGCCGCCGGGCTGTGGAACCTCTTCCTGCCGCAATCGGCGCGCGGCGCGGGCCTCACCAATCTCGAATACGCGCCGCTGGCCGAGATCATGGGGCGCGTCACCTGGGCGCCGGAGGTATTCAACTGCAGCGCGCCGGACACCGGCAACATGGAGACGATCGAGCGCTTCGGCACGCCGGAGCAGAAGCGGCAATGGCTCGAGCCGCTGCTCGCGGGCGAGATCCGGTCCGCGTTCCTGATGACGGAGCCGGCCGTCGCCTCGTCGGACGCGACGAACATCGAGTGCAGCATGGTGCGGGACGCCGATCAGTACGTCGTCAACGGCCGCAAGTGGTGGTCGTCGGGTGCGGGCGATCCGCGCTGCCGGATCTACATCGTGATGGGCAAGACGGATCCCGGCGCGCCGAAGCATCGCCAGCAATCGATGCTGCTCGTGCCAGCGGCCGCGCCTGGCGTGAAGGTCGTCCGGCCGCTCACCGTTCTCAACGCGGACGACGCGCCGCACGGGCACATGGAAATCGATCTCGTCGACGTGCGCGTGCCGGTGACCCACCTGCTGAAGGGCGAGGGCTGCGGCTTCGAGATCGCGCAGGCGCGCCTCGGACCCGGGCGCATCCACCACTGCATGCGTCTCATCGGTCTCGCCGAGCGCGCGCTCGAGCTGATGTGCCGCCGGCTTTCCGGGCGCGTGGCGTTCGGCACCGAGATCTCGCGCCAGACGGTGTGGCAGGAGCGCATCGCCGAGTCGCGCTGCATGATCGAGCAGGCGCGCCTGCTGGTGCTGAAGGCGGCGTACATGATGGACACGGTCGGCAACAAGGTCGCGAAGAAGGAGATCGCGATGATCAAGGTCGTCGCGCCCAATGTCACCTGCAAGGTGGTCGACTGGGCGATCCAGGCGTACGGCGGCGCGGGCGTCCACGACGAGTTTCTCGTCGGCGCGTACGCGAGCGCCCGCAGTCTTCGCCTGGCGGACGGCCCGGACGAGGTTCATCGCAACGCGATCGCGAAGATGGAACTGCGGGAGATCGCCGGCGCCGCCGCCGGCGGCAGCGCGGCACGATGACGCCGCGCGGGAGCTGATGGCCGCCGGCGGGGAATGAAGCCGCGCTCGCGGCAGGTGCGAACGCACATGCAAGCCACAGGATCAGCAACCGACACCTTCGACTACGTCATTGTCGGCGCCGGCTCGGCCGGGTGCGTGCTCGCCGCACGCCTGTCCGAGGATCCGGCGGTTTCCGTGTGCCTGCTCGAGGCGGGCGGAAACGATCGCGACCCGCTGATCCGCATGCCCCTGGGCATCGCGTTGCTGGTCCCGCGACGTATCCACAACTGGGCTTTCAAGACCGTGCCGCAGCCGGGCCTGGGCGGTCGCCTGGGCTATCAGCCCCGGGGCAAGACGCTGGGCGGCAGCAGCTCGATCAACGCGATGGTCTACACCCGTGGCCATCGCAGCGACTACGACGAGTGGGCGGCGCTCGGCAACGCGGGCTGGTCCTATGCCGACGTGCTGCCCTATTTCCGCCGGGCGGAGAACAACGAGCGCATCGTCGACGACTTTCACGGACAGGGCGGACCGCTCAATGTCGCCGATCCGCGCTCGCCTTCGTCGTTCTCGGAGCTCTGGCTGAGAGCCGCGGAGCAGCAGGGGATGAAACGCAACGCGGACTTCAACGGCGCGGAACAGGAAGGGGTCGGGCTCTATCAGCTGACGCAGAAGAACGGCGAGCGCTGGAGTGCCGCACGGGCCTATCTCGAGCCGAACCGCCACCGGCCCAACCTCGCCGTGCGCACGAGGGCGCACGCGACGCGCGTCGTGTTCGAGGACCAGCGGGCGGTGGGAATCGAATACCGGCAGGGCGGCGCCGCGCATGCGGCGCGCGCGCGGCGAGAGGTGATCCTTGCCGCTGGCGCGTTGCAATCGCCGCAGTTGCTCTTGCTGTCGGGTGTCGGCGACGGGGAGGCGCTGCGCGCCATCGGCATCCCGACCGTCATTCATCTGCCGGGTGTCGGCCGCAATCTGCGGGACCACGTCGACTTCGTCATCGCCTACGAGTCGCCGCGCAAGGACCTGATCGGCTTCATGCCGGGCGACATCGTGAATGCGCTGCGCAGCGCCTTCCGCTACCACCGCGACCGGCGCGGCATCTTCACGTCGAACATCGCGGAAGCCGGCGGCTTCGTCAAGACCTCGCCCGGGCTGGCCGCGCCCGACGTTCAGCTCCACTTCTGCATCGGCATTCTCGAAAGCCACGGCCGTCGGCTGCACGCGGCTCGCGGCTTCTCCAGCCACGTCTGTGCGCTGCGGCCGAAGAGCGCCGGCGCCCTTACGCTTGCCTCCCGCGATCCGCTGGCGGCGCCGCGGATCGACCCCGGGTTCTACGCGCACCCCGACGACCTCGAGACCATGGTGTCGGGCTTCCGGATAACGCGCGGCATATCGGAATCACCGCTGCTCGATCCGTTTCGCGGCAAGGAGCTCTTCACCGCGGACGCGAAGAGCGACGACGAGATCCGGGACGTGCTGCGCCGGCGTTCGGACACGATCTACCATCCGGTCGGCACGTGCCGGATGGGGGTGGACGACATGGCCGTCGTCGATCCGCAGTTGCGCGTGCGTGGCGTCGCGGGACTGCGCGTCGTCGATGCGTCGGTCATGCCGACGCTGATCGGCGGCAACACCAACGCGCCGGCGATCATGATCGGCGAGCGGGCGAGCGATCTCATTCGGCGCGCGGACTGAGGGATGGCGGCGCATCCGCCTGCCGCCATGGACGCGTCGCCACCGTCGCCGCCGAGCCACGATGAAGGCCGTTCGATGCCATGCGTTCGGCCCGGCCGACGGTCTTTCGCTCGACGACATCCCGGCGCCGGTACCCGGTGCGAACCAGGTCGTCGTGACGGTCAAGGCCGCCGGCGCGAACTTTCCCGATGCGCTGATGGTCGAGGGCAAGTACCAGGCGAAGCCGGGCCTGCCGTTCACGCCGGGCTGCGAATTCGCCG
Organism: uncultured beta proteobacterium; assembly: GCA_963751405.1. Lineage (GTDB taxonomy): Bacteria > Pseudomonadota > Gammaproteobacteria > Burkholderiales > Casimicrobiaceae > CAIWHR01. The sequence continues at coordinate 91,149 of CAVVUJ010000014.1, read as the reverse complement.
GCATTGTCAGCAGATCGGGTCCGGGCGTCACGCACGTCAGGGCCGGTGACCCGGTCATCGGTTACGCGCCATTTGGCGCGTTCGCCGAGGAGGTGCTGGCTGAAGCGGCCAGTGTCGTGCTGTTGCCGGCGGATGCGGATCTGGTCCTGCATTCGGTGCTGCAGGTCGCGTATGGCACGGCGCTGCATGCGCTTCGGGATCGCGCGCGCATCGTCGCCGGCGAGACGCTGCTGGTGCTGGGTGCGGCGGGCGGCGTGGGACTGGCTGCCGTGCGGCTGGGCAGGCTGCTTGGCGCGACGGTGATCGCCGCCGCTCGACCGACGCCAAGCTCGAGGTGTGCCGGGCGCATGGAGCGGAGCACACGATCAACTACGATGCCGAAGACCTGCGGGAGCGCGTACGCGCGCTGACGGGCGGGCAGGGCGTCGATGTCGTCTTCGACCCGGTGGGCGGGTCGTACGCGGCACCCGCGCTGCGCTGTCTCGCGTGGAACGGACGATATCTTGTCGTCGGTTTTGCGGCGGGCGAAATTCCCCGCGTCCCGCTCAATCTGCCGCTGCTCAAGGGCTACTCGATCCTGGGCGTGTTCTGGGGGGAGTTCGCGCGGCGCGACCCGGCAGCGAACGCGGGCAATACAAGGCTGCTCCTGCGCTGGGTCGCGGACGGCGAATTGAAGCCACCGGTCTCGGCCCGTTACCCGCTGGCGCGGGCCGGTGATGCGCTCGCCGCACTGACGCGGCGGGAAGTAACCGGTAAAGTGGTGATCGTGCCATAGCGCATTGCGGGCAAGGTCCATCCGTTTCCACGCCCGTGCCTGTCCACGGAACCGGCGATGCCCGGGTTCCGGACATGAAAATCGAGCCGACCATGAACGACTGGCGCATCCGGCCGGGTTACCGTCACGACGCGATCACGGTGCGCGTGATCTGGGTGGCGTTCGCCCTGTCGCTGCTCGTGCATGTCGCCACGCTGTGGATGTCACCGCCCCTGATGCGCTCGCTGACGCTTGATCCTGCCGCGCGTGCCGAGCCCGCGGCGGCGCTGGTGGCGCAGCTCGCCCCCCGCTCGGTCACCAGGGAAATCGCGCCGCCTGCGGCACCGCCCTCACCGCCACCCCAGGCTTCGTCCCCGCCGCGGCAACGCGCGACGAAGGTGCCTCCGGCCGCCCCCGCGCCATCCCCCCCTCCGCCCATCGCAGAGAGCGAGCCCGCGCCCCGGAGCACTCAGGCGCCGCCGGCACCCCCGGCGGCGGCGCCATCGGCCGCAACCCCGCCGGTCGAAACGGATCTGTCCGCGTTCATAGCGGCAAGACGACAAGCGCGCGGCGAACCGACGATCAGCGCAGCACAGGGCCGCGAACCCGACGCGCCACCCGCCGAAAGCGAGAAGGAACGCCTCAACCGCATCGTTGCGGCGAACCTCGGCTTGAACAAGGTGCCCACGTTCGGCGACGACCCGAAACGAGGCGGCGGCATGTTCCAGCTGCGTCGCCTGGGATCCGAGGATGCCGAGTTCTATTTCAACGGCTGGAACCAGGACATCGGCCGGGTGGCAAAGCAGCTGATCGAGGTGCGCCGGGGAACGAATCCCGACATCCGTCTGGCGGTGGTGCGCAAGATCATCGAGATCATTCGCGCGCATGAGCCCGGCGACTTCATCTGGGTGTCGCGCCGGTATGGGCCGGCAGGTCACCCTGTCGGCCCGCCCGGCCGACAGTGCCGTGCTCGAGGATTTCATCATGCGCGATTTTTTCGGCGACGGGCGTTCGCCCTGATCGTGCCGCGCGAAGGGAGCAGTCCAGCCCGCGGCGGCTGGATCGTGCACCCCACGCCGCGCGACTACCAGCGGAACGACGGCAGCACGTGATCCGGCACCGCGCCCGCCTGCTCGAACAGGGCGGCGCAGCGCGCGGGATCGGGACTCTCGCCGAAGGCGATGCCGAGTGCCTCGCGGTGCACGCCGCCGGCAATGAGGATGCTCGCGAGGCCCGCACCGTTTGCGCCAAGCACGTCGTGCGGCAGCGAATCCCCGATCGCGACGATCCGTTCCCGCGGGCAGGTCAGTCGCCGCAGGCACGTCTCGTAGATGCGCGGAGAGGGCTTGCCGTGCGAGCGCACCGTGCCGCCAAGTTCGGCATAGCGGACGGCGAGGAGTCCCGTCGCTTCGAGCAGCATGCCCGCGGGCGTCACCTGCGCGAGATCGGGATTGCCGCACACCATCGGCAAGCCCCGCGCGGCGGCGCGGATCAGTACCGGCTCCCAGCCGCGGACCGACTGGCGTGGCGCATCGATGCTGAGCGCAAACAGGAACTCGGCCTGCTCCACGTCGGTGACGACCTCGAGGCCGAGTCCGTCGACCAGATGGCCATCGTGCTCGCGCGCGAGCACGAGGCAGCGCCTGCCCAGAGCGCGGTAGAAGGGGTCGGCGGAGTTCAGGATGGCGTCGCGCGCATCGTCGCCTGCCGACACGACTTCGCCGAACAGCCCGCGCTCGATTCCCATGCGCACGATGAACCGGGCATTCTCCTCGCCGCTGCGTCCGGAGTTCGACAGGATGACGACCGTCTTGCCGGCCGCCCGGAGCCGCTCGAGGCAATCGACCGCACCGGGGTAGGGCTGCGCGCCATCGTGCAGCACGCCCCATTGGTCGAGGAGCAGCGCGTCGTAGCGATCGATCACCTCCGCCACGCCCGCAGGTGCCCGGTCGGCTTCACAACGGCTAGCTGATGCGCGAGCGGACGGAAGCCGACAGCGCCTCGCTCAGCATGACGATCGCCAGGATGGCGATGAGAATGACCAGGACCTGCGACCACGCGAAAGTGTTGATCGACGCGTGAAGCAGCAGGCCGATCCCTCCCGCGCCGACGAAGCCCAGCACGCTGGACTCGCGCACGTTGATGTCCCAGCGATAGATCGTCGTGCCGAGCAGCACCGGCATGACCTGCGGCACGATGGCGACCCACCAGGTCTGCAGCGTGCCCGCCCCGGTCGCCGCCACGGCTTCGATCTGGCCGGCGTCGACCTCCTCGATCGCCTCGGCGATGAGCTTGGCGATGAAGCCGACCGACCGCGCGGCGACCGCGAAGATGCCGGCGACCGCGCCGGGCCCGAAGATCGCCACGAACAGCAGGCCCCAGATCACGGTATTGATCGAGCGCGACCCGACCAGGATGCCCCGTCCGATCGCCCAGGTGAAGCCGTTGGCCGTCGTGTTGCGCGCCGCCAGGAACGCCACCGGTATCGCCAGCACGATGGCGATCATCGTGCCCAGCGTCGCGATGTGAATCGTGTCGATCAGCGGCCGGACGATCTGGGGCAGATAGGACCATCGCGGCGGCCACATGCGCATGGCGAGATCGGCGGCCTGTTCGTGCGCGTCGCTGAAATAGGACCATTCGATGTCGAGGGCCGACACCGACCAGACCGCGGCGACGGCCGATCCTGCGAGCCACAGCCAGGCGACGAGCATTTCGCGCGGCGTATGCCGGCGCCAGACATCGGGGTAGCTGCGCGCGGTTGCCGGACTCACCGGATCTTCCTCCGCGCCCAGTCGCTGAACCACTCGCCGAAGGCGACCATCGCGGCGATCGTCAGCAGGATCGCGCAGGCGAAGTCGAAGTCGTAGCGCGCGAACGCCGACGAGAGCGTCGCGCCGATGCCACCCGCGCCGACGATGCCGAGCACGGTCGAGTGCCGCAGATTGGCGTCGAGCCGGTAGATGAACACGCCGAGCGTGCGCACGACCACCTGCGGCGTCACCGCATAGAAGACGACCTGCCCGAAGCTCGCCCCGGTGGCGCGCACGGCTTCGACCGGGCCCGGCTTCATGTTCTCGATGTCCTCGGCCAGCATCTTGGCGAGGAAGATCGCCGACGAGAACGCCAGCGTCAGCAGGCCCGCCACGGGCCCGAAGCCGAACAGCTTCACGCAGAAGATCGCGATCAGGATCTCGTGAAAGGTTCGCCCGACCACGATCACGCCGCGCGCGGCGAGGTAGACCGGGCGCGGGGCGAGATTGCGCGCCGCGCACAGGCCGAGCGGAATCGCCAGCACGATGCCCGCGAGGCTCGACGCGATCGCCATCTGCACGCTCTCGGCCATGCCGCTGGCGAGGATGTGCCATTTGTTGCCGACGGCGGGCGGCATCATCCGGACGAAGAGGTCGAGCGCGCGCGGGAAGCCCCGGAGGACCCGGTCCCAGTTGACGTTGAGATCGCCGATGGCCCAGACGAGATACGCGGCGACGATCAGCCAGAAAGCCATGCGCCGGCCCGGGCTGCCGAACACGCTCGGTGCCCGCCACTCGCGCGGAGGCGCGGCAAGGGCTGCAGTGCGGTCGATCATGGTTGCGCTGCGAGATCCGGGCGCTCTTCCTTCGTCGTGGCGGAACTGGCAGGGCGGGTGGCTCCCGGGGTGCCGGAGTCGCCGTCCGCATCCGGCTGCCCGGCGGCGAGCGTCCAGTCCTCCGCGCCGTAGATCAGCGTGAGCGCTGCATCGGTCAACTCGGCCGGCGTGCCGTCGAAGACGATGGCGCCGGCCTTGAAGCCGATGATGCGGTCGGAGAACGATCGGGCGAGCGCCACGTCGTGCAGATTGACCAGGGCCGGGGTGGAGCGCTCGTTCGCCAGTTCGCCGATCAGGCGCATGATCTGGCGCGACGTCTTCGGGTCGAGGCTCGCGGTCGGCTCGTCGACCAGCAGCAGATCGGGGCGCTGCATCAGCGCCCGCGCGATGCCCACCCGCTGGCGCTGCCCGCCCGAGAGCGCGTCGGCGCGCTGGTTGTGGTAGCCGTCGAGCCCGACCCGATCGAGCAGCTCGAACGCCGCGCGGATGTCCTCCGGGGGAAAACGATACCGCAGCGAGGCCGCGAGGCTCACATAACCCAGCCGGCCGGAGAGCACGTTCTGCATCACCGTCAGGCGCTCGACGAGGTTGAATTCCTGGAAGATCATGCCGATGCGCCGGCGCGCCGCGCGCAACCCTCGCCGGTCGAGCGTCACGATGTCCTGGCCGTGCAGCAGGATGCGGCCGGCGGTCGGCTCGACCAGCCGGTTGATGCAGCGAATGAACGTGCTCTTGCCGGCGCCCGATGAACCGATGATCGCCACGACCTGCGGCCGCTCGATCGTCATGTTGACGCCGGCCAGCGCGCGCTGGCCGGTCGGGTAGACCTTGTCGAGTCCCTCCACCGCGAGGAGAGGTGCCGCCGCGGGTACTCCCGTCTGCGCTGCCGGAGCGACCGCGGCCATTGCGCGCTATTCCCGCTTGAGCTTGGCGAGGTCGGCAGCGGTGTAGTTGGCGCCGGTCGCCTTCTGGATGTCGCGGATCGTCTTCCAGTCGTCGGCATAGTTGATGCCGATGAACGCCTTGGAGTCCTTGAATTCCTTCCCCAGCGTCGAGGCCTTGAAATCGAAACCGGTGAAAGCGAGCTTGATCTTCGCCTGCAGCTCCGGGGTGAGATCGTGGGTCACGCCGAAGGCGGTGCGCGGGAACGGCCGCGATTCGTAGACGACGCGGATGTCGTCCTTCTTGAACATGCCGCGCTCGCGCATGCGGTCGACGACATTGTTCGCGACCGGCGCCGCATCGTAGTCCTTGTTGACGACGCCCATGATCGAATTGTCGTGCTTGCCCGAATACAGCACCTCGTAGTCGATGCCGGGCTTGATGCCCATCGCGGCGAACAGCACGCGCGGCGCCGTGTCGCCGGAATTCGACGCCGGCGAGACGTGGGCCACGCGCTTGCCCTTGAGGTCGGCCACGCTCCTGATCGGGCTGTCCTTGTAGGTGATGAGCTGCAGCGTGTAGCCGGTGGTGCCGTCCTCCTTTTCCATCGCGACCTGCGGAATGAAGCCGCCAAGGTTGACGGCGTACGGCGTCGCGCCGCTCGACACGCCGGCGATGTGCAGGCGTCCCGAACGCAGCGCCTCGACTTGCGCCGCGTAGGATTCGGCTGCGTACCAGCGCACCTTCTTGCCTGTGACCTTGGACAGATGCGCCATGAAACCGGCGAACACGTTCTCGTAGACGGCGGGGTCCTCTACCGGCGTATACGAGAACACCAGCGTGTCGGGGTCCTTGAGCCGGCTCTTGTCGGTGGGCGTGTCCGCCAGCAGATCCCCGTTGGCGTCGCAATAGCGGGTATCGAGCTCGCCTCGACTCTTGCAGGCGGGGGCCTGGGCCCCGGCCGGCGCGGCAAAGCACAGCGTCGCCGCGAGCAGGGCCGGCGCGAGAGCTTTGATGCCGGAATTCAGCGAAAGCAGCATGGGTTCTCCTCGAATGTGTTATAGGGTGCGGGGCGATCGCGGCTGCACCCCCCATCTTGCTTGATCGCCGATGGGCAACGCAAATCGCGGGGCGTTCCGGCGGGCCTGACCGGATTCGGTTGCGTTCAATTTCAAGCGGTTACGTACAGAACTTGAGAGCGTCTGAAAAAAGGTGGCGCCCCGGCCGACATGAGCATCCAATAATCGGTTCGCATTCGTCTCACCGGCAAGGCGTCAGCCGCCGCGGGGGGTCTGTGATGTCCATCTCCTATTGCCCCCGACTGTCGCTGGCCGCGAATCTGCTGCCGAGGCTTCGTGCGCATCTCGTTGCCGCTGCGTCGCGGCACATGCTGCCGGATGGTTTTTCCTTCGACCTCTTGCCCATCGTCGACGATGGCGTTTTTGGCTACGAGTTGCTGCCGCAGCGGGCAACGCACACGTACCTGACCCTGGGCTGCGACAGCGGCGGCCGGCCGGTGTTGCGCAAGAGCCTCTACTGTGCCGAAGCCCCCAGTGTGCTGCGCCTCGCCACGACCAACGGGCGCGCGCTCACGCAGAGCGAGCTCGACGCCTGGCATCGGATCCAGTCGCGCGATTTCTCGTTTCCCGATTGGCCCTCCGTCGCGGAAGCGACGTTTCGCGATTTTGCGGCGCTGTTTCCGGAAGAGCCGCGGCGGCCGGTCCGGTTCCACGACGGAAGGCACGGCTGCCTGGACGAGGCCTTGGCCATGGCCCACTCGCTGCTCGCCGCATGGGATCCGCGCATCGATTTCTGTGGGGTGCCCGACGAGGCGCAATACGGCATCGCGCTGACGGGCGCCAAAGGCGAAACGGGGCAGCTGGCGGCGCGAACGGCAGGCCGCTGGACATTGCACTGGGACGCGGGTGGCGGCGCGGTCCGCGAGCAGTGGGACGCCTCGGCGTGGGATGCCGAGAACGGCGTTGCCTGGGCCCGCGCCGGGATGACGCCGGCCGTCGTTCCGTTCTCGCGCTTGCCGTTCGTTGCCGCCAACTCCGGCGTCGCGCCCCGGCAGCCCTAGACTCCCGGTCGCGAGCGAGCGGGGCCATGAGGTCGATTGGCGGACCGCGATGAACGTCGCGTTCCCCGCGCGCGCGCCGTGGGGCCCCGAATTGACGATCCTCGTTCGTATCGGGCTGCCGTTGTGGCAGACTTGGGGACCCCATCCCGGACGACCCGCCGACCTGCCGGCACGCGGCTCGTGGCACTGATGAAATCCACGTTTCGCATCGACAGCACGCTGACGTTCGTCGTCCTGGCGATCCTCATCGCCGGCTGCTTCCTCGTGCTGCAGCCGTTTCTGACAGCCATCGTCTGGGCCGCGATCCTTTGCGTGACGATGTGGCCGCTCTTCACGCGCGTGAGCGCCTGGCTGGGCGGCCGCCGGGCCCGGCCGCGCTCGTGATGGTGGCACTGATCGCCGTCACGATGCTCGCACCCTTTGTGATCGCCGGCGTGACGCTTGCCGGGAACGCCGACCGCGTCGGCGCCGCCGTCCGCCTGGCCATCGCCAACGGCCCGCCCGATCCCCCGCCCTGGGTCGCCGGCCTGCCGTTGGTAGGGGAATCCGTAGCCGCCACCTGGGCGACGTTCGCGCACGACACGGCCGGTCTCCTCGAGGAAGCGCATGCGTACATCGAGCCGGCACGCAACCTGCTGCTCGGGGCCGGCAAGACGGTGCTGGCCGGGCTCGTGCAGCTTGCGTTGTCCGTATTCATCGCCTTCTTCTTCTTCCGCGACGGCGAGGCGATCATCGAGCGGGCGCGCGGCGCGCTCGAACGGCTTGCGGGAGAGCGCGGGCAACGGCTCGCAGCCGTTGCCACGCTGACGGTGCGCGGCGTCGTCGTCGGCATCCTCGGCACGGCGCTCGCGCAGGGCGTGCTGATGGCAATCGGACTGCTGCTGGTCGGGATCAAGGCGGCGCCGCTCCTGGGTCTCGTCACGTTCTTCCTGTCCCCCGTGCCGATCGGCCCGCCGCTGGTCTGGATCCCGGCCGGACTGTGGTTGCTCCAGCAGGGATCGATCGGCTCGGGCACGTTCATCCTGCTGTGGGGCTTGCTCGTCGTGTCGACGGTCGACAACATCCTCAGGCCGCTGATCATCAGCCGCGGCAGCGATCTCCCGTTCGTCCTGGTGCTGCTCGGCGTACTCGGCGGCGCCGTGGCATTCGGGTTCATCGGCGTGTTTCTCGGGCCGGTGCTGCTCGCGGTCGGCGCCGCACTGGTGCGGGAATGGGCCGGCGGCGCACCGCCGGCGGACGCCGGATCAGCAGCTGCGACGCGCGAGCGAACCGACGCCGCGTGAGGCGATGCGGCCGCGGCGGCTGCCGCGGTCAGGGTGCCGGGTCGACGGGCTTCGGCGCGCGTTCGCGCAGCATCTCCGCGCGAAACGGCGACAGCGCGGTGACCATCTGCGCGAACACCTTCGGCGTCGCGGCGATCACCTGGCCGCCGTGCAGGAAGTCGCTGTCGCCGGCGAGGTCGCCGATGAGACCTCCCGCCTCCTGAATGAGAAGGCTGCCGGCGGCAACGTCCCAGGCGTTGAGGCCGACTTCCCAGAACCCGTCGTAGAAACCGGCGGCGACATAGGCAAGATCGAGCGCGGCGGCACCCGGGCGGCGCAGCCCTGCCGTCTGCTCGATCATCGTCTTCATCATCTGCAGGTAGGTGTCGAGGTAGCTTCCGTCGCGGAACGGGAAGCCGGTGCCGATCAGGCAATCGCGCAGGTGCTGCCGCCGCGAGACGCGGATGCGGCGGTCGTTCAGGAACGCCCCGCGCCCGCGCGTCGCGGTGAAGAGGTCGTTGCGCACCGGATCGTAGACCACGCCCTGCGTCACCACCCCGCGCTGCGCCAGCGCGATCGAAACGCAGTATTGCGGGAAGCCGTGCAGAAAATTGGTCGTGCCGTCGAGCGGGTCGATGATCCAGACGTTCTCCGCGTCGGCGTTGTTCGCCTTTGGCGGTTCCTTCCTCTGCTAGAATCGCGTGGTCCGGGTAGCTCGCGAGCAGCGTCTCGACGATCGTCCGCTCGGCCTCGCGGTCCACTTCACTGACGAAATCCTTCGGTCCCTTCGACGTGATCGTGAGCAGATCGATGTCGCGGGCGCCGCGATTGATGACGTTGCCGGCGCGGCGTGCCGCCTTCACGGCGATTCCGAGCATCGGGTGCATGGCCATGTTGTCTAGCTGACGCCACAGGCGACAGTCGCAAGGAACGAAGACGACCATTGTAACCGCTGACGGGCACCGGTCGCGACTCGCACGTCGCACCGGAGACCGGATGACCCCTCACCTCGATCGCCTCCAAGCCATCCGCATCGTGCTGATGGCGCCCAGTCATCCCGGCAATGTCGGCGGCGCGGCGCGCGCGATGCACACGATGGGGCTCGCGCGGCTGGTGCTGGTGAACCCCAGGCGCCATCCCGATCCCGAGGCCGTCGCGCTCGCATCGGGCGCAACGGCCGTGCTCGACGACGCCCGGGTCGTCACCACGCTCGACGCGGCGCTCGCAGGTTGCGTCATGGCGGTGGGATTGTCGGCGCGGCCGCGCGAGTTCGCGGGGCGAGTGCTTGCCGTGCGCGAGGCGGCGGTCGCGGCGATCGGGCAAGCCGCGCACGGCGACGTGGCGCTCGTGTTCGGCACCGAGATGTCGGGCCTGTCCAACGCCGAGCTCGCGCGCTGCGGCATCGTCGCGACGATTCCGGCGAGCGCCGGCTACGCGTCGCTCAATCTTGCTGCGGCCGTGCAGGTCGTCGCGTACGAGTTGCGCCTCGCGGCTGCCGGCGGCGAGGTCTGGCGCGCGCCGCGTTTCGAGCCCGCGACCGTCGACGAGATCGAGGCCCTGTACGCACACGGCACGGCGACGCTCGCCGCCATGCGATTCCTCGATCCGCGCATGCCGAAGCGCCTGCTGCCGCGGCTGCGACGGCTCTTCGCGCGCGCCGCGCTCGAAAAGGAAGAGGTCAACATCCTGCGCGGGATCCTCGCCCGCATCGATCAGGTGCTGCGGCGGTCCGATGGGTAGGCAATGCGCCAACTGCGGCACGCTCGCGCCCGGCGCGTATTGCCCGTCGTGCGGGCAGGACACCCGCGATCGGCTGCCGACCTTCGCGCAGTTCATGCGCGAGGCGACGGGGCGCTACGTTGCACTCGACGGCAAGCTGTGGAAGACGCTTGCCGCGCTTCTGTTCCGGCCGGGATTTCTCACGCGTGAGTACCTGGCAGGGAGACGCCGGCGCAGCATAGGACCGGCGCGCCTGTTCCTCGTGTCGAGCCTCGTCCTGTTCGCGGCACTCCGCTTCGCTTCGGAGTCGATCGACATCGAGGACGCCATGCGATTCGAGCCGGAAACGGCGCCGCGGAACGGCGCGGAGTCCGACGAGCTGTTTGCAATGGACGACGACCTGAATCTGAAACTCACCGATCTGCCGGGGACATCCGAGCTCCTGCGCCAGCCGATTGCCAGGTTCAACAGCCTCCCCCGTGCGGAGAAGCTGGAGCAGATCCGCGCCGGCGCGCTGCGCTACGGCCCGTACGCGATGTTTGCGTTGCTGCCGGCGTTCGCGGGCCTGCAGAAGTTGCTGTATCTGGGGCGCCGGGGGCGATATCCGGCGCGGCCGCGCCTGTATGGCGAGCATCTGGTTTTCGCCGCGCACAATCACGCGTTCCTGTTCGTCGTCGGCACGCTCCTGTGCGGCGTGACGGCCGGATGGATGCGCAGCGCATTGTGGCTCTGGGCCATTGTCTACCTGGCCTGGTCGATGCGAGCCGTCTACGGCGGATCGTGGCCGGGAATCGCGGCACGCGCCGCGGTGCTGGTCATCGCGTACTCGATCCTGTTCAGCTTCGTCACGCTCGGCCTGCTGACCGCGGCGATCCTGCTGCGCTGACCGCGCCGGATTGAATCGGGTCAGCTCAACGTACGCACGAGCCACAGCGACAGAATTGGGAAGAAGACGAGCAGCGTCACCCGGACGGCGTCGGAAATGAGAAAGGGGACGACGCCCCTGAATGTCTCCGCCATCGGCACATCGCGCGCGAGGCTGTTGATGATGTAGACGTTCATGCCCACCGGCGGCGTGATCAGGCCGATCTCGACGACCATCAGCGCAAGGATGCCGAACCAGATCGCCTTTTCCGTCTGGCCGAGGCCCCAGTAGTCGAGCCCCATGATGATCGGCAGGAAGATCGGGATCGTCAGCAGGATCATCGACAGGCTGTCCATCAGGCAGCCCAGCACGACGTAGATCGCGATGATGGCGGCGAGCACGAGGAGCGGCGACAGACCGCTCTTCCCGACCCATTGCGCCATTTCGACGGGCATCTGGGTCAGCGCCAGAAAGACGTTGAGCACGTCGGCGCCGAGCAGGATCAGGAAGATCATCCCGGTGGCCTCGGCCGTGCCGTACAGGCACTCCAGCAGACCGTCCCAGCGCATGCCGCCCAGCCAGATGGCGAAGAACATTGCGCCGGCGGTGCCGACCGCCGCCGCTTCGGTCGGCGTGAAGAGGCCGCCGTAGATGCCGCCGATGACCACGAGAAACAGCAGCAGCACGGGCCACACTTCCCGCACGGCCGAGAATCGCTCGCCCCAGGTGTGGTGTTCGCCGGCCGGTCCGGACCCGGGTTTCAGCCGCACGTAGACGCCGATCGCGATCATGTAGCCAATCGCCGCGATGATGCCGGGCACGAACGCCGCCATGAAGAGCTTCGCGATGTTCTGCTCCGCGAGTATCGCGTAGACGACCAGCACGATCGACGGCGGGATCAGGATGCCGAGCGTGCCGCCGGCGGCCAGCGTGCCGGTCGCCAGGGCGGGCTCGTACTTGAGGCGGCGCAACTCGGGAAGCGCGACCTGACCCATCGTCGCGGCGGTGGCGAGCGAGCTGCCGCAGATCGCGCCGAAACCGGCGCATGCGCCTACCGCCGCCATGGCGACGCCGCCGCGCCAGTGGCCGATCACCGCGTTCGCCGCGTTGAACAGCGATTGCGACAGTCCGCCGCGGCTCGCGAACTGACCCATCAGCAGGAACATCGGTATCACCGACAGGTCGTAAACCGAGTACCGCGAGTACGCGACGGTCTTGAGGTAGTTCAGAAGCGGCGCCCAGCCGGTGAGCGTGACGTAGCCGGCGACCCCGGTCAGCAGCATCGCGATCCCGATGGGAACGCGTATCGCCAACAGCACGAGCATCGCGCCGAACATCAGGAAGCCGAACTCGACGCCGGTCACTGGTGTGTCCCCACGCGTGCGGCTGGCGCCGCGGCGCTCATGTCACAGGCTCGCTATTCGGCATGGCGACCAAGCCAATGCCGCCAGGCGGTGTAGAAACCGGCCGCCGAGAAGAGAGCGAAGGACGGCACCATCAGCGTCAAGGCCCACCACGTCGGGATCTCCAGGATCGTCGTCTGGTCGTTCGCCTCCTTGAAGCTCAGCGCGCCCGCAGCGATCCGCCAGGCGAATACGGCCGCTGCGACGGCCAGCAGCAGGGCGCCGAGCGTGTCGAGCGCTGCCCGGACCGACGGACGCGAATTCGCGGTGAAGAAGTCCACCAGCACGTGTCCGCCACGCATCTGGCAGAACGGCAGGAAAGCGGCAACGGCGATGGCGCAGCCCAGCTGCACGAGTTCGTAGTCGCCGGGCAAAGGCTTGTTCAGAACGGCACGCCCGAAGATGCTGACCAGCGACATCAGCATCATGGCGACCAGCACGAGCCCGCCGGCGAGAGCGAACGCGCGGCACAGGCGGAACAGCAGCATGCCCACGGGATCTGTCGGGGCACGTTTGAAGACGAGCGGTTCGGACATTGGGGCACCCTTGGCGCTGCGCGCCATCCCGCCGAGCGGGAGCGAGTCCTGCTTCGAGCGGCCGGGTCGAGCGCTCATCGCGGTCGGCCTCGTGACAACGCGAAAGAGGCATGGGCGCGATGCCGCGCCCATGCTCGCGCGGACTGGCAACGCGTTACTTCTCGTACTTCCTGATCAGATCCTTCGCGGACTGCAGCAGCATCTTGCCGTCCTGGCCCTTTGCCGCAACATCCTTGACCCAATCGTCCGGCAGGTTGGCGGTGGCCTTCTGCCAGTTCTCGAGCTCGGAGGCGGGGATGACGTAGAAAGTGTTGCCGCGATCCGCGGCGACCTTGCGCGCGGGTGGCCCCGAAGCATCCCACTGCGCACCGATCGCCTTCGACAGCGCCGCGCCGGAGTTGGCATCGATCACCTTCTTGAGGTCCGCCGGCAGGCTGTCGTATTTCGCCTGGTTCATCGCGAATATGAACACGGCGGTGTAAAGCGCGCGCGCCTTCGGGTCGGTCTCGCTCGAGAACTTCGTGAACTCGTGCGCCTTGATCGACGGAATCACTTCCCAGGGCAGGAGATAGCCGTCGACCACGCCTTTCGACAGGGCGTCCCCCAACGCCGGCAGCGGCATCGCGACCGGCGACGCGCCCAATGCGCCGAGCAGCTTGTTCGTCTGCCGCGTCGGCGCGCGCATCTTGAGGCCCTTGAAATCGGCCATCACCTTGATCTGCTTGTTGACCGTATGGACGTAACCGTTGTCGTGCACGTGAACGGCAAGCGCCTTGATGCCGGGGAACTCCTTGCTGCCGAACTGGGTGTAGTAGTCCCACGCGGCCTGGCTCGTCGCTTCGGCGGAGGTGGACATGAACGGCAGTTCGAACACCTCCATCATCGGGAAGCGCCCCGCGGTATAGCCGGGCAATGTCCACACGATGTCGGCGACGCCGTCCTTGACCTGGTCGATCAGCTGCGGCGGTGCGCCGCCGAGCTGCATCGCGGGATAGATCTGGCATTTCATCCGGTTGTTCGACTCCTTGGCGATCTTGTCGCACCAGGGGACGAGAATCGTCGAGGGTCCCATGGCCGTCGGCGCCCAGAAATGGTGGACCTTCAGCGTGAATTCCTGCGCCGTGGCGGGCACGGCGATCGCCATGGCGATGGCGGCCGGAACAAGCAAGCGGACTAGGCGGGACATGGTTCCTCCGGGTTGGACGCGCGAGCCGCGAGACGGCCGTTGTCCGTCACGGGACAGGTGCGCGGCGATTCAAGTCGGCCGATATTAGCCATTTCGCCCCACCGCGGCAAACAACGGTCGATTGCGCGATGTTTGCGCTTGATCAACGATCTTGCCGCCCCAATAGTTGAGCGCACCAGTCGGAAATGCGAAAATGCCCAGCATGTGGAGCCGCCTGCGCGAGGACATCGCCGTCGTGTTCGACCGGGATCCGGCCGCCCGGACCCGCTGGGAGGTGCTGACCTGCTATCCCGGATTGCACGCGTTGCTCTGGCATCGTCTGGTGTCCCACCGGCTGTGGCAGTGGGGCCTGCGCTGGCTGGCGCGATGGCTCGCCCATTGGGGGCGCTGGCTTACCGGGATAGAAATCCATCCTGGCGCCACGATCGGGCGCAGGGTCTTCATCGATCACGGGATGGGCATTGTGATCGGCGAGACCGCCGAAATCGGCGACGATTGCACCCTCTACCACGGCGTGACGCTTGGCGGGACCTCATGGAAAGCGGGCAAGCGCCATCCGACGTTGGGCAGGGGCGTCGTCATCGGCGCGGGGGCTAAAGTGCTTGGGCCGATTTTAGTGGGAGATGGCGCCAAGATAGGCTCAAATGCCGTCGTAGTGCGCGACGTTCCTGCAGATTCGACCGCGGTCGGCATTCCCGCCCGGATCCTTGTCGGCGAGGAAGCGCTCCGACGCGAAGACCATGCTGCCAAGCTGGGTTTCTCGGCCTATGCCATCGCCTCCGACATGAACGACCCGATGGTCCAGGCGATCCATCGTTTGATCGATCATGCGGCCGAGACCGATGGCCGGTTGCAGGATCTGATCGGGCGCCTGAAGCAGGGCGGGATCGACCTTGGCGATGCCGAGGCCACGGCTGCCGGTTTCGACCCGAAAAAGCTCAACCAGATGATTGACTGAACTTCCCGGCCTTTTAGTTGACCAAGTTAGTCGGGATTGTTAGAATTTCCCGTTGAATGGATCTCGAATCCAAACATCGGCTGCCGCGCAAGGCAGTGGCGCCGTTGCCTACGAACGAATCAACCAGCCAAGGGTGACCGACCATGCGCCTCACCACCAAAGGACGATTCGCCGTCACGGCGATGATCGACGTCGCGATGCACGGCACGAAAGGCCCGGTCACGCTCGCCGGCGTGTCGCAGCGGCAGTCGATCTCTCTGTCGTATCTCGAACAGCTCTTCGGCCGGCTCCGGCGACACGGTCTCGTTGACAGCGTGCGTGGCCCCGGCGGCGGCTATCGCCTCGCGCGCGGTCCGGAGATGATCTCCGTCGCGGATGTCATCATCGCGGTCGACGAGCCGATCGACGCCACCCAATGCGGCGGACGCGAGAGTTGCAAGGACGACGGCAAGCGCTGCATGACCCACGAGCTGTGGGCGAACCTGAACGCGCACATCTTCGGATATCTGCGCTCGGTCAATCTGGCGGAGCTTGTCGCACAGCAGAACAGGTCCGACGTCACGGTGCTGCAGGACCAGCGCCCGCAGGCCGCGCCTCCGCGCGCGCCGGTGACGGCTGTCGTCGCTTGATGCCCGCGCGCACACTTTTCTGCATGGAAACGCTGCGATGAAGACCCCGATCTACCTCGACTACTCGGCGACGACGCCCGTCGACCCGCGCGTCGCCCAGAAGATGATTCCCTACCTCACGGAGCACTTCGGCAATCCTGCCTCGCGCTCGCACTCGTTCGGCTGGACCGCCGAGAAAGCGGTCGAGGAGGCGCGCGAGCACGTCGCGGCGCTGGTGAATTGCGATCCGCGCGAGCTCGTCTGGACGTCGGGGGCGACGGAATCGATCAACCTCGCTTTGAAGGGCGCCGCCCACTTCTACAAGGACAAGGGGAAGCACGTCGTCACGGTTCGCACCGAGCACAAGGCCACGCTCGACACCGTGCGCGAGCTGGAGCGTGAAGGCTTCGCGGCCACCTATCTCGACGTGCTGCCCGACGGCCTGCTCGACCTCGCGGCGTTCGAACAGGCGCTGCAACCGGACACGATCGTCGTGTCGGTGATGGCGGTCAACAACGAAATCGGCGTCGTGCAGGACATCGCGGCGATCGGCGA
Source organism: uncultured beta proteobacterium (assembly GCA_963751405.1). GTDB lineage: Bacteria > Pseudomonadota > Gammaproteobacteria > Burkholderiales > Casimicrobiaceae > CAIWHR01. Next base: position 74,752 of record CAVVUJ010000014.1, on the reverse strand, counting down.
GATCTGCCGGGCGCGGGGCATCATCTTGCACGTGGATGCGGCGCAGGCCACGGGGAAGATCCCGGTCGACCTGGGCGCGCTCAAGGTCGACCTGATGTCGTTCTCGGCCCACAAGACGTATGGCCCCAAGGGCATGGGCGCGCTCTACGTGCGGCGCAAGCCGCGCGTGCGCATCGAGGCCCAGATGCACGGCGGCGGCCATGAGCGCGGCATGCGCTCGGGCACGCTGCCCACGCACCAGATCGTAGGCATGGGCGAGGCGTTCCGGATCGCGAAGCTGGAGATGGCGACCGAGAACGAGCGGATCCGGATGCTGCGCGACCGCCTCGCGCAAGGTCTCGCCGGCATCGAGGAGATCTACATCAACGGCGATCTCGAGCGCCGCGTGCCGCACAATCTCAACGTCAGCTTCAATTACGTCGAGGGCGAGAGCCTGATCATGGCCATCAAGGACATCGCGGTATCGTCCGGCTCGGCCTGCACGTCGGCATCGCTCGAGCCTTCGTATGTGCTGCGCGCGCTGGGGCGCAGCGACGAGCTCGCGCACAGCTCGATCCGCTTCACGATCGGCCGCTTCACGACCGAGGAGGAGATCGACTATGCTGTCGATCTGCTGCGGCGAAAGGTGGGCAAGCTGCGCGAGCTCTCGCCGTTGTGGGAGATGTACCAGGACGGGGTGGACCTCGACACCGTGCAGTGGGCGGCGCATTGACCGGACACGGATTCAACGGCGTAACAGGAGAAGGCAATGGCATACAGCGACAAGGTTCTTGACCATTACGAAAACCCGCGCAATGTCGGCTCGTTCGCGAAGAATTCCGACGACGTCGGCACCGGCATGGTCGGCGCTCCCGCGTGTGGCGACGTGATGAAGCTGCAGATCAGGGTCGGCAAGGATGGCGTGATCGAGGACGCCAAGTTCAAGACCTACGGCTGCGGCTCGGCCATCGCGTCGTCCTCGCTCGTCACGGAGTGGGTGAAGGGCAAGACGCTCGACGAGGCGGCGGCGATCCGGAACACCCAGATCGCCGAGGAACTCGCGTTGCCGCCGGTGAAGATCCATTGCTCGATCCTCGCCGAGGACGCGATCAAGGCCGCCGTGGCCGACTACCGGACCAAGCACGGTGGCGTCCAGAGCGCCTCCGAGGTTGCCGCAGCGCACGAGCAGGCGGCGGATTGAGCGTGACGAACGCACTGACGGCAACCGACGGCGGCAGACCGGAGGCGGGGCCCGCGATGACCATCACCTTGACCGAATCGGCGGCGAAGCACGTCGCGAGCCGCCTTGCCAAGCGCGGCAAGGGCATCGGCCTGCGCCTGGGCGTGCGCACGTCGGGCTGCTCCGGCCTCGCGTACAAGATCGAATACGCCGATGACCTGCAGCCGGACGACCTCTCGTTCCAGTGTCACGGCGTCACCGTCATCGTCGATCCCAAGAGCCTGCGCTTCCTCGACGGGACCGAGCTCGACTTCACGCGCGAGGGACTGAACGAAGGGTTCAAGTTCAACAACCCCAATGTCAAGGATGCCTGCGGCTGCGGCGAGTCCTTCACCGTCTGACAATGAAGCAGGGGCCAGGCTCGATTTTCCCGACATCCCGGAAATTCGAGCCTGGCCCCTGTTTTCCTTAATGATCGATTTCTCGCGCAATCATTTCGAGCTGTTCGGCCTGCCCGAACGATTCCGCTTCGATCCCGCCCTGCTCGACAGCGCGTACCACGCGCTGCAGGGCGAGGTGCATCCGGATCGCCATGCGGCGGCGAGCGCGACCGAGCAGCGGGTCGCGCTGCAATCGTCGGCACGGGTGAACGAGGCCTATCGCGCGCTGAAGGATCCGGTGGCGCGCGCGCAATACCTGCTGTCGCTGCACGGCGTCGACGCGTTCGACGAGACCAACACGGCGCTGCCGTCCGCTTTCCTCGAGCGGCAACTGGAGCGCCGGGAGATCGCCGAAATCGCAGTGGCCGACGGCGATGCGCGTGCGCTCGAAACCGTGCTGGCCGACGTGCGCGCCGAGGCGGCGGAACTCGAGCAGCGGGTGTCGTCGCTGCTCGACGTCGAGGGCGCGTGGGAGCCGGCTCGGGGCGCGGTGCGCGAGCTACGCTTCCTGGCGAAGCTCGCCGCCGATGTCGATGCCATGCTGGCCGCGCAGGACCAATGATGAGCGGCCCCCGCGCTCACGGCGTTCGCTGCCCTCCGGGCGGGCACTGATGGCCCTCCTCCAGATTTCCGAGCCGGATGCGCCCCCGGTTCCGCGGGAGCAGCGGCTCGCGGTCGGCATCGACCTCGGCACGACGAACTCGCTCGTCGCGACGGTGCGCAACGGCATTCCCGTCGTGCTTCCCGACGAGCGCGGGCACCCGCTGCTTCCCTCGATCGTCCATTACGGCGCGACCGGCGTCGACGTCGGGCACGCGGCGCAACTGGTGCAGGCACGCGATCCGCAGAACACCATTGTTTCCGTGAAGCGGCTGATGGGCCGCGGCCTGGCCGATCTCCCCGATGAGCGCCGTTTCCCGTACCGCTTCATCGAAGAGCCGGGAATGGTCCGGCTCGCCACGCGTGCCGGCGTCAAGAGCCCGGTGGAAATCTCGGCGGAGATCCTCCGTGCGCTGCGTGCTCGCGCCGAGGCGAGCCTCGCGGGCAAGCTCGCGGGCGCGGTCGTCACGGTGCCCGCGTACTTCGACGATGCGCAGCGGCAGGCGACGAAGGACGCCGCGAAGCTCGCCGGCCTCGATGTGCTGCGCCTGCTGAACGAGCCCACGGCTGCGGCAATCGCCTACGGCCTCGACAACGCGGCGCAGGGCACGTACGCGATCTACGATCTGGGCGGCGGCACGTTCGACATCTCGATCCTGAAGCTCACGCGCGGCGTGTTCGAGGTGCTCGCGACGAACGGCGACTCGGCACTCGGCGGCGACGACTTCGACCATCGCGTCTATTGCTGGATCCTCGAGGCGGCCGGACTGCCGCCGCTTTCGCCCGAGGACACCCGGCTCCTGATGATGAAGGCGCGCGAGGCGAAGGAGAACCTGACCCTGCACGATGCGACCCCGGTCATTGCCAGGCTGTCCGACGGCTCCAAGGTCGATCTTTCCCTCGACAGCGAGACGTTCACCACGATCACCGCGCAGCTCGTGGCGAAGACGCTGGGGCCGGTGAAACGCGCGTTGCGCGACGCCGGGTTGACCCCGGCCGATATCCAGGGTGTCGTGATGGTCGGCGGATCGACGCGGATGCCGCAGATTCAGCGCGCGGTCGGCGATTTCTTCGGCCAGCCGCCGCTCACCAATCTCGATCCGGACCAGGTCGTTGCCCTGGGCGCCGCGATCCAGGCGAACGTGCTGGCGGGCAATCGCGCGACGGGCGACGACTGGCTGCTGCTCGACGTGATCCCGCTGTCGCTCGGCCTGGAGACCATGGGGGGGCTCACCGAGAAGATCGTGCCGCGCAATTCGACGATTCCCGTGACCCGCGCCCAGGAATTCACCACGTTCAAGGACGGGCAGACCGCGATCGCGATCCACGTCGTCCAGGGCGAGCGCGAGAAAGTCGCGGACTGCCGCTCGCTTGCCCGGTTCGAGCTGCGCGGCATTCCGCCGATGGCCGCCGGCGCGGCGCGGGTCAGGGTGACGTTCCAGGTCGACGCCGACGGACTGCTGTCCGTGTCGGCGCGCGAGCAGACCTCGGGCATCGAGGCTGCGATCGTCGTGAAGCCGTCCTATGGACTCTCCGATGCCGAGATTTCGCGGATGCTGGAGGATTCGGTCGCACACGCCGCCGACGACATGGCCGCGCGCGCATTGGCCGAAGCGCAGGTCGAGGCGGACCAGCTCGTCATGGTGACGAACGTCGCGCTGGCCGCGGACGGAGATCTCCTGTCGCCGGCCGAGCGCCGCGCGATCGACGGGGCGCTCGCGGAAATCCTGCGGCTTCGCGACGGCGCCGACGCCAAGGCGCTCGCGGCCGCGACCGACGCGCTCAATCGCGCGACCGGAGATTTCGCCGCGCGCCGGATGGACCGCGGCGTCGCGCGCGCGCTGACGGGCCGCAGCGTCGACGCCCTCACCTGACGCCAAGAGCGCCCCATGCCCAAGATCACCGTGCTGCCGCACCCGGAAGTCTGCCCCGCCGGAACGACCTTCGAGGCCGAGCCGGGGGTTTCGCTCTGCGACAGTCTGCTCGCACAGGGCATCGAGATCGAGCACGCCTGCGAGAAATCCTGTGCCTGCACGACCTGTCATGTGATCGTCCGCGAGGGCTTCGCCACGCTGACGCCGTCGACGGAGGACGAGGACGACCTGCTCGATCGGGCGTGGGGGTTGACGCCGCTGTCGCGGCTTTCCTGTCAGGCGATCGTCGACGCCGCCCCGCTCGTGATCGAGATACCGCGGTACACGATCAACTACGCCAAAGAGAAGCACTAGAGTGCGCGAGGCCCCGATGAAATGGACCGACATCCGCGAGATCGCGATCGCGCTCTCCGAGCAGCATCCGGACGTTGACCCGCGGGCCATCCTGTTCACGGACCTCAGGCGATGGGTGCTCGAGCTCCCCGGGTTCGACGACGACCCGAAGCACAGCGGCGAGAAGATCCTCGAAGCGATCCAGATGGCGTGGATGGAAGAAGGCGACTTCGACGACAACTGACTGTCTGGCGCGGACCGGTCACCCGAACAGATTCAGCACCGCGTCGAGGCCGCAATGGTCGATCGCATAGGTTGCCTGCGCGCGCAGGACGGGTTTCGCGCGATACGCGATCGACACATCGGCCGCCTTCAGCATCGGCGCGTCGTTGGCGCCGTCGCCGATCGCGATCACGATGCCCCCCGCGGCAGCGTGGCGTTCCCGCATCGCAGCCAGGCGCGCGGCCTTCGCCTGCGCGTCGAAGACCGGCGGCACGACGCGGCCGGTCAGGCGGCCAGACGCGATTTCCAGGACGTTCGCGGCCGCGGCGTCGAAATCGAGCCGCGCCTTCAGCCGGTCGGTGAAGAACGTGAAGCCGCCGGAAACGAGCAGCGTTTTCGCCCCGGCGGCCTTGAAGCCTTCCAGCATTCGTTCGGCGCCAGGGGAGAGTGCCAGGCGGTCGGTGTAGACGCGCTCGAGCTCGCCGACCGGCAGACCGGAAAGGAGGGCCACCCTGCGCGCGAGGCTCTCCGCGAAGTCGATTTCGCCGCGCATCGCCGCCGCCGTGATCGCCGCCACGTCCCGCTTGATGCCCATGCGGTCGGCGATCTCGTCGATGCACTCGATCGTGATCAAGGTCGAGTCCATGTCCATGGCGACCACGCGCACGCGGTCGCGCGTCTGGCCGGCGGGAACGAACGCATGATCGATGCCGGCCGCGGTGCACAGCGCGGCGACGCCCGGGTGCGGTTGCGCGCGCGCAAGCCGGAAGGCCTCTGGCGTCCCGCTGCCGAGCGCGTGGATTCCATGCGCTCCGGTGAGTGACGCGATCGCCGCGACATCGGCGGCGCTGATCGCGGATGCCTGGATGACCAGATCCATCCCGGACCGGCGATCAGTGCCCGCCCGGCCGCCCGAAGGGCAATGTGTGCCCCCTCGGGGGGCAGCGAACAAAGTGAGCGTGGGGGTCGTTCATCTCTTGGGGGTTTTGCGGCCGGGGCGATCGGTGCGCGCGGGAGCGCCACCCTGTCCGGCGCGCGCCCCGGTCGCCGACGGCACCGCGGCTTGGGCATCGGCCAGAGTGAAATCGATCTTCGTCGTCTCGAGATCGACCCGGGCGACCATCACGCGGACGCGACCGGCCAGCTGGAATATCCTGCCGCTGCGCTCGCCGACCATCGCATGGCGCCCGGCGTCGAAATGGAAATAGTCGCGGCCGAGCTCGGTGACGTGGACCAGGCCGTCGATGTGGAGACCATCCAGCGTGACGAAGATCCCGAAATTCGTGACTCCGCTGATCGTGCCGTCGAATGTCTCGCCGACCTTGTCCTGCATGAAATAGCATTTGAGCCAGTTCTCGACGTCGCGCGTCGCGTCGTCGGCGCGGCGCTCGGTGAGCGAGCAGTGCACGCCGAGCTCGGTCCACGAGGTGCCGGCCGGCTTGTACTCCAGGCCGGCCAGCACCGCCTTGATCGCGCGGTGGACGACGAGGTCCGGGTAGCGGCGGATCGGCGACGTGAAGTGCGCGTAGGCCTCGTAGGAAAGACCGAAGTGGCCGACGTTGTCCGGCCGGTACCGCGCCTGCTGCAACGAGCGCAGCAGCACCGTCTGCAGCAGCGCGTAATCGGGGCGGTCCTTGATCCGCAGCAGCAGCTTCGCGTAGTCGGACGCCGTGGGCTCGTCGCCGCCGGGCAGCGCGAGCGCGCAGCTGGCCAGGAAGTCGCGCAGCACCGCGAGCTTCTCGGGCGTGGGCCCCTCGTGCACGCGGTAGAGCACCGGATGCTTGTGCGCAGCGAGGAATTCCGCGGTGCAGACGTTCGCCGCGAGCATGCACTCCTCGATCAGCTTGTGCGCGTCGTTGCGCACGACCGGCACGATCCGGACGATCTTGCCCTGGACGTCGAACTCGAGCTGCATCTCGACGCTGTCGAAGTCGATCGCGCCGCGCGCTTCGCGGGCGCGCTTCAGCGCATGGAACAGCGCGTAGAGGTCGGCGAGCCGGGGCAGCAGCTCCTTCGCCTCCCGCGTGACGCTCTTCGGGTCGGCCAGCCAGCTCCACACCTGGGTGTAGGTGAGTCGCGCGCGCGAGTGCATCACCGCCGGGTAGAACCGATGCTTCCTGATCGCCCCCTCGGCGGTCACCTCCATGTCGCAGACCATGCACAGACGGTCCACGGCGGGCTTGAGCGAGCAGAGCTCGTTGGACAGCGCCTCCGGCAGCATCGGGATGACCCGGCGCGGAAAATACACCGATGTGCCGCGCTCGCGCGCGTCGCGGTCGAGCGGGTCGCCGTCCTTCACGTAATGCGAGACGTCGGCGATCGCCACGATCAGCCGGAAGCCCTTGCCCTTGCGCTCGCAATAGACGGCGTCGTCGAAGTCCTTCGCTGTTTCGCCGTCGATCGTGACGAGCGGCAGGGCCGTGAGATCGACGCGACCGGCGCGGTCGCGGTCGGTGACGGTGGCGGGCAGCTTGCCGGCCTGCTTGCGCGCCGCAAGCGAGAACTCGTGCGGCAGGTCGTGCTTGCGCAGCGCGATCTCGATTTCCATTCCGGGGTCGGTGTAGCCGCCCAGCACCTCGACGACGCGGGCGATTGCCTCGCGCTGCGGCGAGGGCTGCTGCAGGATTTCGACGACGACGACGTCACCGGACTTGGCGCTGCCCCGCTCGTCCGGAGGCACCAGCAGGTCCTGGTTGATGCGGCGATTCTCGGCGACGACGAAGGTGATGCCGCGCTCGTCGTAGAGGCGGCCGACGACGGTCTGGTTCGCCCGCGTCAGCACATCGACGATCTGCCCCTCGGGCCGGCCGCGCCGATCGACACCGGACCGTCGCGCCGTCGCGCGATCGCCATGGAGCACCTTGTGCATTTCGTTGGGGCTGAGGAACAGGTCGGCCGCACCGTCGTCCGGGACGAGGAAGCCGAAGCCGTCGGGATGCCCCTGGACCGTGCCGCTGACAAGATCGAGCTTGGCGGTGACGCAGAGCTCGCCCTTGCGGTTCACCAGCAGCTGCCCGTCGCGCTGCATCGCGTCGATGCGGCCGAAGAACGCGTCGCGGGCGCGCTTGTCGACGGTCATCGCGCGCGCGAGCTCGACCGGCGGCAGCGGCACGCCCGCTGCCTTCAGCGCGTCGAGGATCGCCACGCGCGAAGGCAGCAGCGCCGGATCGATGTCGCCGCGGCGGCGAGACGTGCGCTCGCCGGTTTCGTCGGGATGGGCGCCGCCGCGGCGCGCCGCCGGCGCCGGGGAAGCGATGGCGACCGGCGGGGTCGTTTCCGGGCGCGGGCTCTTCGAGCGCGGCGAACTCCCTGGAGTACCTTCGCGCTGCGCGCTCCGGTGTTCGCCCTTGGGGCGGCCCGGCGGGCTCACTGCCACTCGCGTTTTCGCAGAGCGGGACTTCGGTGCGGAGGCGGGTTTCTTTGACAACGAAGGGTCCGAAACGTAAAATTATCTGTTGCCGTTGCCCAGGTGGCGGAATTGGTAGACGCACCAGGTTCAGGTCCTGGCGGTAGCAATACTGTGGGGGTTCGAGTCCCTTCCTGGGCACCATTGAAGATACCGCAAGTATCGCCGTAACGGACTGCCAGCGCCCGCACCCGCGGGCGCTTTTTTTCGCCCGCGGCGGCCGGCACCCAGGGTGCCCGCCGTGCCGGCCGGTGGCACTCGCGATGGTGGCGGCGCGGTCTATGCTCCCGCGAGGCGCGCCTTCAGGCCCTCCGGACGCAGCGTGTCATAGACCTCGAACGGCTGGTGGATCCACGGATTGTCGGCAAGGTATTCGACGTAAAAGTCGGGCCTGGCGGTCGAACAGGCCTTCCACCACAGCACGGCGGTCTTGCAGGCCTTGATGACCGGCCAGCGCACCGGCAGCGCCTTTTCCACGGCCGCGAGCGTGTGGCCCGAGTCGACCATGTCGTCGACCAGCAGCACGCGCGAGCCCAGCCGCGGCGACGTCATCGTCATGTGCTCGGCGATCACGAGCTCGCCGCGGATCGTGCCGCCTTCCGCCGCGTAGGAATGCGTGGACAGGATCGCCAGCGGCTTTTCGTAGATGCGCGACAGGACGTCGCCCACGCGCATGCCGCCGCGCGCGATGCAGATGATCTGGTCGAAATCGTAGCCCGACTCGTGGACATTGAGCGCGAGCCTTTCCACGAGCGTGTTGTACTGGTCCCAGGTCACATGCAGGCTCGGCATCCCGATTCTCCTCGAACGTTGGTCGTGTTCGCCGCTCGTTGGCCGCTAGTGGAACGGGTGCCGCAGCAGGATCGTCTCGTCGCGGTCCGGCCCCGTCGAGACCATGGCAATCGGCGCGGCGGTAAGCTGCTCGATCCGCTCGAGGTAGGCGCGCGCGTTGCGCGGCAGCCCATCGATCTTCTTCACGCCGACCGTGCTCTCGGACCAGCCGGGCAGCGACTCGTACACCGGCACGCACTCGGCGACGGCGTCCGCGCCGGAGGGCAGCAGCGCGACCGGGCTGCCGCGCACGGTGTAACCGGTACAGATGCGGATCTCGCTCATGCCGTCGAGGACATCGAGCTTGGTGATGCAGAGTCCGTCGACGCCGTTCAATTGCAGCGAGCGGGTCAGCGCGGGAATGTCGAGCCAGCCGCAGCGGCGCGGACGACCGGTCACCGAGCCGAATTCGTTGCCGCGCTTGGCGAGGCGCGCGCCCGTCTCGTCGGTGAGCTCGGTCGGAAACGGACCGGTTCCGACGCGCGTGGTGTACGCCTTGACGATTCCGAGCACGTAGTCCAGGAACTGCGGTCCGACGCCCGCGCCCGGAGCGGCCGTGCCGGCGAGGCAGTTCGACGACGTCACGTACGGATAGGTGCCGTGATCGACGTCGAGCAGCGCGCCCTGGGCACCCTCGAACAGCAACGACTGGCCGCGTGCGCGCGCCTCCTGCAGCAGCGCCGCGACGTCGGCGACCAGCGGCTGCAGCTGCGCGGCGAGTCCCAGCGTGTCGTCGCGGGTCTTCGCAAACGGCACCGGGTCCCGCTTGAAATACTGCGTCAGCACGAAATTGTGGAACTCCAGCAGCGGCTCCAGTTTTGCCGCGAAGCGGTCGGGATAGAACAGATCCTGCAACCGGATCGCGCGGCGGGCGATCTTGTCTTCGTAGGCGGGGCCGATGCCGCGGCCGGTGGTCCCGATCTTGGCGTCGCCCATCGCGCCTTCCCGCGCCTGGTCGAGCGCGACGTGACAGGGAAGCACCAGCGGACACGCCGGCGAGATCTTGAGGCGCGAGCGGACCGCCACGCCGGCGCCCTCGAGTTCGCCGATCTCCTGCAGCAGCGCCGACGGCGAGAGGACGACGCCGTTGCCGATGTAGACCGAGACGCCGGGCCGCAGGATGCCCGACGGTATGAGGCGCAGCACGGTCTTCCGGCCGGCGATGACGAGCGTGTGCCCGGCGTTGTGTCCGCCCTGGAACCGCACCACGCCCTGCGCGTGCTCGGTCAGCCAGTCGACGACCTTGCCCTTGCCTTCATCACCCCACTGGGTGCCGATGACGACGACGTTCTTGCCCATGTTGCCTTTCCGGGGGATTGAGGAGTTCATGCCGGGATCGGGGTCGGATACGCAAACCGCGACGATCATGTTCGCAGGTTGCGTATCCACATGTCAGGTATCCGCCCCCGATCTGCCAACCACGCCGGCGAGCTGCCGCAGATCGAGCGTGAAGCCGGTGGCCGGGCGCGCGCGCCCGAACGCCTTGCCGATGCCATCGTAGCGTCCGCCGTTGCCGATGGCGCACGGTTCCCCCGCCGTAAAGACCGAGAAGATCGCGCCGTTCTGGTAATGATACCCAGTCAGGTCGGCAAGATCGATGTGCAGCGCCTCGACCTGCGGCAGCGCGGATTGCGCGAGGGCCGTCAGCGCCGCCAGCGCGTTGCGGATGGCGGGAGTGTCGGGCAGCCGCGCCCGCGCCGCGGCGAGGACCTCCTGCGCCGGACCATAGAGCGTCGGCAAAGCGGTGAGCGCGTCGCGCCAGGCGGCGGGCAGTTTGGCCGTGAGCTCCGCGACGCCGGATGCGTCCTTGGCGCGGAGCGCGGCAAAGAGCTCCGTATCCTCGCCGTTGCCGGAGATGCCGGCGCCCGTCGCGAGCGCGCGGTAGACGCCGACGTGGCCGAGGTCGAGATGCAGGCCGCCAAGACCGGCAGCCGCGAGCGACGACAGCAGCAGGCCGAGCACTTCGACGTCGCCGGCGATTCCCGGCTCCCCGAAGAGCTCCGCGCCGATCTGCATGACTTCGCGCGTCTTGGCGCCGCCTGCGGGCACGGCCCGCAGGACGCTGCCGGCGTAGCAGAGCCGGGTCACTCCAGGCTCGTTCAGCAGATGCGCGTCGATGCGCGCGACCTGCGGCGTGATGTCGGCGCGCACGCCGAGCAGACGACCCGACAGCGGGTCGACGACCTTGAACGTCTGCAGCTCGAGATCGCGGCCGGTGCCGGTGAACAGGGAATCGAGATGTTCAACCAGCGGGGGCTGCACGAGCCGGTAGCCGCGCGCGCGGAAATGGTCGAGCAGCGCACGGCGCAGCGCTTCCGTCCGCTCGGCTTCCGCCGGGAGGACGTCCTCGATGTACTCCGGCAGGATCCATTTACGCATGCCGCGCGAGCCAGAAACCGGCAAGTCCCATCAGTATCGAGGCCAGCCCGACGAATCGAAGCTGGCCATCGGAGAGCGTCACGAGCTTCGCAAAGCTCTCGCGCCAGAACCGCGGTGCGACGAACGGGAGCAGGCCTTCGAGGACCAGCACGAGCGCGAAGGCCGCCCAAAGCGAATCCGCCACCCCGTTCCCCTCGTCGCGCGTGGCGGCGCCAGGACTACTTCGGCGCTTTCGCGCCCGCGCCGCCCTGGCTCTTCAGGTAGCGGAAGAATTCCGAGCTGGGGTCGAGCACCATCACGTCGCTCTTGCTGCGGAAGGTCGCCTTGTAGGCCTCGAGGCTGCGGTAGAACGCGTAGAACTCGGCATTGACGCTGTACGCCTGCGCGTAGACGGCCGATGCCCTGGCGTCGCCGTCGCCTTTCGTCTTCTGCGCGGCCTTGTAGGCGTCGGCCAGGATCACGACGCGCTGGCGGTCGGCGTCGGCGCGGATCTTCTCCGACTCCGCCTGGCCGAGCGAGCGCAGCTCGTTGGCCACGCGCCGGCGCTCCGATTCCATCCGCGCATAGACGGGGCCGGTGACGTCGGGCGGCAGTTCCACCCGGCGCAGCCTCACGTCGACGATCTCGACGCCGATGGTCTTCGCGTCGGTGTCGGCCTTCTGGCGCGTCGTGGTCATGATCTTGTCGCGCTCGCCGGAGATCGCCTCGTGCACGGTGCGCTTGTTGAATTCCTCCGCCAGGTTCGCGCGGACCGTCTGCGACAGCCGGCGCCGCGCCGCTTCCTCGTCGCCCTGCACGCTGATGTAGTACTGCTTGACGTCGGTGATGCGCCAGAGCACGAAGAAATCGACGAGCAGCGGCTTCTTCTCGGACGTCGTGATCCGGTCGGGCTCGGGGTTGTCGAGGAGCAGGATCCGCTTGTCGTAGAACTTCACGTTCTGCAGCAGCGGCACCTTCGCGTAGAGTCCGGCGTTCGGCAGCGTCTCGACGATCTCGCCCAGCTGGAACTTGATCGCGTACTGGCGCTGGTCGACGGTGTAGAGCGACTGCGAGGCGACCAGCAGCAGCGCGACGACGAGGGCGAGCAGGGGTACGGTCAGCTTCATTGCGGTGCTCCGCCGCGTTCACGGCTGCGCAGTGCTTCGCGCGAGCGACCCGGATCGAGCGTGACCGTGGGTTCCGGCGCCGGAGGGGTGGATTGCCGTGCGGCCGACGGGTCGGCCGCCGCCGCCGCCGGAGCCGCTGCCGGACCGCTCTGCTGGATCAGCCTGTCGAGCGGCAGGTAGAGGAGACTGTTGCTGCCGGCCTTCTGGTCGATCAGCACCTTGCTCGAGTTGCCGACGACCGTCTGCATCATGTCGAGGTAGAGGCGCTCCCGCGTGACGCCCGGCGCCTTGGTGTACTCGACCAGGATCTGCCGGAACCGCGAAGCATCACCCTCGGCCCGCTGCACGACTTCGGTCTGGTAGCCGTTGGCTTCTTCGATCAGGCGCGCGGCGTTGCCGCGGGCGCGCGGCACGACGTCATTGGCGTACGCCTGTCCCTCGTTGCGGAATCGCTCGCGGTCCTGGCCCGCCTTGACGGCATCGTCGAACGCGGCCTGCACCTTGTCGGGCGGCTGCACGCTCTGCAGCGTCACCTTCTGCACGTACACGCCCGTCTGGTACCGGTCCAGCATTTCCTGCATCAGCTTCTCGGCGGATTTCGCGATCTGCTCGCGGCCTTCGTACAGCACGAAGTCCATTTTCGCCTTGCCGACCACTTCACCCATCGCCGTCTGCGCGATGAACTGGACGATGAGGTCCGGCTTGCGGACGTTGAACAGGTAGGCTTCGGCGCTCTTGAGGTTGTACTGGACCGCGAACTGGATGTCGATGATGTTCTCATCGTCGGTCAGCATCAGCGCCTCGTTCTCCTTCTTGTTCTTGGGCGTGTTGCGGTAGCCGACCTCGACGGTGCGCACCTGCGAGAAATCGACGAGCTCCTTTTCCTCGATCGGGAACGGCAGGTGCCAGCGGGCGCCGGGCTGCGTGGTCTCCGTGTACTTGCCGAAGCGCGTCACGACGCCGCGGCGGCCCTCGTCGACGATGTAGAAGCCGCTCGCGAGCCAGACCACGACCACCAGCGCGACCAGAATGCCGACACCGGAGAGCGGAAGGGACGGGCGGCCACCGCCACCGCCGGTACCCTCGTCGCCACCACCGCCGCCCTTGCGGCCGAAGAGGTCGTTGATGCGGCGGTTGACGTTGCGCCAGATCTCATCGAGATCGGGCGGCCCGCCGGAACCGCGTTTGCCCCACTGGGGATCGTTCAGCGACATATCGGAGAACCGGGATTGGGAAAACGTCGGTGGCGTCGCGCGTCAGGCGTCGAGGACGGGCAGGGCGCGGGCATCGGAATACGGAGCATCGGCCGGAAACCGCTCGGCCAGCGCGGCGCGCAACTGCGCACAGCCGACTCCCGTCAATGCGCTCAAACGGACGGCGCCGATTATACCAGACTCATCGCGGTCGATCCCGGCCGAAAGGCCCGCCGCGTCGATCTTGTTCAGCACCCGGATCTGCGGCACGTGCTCCGCTCCGATTTCGCGGATCACCGCATCGACCGCGGCCGCCTGCTCGTCGCGGCAAGGATGCGCCGCGTCGATCACGTGCAGCAGCAGGTCGGCCTCGCCCGCCTCGGCGAGGGTGGCGCGAAACGCCGCCACCAGATCGTGCGGCAGGTCCCGGATGAACCCGACGGTGTCCGAGAGCACGATGGCCGCGGCCCCAGGCACGTAGGCCTTGCGCAGCGTGGTGTCGAGCGTCGCGAACAGCTGGTCGGCGGCGTAGGCCCGGGCGCCCGTCAGCTGGTTGAACAACGTGGACTTTCCGGCATTGGTATAGCCCACGAGCGCCACGGTGCGCACGGCCGCCCTGCGCCGCGTGCGGCCCTGGGTCGCGCGCTGGCGCTCGACGTGGGACAGCCGCTCCTTCAGCACCTTGACGCGCTCGCCCAGCAGACGGCGATCGGTCTCGAGCTGCGTTTCACCCGGCCCGCGGAGGCCGATGCCGCCCTTTTGCCGCTCGAGGTGGGTCCAGCCGCCGACGAGCCGCGTGAGCTGGTGCCTGACCTGCGCGAGCTCGACCTGGAGCTTGCCTTCCGCGCTGCGCGCACGCAGCGCGAAGATGTCGAGAATCAGGCTCACCCGGTCCACCACCCGGCATTCCAGCTTCTGCTCGAGGTTGCGCTGCTGCGCGCCGGTGAGGGTGTGGTTGAAGATGACGAGGTCGGCCGCCGTTTCGGCGCGCCGGGCGGCAATTTCCTCGACCTTGCCCTTGCCCGCATACGTTGCCGCGTCCGGGCGTTGCCGGCGGCCGGTGACCGCTCCGACGACGGTCGCGCCGGCCGATACGGCCAGTGCGTCGAGTTCGGCCATCCGCTCGGCCGGATCGGCGTCACCGAAATCGAGCGCGACCAGGAGCGCACGGTCGCCGCCTTGAGGGCGCTCAAACATGCAGGGCGGGCGATCGCGGGGCGCCGGTGGCCGCCGCGACTCGGTATCGGGCGCCGGCGGGACGCCGCGCGACGCCGGGCAGAGATCCGGTCAAGCGTCGACGTCGTTCGGGGGAACGTTGTGCGGCATCGCCACTGCCCGCGCGGGGACCACCGTGGAGATCGCGTGCTTGTACACCATCTGGGTGACGGTGTTCTTGAGCAGCACCACATACTGATCGAAGGATTCGATCTGCCCCTGCAGCTTGATGCCGTTGACGAGGTAGATCGACACCGGCACGTGCTCCTTGCGCAGGGTGTTCAGGAACGGGTCTTGTAGCATTTGCCCTTTGTTGCTCATCGCATGCTCCGCGGTCATTGTGGTCGGGCTGGCGCAGAATCGAAATCGGCCCCAGCCGCTGTCCCCAAAACCCCAGATGGGGCCGGAAAACGGGGCTTCAACGGCGTGCCCGTCGTTTCGGCGCATCCGCGTACGGGTTGGCGCCGGTCTTGAATTGTATCCTAAGGGGGGTCCCGCGCAGTTGGAACGCTTCGCTGAAGAAATGTTCCAGGTATCGGCGGTAAGTCGCCGGAATGTGGCTCAGGGCGGAGCCGTGAATGATGATCAGCGGCGGGTTCTGGCCGCCTTGGTGCGCATAGCGCAGCTTGGGCCGCCCCATGCCGGCGCGGGGCGGCTGCTGGCGCATGACGGCCGCCGCGAGCGTTCGCGTCAGCTTCGGCGTCGACAGCTTCGCCATGGCCGCGGCGTAGGCGCCGTCGACCGAGCGCAGCAGGCTCGGCACGCCGCGACCTTCCCGCGCCGATATGTAGTGGTGCCGCGCGAAGGCGAGGAAGGCCGCCTTCCGGTCCAGGTCGGCCTTGACGTCGTCGCGCCGGCCGGCGGGCACGGCGTCCCACTTGTTGACGGCGACGACGAGCGCGCGGCCGGCTTCGAGGATGTATCCGGCCAAGTGCGCATCCTGCTCCGAAATGCCCTGCTCGGCATCGAACAGCAGCACGACGACGTTCGCGTCCTCGATCGCCTGCATCGTCTTGATCACCGAGAACTTCTCG
This sequence comes from uncultured beta proteobacterium, assembly GCA_963751405.1. GTDB lineage: Bacteria > Pseudomonadota > Gammaproteobacteria > Burkholderiales > Casimicrobiaceae > CAIWHR01. The sequence continues at coordinate 58,960 of CAVVUJ010000014.1, read as the reverse complement.
ATGGCTTCCAGCACCTTGCCGCGGCGGCGCACGCCCGCGGTGTCGATCAGCACGTATTGGCGGCCGTTGCGCTCGAAGTCCAGATAGATCGAGTCGCGCGTCGTCCCGGGCTGGTCGAACGCGATGACGCGCTCCTCGCCGAGCAGCGTGTTGACCAGCGTCGACTTGCCGACGTTCGGTCGCCCGATGATCGCGACCTTGACGGCCCCGGCGTCGGCCGCGGCATGCGTGGCGGGCGAACCGGCGGATGTCGTGGCGGGCACGAGCGAAAGCGCATACGCGGCGACGTCGGCCACGTTGTCGCCGTGGGCGGAGGAGATCGGGTGCGGCTCGCCCAGGCCCAGCTCGTAGAACTCGCTGACGGCGCGCTCGGGGACGAGCCCCTCCGCCTTGTTGGCGGCAAGCACGATGGGCCGGCCCGAGCGGCGCAGCAGATCGGCGATGTTCCGGTCCTGGTCGGTCAGCCCCTGCCGGGCATCGACGAGAAAGACGACCACGTCGGCCTCCGCGATCGCCTGCCGCGTCTGCCGGGCCATCTCGTACAGGATGCCATCCTTCGCGACGGGTTCGAATCCGCCCGTATCGACGACGAGGAACGGCTGCTCTCCGACGCGGGCGCGGCCGTAGTGCCGGTCGCGCGTCAAGCCGGGGAAATCGGCGACGAGCGCGGCGCGGGATCGCGTCAGCCGGTTGAAGAGCGTCGACTTGCCGACGTTCGGGCGCCCGACGATGACTACGGTGGGCAGCACCGCCAACTCAGTGCCCGCACGGCCGCCCGAAGGGCACTGCGCGCCCCCGCGGGGGGCAGCGAACGCAGTGAGCGTGGGGGCCCATCATCAGCTCGCGCCGACCAAAAGAAGCGCCCCGCCGGTGCTTTGCCAGACGGCCGATTCACCCGAGCGGGACGGTTGCGCGGTCGCCGGAGTGCCGTCGGTCGCGACGCGACCCACGAGGCTGCCGTCGTTGCGATCGAGGAGATGGACGAAGCCCTCGGCATCGACCACCGCGACAAAGGCGCCGACGAATTGCGGGCCGCCCGGCCGGCGCTCGGCGAGCTTGTCCTGCTTCCACGCCGACGCGCCGGTGGTCTTGTCGAGAGCGTGCACCGCGCCGCGGTCATCCGTCAGGTAGAGATAGCGGGCATCGGCGACGAGACCGTCGAGACTCGACAGATCGCGCGACCAGTTGAGCGTGCCGCGGAGGATTTCGAAACAGGCGACCCGTCCCTGATACGCGACCGCGCAGGCCTGCTTCTCCTCGACGAGCGGCAGCGACGTGACATCCGCGATCCGCTCGAGTTCCGTGGCACCCTTGGGTGTCGCGACGTTGGCTTCCCAGCCGATAGTGCCGGTGCCGAGGTCGAGCGCGAGCAGTTTGCCACCGGCAGTGCCGATGAAGAGGCCACCGCGGGTGATCACCCCGCCGGCAAAATTGCGCACCGTGAGCGGCGGATTGCTGCGCTGGTACACCCACCGGGTCTTGCCGTCGGTGGCCGACAGTCCGAACAGCCGGCCGTCGCCCGACCAGACGACGACGATGCCCTCGGCGACCTTCGGAGGGCTTACCACTTCGCTCGTGACCTTCACCTGCCACAGCGGCTTGCCGTCGACGGTGTACGCGAGCACGTCGCCCTTGTCGGTGCCCACGGCCACGAGCGTCGCATCGGCGCCGGCCCCCGCCGACAGTCGCTTGCCGGCATCGACACGCCATGTGGTTGCACCGGTCGCGGGATCGACGCGGGCGATCGTGCCGTTGCTGGCGGCCGAGTAGATCGCCTCACGCGTGACCGCCGGCTCGAGTCCGGGGGCGGCCTTGCCGATGGCAACCTGCCAGCCTATCCGCGGAGTCGCGACCGGCTTGTACTCGGGCAGCGGCCCGAGCTTCTTGCTGCTCGAGAACCAGCCGAACGACGGGGCGGGTATCGTCGGAATCCAGGACGACAGCGTCGAGCAGCCCGCAAGCGCGAGGACCGCGAGGAGGGTCGCGGCGCGCCGCAGGTGGATCGAACGTGTGCGGTAGCGAATCATCGAGGTCGTGTCCGTTGACAAAGCAGATGCGCGGGCGGCGCGGGTCGGGGTCGGGCGCTCGAAGCGGCGCAATGACGGCAACCCGGCATGGCTACTTCGGCGGGGCGGCAACGGCGCCGGAGGCGTTCGCGGGCCCGGGCGCAGGGGGAGCACCGGCACCCGTCGCGCCCGCACCGGCGGCGGCAACGACGCCACCGAGCGCATCGAGCTTCACTTGCACGAAGTTGCGGTAGGGGCTCTTGGCATCGAGCCGCGCGAGCGCCGACTGATATGCCGTGCGCGCCTCGGCGTTGCGCCCCGCGCCGGCAAGGATGTCGCCGCGCAGGTCGGCATAGATGCCGGCGAAGGCCTCGTCGTGCTTGGCGTCGAGCGTGCGCAACGCGTCGTCGTACTGCTTGTCGTCGAAGAGAATCGCGGCGAGCCGCAACCGGGCGATCTGCTTCAACTCGTCCTCCGTGTCCTTGTCGATGACCCAGGCGAGCTGCGCCTTGGCCCCCGCCTTGTCCCCGGTTTCGAACAGCAGCGGGGTGACGAGCAGCGCCGCCCGTGGCGCGTAACCGGTTCCGCCGTACTTTTCGGCGAGCTGCGCCATCGCGTCCTTCGCCTTCGCGACGTCGTTGGCGCGGGCCGCGGCGCTGACGGCATTGTAGAGCGCCGACGCGCGCTCGGCCTGCTGCTGCGTCCACCACCGCCAGCCCTGCACGCCGATCACGCCGACGCAGACGGCGATGACGACGCCCGCCACGGTGTTGCCCCACTGCTTCCACCAGGTCTTGAGGTCTTCCAGCTGGTCCTGCTCTTCGAGGTCGTAGACGGCCATTGCTCTTCCTTGGATGAAATCTATTGCTCGGCCAATGCCGCCCGGAGGCCGGCAATGGGTACGGTTTTCTGCTCGCCGGATTCGCGCAGCGGCTTCACGCTGACCGCCTCGGCCGCGGCCTCGTCCGGGCCGATGAGGAACGCGTAGCGCGCGCCTGACGCATCGGCCTTCTTCATCTGCGACTTGAAACTGCCGCCGCCGGCGTTGACGATGATCTCGTAACCGGCGTCACGCAGCATTTCGCCCGCCCGCCATGCGAGACGGGAGGCGGCAGCGCCGTCGTGGACGACGTATGCGAGAGGCGCGCGTTTGCCGGCGGCTCCCGCCTCCTGCAAGAGCAGGATGATCCGCTCGACGCCGATGGCGAAGCCGCAGGCCGGCGTGGGCCTGCCGCCCAGTCGCTCGAACAATCCGTCGTAACGGCCACCTCCCGCGACCGTGCCCTGCGCCCCCAGCCGATCGGTGACCCACTCGAACACCGTCCGATTGTAGTAGTCGAGGCCGCGCACCAGCCGCGCATCGATCGCGAACGCGATGCCGTGGTCCGCGAGGAGCTGCTGCACGCCATCGAAATGGGCGCGGGACTCGGCGCCGAGCCGTTCGACGAGCTTCGGCGCGCCCCGGATCAGGTCCTGCAGATCCGGATTCTTGGAGTCCAGGATGCGCAGCGGATTGGTGTGCAGCCGGCGTTTCGAATCGTCGTCGAGCCTCTGCGCGCAGCCCTCGAAATAGGTGATCAGGTCCGCCCGATGGGTGCGGCGCTCTTCGGGATCGCCGATCGAATTGATCGTGAGCCGCGTGCCGTCGGCGATGCCCAGCGCGCGCCACAGCCGCGCCAGCATGACGACGTGCTCCGCGTCGATGTCCGGACCGGCGAAGCCCAGCGCCTCGACGTTGAGCTGGTGGAACTGCCGGTACCGTCCCTTCTGCGGGCGCTCGTGGCGGAACATCGGGCCGAAGGTCCACACGCGTTGCGGCCGCTCGTAGGTGAGGGAGTGCTCGATGGCCGCACGGACGATCCCGGCGGTGGCTTCCGGACGCAGGGTCAGGCTCTCGCCGTTGAGCTTGTCCTCGAACGTGTACATCTCGTGCTCGACGATGTCCGTCGCGTCGCCGATGCCGCGGACGAACACGGGCGTCGCTTCGACGATCGGCACCCGCATGTTCCGGTATCCGTACTGCGCGAACACGCCGCGCGCGGTGTCCTCGAGGCGCTCCCAGAGCGCCGAGTCGTCCGGCAGGACGTCGTTCATGCCGCGGACCGCGTTGAGGGCTGCGGGCATCTTCAGCGCCCGCCCGGCCGCCCGAAGGGCGCTGAGCGCCCCCTCGGGGGGCAGCGAACAAAGTGAGCGTGGGGGTCGTTCATTCAGCCTAGGCGATCGCCTTGACAGCGATCGCCTTCCTCTCGGGCGTGAGGTGCGCGGCGCGCGGCTCGCCGCCGTAGGTCGCCCGGACGTAATCGTCGACGATCCGCTGGAACTCGACGGCGATGCCGTCGCCGCGGAGCGTCACGGTCTTCTCGCCGTCGACGTACACCGGCGCCACGGGCGACTCGCCGGTGCCAGGGAGCGATATTCCGATATTGGCGAGCTTCGATTCGCCGGGTCCGTTGACGACGCAGCCCATGACCGCAACCTGCATGGTCTCGACGCCCGGATAGCGCGCGCGCCATGCCGGCATCTGCGCGCGCAGATAGGCCTGGATGCGTTCGGCCAGCTCCTGGAACACGGTGCTGGTGGTCCGCCCGCAACCGGGGCAGGCAGCGACCATCGGCGCGAAGGAACGCAGCCCCATCGTCTGCAGGATTTCCTGCGCGACAAGCACTTCCTTCGTGCGGTCGCCGTTGGGCTCCGGCGTGAGCGAGACCCGGATCGTGTCGCCTATTCCTTGTTGGAGCAGCACGGCCATGGCCGCCGTCGACGCGACGATTCCCTTGCTGCCCATGCCCGCCTCGGTGAGCCCGAGATGCAACGCGTAGTCGCAGCGGCGCGCGAGGTCGCGATACACGGTGATGAGGTCCTGCACGTGGGAAACCTTGCACGACAGGACGATCCGGTCGGCCGCAAGGCCCAATTCCTGGGCGCGACTGGCGCTGCCGATGGCCGAGACGACGAGCGCCTCGCGCATCACGGCGTCGGCCGGCAGCGGTGTGGCGGCCTTGCCGTTGTCGTCCATCATCCGGGCGAGGAGATCGGCGTCGAGACTGCCCCAGTTCACCCCGATGCGCACCGGCTTGCCGTGCTTGAGCGCCTGCTCGATCATCACCGCGAACTGGCCGTCGCGCTTCGACCCCTTGCCGACGTTGCCGGGATTGATCCGGAACTTCGCGAGCGCGCCCGCGCACTCCGGATGGTCGCGCAGCAGCTTGTGGCCGTTGAAATGGAAATCCCCGACGAGCGGCACGCGGCAGTCCGCCGCGTCGAGCCGCTCGCGAATCGCCGGAACGGCCGCGGCGGCTTCCGCCGAATTGACCGTCACCCGCACGAGCTCGGAGCCGGCCGCCGCGAGCAGGCGGACCTGCGCCACCGTCGCTGCGACGTCCGCGGTGTCGGTGTTCGTCATCGACTGCACGACGATCGGCGCGCCGCCACCGATCCGGACGCCGGCAACGTCGACCTGCCGCGTACGGCGCCGCTCGATGCAGGGCTGGCTGTTCATCGCGCGTTTCCCATGTACTCGCCATCAGGGAAGCCTGAACCGGGCGACGCTCTGCCGCGTGTGCGGGGCGAGGTCGACGGGGCTGCCTTTGTAGGTGAGGCGGACGTCCGCGGCATTGCCGATCACGATATCGAAGGGCGGCGTGCCGGAAAGGCTCTGCGTCGTGCCGCCGGGATTCATCCCGGACAGCAGGAGGCGCCCGTCGCGATCGCGAATCTCCGTCCACGAAAAGTCCCGGAACGTGATGGTGATTGGCTGTTCCGGGCCGGACGCGGCCGCCGCGGCTGCGGGCGCTGGCGCGGTTGCGGCGGGAGTCGGCGTTGACATGCTCGCCTGGGCCGGCTCCGCGGGAGGCACCGACGCCGTCGCCGGCTTGCCGGCGACCAGCGGGTTCGACAGCGGTGTTCCGGTCGCGCCGGGCGGTACTGCCGTGGCCACGGGGCTCTCGACCGCCACAGCCTCGTTGCCCGGCGCCTGGCGCGCAACGCCGGCTGGACGCATCCATTCGTACACCGCGGCGACGGCCACGATCACGGCAAGCGTCAGCGGTATGGCCCAGCGTGCCCACGCCGGCTTCGAATGATCGGTCGTCGGCAGTTCGCCCATCGTCGGGGCCGTCTGCTGCAGCGTCGGGGCTTCGAGCGCGGGCGCCGCGGCACCGGCCGGCAACGCACCGACCACCGTGTCCGGATCGAGGTGGACGACTCGCGCATAACTGCGCACGAAACCGCGCACGAAGGTGCGGCCCGGCAGGTGCGTGTAGTCGTCCTCCTCGAGTGCCCGCACCTGACGCGGCGCGAGCTTCAGCTGCTGCGCCACGGCGTCGATGGAGAGCCCCGACGCCTCGCGCGCGGCGCCGAGCAGCGCGCCGGCCGTCGCGGCGGGCGGCATGCCACCGCTCTCCGCTTTTGCATTCGCCTGCGGCTCGGTCACTCGCAAAGCCCCGTTGTTACCGACTTGGCCTCGGCCGAGTCGGGGTACCGGTTCCGCAACTGGGTGATGTACGTCGTCTCCGCCGAGCGATCCCTGGCCTTGCGCTCGATGCACATGCCGAGGAAAAGCGCTTCCGGCGGGGGCGCAGGTTGCGCGGTGAGGAGCTTCATGTATCCGCGCGCTTCGTCCAGGCGTCCGGCGCGGTACGCGAGCAAGGCGAGCCCGTACGCGGCCGGCGCGTTGGTCGGCGATCGCGCCAGCGCGCGCCTGTAGTACGACTCCGCGTTCACGATGTCGCCGAACTCGGCGCTGCAGCGTCCGGCGTTGATGAGGGCGATCTCGGGCGTCTTGTACAGCGGGTTGCGCAGCGCCATCTCGAACTCCGGAATCGACTGGCGCGGCTTGCCGTTGCTGCACAGGTACCAGCCCCAGTTGTGCCGTATGTCGGAGTCGTCCGGCGCGAGCGCGAGGCCGCGCTGGAAGTTCTGCTCGGCCTTCGCGTTCTCGCCCAGCACTGCATAGACGAGGCCGAAGTAGTTGTAGATCTGCGGGTTGCCGGGGTCGAGCGCCACTGCCTCGTTGAGCTCCTCGAGCGCAATGTCCATCCGGCCACGCTCGTAATACCCCGCGCCGAGTTCGGCATGGAGCACTGCGCGATCCTTCGGGCTCGTTTCCTGGGACTTCACCGGCGGCGGCGGATCGGGTGCGCGTTGCGCGGCAGGAGCGCTCGCCGGTGACGCGCACGAACCGACGAGCGCGGCGAGCGCGACGAGGGTGGCGATTCCGGCGGCGGTGCGGAGCAAGGGCTTCATGGTCGTTCCCAAACAGGCGGAATCAATGCGCCGTCGTGGCCGCGGTTGCATTGTGGATCCTGATGCGCCGCTTGGTGCGGTCCTGGACGCGACCGGCGAGCTGGCCGCATGCCGCGTCGATGTCCTCGCCGCGCGTCTTGCGGATCGTCGTCACGAAGCCGGCGTCCATCAGGGCTTTCTGGAACGCGAGGATCCGCGCGCGCGGGCTCGTCCGGAACGCAGCGCCCGGGAACGGATTCCACGGGATCAGGTTGAACTTGCAGGGGACGTCGCGGACCAGGGCCGCGAGCTCGCGCGCGTGGTCAATCGTGTCGTTGACGCCGTCCAGCATCACGTACTCGAACGTGACGAAATCGCGTGGCGCGCGGTCGAGGTAACGGAGGCAGGCGGCGAGGAGCAGCGCGAGCGGGTACTTGCGGTTGATCGGCACCAGGCGATCGCGCAGCGGATCGTTGCCTGCGTGCAGCGAAACGGCGAGCGCAACGGGGCAGTCCTCGCGCAGGCGATCCATCGCGGGCACGAGTCCCGACGTCGACAGCGTGACACGGCGGCGGGACAGGCCATAGGCGTTGTCGTCCAGGAACACCCGGAGCGACGACACCACACTGTCGTAGTTGGCGAGCGGTTCGCCCATGCCCATCAGCACGACGTTCGTGATCGGCGCGCGACCCTGCTCGACCCAGGGAACGCTGATGCCGTCGGCGAGCAGCGCGCGATTCGCGTGCCAGAGCTGCCCCACGATCTCGGCCGTCGTCAGATTGCGGTTGAAGCCCTGCTTGCCGGTGGAGCAGAACGCGCAGTCGAGCGCGCAACCCGCCTGCGACGAGATGCACAGCGTGCCGCGGTCGTCCTCGGGGATATAGACCATCTCGACCGCATTGCCGGCACCGACGTCGAGCAGCCACTTGCGCGTGCCGTCGGCCGCCGTGCTGTCGCTGACCACGGCAGGGCCGCGGATCGCCGCGACCGCGGCGAGCTTCTCGCGCAGTGCGCGCGACAGGTCCGTCATCGCCTCGACCTCGTCCACGAGGCGCTGGTGCACCCAGTGCGACACCTGCTTCGCGCGAAACGGCTTCTCGCCCAGGTCGGCGAACAGAGCCGCGAGGCCGGCGGCGTCGAGGTCGAGCAGGTTGATCACGTGCCCGCCCGGCCGCCCGAAGGGCACGGTGCGCCCCCTCGGGGGGCAGCGAACACCGTGAGCGTGGGGGTCGTCATCTGCACGTCTGGCTCAGCGGCTGTAGACCGCCAGGGCAGGGAAGAAGTAAGCGATCTCGGTCTTGGCGGTGTCCGGGCCGTCGGAGCCGTGCACGGCGTTCGCGTCGATCGATTTCGCAAAATCGGCGCGGATCGTGCCCGGTGCGGCCTTCTTCGGATCGGTCGCGCCCATCAGGTCGCGGTTCTTCGCGATGGCGTTCTCGCCTTCGAGCACCTGGATCATCACCGGGCCCGACGTCATGAAATCGACCAGATCCTGGAAAAACGGCCGTTCCAGGTGAACGGCATAAAAGCCGCCGGCCTCGGCCGACGAGAGCCAGCGCATCTGCGCGGCGACGATCTTGAGACCATTGGTCTCGAACCGGGAATAGATCTTTCCGATGAGATTGGCGGCTACCGCATCGGGCTTGATGATGGAAAGTGTGCGTTCGACGGCCATGCTGGGGACTCCGGCTGGATAAATGCGAGTAAATTCAAAATTATACCATTTCCGAGGCCCCTGTCGCCGAGCTTGGCGGGATCCGCCTCGGGGGCGCTTGCATGGGCGAAACGCGTCGTCGCCAGACTCGTGACGATGTTGCCATGGGGTCGCCCGCCCGGATGCGCGGAACCCGATGGTCCTTTCACGCGCCAGACTCGGCGCCCGGGATTCAGCGAATCGTCAGGGGTAGAAACGAACGGCGTCCCGACTTCGGGTCGGACGCGATCCCGCTCACGGCACCAGCAATACCGGCACGCCCGCATGCTCGGCGGTGCCCTGCGCCACGGAGCCCAGCAGCGCGGCGGTGTGGGTGCCCAGACCGCGCGTCCCCATCACGATCAGGTCGCAGTCCTCCGCCTGCGCAACCTCGGCAATGATCTGCCCTGGATTGCCGACAAGGTGGTGTTCGTGCGGGGTCAGGCCCGCCGCAGCGAGCAGCGCGCGCGCCGGCGCCAGTGCCTGCTCGCTGCGCTCCCGATGGTAGTCGTCGAGCGTCGCGCCGGCCACGAACGTCGAGACATCCCCGGACACGGGTCGCTGCACGTTGATCAGGTGCACCTCCAGGGCGGGCAGTTCGCGCAGGTTCTGGTGCAGGGCGAGCAGGTGGCGAACGGCCTTCGCCGCTCCTTCGGAACCGTCCACGGCGAGCAGAATGCGCTGCAGACGGGCCGGTGCGTGCGCGGCGACAACGGGCGGCGTCTTGCGGGCGGCGCGTTCCGCGCGCGAAGCCAGCCACTTGCCCAGGAGCACCACGCCGATCGCGCCGGCGGCCGGCGCGACGTAATGCAGGAATGCCGCCTGCGCATCGACCCAACCCTTCGACGCCACGTCGGTTATCGCCATCTCGCCGGCGACCCAGCCCAGCAGCGCGGCCCCCAGCGTGATGATGACGGGGAAGCGTCCCATGAGCGTGAGCAGCAGGCGGCTGGCGAAGACCACCAATGGAATGGAGATGGCCAGACCCACGATCAACAAGACCGTGTTGCCTTTGGCGGCAGCGGCGACGGCAATCACGTTGTCCAGGCTCATCACCAGATCGGCGATCAGGATCGTCTTGATGGCCGCACCGATGTTCGAGTTGACCGCGCCATGCCCGTCGGCTTCCTCCTCCTCGGGCAGCAGCAGCTTCACCGCGATCCAGAGCAGCAGGACGGCGCCGGCGAGCTTGAGATAGGGCAGGCGCAGGAGCTCGACCGCGACGATGGTCAGCGCGATGCGCATGACCACGGCGGCGCCGCTGCCCCAGGCGACCGCGCGGTTCTGCTGCGCGGCCGGCAATCCGCGCGCCGCCAGTGCGATCACGACCGCGTTGTCTCCCGACAGCACGATGTTCACGCCGATGATCTCCAGCAGCGCGATCCAGAATTCGGGACTGTCGAAGCTCATCGCTGTTCTCGTTCGTCCAGGCGCGCGTCGTGTTCGCGTGCGCCAACCCCCAAGGCAGGGTCAGCGAGGCGCGCCACGGGCGACGCGCCGGCGCGGCGGCCGATCGATTGCGGCAATCCCATGCGCGCCGATCACTAGTCCTCTACGAAGGCCTCGTCGCGCTTCTTGCGGATCGCGGGCATCATGACGAAGCCCATGGCGACGATCGCGAGGACCAGCATCGTGGCGCTGATCGGGTTGGTGACGAACACCGACCAGTCACCGCGCCCGATGATGAGCGCGCGGCGCAGGTACTCTTCCATCAATCGGCCGAGAATGAACCCGAGCAGCATCGGCGCGGGCTCGCAGTCGAGCTTGGCGAACACGTAGCCCAGGAAGCCGAACAGCGCCATCAGGAAGATGTCGAAATCGCTGTTGTTGAGGCTGAACACGCCGATGCCGCAGAACACGAGAATCAGCGGGAAGAGGTAGTGATACGGCACCATGATCAGGCGCACCCACAGGCCGATCATCGGCAGGTTGAGCACGATCAGGAAGAAGTTGCCGATCCACATCGACACGATGATGCCCCAGAACAGCGCCGGCTGTTCCGTGATCACCGACGGCCCCGGCTGGATGCCCTGGATGATCATCGCGCCGATCATCAGCGCCATCACCGGATTGGACGGAATGCCGAGCGTCAGCATCGGGATGAATGAAGTCTGCGCGCCGGCGTTGTTGGCCGACTCGGGGCCGGCGACGCCTTCGATGGCGCCTTTGCCGAAGCGGCTCGGATCCTTGGCGACCCGCTTCTCGAGCGAATAGGAAGCGAACGAGCCCAGGATCGAGCCGCTGCCCGGCAGGATGCCGAGCACGGAACCGAGCGCGGTGCCGCGCAGAATCGGCGCCCAGATGCGCTTGAAGTCTGCCTTGGTCGGCCAGAGGCCCTCGATCTTCGTCACCATCACCGAGCGCGTGCCCTCGCTCTCGAGATTGCGCACGATCTCGCCGAGCCCGAACATGCCCATCGCCACAATGACGAAACCGATGCCGTCGGCGAGCTGCGGCAGATCGAACGTATAGCGCGCGGCGCCGGAATTCACGTCGGTGCCGATCAAGCCGAGCAGCAGGCCCATGACGACCATGCCGAACGCATGCAGCAGCGAGCCGTGCGCCAGCACGACCGCCGCGACCAGGCCGAGGACCATCAACGAAAAGTAATCGGCCGGACCGAATTCGAGCGCGACCTCCGCCAGCGGCGGGGCGAACAGCGCGATCAATACGGTGGCGACGGTGCCTGCGAAGAACGAGCCGATGGCGGCCGTGGCGAGCGCCTTGCCGGCCTTTCCCTGCCGCGCCATCTGGTAGCCGTCGAGTGCCGTCACCACCGACGCCGCCTCGCCGGGCAGGTTGACCAGGATCGCCGTCGTCGAGCCGCCGTACTGGGAGCCGTAGTAGATGCCGGACAGCATGATCAGCGCCGACACCGGCGGCAGGCCGAACGTGATCGGCAGCAGCATGGCGATCGTCGCGGTCGGCCCGAGGCCCGGCAGCACGCCGATCAGCGTGCCGAGGAAGACGCCCGCCAGGCAGTAGAGCAGGTTGGCCAGCGATAACGCGGTTTGCAGGCCCAGGCCGAGGTTCGTCAGGAGTTCCACGATGAGGATGCCTCTCTCGAATGGCTCGCAGTCGAACCGATCAGCCGCCGAGCCAGCCGCTGAACCAGCGGCCGACGAGCGGCAACGGTACGCCCAGGCCGATCACGAACACGAGCGCACACAGGATCGTGGCAACCACGGCCAGAACGAGCATTGGCCTCCAGCGAAACTTCACGCTGGCCAGGGCGGTCATGATGATGAACAGCGGCAGCGCGATCGCCAGGCCGGCGCCCCGGACCAGTAGGCCGAACACGATCGTGGCACCGGTAATGAGCAGCAGCGGCTTCCAGGCAAACGCGGGGATGGGCTCGCCTTTCTGGAGGAAGGAGCGGATCACCGAGATCACGCCGATGAACGCCAGCAGCCAGCCGAGGACCGCCGGAAAATAGGCGGGGCCCATCTTCGACGCCGTGCCCATCGGCAATTCACTGCCCAGATAGACTGCGCCGAGGCCTACCCCCAGATAGATCAACCCGGCGCAGAAATCCTTGGGACTGCGTACGAATGAACTCAAGGTGGCCCCCCTCCATCGGTGCTCCGTTCGCGCACCATGTTAGACCGCGAACGGGCGCTGCGCCACCAAAAGAGGCCGGGACACCCCGGCCTCTCGTTCTGCGGTCTCGGCAATGCCGTTCCGAGTCAGTCGGCGAAGGCGCCCGCCTTCTTGATGATCGGACCCCACAAGTCGATCTGCGCCTTGAGGTGCGCGCCGAGCGCCTCGGGGGTGGCCTGGTTGTCGGCGACAGGCTCGGTGCCCAGATCGGCGAAGCGTTGCTTGAGCGTCGGATCCTTCAATGCGACCTTGAGCGCCGCGTTGAGTCGGTCGATGATCGCCTTCGGCGTGCCCTTCGGTGCGTACAGGCCATGCCATACGGCGACTTCGAAGTTGGGGAGCCCGGCTTCGGCAGCCGTCGGGACGTCCGGCAGCGACGGCACGCGCTTCTTGGTGGTCACCGCATATACCTTGATCTTGCCGGCCTTGATCTGTCCGGTGGTGTTGGTGGTCTGGTCGCACATGAAATCCACCTTGCCGCCCAAGAGGTCATTCATCGCCGGGCCCGTGCCTCCGTAAGGCACCGTGGTGAGGTCGGTGTCGATCGCCGACATGAACAGCATGCCGCACAGGTGCGAGGCGGCGCCCAGGCCGGCGTTGGCATAGGTCACCTTGTCCTTGTTCTGCTTGACGTAGGCGACCAGCTCCTTGAGGTCCTTGGGCGGGAAATTTCCGCGGGCCACGAGGGTCATCGGGACGTCGGTCACGAGGCCGATGGGCACGAAGTCGGTGATCGCGTTGTAGGGCAACTTGCGATAGAGCGCGGGCGCCGTGGATTGGCCGATGTGATGCAGGAAGAGCGTGTAGCCGTCCGGATCGGCACGGGCGACCCGACCCGCGCCCACGGTTCCGCCGGCGCCGGCGACGTTTTCCACGATCACGGTCTGCTTGAGTTCGGCGCCCATCGCCTGACCCAGCAGGCGCGCTACCGTATCCGTCGGGCCTCCGGCCGCGAACGGCACGATGATGGTGATGGGTTTCGATGGATACTCGGCCGCATGAGCGACCGGGCCGCACAGCATCGCCAGCGCGGCGAACGAACCGAACAATATGCGAGTCATCATGGCTGTAATTCCCTCCGGATGAATTGCGGAATCAATGTCGTTGACAATTCGGCGATCGGATTCGGGTTATCTTCGGGTCGCTGATCAAGACGCGCTTCATTGCGCCGGGAACTGCACGTACGGCGGCGGCGGTTCCTTGTCCGGTGGCACGAAGTTGGGTACGGGCACCCCAGCCGGTCCGAGCCAGCGTATGTACTTGTAGATGGCGCGCACATCCCCCTCGGTCATCGCATTCAGGGAGAAAAAGGGCATGGGTGGGCGCCGCTGAATCTCTTTCGCCACCCCGACCCACTGGTCCTCCGAGATCTTCTGGAAATACAGCCGCAGGTTCGCCGGATAGGTCGTTCCCCATGGTCCGCGCCAGCCGAGCTTGCCTCCGGTCAGGTAATCCGCTTCCGCGCCCTTGCCGCCGTTCACCAGGAAGTTCGGCGTATGGCAGTCGTGGCATCCGGCGATCAGGACCAGGTACTCGCCACGTTCGATCGTCCTTCCGCCCGGTCCCTTGGGTATCGACTTTAGCGGCGCTTCGGTGGCCACTGACCCGACCGCGATCCCGGCACATGCCAGCGCGAGGACCATGCGCAAAAGACCATGCGTTTGCTTGCTCATTGCTCCCTCTCTGCTTCTATCCCCGGCGATAGCGCCAATTGTTGTATAGGAGATTCCGATGTGACCCCTTGAATCATCCAGTTTGATTCGAGGTCAATTTTCGGTTGCAACCGGATGTTCTCCAGGCAGGCCGTTCGGACCATCCGATCAACGTTACCTATCGTGCGGGACCGGCCGGCATTCGGGGCAGCGTACGCGTCGGGTCCCGGCTGCCATTTGATTGGCGTCAACCTTTCGCGGTAAGGCGTTGCCGGACATGCCGGGACGTCAAGCCGCGCGATTTGATGCTGCAGTGCAAGAGGCAATGACCGCGATGTCCGGTACGCGGGGTGCTACGGCGCCGCGGGGCGCCAGCGGATTTCGTATCCGGGCGTGCCCGCGGTGGCCTGGAATGCAACATCCACGCCGATACCGGGAACGACGGCCAGCGCTTCGCCACAAAACACGAGCGGCAGCGATTCGCGTTGCCACGGCGGCATTCCGGCGTCCTGCAGCAGACCCTTCAACGCCCGGCGCGGACGATCGTTGGCGAGTCGGATGCGCTCGCCTCCGGCCCGGGTCCGAACCGTGACATTGACCCCGTCCAGCCTGGCGCAGGTGACCGTCGGCCCGGTGCAGGACGCGAATTCCAGCGTGCCGTGGGGCAGGGCCAGTCGCCTCTCGCCGGCCCACGGGACCGCGTACGGGGCGACCGCCGGCGCGTGCACCGCGATGCGGCCGCGGTGGAACCCGACCTCGGCCCCCGCGTGAACGAGGCGGACCCGGGCGTGCGGCGCGGCCCCCGAGAGCTGGTCGAGCATGGCGGCAAGTCGCGCCGCGGACGGCGCGGACAGCTCGTGTTGGCGAAGGAACCAGCGCAGGAGATTCCTCGCCCGATGCGGTGCGCGGGCAGCCAGCGCGATCAGCGCCTCCCGGTCGAGCGTGGCGACCGGCAACGGCGTCGTCGGCGACGGCACCTTGCGCATCTAGTGCAGCGAGCTCGTCGATGAGCCGCGCGGCCTCGGCCTGATGCGCGGCGGCGCGCACGAGGGTGACGGGATAGCCGGGAAAGGCCGCGGCGAGGCGCGGCGCGACGTCGTGCCGGATGAAGTTGCGCTTCACGCCGGTGTTCGCGTTCGATTCGTCGTCGACCCAGGCGAGCCCGCGGGCCGCCGCAAAGGCGTCGATGGCCGCGCGCGGCAACGCGAGGAAGGGCCGCAACAGCGCCGGACCCTTGCGCATCGGCCTTTGCGCCGGCATCGCGGCAAGCCCCTCCGGGCCGGCACCGCGCAGCAACTGGAGCAGGAGCGTCTCCGCCTGGTCGTCGGCGTGGTGCGCGAGTGCGATGACATCGGCGTCAGCGGCAGCGTACGCCGCGTACCGGGCTGCGCGCGCCCGGGCTTCGAGACTCTCGCCGGCAACGCGCCGGATTGCGGCGCGATGAACCGTTAGCGGCACACCGCGCTTCGCGCATTCCTCGCCGCAGAACTTGGCCCATGCGTCGGCGTTGATCGAAAGGCCATGGTGGACATGCAGCGCGGAAAGCGCGAAGCCCACGTCCGGGGCGAGCGTAGCGAGCGCGTCGAGGAGCACCATCGAGTCGCGACCGCCGGACAGCGCGACGGCGATGCGGATTGCCGCGGCGGCGCCCCGCGGCAATGCGCCGACGGCAGCGCGCGCGGCCTGCAGCACCGGTTCAATGGGGGCGACGGGCAGGTCCACCATATGCGTAGCGCCGGCCATCCGGCGCCGGCCCCGTGGACCGGCGGGCGGAATCAGCCGGCCGGGATCTCCTTGAATTTTCCGTACGACAGGATCTTGTCCTCGCGCGTCTCGAGCAGCGTGTCGAGCGGCTGGTCCTGCAGCGCGCGCAGCGCTTCGGTCATGGCTTTCTTGAGCGTCACCATCATCGCCGCGGGGTCGCGGTGCGCGCCGCCCGTCGGCTCGGTCAGGACCTTGTCGATGAGGCCGAGCTGCTTCAAGCGCGGCGCCGTGATGCCGAGGATCTCGGCGGCTTCGGGCGCCTGCTCGGCGGACTTCCAGAGGATCGACGCGCAACCTTCGGGCGAGATGACCGAGTAGGTCGCGTACTGCAGCATCAGCGTGACGTCGCCGACGGCGATCGCGAGCGCGCCGCCGGATCCGCCCTCGCCGATGACCGTCACGATGATCGGCACGCGCAGCCCGGCCATTTCGTAGAGGTTGCGGCCGATGGCCTCGGATTGACCGCGCTCTTCGGCGTCGATGCCGGGATACGCGCCGGGTGTGTCGACGAACGTGAACAGGGGCAGCCCGAACTTCTCGGCGAGCTTCATGAGCCGCAGCGCCTTGCGATAGCCTTCGGGGCGCGGCATGCCGAAGTTGCGAAAGATCTTTTCCTTGGTATCGCGGCCCTTCTGGTGGCCCAGCACCATGCACGGCTTGCCGTTGAAGCGCGCGAGTCCGCCGACGATGGCAGGGTCGTCGGCGTAACCACGGTCGCCGTGCAGTTCGCGGAAATCGCTGAACAGGCTGTTGACGTAGTCGAGCGTGTACGGACGCTGCGGATGGCGCGCGACCATCGCGATCTGCCACGCCGTGAGCTTGCCGTAGATTTCCTTCGTCAGCTGCTGGCTTTTCTTCTGCAGCCGCGTGATCTCGTCGGAGATGTCCACGGCCGAATCCTCGTGGACATACCGGAGCTCGTCGATCTTCGCCTGGAGCTCGGCGATCGGCTGTTCGAAATCGAGGAAGGTCTGCTTCATGGGATGGCGCACCGGAGCCGGATGCTGCGCATCATAGCGCAGGCTCGTGGCGGTCAGGCAACCTGACCGCCACGAACGCATCGGCGCTCAGTGCGCGAACGCGTCCCAGATGAGCTTCAGTCCCGTGACGAAAAGGAGCGTGTAGCTCACGCGGTAGAACGCCGCTTCGGAGGCTCGCTTGTGCAACCAGACGCCGAGCCAGATGCCGAGCGGCGCGAGCGGGGCGAAGATGAGCGCCGTCGTCAGGTTCGCGGCGTTGAGCTGTCCCAGGAACGCATACGGCACGAGCTTGACGTAGTTGACCACGAGAAAGAACACGGCCGACGTGGCGACGAGGGCCGTCTTGTCGATCCGCTGCGGCAGCATGTAGACGGCGAACGGCGGCCCGCCGGCGTGCGCCAGCGTGCTGGTGAAACCGGAGGCCGCACCCCAGAATGCCCCGGCGGCGCGGCCCGGCTTCGCCATGCGCGCGGTGAGGCGTGCCGTCCATCGAAACCAGCTGTTCAGCGTGAACGTCACGGCGATCAACCCGATCAGGAGCCGGATCGCGTTGACCGGCAGGGCACCGAATGCCAGCGCGCCGATGCCGATCCCGACCAGTGCGCCGGGCAGCAGCGTGCGCAGATGCTCGCGCGACCATTGGCCGCGGTAGGCATGGACGCTGAAGAGATCCATCGCGCACAGGATCGGCAGCATGATGCCCGCCGCTTCGGGCGGCGCGATGTAGATCGACATCAGCGGCACTGCGAGTCCGCCCGCGCCGGTGCCGAAACCGCCCTTGACCATGCCGGTCAGCAGGATGGCGACGATCGCGACCGGATAGAACCCCAGCGGGAAGTCGGGCCAGATCACGGTGCCGCTGCGTCGATCAGCATGTCGACGTGGAGAATGCCGTCCTCATCGTAAGGTGCTGACGCCGTGCGAAAGCCGAGGCTCGCGTAGAACGTCTCCAGCCGTTGCTGCGCCGCAACGCGGATCGGGCGCCCCGGCCAGATTCCGCGCGTGCGCTTGATGCCTTCGCTCATCAGGGTGCGTCCCAGCCCGATGCCGCGATGGGGCGGAACCGTGAGCACGCGACCGATCGACGGCTCGGAGTACTTGCGCCCGGGGTCGAGCACCCGGAGGTAACCGGCAAGCGCGGATGCGGTGCCCGCGTCGGTCCACGCCAGGAGGTGCCAGGCGTGGAGGTCGTGACCGTCGGCATCCTGAAATGCGCATTGCTGCTCGACGGCGAAGACCTGTTGCCGGGCGGCGAGCACGGCATACAGTTCGGCGGCTGCGAGTCCCGGCTAACCGCGACCATTGCCAGCGAAGCGCAGCGCGCGGCATCGAGGGCACGGCAGGCGTCGCGGATTCCATCGTGCCGAACATAGCGCAGTCGGCCCGCCACGTCGAGGACAGAGGGGCTTTCCCGTTGCGCTCCGCGGGAGCAGAGGGATCGGGTGTGTGTCAGTGCGATCCGAAGTCGTCCGCGAACGAGCGTCCCATCCGAAGCCGTCGCCTGCACGCTTGCGCTCCAGCGGCCCGGTCTTGCCGTGGTTCACCTGCGTGAAGCCGCCGGCGACGCCGATGTCGACGTGCTCCTTCGAGATCATGCCGATCCAGTAGCTGCGCATTGTCAGGAGGGTCTCCGTGGCGTTCCACCGGTGGCGTGCGTCGGCGCCAGGGTGCGCAGTTCCGGCGGGTGTGTGACCTCGATCCGGCCACGTGCGGAATGCCGGTCGGGCAACGCGGAGCGCGCCGCGGCGACGCTGCGGCGCAGGAGTTCGGCGCACAGCACGCCTGCCGCAGCCATTGCCAGGCCGCCGGCCAAGCCGGATCGGGCAATCAGCACGGCGGTCATCCCCATGTCGTCAGGCAGCATCGGCGCCAGCGCGAGCAGGAGAGCGGCGGCGCCGAGAGCAGCGTGCCGGCCAGTGTCAGCGCCACGGCCCAGCCGGGCAAGCCCAGGAATCGGTGCGACCCGGCGCGGCGGTGGCGCAGCAGCGCGACACCGGGAAACGCGAGCGCCAGCGCCGCGCCGGCGACTGCGAGGCCCGTCGCCACAAACTGCAGCAATGCGGGCAGGCCTTCCGGAGCGAGGCCGGGAAGGGCGTCGGCGCGCAGCGCCTGCGCGAGCGGTGGCGCCAGCTTGACAATGAGCGCGAGCTGCAATGCCGGCAGCGCGAGCAGGTAGAGCCGACGGACCATGCGCAATCTCCCGGGCGGTCTCGAAACGGTGCGATCGAGGCGGCGCCAGTTGACGAAGGGGCAACATGCCGAATCGTCGAAGTGGCGGCTTGCCGAATTGCCGTCGCATCAGCGCGTTGCGCTGTCGGGCGCAATCCGCGCCGCCATGTCCGCACTCTAGGAGAAGCGTGCCGCCGCCGCCATCGGGCAAACGGACGATGCCCGCGCGATGCTCACCAGATGTACGGAACGATGCGTTTCGTCGAGCGGGCGTATCCGGCGTAACCGGGGTGGCGCGCGGCCATCTGCGCTTCCTCGATGCCCATCTTGATCGCCAGCACGACAACGAGCGCGACGAGCGCAGCCCACCGCCATGGCGTCCCGTATCCGGCGCAGAAGCCCAGCATCGCGAGCATCACCGCGAGGTACATCGGATGCCGCACGTAGGCGTAGGGCCCGTGGGTCACGTGTCGCGCGCCCGGCTTCACGTCGGGCCGGATGTTGAAGTTGCCGGGGCGATTCGCCGTCAGCGCCCACGCGCCCACGGCGATTCCCGAAGCGACGAGCGCGGTGGCCGGAAGGCTCCAGCCGCCGGCGTCGAGCGGCAGCATGATCGCGACGATCAGCGAGAGTTGCAGGGCGACGATGACGATCGAGCGCATGGCCTTGGGCCCTTGCTTGGAGGCCGTGCCAGCATAACCTAGAATGACCGCTTCACTGGAGGGAGCATGAAGGCACACCGGATCGCGGTCATACCCGGCGATGGCATCGGCAAGGAGGTCGTGCCCGAAGGCCTGCGCGCGCTCGAGGCGGCGGCGCGGCGCTTCGCCATCGGCTTCGAATGGCGCGAGTTCGACTGGAGCTGCGACCATTACCTGAAGCACGGCCGCATGATGCCGGAGGACTGGTTCGACCAGCTCAAGGACTTCGACGCGATCTATTTCGGCGCGGTGGGCTGGCCCGCCACGGTTCCCGACCACGTCTCGCTGTGGGGCTCGCTGATCCCGTGGCGCCGCGGCTTCGACCAGTACGTCAACCTGCGCCCCTGCCGGCTGATGCCGGGCATTCCGTCGCCGCTCGCCAACCGCGCACCCGGCGACATCGATTTCGTCGTCGTTCGCGAGAACACCGAGGGCGAGTACTCGTCGGTCGGCGGGCGGATGTACGAGGGCACGGAGCGCGAGATCGTGTTCCAGCAGTCGGTGTTCAGCCGCAGGGGCGTCGACCGCATTCTGAAATTCGCGTTCGACCTCGCCGGAGCGCGGCCGAAGAAGCACCTGACGTCGGCGACGAAATCGAACGGCATCTCGATCACGATGCCGTACTGGGACGAGCGCTTCCGCGCGATGGCCGCGCAGTATCCGGACGTGCGCGCCGACCAGTACCACATCGACATCCTGACCGCGCACTTTGTCGGTCGCCCGGACCGCTTCGACGTCGTCGTCGGCTCGAATCTCTTCGGCGACATCCTGTCCGACCTCGGCCCCGCGGTCTGCGGCACGATCGGCATCGCGCCGTCGGCGAACATCAATCCGGAGCGCAACTATCCGTCACTGTTCGAGCCGGTGCACGGCTCGGCGCCGGACATCGCCGGCATGGGCATCGCCAACCCGATCGGACAGATCTGGTCCGGTGCGCAGATGCTCGATTTTCTCGGGCACGCGGAAGCGGCCGCAGCCGTCGTCAGCGCCATCGAGCGCGTCCTCGCCGAGCCGTCGGCGCCGCGCACGCCCGACATCGGCGGCCGGGCGACGACGGTCGACGTGGGCAAGGCGATCGCGGCGGCCGTGTGACCCGGGTCCGGTGCGCGTGCGTGCCGGACTTCAGATCGCCTGCCACAACACCGCCACGACATTGCCGGTGCCGCCGAAGCGGGCGTGCAGGTAGCGCAGCGCCACGTGGTCGATGAGGCTTGCGGGTATCGCGCGCTGGAACAGCTCCCACCCGCGCGACGTCACCACGCGGCGAAACCCGAAATTTCCCGGCTGCTGCAGCAGCGTTGCCTCGTCGATGGGTGCCTCGTGGCTTTCTTCCATCGGCATGAGCGCGGCCCGGGTTGCCATCACGGAGGTCGCGTTCCACCTTGTCACGAGGGGAGGCGGCGCACGGCCGCCGGTGCCGACGGGTTCGGCCAGCAGCAGTTGGCCGTTCTTCGCGAGCCGGGCGCGCACCAGGCGAAAGAAGACCGCGAACGCCGCGACCGGAAGATGATGGAGGCAGCCGACGCACGTCACGAGCGAGTACTGATCCTGATGGGCTTCGAGGAATTCGAAGAACTCGGAGCGGTGCAGCGTGCACTCGCCGGTCGCCGAAGCCGAAAGGCGCGTGCGGGCGACGTCGAGCATCTCCTCGCTGTGATCGACGCCGACGCGGCGGCGGAAGCGGCTGCCATAGCGCAGCAGCATCTGTCCGGTGCCGCAACCCAGGTCCAGCATCGACTCGCCCGCCGCCACCCGACGGTCCAGCGGGGCGAACAGGATGTCGTTCGCCAGCAGGCGCGGTTCGGAGTTGACGTGATCGTAGATCGCCGCCGTCTTGCGGTGGAACGCGATGTCGTGGTCGAAGTGCTCTTTCCAGTGCTCATTCACGGCGAGTGCCCCCGAGGCGCGCCAGTTTGTGGCAGCATTACGCAAAACTCAAGGGTGGTACGGGCATTTCGGCACGTCGATCCGTCGCCGTGCCGGGTACTGCCGGACATTCCGGGCGTGCTCGGAAAACGCAGATCCGGCGCAATCGACTTCGCCCGGCCGCAAAGGACCCGGTAGAGGCACCTTCACTATTGCGCGCCGGTTCGCGCAGTGCTGCCGTTTCGAGGGAGAAGGAAATGTCGGTGTTGATAGGAGTCCCCAAAGAGGTCTTTCCCGGCGAGAAGCGGGTCGCGACCGTGCCCGAGGTCGTCCAGAAACTGATCAAGCAGGGTTTCCGGGTCGCCGTCGAGGCGGGTGCCGGTGATGCGGCGCAGATCAACGATGAAGCCTACCGCGCCGCCGGGGCCGAAATCGTCGTCGATCGGGCCACGCTGTGGGCGATGGCCGACATCGTGTTCAAGGTGCGCGGCCCGACCAGCGACGAGGTGGGGCTGCTGCGCGAAGGCGGCACGCTGGTGAGCTTCATCTGGCCGGCGCAGAACCCCGAGCTGCTGCAGCAGCTTGCCGCCAGGAAGGCCACCGTGCTGGCGATGGACAGCGTGCCGCGCATCTCGCGGGCGCAGAAGCTCGACGCGTTGTCCTCGATGGCCAACATCGGTGGCTACCGTGCCGTCATCGAGGCGGCGCACGAGTTCGGCCGCTTCTTCACCGGTTCGATCACCGCTGCGGGCAAGGTGCCGCCGGCCAAGGTCTTCGTGATCGGCGCCGGTGTCGCGGGTCTTGCCGCCATCGGCGCCGCGTCCGGCCTGGGCGCCATCGTGCGCGCCAACGACACGCGACCGGAGGTCGCGGATCAGATCAAATCGCTGGGTGGCGAGTACGTACCCGTCGACTACGTGGAGGAGGGCAGCGGCGTCGGCGGCTACGCGAAGGTGATGAGCGAAGGCTTCCAGAAGGCCCAGCGCGAGGTGTTCGCCAAGCAGGCCAAGGACGTCGACATCATCATCACGACGGCGCTCATTCCCGGCAAGCCCGCGCCCAGGCTGATCACGGAAGACATGGTCAGGTCGATGAAGCAGGGCAGCGTCATCGTCGACATGGCGGCGGAGCAGGGCGGCAACTGCGAGTGCACGGTGCCCGGCGAGGTCGTCGTCAGGCACGGCGTCACGATCATCGGCTACAAGGACCTGCCGAGCCGCCTCGCGAAGCAGGCGTCGACGCTGTACGGCAACAACCTCTTTCGCCTGATGGAGGACATGCTCAAGACCAAGAGCATCGACGGCGATGCCATCAGCGTCGACATGCAGGACGAGGTCCTGCGCGGCACGACCGTCATCGACAAGGGCGTGGTCACCTGGCCGCCGCCGGCGCCGAAGCTGTCCGCCGCGCCGGTCGCTGCCGTGGCCAAGCCGGTCGCCGCCGCGCCCAAGGCCAAGGGCCACGGCCACGGCGGCAGCGGACCGATGGCCGGGAGGAAGACGGCCGTCCTGTTCGGCGTCGGCGCCCTCATGTTCCTGCTCGCCGGTCGCTATGCGCCGGCGAGCTTCCTCGCCCACTTCACCGTGTTCGTGCTCGCCTGCTTCGTCGGCTACATGGTGGTCTGGAACGTGACGCCTGCGCTGCACACCCCGCTGATGAGCGTGACCAACGCGGTCAGCAGCATCATTGCCATCGGCGCCCTGGTGCAGATCGCTCCGGATCTGACCAAGATCTCCGCCGACCTTTCCCGGCCGAACGAGTGGATACGCTGGCTGGCCGTCGGCGGCATCGGGCTCGCGACGATCAACATGTTCGGCGGCTTCGCGGTGACCCAGCGCATGCTGCAGATGTTCCGGAAGTGAGGAAGCAGAGCACATGACCTCCAGTCTCTCGACGGTCTCCTACATCGGGGCCACGATCCTCTTCATCCTGTGCCTGGGCGGGCTGTCCAACCCGGAGACGTCGCGACGCGGCAACCTGTACGGCATGATCGGCATGGCGATCGCCGTCCTCGCGACGGTCTTCGGTCCCCAGGTCACCGCGGCCGGGCTGCCCTGGATCCTCGCCGCGATGGTGGTCGGCGCGGGCGTGGGCCTCTATGCGGCGCGCGTCGTCAAGATGACGCAGATGCCCGAGCTCGTGGCGCTGATGCACAGCCTCGTGGGTCTCGCCGCCATGCTCGTGGGCTACGCCAACTTCGTCGATCCGGCGGTGTCGGTCGGCATGACGCCGGCCGAGAACGACCATTCACGAGATCGAGATGTTCCTTGGCGTGCTGATCGGCGCCGTGACCTTCTCCGGCTCCGTGATCGCCTTCGGCAAGCTCTCCGCCAAGATCAGCGGCAAGCCGCTGCTGCTGCCGGCGCGGCACCTGCTCAATCTGGCCGGGCTCCTGACCGTCATCTATTTCGGCTATGCATTCATCAACGCGCACAGCGTGGCCGAGGCGATGACGCCGATGATCGTCATGACCGTCATCGCCCTGCTCTTCGGCATCCACATGGTCATGGCGATCGGCGGCGCCGACATGCCGGTCGTGGTGTCGATGCTCAACAGCTACTCCGGCTGGGCGGCGGCGGCGACCGGCTTCATGCTGTCGAACGATCTGCTGATCGTGACGGGCGCGCTGGTCGGCTCGAGTGGCGCGATCCTGTCGTACATCATGTGCGCCGCGATGAACCGCAACTTCATCAGCGTGATCGCCGGCGGCTTCGGCACTGACAGCGGCGCGCCGGCCGCGGCCGGCGCCGTTGCGCCGGCGGGCGAGGTGAACCCGATCCTGGCAGCCGAGACCGCCGAGCTCTTGCGCGACGCGAAGAACGTCATCATCGTTCCGGGCTACGGGATGGCGGTTGCCCAGGCGCAGCACACCGTCTTCGAGATCACCAGGACGCTGCGCGAAATGGGTGTCACCGTCCGTTTCGGCATCCACCCGGTGGCCGGCCGCATGCCCGGGCACATGAACGTGCTGCTGGCCGAGGCCAAGGTGCCCTACGACATCGTGTTCGAAATGGACGAGTTGAACGACGACTTCCCGGACACCGACGTCGCGATGGTCATCGGCGCCAACGACATCGTGAACCCGGCGGCGCAGGACGACCCGGGAAGCCCGATCGCCGGCATGCCGGTGCTCGAAGTCTGGAAGGCGAAGACGTCGATCGTCATGAAGCGCAGCATGGCTTCCGGTTACGCCGGCGTCGACAATCCGTTGTTCTACAAGGACAACAACCGCATGCTGTTCGGCGATGCCAAGAAGATGCTCGACGAGGTCTTGACGGCATTGAAATCCTGATCGACGTCGCGCGTTTCTCCCGGCCTTTCCTGACCGAGGCTGGCGGCGAACGGGCCCCCAACGCGGCGTCACTCCTCCGATACGGTGAACGATGTCCGGTCCGCTCTCCCACTTGACGGTGCTCGACCTGTCCCGCGTGCTGGCGGGGCCGTGGTGCACGCAGCTGCTCGCCGACCTCGGGGCTACGGTCATCAAGATCGAGAAGCCGGGGAGCGGCGACGACACGCGGGCCTGGGGACCGCCGTTCCTCAAGGACGCGAGCGGCCGCGACACGACCGAGGCGGCCTATTACCTGTCATGCAATCGGGGCAAGCTGTCCGTCGCGGTCGATTTCACGACGCCCGACGGGCAGCGGATCGTCCGCGATCTCGTGCGGCAGGCCGACGTGCTCGTCGAGAACTACAAGGTCGGCGGCCTCGAGAAGTACGGCCTCGACTATCCCGCCGTGGCCGCGTCGAACCCGCGGCTCGTCTACGCGTCGATCACGGGCTTCGGGCAGAACGGCCCGTATGCGGACCACGCCGGCTACGATTTCATCATCCAGGGCATGTCCGGTTTCATGAGCGTCACCGGCGAGCGCGACGATCTTCCCGGCGGCGGCCCGCAGAAGGCCGGCATCGCGATCACTGACCTTATGACCGGCATGTACACGACGGTGGCGATCCAGGCGGCGCTCGCGCATCGCGACCGCACCGGGCAGGGCCAGTGGATCGACACCTGCCTGTTCGATTCGGCCGTCGCGATGATGGCGGTGATGAACCTCAATTATCTCGTGACCGGCAAGCCGCCGGCGCGGGCCGGCAACGCGCATCAGAACATCGTTCCCTACCAGGTGTTCGCCTGCGCCGACGGCCACCTCATCCTCGCGATCGGCAACGACAGCCAGTTCGGGAAATTCTGCGAAACGGCGGACCGGCGCGCGTGGGCCGTCGACGGGCGCTTCGCGAAGAATGCCGACCGGGTGCGCAATCGCGCGCTCCTCGTGCCGCTTGTCGCAGAGGTCATGCGGACCCGCACGCAGCGCGCGTGGCTCGAAGTTCTCGAGCCGCTCGGCGTCCCCTGCGGTCCGATCAACCGGCTTGATCAGGTGTTCGCGGAGCCGCAGCTCGCGGCGCGCGGCATGCGGATGGATCTCCCGCATCCGCTCGCGGGCACGGTGCCCCAGGTCGGCACGCCGATCAAGTTCTCGACCACGGTACCGGACTACGAGCGGCCGCCGCCGCTCCTCGGCGAGCACACGGCCGAAGTGCTGCGGCGGCGGCTCAAGCTGTCCGACGGCGAGATCGCAGCGCTCGCGGCCCGTGGCGTGATCGAATTGCGTGCCTGATGCCGGGGCAACGGGTACGAGCCCGCCGGGCCGCCCCAAGGGCGAATACCGGAGCGCGCAGCGCGAAGGTGCTCCAGTGACCGGCCGGACGGCGGCCGCCTGGACCCGCGCGCCCGCGTTCTGGATCGCCTACACGGCGCTTGCGGCGATTGCGCTGGGCATCGCCTGGAAGCTCTTCCCGCTGGCGATTCCGCTCGTCAACCTCGACATCACGTTTTCGCGCGCCGAGGCCCTGGCCAGGGCCGGCACCGTCGCGGCCAGCCTCAAGCTCGCGCCGGACGACGCGCGGAGTGCCGTTCGTTTCGCGCACGACAGCGCGACGCAGAATTACGTCGAGCTCGAAGGCGGCGGCAAGCAGGCGTTCGGCGCGCTGGTGCAGGGCGATCTGTACGCGCCTTACTGGTGGGACGTGCGGATGTTCAGCCCCGGCGACGTCAACGAGGTCACGATCCGGTTCGGGCCGGGTGGCGCGGCGAACGGCTTCGCCCGCCGCGTGCCGGAGGCGTACGTGCGCGACGCCGCGACCAAGGCACTCGCCGCAGCCGCCGCGCGTGCGCTGGCGGAAGAGCGGTCGGCGGCGGACTGGCAGCTCGATCTTGCGCCTTATGCCTTGCTCGAGCAGTCGCAGCAGACGCGGCCGGCGGGGCGGGTCGACCACACGTTCGTCTATCAGCGTGCGGAGAAGCTCGGCGAGGCGCGCATCCGGCTGCGGCTTA
Source organism: uncultured beta proteobacterium (assembly GCA_963751405.1). Lineage (GTDB taxonomy): Bacteria > Pseudomonadota > Gammaproteobacteria > Burkholderiales > Casimicrobiaceae > CAIWHR01. Next base: position 31,971 of record CAVVUJ010000014.1, on the reverse strand, counting down.
CGGTCGCCGGCGACGAGCTGACGGAGATCGCGCCCTACGTGCACATTCCGGAATCCTTCGAGCGCCGGTTCCGCGAGCTGCGCAGCGCCAACGACACGATCGCGGGGATCGCCAGCCTGTCGGCCGGGCTGCTCTACGGCCTCGGCGGGTGCATTCTCGGCGTGCTCTGGCTGGCGCGAGCGCACTGGCTCGTCGTCCGTCCCGCATTGGTCGCGGGGTTCGTCGTGGGCGGCCTCATGGCGGCCACGGCGCTGGCCGCGGCGCCGGCCGCCTGGTTCGGCTTCGACACCGCGCAATCGGCCACGACGTTCTGGGCGCGTCAGCTGGGGGCCGCAGGCGCGATCGCGCTCGGCGGCGGCTTGGCGTACGCGCTTGTGTTCATGGCGGCGGAAGGCCTCACGCGGCGCGCGTTTGCGCACCAGCCGCAGCTGTGGCGTGTCTGGTCGCGCGAAGGCGGCGCGTCACGCGCCGTGCTCGGGCGCACGGCCGGCGGCTACCTCTTCGTCCCGCTCGAGCTCGCGCTCGTCGCCGCCTTCTATTACGCAACCAATCGCTGGCTCGGCTGGTGGCAACCGTCCGAGGTGCTGACCGATCCCAACATCCTCTCGTCGACGTTGCCGGCGCTGATGCCCATTGCCGTTTCGCTGCAGGCCGGGTTCATGGAGGAGTGCGTCTTTCGCGCCGTGCCGCTGGCGCTGGGCGCGCTGATCGGCGCGCGCTTCGGCCGCCGCACGCTCGGCATCGGGGTCGCGTTCGTGCTGCAGGCGCTGATCTTCGGCGCCGCGCATGCGAATTACCCCGGCTTCCCGCCCTACTCGCGTCTGGTCGAGCTCGTCGTGCCGTCGCTGCTCTGGGCGGCGATCTTCCTGCGCTTCGGCCTGCTGCCGACCATCCTGCTGCACGCGGTGTTCGACCTCGCGCTGTTCTCGATTCCGTTGTTCCTGGTCGATGCGCCGGGCGCGTGGGCACAGCGCGCCGCCGTATTCGTCGCGGGGCTCGTGCCGCTCGCCGTGGTGCTCTGGCGCCGGACGCAGGCCGGTGCCTGGGGCGAGTTGCCGGCGTCGCTCGGCAACGGTGGATGGAAGCCATCCGCGCCGGCTCCGGAGCGGCCGGTCAAGGCACGCGTCGTCGCAGTGTCGCGTGGGCAGAATCTCGTCCAGCGCTGGCTCGCGGTTCTTGGCCTGGCGGGCCTTGCCGCCTGGTTCGCATGGACTCCCATGCAAAGCGACGTGCCTCCCCTCGCGCTCGATCGTGCCGCCGCGGAGGCCGCGGCCGACGCGGCGCTTAAGGCGCGCGGCGTGACGCTCGGTCCCGAATGGCGGCGCTTCTCGACGGTACGCCGCGCGAACGACGAGCCGTCGTGGACGCAGCACAAGTTCGTCTGGCGCGAGGCGGGCGCCGAGATCTACCGCGCGCTGATTGGAACGACGCTCGCGCCGCCGCTGTGGGATGTGCGCTATGCGACGTTCGAAGGGGATGTCGCCGCGCGGGCCGAGGAATGGCGCATCACGATAGAGCCGGATGGCAAGGTCCGGAATTTCCGGCATGTGCTGCCCGAAGCGCGGCCGGGGGCTCGATTGCCGAAGGCGACCGCTCTGGCCCTCGCGGAGCGGCATTTGCGCGAACGGTTCGGCTTGGATCCCGCCGCGCTGACGCAGGTCGCCGCGGAGGAGAGGGATCGGCCGGCACGCACCGACTGGTCGTTCGTGTTCGCGGACTCGCGGCTCGACGTGGGCAAGGGTGGTGAAGCACGCATCAGCGTGACGCTCGCCGGCGACGAGATCGTCGGCGCCGGCCGCTTCGTCCACGTCCCGGAGGCGTGGCTTCGCGCGGAGCGCGAGCGCTCGGGCCGCCTGCAGGTCGCGAAGATCGCGGCCGCCCTCCTGTTCCTGCTCGCGGGGCTTGCGGCGCTGGTCTTCGGCGTACGGAGCTGGCTGCGCGGCCATTGCGACGCGCGAGCGCTTGCGCTCGTCCTGACGATCGCGCTGGGCACGGCGGCAGGAAGCATCGCCGTCATGTGGCCGTCCATCGCGATGCAATTGAGAACCACCGAGCCTATCGTCTGGCAGTCGCTGCTCGCCGTTGCCGGCTCCTTCCTGGCGGCCGGGCTCGCGGCGATGGCGATCGCGCTGGCCGCGGGCGTCGGCGCATGGGCCGCGCGCACCACGCCGAACGCGCTGCCCGCGGGACCGCTGCCGCCATGGGCCGCCGGTGTCGCCGCGGCGTTCTTCGTCGCGGGCGCAGGCGCGCTTGCGGGCCGGCTCATGCCGCCGGAAGCGCCGCTCTGGCCGTCGGTGGCGCTCGAGTCTGCGGCATTCCCGTGGGCGGCGGCGGCTCTCGAAGGTCTCGCCACAATTTCGTCGATAGGCGTCGGGCTCTTTCTTCTGCACATCCTCGACCGCGTCACCGCGGCATGGACGCGACGATCGTGGTTCGCGCTCGCGATCTTCGCTGCGCTGATCGCGGGCATCATCGCGGTGAAGACGGGCGAGGCCGGGGACGCGCTGGCCGAAGGTATCGGGGCCGGGCTCTTCGCGGCGGCGGTGGTCTATTTCGTGCTCCGCTTCGATGCGCGAACGGTGCCCGCCTACGTGGTGACGGCCGGATTGATCGACGCAGCGGAAAACGCCACGCTCCAGGGAACGCGTGCCGGATGGGTAGCGTTCGCCATCGCTGCCGCGGTCAGCGTTGCCGTCGGCATCGCGGCGACGCGCTACATCAGTCGGCCGTTGCCGCTCACTACCGGATCGTGACCCAGTACGGGATGACGTTGCGGTCCGCGCGATGCACGGCGGTCATGCTGGTCCGTCCGCCGCGCTCGCTCCACGCAACGCTTCCCTGCACCGCATGAGCCCGAAGGGCCGTCCCAAGGGCGAATACGGACGCGCAGCGCAAGGTAGTCCTGGACCCGAAGGCGACGATACCGGAGCGCGCAGCGCGAAGGTAGTCCAATGACTGCGCCGTCGCCCGCATCCCGCCTGCTCGCGCAACTCGCGCAGGGGATGGCCGCGGACGCGATACCGCTTGGCCGCCGGATCGAGCGCGCGCGCCGCGGGCACGCGCCGGCAGCGGATTGGGAGCGGATCGCCGCTGCCGTCGCACGTTCGGTCGAGCGCCGGCAATCCCGCGCGAAGCGCCGGCCGGCCATCGCCTACCCGCCGGAACTCCCGGTGGCGCAACGCGCGACCGACATCGCCCGGACGATCCGCGAGCATCAGGTCGTGATCGTGTGCGGCGAGACCGGGTCGGGCAAGACGACGCAGCTGCCGAAGATCTGCCTGGCGGAAGGACGTGGCGAGCGCGGCTTGATCGGCCACACGCAGCCGCGGCGGATCGCCGCGCGCGCCGTCGCCCAGCGAATCGCGCAGGAACTCTCGACCGAGCTCGGCGCCGTCGTCGGCTACAAGGTCCGGTTCACCGACCACACGAAGCCCGACGCGTTCGTCAAGCTGATGACCGACGGCATCCTGCTCGCCGAGACGCAGGGCGACCCGCTGCTCGCCGCGTACGACACGCTCATCATCGACGAGGCGCACGAGCGCAGCCTCAACATCGATTTCCTGCTGGGCTACGTGAAGCAGCTGCTGCCGCAGCGGCCCGACCTCAAGGTGATCGTCACTTCGGCCACCCTCGACGCCGATCGCTTCGCGCGCCACTTCGGCGGCGAAGGCACGCCCGCGCCGGTGATCGAGGTGTCGGGCCGGATGTACCCGATCGATGTGCGCTACCGGCCGCTCAAGACCGCGGGCGAGGAAGCCGACGACGAGGAGGAACTCGAGGACGCGATCGTGGATGCCGCGGAGGATCTCTGGCGCGCGGGGCCCGGCGATATCCTCGTCTTCCTCCCGGGCGAGCGGGAGATCCGCGAGACCGCCGACCTGCTGCACAAGGGCCTCGCGCGGCGGCCGTATGCGGCTGCCGTCGAGATCCTGCCGCTCTACGCACGGCTGTCGGTGGCGGAGCAGCAGCGCGTGTTCGCGCCGTCGCGGGGGCGGCGCGTCGTCCTCGCGACCAACGTCGCCGAGACCTCGCTCACGGTACCGGGGATCCGGTACGTGATCGATACCGGTTTCGCGCGCGTGAAGCGCTATTCGCTGCGCAACAAGACGACGCTGCTGCAGATCGAGAAGATCTCGCAGGCGGCGGCGAACCAGCGGGCGGGCCGCTGCGGGCGCGTCGCCGACGGCATCTGCGTGCGCCTCTACGGCGAGGACGATTTCGCGGCCCGGCCGAAGTACACCGATCCCGAGATCCTGCGCAGCTCGCTCGCGGCGGTGATCCTGCGGATGGCGGCGCTCGCGACTCGGCGACGTCGAGGCGTTTCCGTTCGTCGAGCCGCCGGGCCCGCGCGCGATCGCCGACGGCTTCCAGCTGCTGCACGAGCTCGGCGCGGTCGACGCCGGGCGCAGCCTGACGCCGCTCGGGCGCGAGCTCGCGCGCTTGCCGGTCGATCCCCGGATCGGAAGAATGGTCCTCGCGGCGCGCGATCGCGGCTGCGTCGCCGAGCTGCTCGTCATCGCGAGCGCGCTGTCGGTCCCCGATCCGCGCGAGCGGCCGCTTGCGAAGCAGCAGGCGGCGGATCAGGCGCATCTGCATCTTTCGCGACGACCGTTCGGACTTCCTGTCGCTGCTCGCGCTCTGGCAGTTCTTCGAGCAGAAGCTCGGCGAAAACCTTTCGCACCGCCGGCTGGTCGACGCCTGTCGCGCCCGGTTCGTCTCCTATCTGCGGCTGCGCGAATGGCGGGACGTGCATGCGCAGCTCGCCGGGCGAGGTGGCCGAGCAGGGCTGGGAGTGGCAACCGCCGTGCTGCCTGCCACGATCGACGCGGTACGCTACCAGTCCATCCACGAGGCGCTGCTCGCGGGGCTGCTCGGCAATGTCGGCTGCCTCGACGGCGAAACCGAAGGGTATCTGGGCGCGCGGGGAATCCGCTTCCACGTCCATCCGGGATCCGGGCTGGCGAAAAAGCGGCCCAAGTGGGTGCTGGCCGCCGAGCTCGTGGAAACCTCGCGGCTCTTTGCGCGCTGTGCGGCGAAGGTCGAGCCGGAATGGATCGAGGCGGTCGCCGGCGAACGCGTGACGCGCGACTACTTCGAGCCGCGGTGGGATGCCGAGCGCGGCGAGGTCGTGGCCAGCGAACGGGTGCAGTTGTACGGCCTGACGCTGGTGCCCCGGCGCCGGGTCTCGTTCGGCAACGTCGACCCGAAACTCGCGCGTGAGGTCTTCATCCGCGAGGCGCTGGTGCCGGGCGCGCTCGCGACGAAGGGCGCGTTCCTCGCGCACAACCGGAAACTCGTCGCCGAGATAGCCGAGCTCGAGCACAAGGCGCGGCGGCAGGACGTTCTCGTCGACGACGAAGCGATCGCCGGCTTCTATGCCGCGCGCATCGCCTGACGGTGTCCATTCGCTCGCGACTTTCGAGCGTTGGCGGGCGGAGGCCGAGCGCGCGGATCCGCGCACGCTCCGTACATGTCGCGCGACATGCTGATGCGCCACGCGGCGGCGCACGTGACGGAGCAGCTCTTTCCGGAGCGGCTCGCCATGGCCGGCACCGAATTGCCGCTCAAGTACCGTTTTGCGCCCGGCCAGCCGAACGATGGCCTGACGCTGACCGTCCCGCTCGCGCTGCTGAACCAGGTCGATCCGGCCCGGCTTTCGTGGCTCGTCCCGGGGCTGATCCGCGAGCGGCTCACCGGCATGCTGAAGGCCTTGCCGAAGGCGTCGCGCAATCGGCTGACGCCGTTGCCGGACACCGTGACCGCGTTCCTCGAAGCCGTGCCCTGCAGTCGCGAGCCGCTGCCCGACGCGCTCCGGCGTTGGCTGGGAGGGCGGCTGGGCGAGGTTCCGCCAACGGAGGTGTGGGACGGCGTGGAGGTCCCCGCTCACCTTCAGATCCAGCTGCGCGTAGTCGACGCCGCGGGTCGCGAGCTTGCGGCGGGCCGCGATCTCACCGTGTTGCGGACCCAGCTGGGCGAGGCGGCGCAGCTTTCGTTCGCGCAGGCCGGACCTGCGCTCGAGCAGCACGGGCTCAAGTCGTGGCACTTCGGCGATCTCCCGGAAACATTGACGACGGTGCGGGACGGCCGGCGGTTGACCGGTTACCCGGCGCTGGTCGACGCCGCCGACAGCGTATCGATCGCTCTGCTGGACACCCGCGCCGGTGCCGACGCGTCAATGCGCGCGGGCGTCGTCCGCTTGCTCCGGATCGCGCTCAAGAGCAGCCTGGCCGCGTACGAAAAGGGCGGGAGCGGATTCGCGCAGGCGGCGATGCAACTGAAGACGACGATCCCGACCGACAGGTTGCTGGCCGACGTCCTGGACGCGGTCTGTGACCGTGCGTTCGTAGGCGACGATCCCTTGCCGCGGACACAGAGCGCGTTCGCGGAGCAGACGAGGCGTGCGCGAACCCGCCTTCCCGCTGTGGCGGAAGGCGCGTTCCGACTGCTTGCCGCCATCGCCACCGCGCATCATGCGCTGGGACAGCGGATCGGCGCATCGCCGCCGGCACTGGCTCGTCCGGTCGCCGAGGTGCGGCGGCGACGGGATGCCCTCGTATATCCCGGATTCTTCCGGGCGACGCCGTGGGCGCAAGTGGCGCATTTGCCGCGGTACCTCACCGCGCTGGACCGTCGGCTCGCCAAATGGCCGGCCGATCCCGCGCGTGATGCCCGGCATTCGACCACGATCGAAAAGTGGTGGGAACGGTATCACGAGCGGCGGGGCGCCAAGCTCCCGACGGCGGAAGCGGAGGCGGCGCTCGAGCGATTCCGCTGGTCGCTGGAGGAACTCGCCGTCTCGCTTTTCGCGCAGGAACTGAAAACCCCGTCTCCCGTATCCTGGAAGCGTCTGGAAAGGGCTTGGGCGGACATCGGCCGCTGACAATCGGTGCCGGGGTCGCGTTGTCGCATCGGCTTTCACCGTGGTAAAGTAAGGCCAATCGCATAAGTTGTTCTTGTGCAAAGAAATTTCCCGGTGGCGCCGGTCCGAGTCCGAGAACGGCCGCAGCCGGCTTGCCTCTGAACCGGCGGACACTTGCACATATCACCACCCGCGTGAACTCGACCTCGACCGAATCGACGTCCCCGAAGGCGATTCCTCGCGACATGGCGAGGATCCTCGGCGATTGCCGGGACATCGCGATTCATCGCCTGCTGCTTTCCTTCACCGCGCTGCTCGATCGCGTCGGCGACATGCTGATGGATCGGGCGAGCCGCACCGATGTCCGCGAGGAACAGTCGGCCTGCCTCGAAGCGCGCGACGTTCTGCTGCAAGGCAAGTCCGGCCTCCTCGCCGAGTTCGAGCGGCGGTTGCGGGCTCAGGTGGACGACCGCATCGCCGGGAAGATCACGCCGAAGACGGAATTCGCGAAACTCGATAGCGACAAGCTCACGCTCATCGACACCCACTCGATGGATGCGGCGGTCGTCACCGGCAACATCACGCGAGTGGTCGAGAACCTTTGTCACGACGAGCTGCAACTCCTCAACCGGGGAGTGGGCCACCTGCTCGGCCAACCCGATCTCGAGACGGCTCGCAATCCGTTCGCGCCGGCGGCGATCGTCGACGCCTTCAACGATTCGCTGCAGTCGGTCAAGGCCAAGCCCGGGGTCAAGTTCGCGATCCTCAAGGAGCTGAACCGGGCCTCGCTGGCGGAGATCAACGGCATCTACGCCGACCTCAACAAGCACCTGCAGAACCTCCACGTCATGCCGGCGGGCATCAATCGGCCGCTGTCGATTCGCCGCAGCGGGGGGCGCAGTCGTGCCAAGGCCGGTGCCGATGCGGCGGAAGGCAAGAGCGCGGCGGCCCAGAATGCTCCGACAGCGCCGGCGGCGGAGATGGATCTGATGGAGCTCTTCCGGCGCCGGTTTGGCGGCGATGCGGTTGCGGGGCTTGGACCCGTGGCGTCGGGCATGCCGACGCCGGCTTGGTCGGGTGCGCCCGGCATGGCGGGCGTGGGCGACGGGCGGCCGATGGAAGCGTCGGGAACACCGGGACAGGGTCCGGGCGGGCCTGGCGCGGCGGGAATGCGGTTTGGCGGCGGGGCGTCGCCCGACGGCAGCCAGCCGTTTCCTGCGATTTCGTTAGACGGTGCGGCGCGTTACGTTCCGTCGGGCCCCATGGCGCCGACGCCCTCCGGGTATGTACCGGGTGCACCGATCATGGCGACGCCGATGTTGGGCGAGGGCCTGGCGCGGCTGCAGACCGGCGAAACGGGGTTCGATCTGGGGGGCGGCACGCTCGTCGAGTTCTCCGGCATCCCGGAAGGCAAGCACAACGTGCTGCGCGACCTGCAGCATTCGTCGCTCGGCAAGAAGGTGAATCAGCTCGAGTCGATGACGATCGAGCTGGTCGCGATGCTGTTCGACTTCATCTTCGAGACCAAGGATCTGCCCGACGGCATCAAGGCACTGCTGGCGCGACTGCAGATCCCCGTGCTCAAGGCCGCGATGCTCGACGGCGCCTTCTTCGCGAAGAAGAACCACCCGTCGCGTCTGCTGGTCAACGCGCTCGCCGAAGCCGGCCGGGGCTGGACCCCCACGATGGGGACGAACGACCCCCTGTACAGCCACATCGACGCGCTCGTCCACCGGATTCTCGACGGCTTCACCGACGACCTGGCCATCTTCGACGAGGCGCGCGAGAAGCTCGCCCACTTCCTCGCCGACGAGGAGCAGGCAGCCGAAGCCAACATTCAGTCGACCGCCGTAGAAATCGACCAGACCGACCGCAAGGAAATGGCCGCGGCCGTGGCGAAGTCCGAGATCGAGCGGCGCATCGAGATGTATCCGGTGCCGAACTTTCTCGCCTGGTTCCTGCGCCAGCAATGGATCGCCGCGCTGGAGGACGTCTATCTGACCCAGGGCGAGGAAAGCGAGCGCTGGGAGCAAAGCATCGCCATGCTCGAGGACCTCGTCTGGAGCGTGCAGCCGAAACGGACGCGCGACGACCGCAAGCACCTCGTCGCACTGCTTCCGGCGTTGCTGAAGAGGCTGTCGGCGGCGATAGAGAGCGTCGAGTGGCCGCCGCAAGGGCGCGATCGCTTCATGGCGAACCTGGTCGAGGCGCACGCGGCGTCGGTCAAGCCTTCGTTGGGTTCGGCGGCGCTGGCCACCGCCGCTGTCGCCGAGCAGGCGATGGCAGAAGCCGAGCTGGCGAAGGCCGCTGGCGACGAGGAGAGGGCGGCGCAGGCGGAAGCGCGCGCGGCGGCGATGGCGCAGGCCGGGCCGGCCGCTGAGCCGGAGGTGATCGACGACCAGTTCCTCGAAATTGCTCAGGATCTCGAGCGCGGCACCTGGATCGAATTCGAGGCCGACGATGGCCAGCTCGCATTCGCCAAGCTCGCCTGGATCAGCCCGCTGCGTGGCACCTACCTGTTCACGAACCGGCAGGGGCTCAAGGCCCTGTCGATGAATGCCGAGGAGCTTGCTGAGCGTTTTCGCACCGATCGGGCGCGCCTGGTCGAGGCGGCCCCGCTCATCGATCGTGCCTTCGGCAGCGTCATGGCGTCGTTCGCCGAGTCGCTGCCGGCCCAGGCCGACGGCTGATCGCGCAGCGGCTCCGACGTCACGTTGCCGGCGGCTCGCCGTTCCCGCATCGCCACGGCCATGTCCGCACCCCGCATCGGCGCGCTGATCATCGGTGACGAGATCCTTTCGGGAAAGCGCCAGGATCGTCATCTCGCGCACGTCATCACAACGCTCGCGGGACAGGGACTCGGGCTCGACTGGGCGCGCTACGAGGGCGACGATCGCGCCGCGCTTGCAGCCGTGCTCAGGGAGACATTCGCGCGCGGCGACGTCGTCTTCAGCTTCGGCGGTGTCGGTGCAACCCCGGACGACCACACCCGGCAGGCGGCGGCCGCCGCCCTGGACGTGCCGCTGGAACGGCATCCCGCTGCGCTGGCCGCGCTCGAAGCGCAGTTCGGGGCCGACGCCTATCCGCATCGCGTCCTGATGGCCGAATTCCCGGTTGGCGCGGCGATCATCCCGAATCCGGTCAATCGCGTCGCGTCGTTCTCGATTCGCAACCACCACTTCTTTCCGGGCTTTCCGCAGATGGCCTGGCCCATGCTCGACTGGGTGCTTGCCACACGCCCGCCGGTGCGCACGGCGCTGCCTTGGGGTGAGCGGGCGATCGTCGTTCACGGCGCGGGCGAGAGTCAGCTGCTCCCGCTGATGAACGACTGCGTCGCGCGGTTCCCGCAGTTGAAGCTGTTCAGCCTGCCGTCGTTCCTGCCGGAAGGCGGCCGCCGCATCGAACTGGGCTTCCGCGGCGATGTGACCGCGCTCGATGCCGCGCTCGGGCATCTGGCCGCAGGCGTCGAGGCGGGCGGGTTTCGCTGGGAGCACCTCGTGCCGGCTGCGTCGGGTGCCGCACCGAGCGGCAGTGCCTCATGACGCGGGGTCTCGGCATGGATGCGAGCGGCACCTGGTACGACGACGTGGCGATCGGCGCCTCGTTTTCGCGCTCGATCACCATCACCGACACGCATCTGGTGCTGGGTGCCGGGCTGATCGGCGACTTCAACCCGCATCACGTCAACGACGAGTATGCGAAGGGCTCGCGCTTCGGCACGCGCATCCTGCACGGCATGATCACGAGCGCCCTCATGGGGGCGCCGGTGGGCATGTATTTCCACGGCACGGCGATTGCCTATCTGGAGCACGCCGTGCGCTTCACCGCGCCGGTGCGCGCCGGCGACACCCTGACGTCGCTGTGGACGATCACGGACCGGCACGACAAGCCGCATCATGGCGGCGGGGTGGTCGTGCTGCACGGCGTGTGCCGCAATCAGGATGGAGTCGTGGTCGCCGAGGCGGATGGGAAGATGCTCGTCCACGCCCGGACGTAAGCGGCGGCTGCCCGGTCAGCGTTGGCCTGGACGGACTGAGGGTGCCGCGAGCGCCCGCGCGCATTCGGCGACCAGATCGGGTCCGCGATAGATGAGCCCGGTGTAGATCTGGATCAGCGTGGCGCCGGCGTCGATCTTTTCCTTGGCATCCGCGCCCGACAGGATGCCGCCCGCGCCGATGATCGGCAGTGCGCCGTCCAGTGCCTTGGCGAGCCTCGCCACGACGGCCGTCGACCGTGCCCGCAGCGGCCGGCCGGAGAGCCCGCCGGCTTCGTCGGCATGCGGTTGCCCGGTGACGCCGTCGCGGCTCAGCGTGGTGTTCGTGGCGATCACGCCGTCGATCGCGTGCCGGACAAGGAGCCGCGCGATGCCGTCGATGGCGGGCATGGCGAGATCGGGTGCGATCTTGACCGTCATCGGCGTGTACTTGCCGTGCAGTTCGGAAAGGGCCTTCTGCTCCGTCTTGAGCTCGCGCAGCAGCCTCCCGAGCGCCTCCTCCGCCTGCAGGTCGCGCAGTCCCTTGGTGTTCGGCGAGGAAATGTTGATGGTGACGTAGGAGGCGCGTCCGTACACGGCACGCAGGCAGGCGAGATAGTCGTCCGCGGCACGCGCATTCGGCGTGTCGAAGTTCTTGCCGATGTTGAGGCCCAGGATGCCGCCCCACTTCGCGCGGGCCGCATTGGCGAGGAACCGCTCGACGCCGTCGTTGTTGAAGCCGAGCCGGTTGACGAGCGCTTCGGCGTCCGGCAGCCGAAAGAGGCGCGGCTTCGGATTGCCGGGCTGCGGGCGTGGCGTGACGGTGCCGCATTCGATGAAGCCGAACCCGAGCGCGGCGAGTCCATCGATATGCGCGGCGTTCTTGTCGAGTCCCGCTGCGAGCCCGACCCGGTTGGGGAACTCGAGCCCCATCGCCGTGACCGGCGACGGCGCGGGACGCGGCGCCAATGCCTGCACGATCCCGAAGCGGGCCGCGACGTCGAGGCTCGCAAACGCCATGTCGTGCGCGGTCTCGGGGTCGAGCGTGAAGAGCAGCGGGCGGAAGAACGGGTAGATCATGGCGGAAGTGCGGGCAACAGCGGGGTCCGATACGACTTTTCGGCGGAGGGCGGGCCGCTCATCAAGGGCGCGCCGCAATCGCATCTGACCGTACTTCGGCGCGATGATACCATTCGCGCGCCACCGTCCTTCCAGCCAATCCGTGTCGCGTCGACTGCTCCCGCTCGTCTTGCTGCTCTGCCTGCTCGCACCGGCGATGCCGGCGCTCGCGGCCCCCAGGGCCGACGCGAAACCGGCCGGATATGCGGCGCGCAAGGACGGTCGTGCATTCATCGACGAGATGAATGCAGAGCATGGCTTCGACCGCGCGGCGCTCGCGCGTACACTGGGCGAGGCGCGCTACCAGCGCGCGATCGTCGCGGCGATGGATCGCCCGCTGCTGGAGCCGCCGAAGTGGTACTCCTATGCGCGTTCCTTTCTTGCGCCGGAGCGCGTGGCGGCCGGCGTCAGTTACTGGCGCGCGCATCAGGACGATCTCGCACGCGCCGAGGAGCGCTACGGCGTGCCACCGGAAATCGTCGTCGCGATACTCGGCGTCGAGACCTACTATGGGAAGAATGCCGGAAACTACCGCGTGCTCGACGCACTGGCGACGCTCGCCTTCGACTATCCCCGTCGCGCGGCGTTCTTTCGCGGCGAATTGAAGCAGTTCCTGCTGCTTGCGCGCGAGCTCGGGATGTCGCCGCTCGCCGCGAAGGGGTCGTTCGCCGGAGCGATGGGCGTGCCCCAATTCATGCCCGGGAGCTATCGCACCTATGCCGTGGATTTCGACGGCACCGGACATCCGGATCTCTGGCAGAGCCCGGCGGACATCGTTGCCAGCGTCGCCAATTACCTGGCGCGGCACGATTGGCAGCGGGGCGGCCCCGTGCTGCTGCCGGCCGTGATTGCCGCTGACGCGCGCGACGCGGCGTTGCGCAAGCTCGATGGCGGCCTGTCGGAGCGCCGTACCACTGACGCGTGGGCGGCGGACGGCGTGACGCTGGCCGATCCGCTCGCGGGTCCCGCGGACGAGCCGGTCGGACTGCTGCTGCTCGAGGAAGCAGCCGATGGCGTCGATGGCGCGAGTTACTGGATCGCGTGCAACAATTTCTATGTCCTGACGCGCTACAACCGCAGCCGGCTCTATGCCGCCGCGGTGCACTCGCTCGCGACGGCGATCAAGGCAACGCGAAACGGCGTCCCGCGCTGAGACAGCGGGACGCGCCGCACCCCGTCGCCGACTGCGCTCCTAGTGCAATTCGTTGATCCGGGCGAGCTTCGCCGCATACAAATCGTGGTCGCGGCGGGTCGTGCTGTTCTGCATCGCGAGCGTCAGGTGCGTGCGAGCCGGCTTGATTTCTCCGAGGTTCAGGTAGGCGATGCCAAGCCAGAAATGGAACTCGTGGTAATCCGGGGCGCGCGCGACTTCGCGGGCGAACTCGTCTTTCGCGGTTTTCAAATCGCCCGCGCGCATTGCGGTCATCCCGCGATTGAAATGACTGAACGGCGGATCGGGATCCAGCTCCTGGAGCCGGGCGGCCAGGCGCTGCGCCGCCTCGACGCGGCCCAGATCGTTCAGGACCGGTATCAGGTTGGACATCGCCTGCGTATTCCGGGGCTCGCGCTCGAGCACGTGGCTCAGCACCTGTTCGGCTTCCTGTGGATTGCCGTGGCGGCGATAGATCGCACCGAGCGTGTTGTACGGCATCAGAAAACCGGGGGTCCGCGCGACGGCCTCGCGCGCCCACCAGTACGCGTCGTCCGTTTGGCCGCGGGCAAGGGCCTCGACCGCCCGGTTGTTCATGTACATCGCGACGATGATCTCCTCGCTGATGTCTCGCGTGCGCACGGCACGCAGGTCGGTCGACGGCAGGAAGTCGATCGTCATCGAGTCGCTTTCCTGCGGCTTGACCCCGACGCGATAGCCGACGCCGCCCTGGTCAGTCTTCCTCCGGCCGAGCGTCACGTTCACATGTCCGATCGAAAGATGGATGTCGCCGGTGCGGGCCCACGTGTCGTCGACGAATACCTTCTGATACGCGACCGTCAGCCCGAGCTCCTTGGCGAAGGCGGCCGTCATGATGACCAGCGACAGGCAGTTGCCGGACCGCGCGGCGAATGCCTGCGCGGCATTGCGGGTCATCTCGGTGTCGTATTCGAGCCTGAGCTGGCCACTGCTGTAGAGGGCGTCGATCAACGCCCGCTGGCGGCCCTTGATGCGCGCCGGTTCGGCGATCACGACATCGATGTAGCGCCTCATCTCGTCGTTGAGCGCGAACAGGTCGTCGGCGCCGATGCGCTCCGTCGGCGCCGCAAACAACCGGTCGTGCAAGAAGCGCGCGTCGCGCTGCGCGAGCGGCGCAACTGGAGCGGCCGCGCAGGCCGCGAGCAGCGAGGAAAGTAGCAGCACCATCCATCTGTTCATCTGGCGCCTCCATTTCCGGTCAATTCCGTCGTCTATTCTACTCCGCGCACGATTCGTTATCGCCCCGTCAGGCCGGGTTGCGCCCGCACGTGCGCGACGAGTCCGCGCGTCGAGGCATCGGTCCCGGGGGGCAGCGCCGCATCGCTGGTCAACGCCGCCACGATCGGCCCGGCAAGGGTCTTGCCGAGCTCGACCCCGAATTGGTCGAACGGGTTGATCCCATACAGGACCGCTTCGACGAAGGTTCGATGCTCGTAGAGCGCGAGCAGCTGGCCGAGCCGGTATGAGCTGAGCTCGGGCATCAGCAGCATCGTCGACGCGCGGTTGCCCGGGCACGTACGCGCGGCGACGGCGGCATCGAGATCGGCGGCCGCCATACCTTGTGCCAGCAGTTCCGTGCGGATCGTTTCCGGGCTGCGCCCGACGAGCAGGGCCTGCGCCTGGGCGAGCGCATTCGCGATGAGCAGCGTCTGCTGGTTCGCAAGCGGATGTGTGGCCGTGATCGGCACGATGAACTCGACCGGCGCCTCCCGCGTGCCCTGATGGAGCCACTGGAAGAAGGCGTGCTGGCCGTTGGTGCCGGCCTCGCCCCAGAGCGCGGCCGAAGTCGGCCCCGTCAGCGCACCGCCGTCGCGCCCGACGCGCTTGCCGTTGCTCTCCAGGACCAGCTGCTGCAGATAGGCCGGAAGGCGGAACAGCGCTTGCGCATAGGGAACGACCACTCGCTCGGCGTGCCCCAGCTGCGTTGCGTTCCACCAGCCGACGAGGCCCAGCAGCACGGGCAGATTGCTTTCGAGCGGCTCCTCGCGAAAATGCGCATCGACGCTCGCCGCGCCGGCCAGGAGCTTCTCGAAACGCTCAAAGCCCAGCTTGAGGGCGATCGGCAGCCCGGCCGGCGACCAGAGGGAGTAGCGCCCGCCGACCCAGTCCCACAGCGGGAGGATGTCCGCGGGAGCCGTACCGAACGCTCGCGCCGCCGCAGTGTTGCCGGTGACGGCGACGAAGTGCGAGTTGACGTCCACGCCCTTGCCCAACGCGGCCACCAGCCACGCCTTCGCGCTCGCGGCGTTGGCGAGCGTTTCCTGCGTCGTGAACGTCTTCGAGGTCACGATGAACAGCGTGGTCGCGGGTTCAAGCGGCGCCAGCGCGCGCGTGAGGTGCTCCGGATCGACATTCGCCACGAACGAGACGTCCACGCCCTGCGTCTGCGGGCCCGTGCTGCCGCGCGCGCGCGGCGGTGGCGCCAGCGCCGAACAGACGAGCAGCGGGCCGAGATCGGAGCCGCCGATGCCGAGATTGACGACTGCGCGGATGGGCCGTCCCGTGGCGCCGACGCGCAGGCCGGCCCGGATCTGCGCCGCCAGCGTGCGCATCCTCGACTGCGCGGCGCGGATGTCGGGGATGATGTCGCGACCATCCACGACGAGCGGCGCGTCGCCGGGCCGCCGCAGCGCCGTGTGCAGCGCCGGGCGACGTTCGGATTGGTTGACCTTCTCGCCGGCGAACAGCGCCGCGATCCAGCCGGGGAGCCCGGCCGCCGCTGCCTGCGCGACGAGCAGCGGCAGCGTGTCCGTGCCGAGCCGCTCCTTTGACAGGTCGACGAGCCAGCCGTCCCAGGCGAACGACAGTCGCGCAAACCGCTCGGGGTCGCGCGCGAAGAGCTCGGCGAGCGTAGTGCCGGCGAGCCTGAGGCGGTGATCGGTGAGATTGTGCGGGGCGGTGGCGGTCATCGGGCGGGAGCGGAGCAGACGGAGGCGACCTTCGGCAAGGGCAGCGGCGGCGGGGCGCGGCATCTCACCCTGCAGCATAGACGAACCGACGGGCAATGCAAAACGGCCCGGGTCGACGGGTTTGACCTGGCCGTCGAATTGCGTCGCGGCGGCGCTCGGGGGCGGCGGGCAGGCGGGGATTGGGTTGTCGGGCGGCAGGGAATGGGCTGGATTTGATCGGCAGCAAATAAGAATCATTCGTATTCGTATTGACGTGAACGCGGGGCTCGCCCACAATTCCACACATCCTGTGCCCCTGTTGGAGTTCGCCATGCCACTTGCCCGACCCCTGCGTGCCGCCGCCTTGGCGGCGCTTGCCCTGAGCGTCATCGCCGCCATGGCGCATGCGGCCGAGGAGCCTGTCCTCAATCTCTACTCGGCGCGCCATTACCAGACGGACGAAGCGCTGTACGAGAACTTCACCAGGGCGACCGGCATCCGGGTCAACCGAATCGAGGCCGGCGACGAACAGCTGCTCGAGCGGATCAGGAGCGAAGGCGCGATGAGCCCCGCCGATGTCCTGATGATCGTGGATGCCGCCCGGCTGTGGACCGCGCAGCAGCAGGGCCTGTTCCAGCCGGTCAGATCGAAGGTGCTTGCCGACCGGATCCCGGCGTCGATGCGCGATCCCGGACGGCAACTGGTTCGGGTTTTCGAGCCGCGCCCGCGTGATCGTCTACAACAAGGCCGCCGTCAATCCGGCCGCCGTTCCGACTTACGAGTCGCTCGCCGACCCGAAGCACAAGGGCAAGGTGTGCACGCGCTCGGGCGGCCACCCGTACAACCTGTCCCTGGTTGCGGCGATGATCGCGCACAACGGCGAAGCGAGGACCGAGGAATGGGCAAAGGCGGTCGTGGGCAACATGGCACGCCCGCCGCGGGGCGGCGACACGGACCAGATCAAAGGGGTTGCCGTCGGGGAGTGCGCCATCGCGTTGTCCAATACGTACTACTACGTCCGGCTGCTGCGCTCGGCGAAGCCCGAGGAGCGGGAGTGGGCGGCGAAGACCGGCGTCGTCTGGCCGGACCAGGCGACCCATGGCACGCATATCAACATCGCCGGGGCCGGCGTGTTGAAGAATGCGCCGCACCGCGAGAACGCGATCAGGTTCCTGGAGTATCTGGCGGGCGATTAGGCGCAGGCCTATTTCGCCAACGGCAACAACGAATGGCCGGCGGTGAAGGGCGCGGTGGCGAAGAATCCCGAGCTCGAGTCGCTGGGTACGTTCAAGGCCGACCCGCTGCCGATCGCTACGCTCGGCAAGAACACCCCGGCTGCACAGAAGCTGCTCGACCGCGCCGGGTGGAAGTGACGTCACGCGGGATCAGCGCACCAATGCGACGATCGGCTTGACCGCCGGCACCGGCGCGTGCCGACCGGCGGCCGTGCCCCGGCGCACGGCACGCGCCAGAATCAGCAGCGGCAGGACGCCAACCGCGACGATCGCAAGCGAAGGCAGCGCGGCCTCGGCGAGCCGCTCATCCTGTGCGAGCGTGTACGTTCGCGTCGCCAGTGTGTCGAAATTGAACGGCCGCAGGACGAGCGTCGCGGGAAGTTCCTTCATGACGTCCACGAAGACCAGCAGCGCCGACGCGGCGGCGGTCCGGGCGAGCAGCGGCGCATGCACGCGCAGCAGCGTCGCCATCGTGCCGGAGCCGAGACCGCGTGCCGCGGCATCCATGTTGGGCGTGATGCGCGCGAATGCCGGCTCGATGCCGTTCCAGGCCACGGCGAAGTAGCGGACGAGATAGGCGTAGATGAGTGCCGCGATCGTTCCGGTGAGCAGCAGCCCGGTCCGGATGCCGAATTCTCGCTGCATGAATTCTGCGAGCCAGCCATCCAGCGCACCCACCGGCAGCAGCACGCCGACCGCGAGCACGGAGCCCGGAACCGCGTAGCCCAGCGCGAGCAGGCGGCTTGTCCCCAGGGTGAGCGCGCCCGGGGCGAGCCGGACCGCATAGGCGACGACGATCGCGAACACCACGGCGAGGAAAGCCGACACGCCGGAGACGCGAAAGCTGTTCCAGGCCAGCTCGCCGAAGCGCACGGCCCCGGGAAGGCCCGGCTCCGACAGCGCGAGCCGGCCGAGCAGCACCAGCGGCAGTGCGAAGCCGATCACGATCGGCGCGACGCAGATGAGCGTTGCCGTCCACGCGCGCCAGCCCGACAGCGTCGGCTGCGGCGGCGGCTGCGGGCTGCGCATGCGGCTGCCGCGAGCCGCCCGCGCCGCGCCGCGCGACCACCGCTCGAGCAGCACGGCACCGACGACGAACGCGAGCAAGGCCGCCGACAGCTGCGCCGCGGCGACCTTGTCGCCGAGCGAGAACCAGGCGCGGTAGATGCCGGTGGTGAAGGTGTCCACGGCGAAATAGGCGACGGTGCCATAGTCCGCCAGCGTTTCCATCAATGCCAGCGCAATGCCGCCGGCAATGGCCGGGCGCGCGAGCGGCAGGTCGACGCGCCAGAACGCCCGGCGTGCGTCGAGCCCCATCGTGCGCGCGGCTTCGATCAGCGAGGCCGGCCGCTCGAGGAAGGCCGTGCGCGCGAGCAGATAGACGTAGGGATACAAGACGGCGATGAACATCGCGGCGGCCCCGCCCACCGAGCGCACCTCGGGAAACCAGTAGTCGCCCTTCGACCAGTGGAAAGCGTGCCGGAGCGTGGTCTGCACGGGTCCCGCGTAATCGAGCCACTCCGTGTAGGCGTAGGCCATGACGTATGCGGGCATCGCCAGCGGCAGCAGCAGTGCCCATTCGAAAAAGCGCGCGCCGGGAAACCGCCGGTTCGTGACCAGCCAGGCGGTGACGGTCCCGCCGAAGGCGACGCCGGCGCCGACCAGAACGACCAGTGCGAGCGTGTTGGCGACAAATCCGGGCAGCACCGTCGCGACGAGGTGCCCCCAAACCTGGCCGTGCCCCGCGGCAAGCCCGAGGCCCAACACGGCGATGACGGGCAGCGCGGCGAGTGCCGCGGAGGCCACCGCGGCGGCGACGAGAGGAGAGCGGTTACGCAAGGCGGCGTCCCGCGGCGCGATCCGCAACCGCCGTCACGACGCACCGGGCACGATTCGATCGCTGCACCATCCGGCAATTATAGACACGCCGCAGAGTGGCAGCGCCGGCGGTTATAATCGACGCGCTCCCATGCGTATCCTGCTTTCCAACGACGACGGCTACTTTGCCCCGGGCCTCGAGCGCCTTGCCGCAGCGCTGGCGCCGCGCGCCGAGATCACGGTCGTTGCGCCGGAAGCCGACCGCAGCGGCGCGTCGAATTCCCTGACGCTCGATCGGCCGCTGACGGTGCGGCGCGCACCGAGCGGCTTCCTGTTCGTCAATGGCACCCCGACCGACTGCGTGCACCTCGCGGTCACCGGCCTGCTCGAGCGTCTGCCCGACCTCGTGATTTCGGGCATCAATCTCGGCGCGAACATGGGCGACGACACGATCTATTCGGGCACGGTGGCCGCGGCGACCGAGGGCTTCCTGCTCGGCATTCCATCGATCGCGATTTCGCTGGCGTCGAAGACGGCGACGCACTTCGAGACCGCCGCGGCGGTCGCGCTGGAACTCCTCGATCGGCACGAGCGGCAACCCCTGGGTGCGCGCCTCCTCAACGTCAACGTGCCCGACCTGCCGCGTGCGCTGCTCAAGGGCTTTCGCATCACGCGGCTCGGTCGTCGCCACAAGGCCGAAAATGTCGTCGCGACGAAGAGTCCGCGCGGGGAGACGGTGTATTGGGTCGGCGCCGCCGGCGCCGCCGCGGACGCAGGTGAGGGTACCGACTTCCATGCGGTCGAGCAGGGCTTCGCGTCCGTGACACCGCTGCAGATCGATCTGACGAGCCACGACGAGATGCCGCAGGTCGACACGTGGCTCGCGGCGTGATGAACGACCCCCACGCTCACTGCGTTCGCTGCCCCCCGCGGGGGCGCACAGCGCCCTTCGGGCGGCCGGCGGGCAGATGATGGGCCCCCACGCTCACTTCGTTCGCTTCCCCCCGAGGGGGCGCTCAGCGCCCTTCGGGCGGCCGGGCGGGCGCTGACGTCAACGAAGAGGAGCGCGATGGGCACGCTCGGCGAGAAGATGTCCGGGATCGGCATGACATCCACGCGTACGCGGAACCGGATGGTCGACCGCCTGCGTGCGGACGGCATTCGCGACGAGCTCGTGCTGGAAGCGATGAACGCGACGCCGCGGCATATCTTCGTCGACGAGGCGCTCGCCATTCGCGCGTACGATGACACGCCGCTGCCGATCGGCAGCGGCCAGACGATCTCGCAACCCTGGGTCGTCGCCCGGATGACCGAGCTTGCACGCGCCGGGCGCACGCTCGAGCGTGTCCTCGAGGTGGGCACGGGCTGCGGCTACCAGACTGCGGTGCTGGCCCGGATCGCCGGCGAGGTCTACACGGTCGAGCGCATCGGCGCGCTGGTCGCGAAGGCCCGGCGCAACCTGCAGGCGCTCAAGGTGAAGAACGTGCGGCTCATGCACGGCGACGGCACGGCGGACCTGGGCGAAGACCTCCAGTTCGACGCGATCATCGTCACCGCGGGCACGACGCACGTGCCGACCGGCCTCTACCGATACCTGAAGCCCGGCGGCCGGATGGTGCTGCCGCTCGCGCAGCACGGCGAGCACGGCGACGGTGTGCAACGCCTCACGGTGATCGACGCGACGCCGGAGGGTTACCGGGAGCAGACCTTCGATGCGGTAAGATTTGTTCCGTTGTTGCCGGGACTCGCCTGATGCAGCCTCCGGAGTCTTCCTCCTTGCCGGGTCGTTCCCGTGCGCCGCGGCTGTGCCGATTCGCCGCCGGTGTGCTGCTGCTGTGCCTTGCCGCCTGCGCGTCGCGTCAACCGGCCCCGGTCGAAGAGCGTTCGCCGCGCCCGGTGCCGCCGCCAGCCGCATCGGCGCCGGTGCAAACGGCCCCGGCGCCGAAGCCTGCGACCGAGTCCGACTGGCGGCCGAAGTCCTACACCGTGAAGCGCGGCGACACTCTGTACGCGATCGCGCTCGACCACGGCCTCGACTATCGCGAGCTCGCGGCGTGGAACAACCTCGAGAACATCAATCTCATCCGCCCGGGCCAGGTGCTGCGCCTGGCGGCCCCCGCGGAGCAGGCCCTGGTGGGTGCGCCGGGAGTGCAGACGGCCCCGCTGAAGAGCGCGGCGCCGGTGGTGGCAGGCGACGCGGGCGCCGCGCCTGCCGCGCCTGCGGCCGCAGCCGGAGCGCGCAACACGGAGAACTACAAGACCCAGCCCAAGCTGGTCAAGGAAGCCTATTCCGAGCAGGCGTTGCGCGACGTCCAGCGTGGCGCCGCGGCGGCTCCGCCGGCGGCCGTGGCTGCCGCTCCGGCCGCCGCCGCGATCCCGGTGGCGTCCCCCGAACCGCCGCCGGTGGTCGTCGCGCGCGTCGATCCCAAACCTGCACCAGAGCTGGCGGACGGTGACGAGAAGGTCGACTGGTCCTGGCCGGCCAAAGGCAGGATCGTCACCGGTTTCTCCGAGGCCGCGAACCTGAAGGGCATCGACATCGCGGGCGCGGCAGGACAGCCGGTGGCCGCCAGCGCGGGTGGCAAGGTCGTCTACGCGGGCACCGGCCTTCGCGGCTACGGCAAGCTCATCATCGTCAAGCACAACGGCATGTACCTGTCCGCCTACGCGCACAACAAGGAGATCCTGGTGAAGGAAGGCCAGCAGGTCGCCAAGGGCCAGAAGATTGCGGAGATGGGGAACACCGATGCCGATCAGGTCAAGCTGCATTTCGAGATCCGCCGGCACGGCAAGCCCGTCGATCCGCTCCGGTACCTGCCGCCGGCATGAGCGGCATGCGGCGCGTCCAGGACGACGCCGAGCTCGAACTTCCCGGGTTCGCGCCGGCGGACGAGATGGTGCGGCGCAACGCCGATACCGCTGCCGACGACGAGCCGCGGGCACCACGGCCCGAGCCGGATCGCTGGACGCGCGAGCTGCCGCTGTCGCCGCCGGAGCCGGGGCTCGGCGCGGACATCGTCAACGATGTCACGCAGATCTACCTCAACGAAATCGGCCAGCACGTGCTGTTGTCCGCGTCCGAGGAGCTGGCGCTCGCCCGGGCGACGGCGAACGGCGATTTCGCGGCGCGGCAACGTCTGATCGAGCACAACCTGCGGCTCGTCGTCAGCATCGCGAAGCACTACACCAACCGCGGCCTCGCGTTGCCGGACCTGATCGAGGAAGGCAACCTCGGCCTGATGCACGCGCTCGACAAGTTCGACGCCGAGCGCGGCTTCCGGTTCTCGACCTATGCCACGTGGTGGATCCGGCAGGCGGTCGAGCGCGCGATCATGAACCAGTCGCGGACGATTCGCCTCCCGGCGCACGTCGTCAAGGAGCTGAACGTGGTGCTGCGCGCGCTGCGGCATCTGGAGATGCACGGCCAGCCGGACGGCCGCGACGTGGCGCTCGAAGACGTCGCCCATCTGCTCGGCAAGCCGGTCGAGCAGGTGCGCAAGGTGTTGCGCTACAACGAACGCATGGCTTCGCTCGACGCGCCGCTGGACCGCGACGGTGGCGTGTCGATAGGCGACGGTCTCGTCGATGACGACACGCTGTCTCCCGAGCTCGTGCTGCACAACGCCGAGATCGAGGCCTGGGTGCGCATGTGGCTCGCCGAGCTCAACGATCGGCAGCGCACGGTGATCGAGCGCCGCTACGGACTGAACGAGCGTGAAGTGGCCACGCTGGAGGAGCTCGCGCGCGAGATCGGTGTCACGCGCGAGCGGGTCCGGCAGATCCAGGCGGAGGCGCTAGACCGGCTGCGCGCGCGCCTGAAGCGCTGGGGGCTCGATCGCGACGCGTTGCTGTGAGTTGAACGGCCCCCACGCTCACTACGTTCGCTGCCCCCCGCGGGGGCAGTCAGTGCCCTTCGGGCGGCCGGGCGGGCGGATGAACGGCCCCCACGCTCACTTCGTTCGCTGCCCCCCGCGGGGGCAGTCAGTGCCCTTCGGGCGGCCGGGCGGGCACTGAGGCGCGCCGTGCCGGCGCGCTAGACCGTCGCCGCCGCCGACTTGCGCAAGGCCGCGGCCGCCGGCAGGATCCGCACCGCGCGCCGCAGTCGCCAGAGCGCCGAGGCGCGCTCGAGATTCGTGTCGGTGCGGGCCGCGACCGGGCCGTAGCGCAGTTCCGCATACGAATCGCCGATGACGCGGAACGCCTTTGTGAATTGAGGCCAGCGCGCCGCCGCACGTGCGGCATAGGCGAGCGGCCCTTCATGCGCCGCGCGCGGCAATCCCGCGCGCGCCAGGCGCACGCACATCGAGTCCCAAAGCGCGCGCGCGCGATCCTGGCGGTGGCGGCGCCAGGCGAGCCAGCCCAGGAGCGCGCCGACCCAGGCGGTCGCAATGGCGGCCACGATCGCCGTGATCTGCCATGGCGCCAGGACACCGAGTTTCCATTCTCGCCACAGCGAACGCTGCCGGTCGAAGTTGAAGCCGATCACGTTGCGGCGCCAGTCGTGATTGATGGCATCCCATGACAGCTGCAGGCTCTTGAGAAATGTTTCGTCGAGGCGCGCGAGCATCGGGATCGGCTCGCCGGCGGGCAACGCACCGCCGAGGCCCAACTGGATGCGCGACGGCGCGACCGCGGCGGTCGGATCGAGACGCCGCCATTGCCCGCCGACCAGCGCCTCGGCCCAGGCGTGTGCGTCCGATTGGCGCACGATCATGTAGTCTCCGTTCGGATTGATCGTGCCGCCCTGATAGCCGGTGACCACGCGCGCCGGAATTCCGGCGGCGCGCAGCAGAACGACGAAGGCGCCGGCATAGTGCTCGCAGAAGCCGCGACGGGTTTCGAACAGGAAGCCGTCCACGGAGTTGGCGCCGAGAAGCGGCGGTGCCAGCGTGTAGAAGAAGCGTTCCTTGTGGAACCAGTCGAGCACCGCGTCGATGAAGGCCTGGTCATCGCGATGGATGCGCCGCAGCGTGCGTGCAAATGCGAGCGTCTTCGGATTGGACCGGCCCTCGCCGGACGGCAAGCGGAGGTTGTCGCTGATGTCCTGTTGGAGCTCCGGGCCCCGTCCCGCGGGATAGGTATCGCGCAGTGTCGAGGATTGCTGGTAGCGCAGCGGCTGCGTGACGGGCAGGCGCGCGAGCAACTGCTGGTCGCGGGTGAGCACCGCGTCGACATCGGTGCGCATCCGGGCGGCGTCGGCGTTCGCCGTCGACTGCGGCAGGCTGCCCGGCAGATCGAGCGCAAACAGCCAGTGCTTCCAGTGCGGCTCGAGCGTGACTGTGTAGATGATGGTGCGGCCGTCGCCGCGGGTGAAGGAGCCGGGCAATCGTTGCGCCGGCAGCGTCCACTCGCGCCCGTCGAAGTCCGTCAGCACAGGGCCGCGCCAATAGCGCATCCACGGTGGAGGAACCGGCCCGTCGAAGTCGACGCGGAAGGCCACGGCATCGGACAGCGAGAGTTCGCTGATAAGGCCCGGCGCCATGCGCTCGGAGAGGCCGGAATTGGCGGTGTGGTCGGCGGGCACGCCCCACAGCGGGCCCGCGACCCGCGGAAAGAGGAGGAACAGCATCGCGGCGATAGGTATCCCCTGCGCAAACATCCTGAGCGTCACGCCCAGCGGTGTGCGCCAGCCGCCGGGCAGGGGCGGCAGCACGGCTGGCCGCGAAAGTGCCTGCAGCGCGCCGCCAAGGATGATGATGGCCGGAATGGTCGCCGCTGCGGCGAGCAGCGACTGGCTGTAGAAGAACGGCGTGATGATCAGCAGGCACGCCAGGCACACGATCAGGGTTCCGTCGCGGGCCCGCCGCGTCTCGAGGTACTTGATGCCGATCAGCGTGAACAGGAAGGCGACGCAGGGATCGCGGCCGACGAAATAGCCCATTGCCTCGCGGATCGCGATCGCAGTGACGAGCGCGAGGACGCCGAGCACCCAGGACCGGATGATCTCCGGCGGCGTGCCGGGTCGCCTGGCGGCACGGGCGATGAGCATGAAGCGCAGGCCGACGAGCGCTACGCCCAGGCCGCCGATCCAGGGTGGCACGAACGCCAGCATCGGCAGTTGCGTGGCCAGCAGCAGCGAACCCAGCCACCGCAGCTGGGCGGTGGACAACGTGTCGTCCCCTCGCGCGGGCGGCGCCCGGCGTTGCCTGCTGAAAAAAAGGCTGGCGGCGCTCATAGAACGGCCCCCACGCTTGCGGCTGTCGCCGCTGCGCTGCCCCCCGAGGGGGAGCGATTCGCGCCTTGGGGCGGCCCGGCGGCGCTTGGAACAACGGCCCCCACGCTTGCGGCTGTCGCCGCTGCGCTGCCCCCGCGGGGGAGCAATTCGCGCCTCGGGGCGGCCCTTCGGCGCTCATAGGCCTTGTTCCGGCATCAGCGCGAGCGCGGTCAGCGCAGCGCGGCGGTGTTCGCGTCCCTGCCCGGCAGCCAGCGCCACGCCCGGAGCGATCAGCGCGAAGGGCCTCGCCGCGCGCTCGGCGGCGAGCACCCACGCGGTCAGCCGCGCGATCCTTGCCTGCGGGGCCAGCGTCGCGGGGAGCGAATCCCAAAGAAGGTTGACCGGCCCGCCGCCGCCACCACCCTCGAACTGCTTCGTATGCCATCCGGCGCCGCGCGCGACGGCTTTCCACGCCACCCGCTGCAGCGGATCACCCGGCTGATAAGTGCGCAATCCGGCGAGATCGGCGTCGGTGCCGTGCGCGACCGCGACATCATCCTGGCCGGTATCTCCCTTCGGCAGCGGAGGCGGCCCGACTTCCGGTGTCGGAAAGGCAATGCCGGCGAGCGGAAAATGGACGTAGGCCCAGGCGCGCCACAGCCCCAGCGGGAAATCGGATGACAGCGTGATGCGGCCCAGCACGATCCGGCCGCGGCGCGGGGTCAGCAGCTCGAGGGCGACGGGCAAGGCCGCGTCCGGCACGACGTCGACGGTCACGGTCAAGCAGCCGCGCGCGCCGAGCGTGATCGCGTAGCGCGGCGTTGCGCCGCCGGCCAGCACGAGGGTGAACGGCATGACGGCGCCCGCGAAGGTTTCGCCGGCGGCAAGGGGGCGCAACTCGATTCCCGACAGATTGCGGAACGTGTGGACGAGCGCGGCAGACATGAGTCCGACCAGCATGAACGTCACGACGAAACCGAGCGAGAGCGAGTAATTGAGCGAGGTGAGCAACGCGATCCCGAGCGTTGCCAGAAAGGCGATGCCGCGTCGCGTCGGGAGGATGTAGATCCGGCGGTGGCGCAGGACAACCGGATCGTGGTCGCCCGGGGCATGGCGGAACAACCGCTGGAGGTAGTCCTCGCGCCAGGAACCTACGACTGCCGCGGCGCTGCGGGTGAGGGAGGACGCGGACATGGGGGAAGTGATGCTCGGGCAGTCGTGCGGCGGCACCGCAGGCACCGGACGGACTGTAACCTTTGGTCTACGTTCAGGGCAACGCGACGCCGCGCAGCAGCGCCTGCGCCTGCAACGCACCCGCGCGGGCGCCGCCCGCCAGCCGATGTCCCGCGACCGACGGGAACACGGCCTGCACGTCCTCGGGCAACACCATCGGCCGTCCGGCCAGCAGCGCCCAGGCGCGTGCGGCGGCGACGAGCAGCAGGCCCGCGCGCGGCGACAGCCCGCGGCGTGCCCCGGCATCGGCGCCGCTGCCGACATTGCCGCGCGTTGCGGCCAGCAGCGCCTGGACGTAATCGAGCAGGGCCGGCGCGACGTGCACGGCAGCGGCCTCGCGTTGCCACTCCAGCAGCGTGGGCGGGTCGGCCAGCGCCGGTAGCGTTGCCACCTGCACGCGCCGGTCCCCGCTCACCAGGAGCTCGCGCTCGGCCGCCGGGTCCGGGTAGCCGATCTCGATGGCCATCAGGAACCGGTCGAGCTGCGATTCCGGCAACGGATAAGCACCGATCTGCTCGACGGGATTTTGCGTGGCGATGACGAAAAACGGGTCGGTCAGCTTGCGCGTCTCGCCGTCCTGCGAGACCTGCCGCTCTTCCATGGCCTCCATCAGCGCGCTCTGTGTCTTGGGGGGCGCGCGATTGATCTCGTCGGCGAGCACGACGGAGTGGAAGATCGGGCCCGGATGAAACCGGAACGCGCGGGTCTCCGTGTCGAAGATCGACACGCCGAGCACGTCGGCGGGCAGCAGGTCGCTCGTGAACTGCACGCGTGCATATTTGAGGCCGAGGGTCGTCGCGAGCGCCTGTGCGAGCGTCGACTTGCCGACGCCGGGAATGTCCTCGATCAGCAGGTGGCCGCGCGCGAGGAGGCAGGCGAACGCGAGCCGCAGCGGGTCACGCTTGCCGACCACGATCCGGTCGAGTTGTGCCAGCACGCCGGCAAGGCGCTCGGCAATCGGGACATTGGTCTGGCTCAGCGGGCGTACGGTCATGGCTCTTTTTCCGCGGCGTTGGTGCCGTAGCCCGGCACATTATCCTGCAATCGAAGGCTGGTCATCCCCGCCGGGCACGGGCTAAACTCCACTCGTCGGGATACCGGTGCCGTCGGGCGACCGACCGCCGCACAGCGTTGTTGCGTAGAACACGTCCCCGATTTAGAAGCAAACGCCATGCCCACTGCATACATAACCCATCCGTCGTTCCTGCTGCACGACATGGGACCCTACCATCCCGAATGTCCCGACCGGCTGCACGCGATCGGAGATCGGCTCATCAGCACCGGACTCGACAGCTATCTGGCCCACTATTCGGCGCCGGCGGCGTCCGCCGAGGCGATCGCCCGGGTCCACGGCAGGGACTACATCGCCAGGATCGAGATCGAGAGCCCGGCGAGCGGCCTCCACTTTCTCGATCCGGATACGGCGATGAACCCGCATTCGCTGACCGCGGCCCGGCACGCCGCGGGCGCGGTCGTGCTCGCGACCGACCTCGTCATGACCGGAGAATGCGGCACCGCATTCTGCGCCGTCCGCCCGCCCGGTCATCACGCCGAGCGCGACCGCGCGATGGGTTTCTGCCTGTTCAACAACGTTGCGGTGGGCGCCGCGCACGCGATGGCCGCCCATGGCATCGAGCGCGTGGCGATCGTGGATTTCGATGTGCATCATGGCAACGGCACGGAGAACATCTTCTCGGCCGATCCACGGGTGCTGATGGTCTCGACCTTCCAGCACCCGCTCTATCCCTACTCGGGCCTCGACCAACCGGCCGCGAACATGGTCAATGTCCCGCTCGCTGCGGGCACCGGCAGCGACGGCTTCCGCGATGCCGTGCGTGACCGGTGGCTGCCGGCGCTCGACCGGCACCGCCCGCAGATCATCTACGTTTCGGCGGGATTTGATGCGCATCGCGAGGATCCCCTTGCGGGACTCAATCTCACGGAAGCGGACTACGCGTGGGTGACCCGGGAGCTCATCGCGGTGGCGACGAAGCATGGGCAGGGACGGATTGTTTCGACGCTGGAGGGCGGCTACGCGCTTTCGGCGCTCGGCCGCAGCGCGGCGGAGCACATCCGCGAGCTCATCGCGGCTTGATCGCGCCGCTGAAGGTGAGCACGATCGTCGCCTCTTCCGCAATCTGCGCGTCGCCGATCCAGTGCTGAACCGGGCGGTCGACTCCGCGATCGTCGTTGTCGACCTTGCCAAGTCCTACGGCACGGTCGCGGCGGTGCGGGGGGTCTCGTTCGCGGTGCGGCGCGGAACGACGACGGCGCTGCTCGGCGGCAACGGCGCGGGCAAGACGACCACGCTTTCCATGCTGCTCGGGCTGTTGACGCCCACGTCCGGGCGCGCCACGGTGCTCGGCGCCGACATGCCGTCCGAACGCCATCGCGTGCTGCCGCGGATGAATTTCACGTCGCCCTACGTGGACCTGCCCAAGCGGCTCACCGTGCGCGAGAACCTGGCCGTCTTCGCGGATCTCTACGGGGTGCGTCGGGCCCGGGAGCGCATCGATGCCGTCGCCGCGGATTGCGACATCGCGGGCCTGCTCGCGCGGCCCTACGGCAGCCTTTCGGCCGGGCAGCGCACGCGCGTGTCGCTCGCCAAGGCGGTGCTGAACGAGCCGGACGTGCTGCTGCTGGACGAGCCGACCGCCTCGCTCGACCCGGACATCGGCGACCGGATGCGCACCTACCTCGAGCGCTACCAGCATCGCACCGGCTGCACGATGCTGCTGGCCTCGCACCACATGGGCGAGGTCGAGCGGCTGTGCGACGACGTGATCATGCTGCGTGCCGGGGTCGTCGTCGATCAGGGCTCGCCCGGGGCCCTGATCGCGCGCTACGGCCGCGGCAACATGGAAGAGGTGTTTCTCGACATCGCGCGCGGCCGCGCCGACGAGCGCCTTGCCGGCAGCGCTGCCGAGGAGACCGCCGCGTGACTTCCGCGATGGTCGTGCCTCGCTACACGGGCATCGCGGCGTCCGCGCGGAGGGTGCGCGCGGTGCTGCGCCGGCACGCCTACCTGATCCTCAAGTCGTGGACGCGCATCGTCTCGATGATGTACTACCCGACGGTGACGATGATCGTCTGGGCGTTCGTGACCCTCTACCTGGCGCCGACCAACGACTTTCTCCGGGACGCGCCGGGATTCTTCATCGGCGCCGTGCTGCTCTGGGACGTCCTCTTCCGCGGCCAGCTCGGCGTGTCGCTGACGTTCATCGAGGAGTTCTATGCGCGCAATCTGGGCAACCTGTTCGTCTCGCCGCTGACCTTGCCCGAGTACATCGCGGGCCAGCTCACGATCAGCGTCGCGCGCGCGCTGATCGGCGTCGGGGGAGCATGCGTGTTCGCGTACCTGCTGTTCCGCTTCTCGATCTTCTCGCTCGGCGTTCCGCTGATCGCCTTCTTCGCGAACCTCCTCGTGTTCGGCTGGGCGATCGGGCTCGCGATGTCCGGGATGATCCTCCGGCTGGGGCTCGGGGCCGAGGAGCTCGCGTGGGCGGCGATCTTCGTCATCGCGCCGATTTCGGGCGTCTATTATCCGATCGCGGTCCTGCCGTCCTGGCTGCAGGCGATTGCATGGGCCATCCCGTCCGCGCACGTGTTCGAGGGGATGCGGGGCGTGCTGCAGGTCGGCGCTTTCAGCTGGGACCATTTCTGGGCCGCAGTGGCGCTGAATGCCGGCTACCTCGCGCTCGGCGCCGCGGTTTTCGCCTGGGCGATGCGCGACGCGCGCAATCGCGGTACGCTGCTGCAGATGGGCGAATAGCACGTGCCATGGCAACGATCGCAACGGCAATGCCGGGAAGGGGCACGACGATGGCGACAAACCCCGCACCGAAGCTTCACCGCCTCACCGTGCGCGCGGTGCGCGTGCCGATGCGCGAGCCGCATCAGACGGCGAGCGGCGCCGTCGCCGAGTCGCCGCTGGTGCTGACGGACGCGTTGTTCGACGACGGCGTCGTCGGCCACAGCGTCGTGTTCACCTACACGCCGCTGGCGCTGCAGCCGGTCGCCGAGCTGATCCGTAACGTCGCGACGCTGATCGACGGCGAGCCGCTTGCTCCGGCCGAGATCGAGCAGAAGCTCGCGCGGCGCTTCCGGCTGCTGGGCACGCAGGGTCTCGTCGGCATCGCGCTGGCGGCGATCGACATGGCGTTGTGGGACGCGCTTGCGCGCAGCCACCGCACCTCGCTGGCGAAGCTCCTGGGGGGCAGCGAGAAATCTTTCCCCGCGTACGGCGCCGTCGGTTACGACGGAGCGCTGCGCTCGGCGCAGGTGGCCGAGGATTGGGCAACACGGGGCTTTACCGGCATCAAGGCCAAGATCGGCTATCCGACGGTGCAGGAGGACGTCGCGGTCATCCGCGCGATGCGGAGCGCGGTGGGCGACAAGGTGTCGATCATGGTCGACTACAACCAGTGCCTGACGCCCGTCGAGGCCGTGCAGAGGATGCGCGTGCTCGACGCCGAGGGGCTCGCGTGGGTCGAGGAGCCGACGCTCGCGCACGACTACGCGGGACACGCACTGGTCGCGCGCGAGGCCGCGACGCCGATCCAGTGCGGCGAGAACTGGTGGGGAACGCTCGACCTGCAGCACGCGATCGATGCGCAGGCATCGGATTACGTGATGCCCGACGTGATGAAGATCGGCGGCGTTTCCGGCTGGCTCCGCGCGGCGGCGCTCGCGCAGGCGAAGGGCATCCGGGTGTCGAACCATCTGTGGCCGGAGATCAGCGCGCAGCTCCTGTGCGTCACGCCGACGGCGCACTGGCTCGAATACGCGGACTGGTGGAACCCGATCCTGGCGGAGCCGCTCGCCGTCGTCGGCGGCATGACGAACGTGACGGGTACGCTGGGCACGGGCGTGGCGTGGAACGAGGCCGCAGTCCGACGGTACTCGGTGTAGCGATGTCCGCGGGCGCACCGGAGCATCCGCCTGCGGATGACGCCATTGTCGAACGGACGCTCGCCCACTACAACGAGCGCGCCGACGATTTCTGGGAAGGCACGCGCGCGCACGACGTGAGCCAGAACGTCGCGGCGCTGCTCGCGCACCTCGCGGGCGAGCCGCCGTTTACGCTCCTCGATTTCGGTTGCGGTCCCGGTCGGGATCTCCGGACATTCGCCGCGCTTGGCCACACCGCGATCGGCCTGGACGGAGCGGCGCGTTTCGCGGCGATGGCGCGCGCCCATAGCGGATGCGAAGTATGGCAGCAGGACTTCCTGCGGCTTGACCTGCCCGCCGCCCGCTTCGACGGCGTGTTTGCCAATGCGTCGCTGTTTCACGTGCCGAGCCGGGAACTGCCGCGCGTGCTGCGGGAATTGCGTGCGGCGCTGAAGCCCGGGGGAATCCTGTTCAGCTCCAACCCGCACGGGCGCGACGAGGAGGGCTGGAATCGCGGGCGGTACGGTGTGTACCATGACCCGGCGACGTGGCGCGCCTACGGCACCGCGGCGGGTTTCGCGGAGATCACCCACTATTTCCGACCGCCGGGCCT
>CAVVUJ010000013.1:0-62093 GCA_963751405.1 uncultured beta proteobacterium | reverse complement strand
ACTTGTTCTTCTTCAGGTAGTCGACCAGATAGCCGAACTCGTCGGCGCAGCCGGATTCGATCTGGCCGAGCGCGAATTTCTCGACCACGCCCCCGATCAGCGGCACGCTGCACCGGCACCGGTGCGTGATGCGATAGACGCAACCCTTGGCCGCGGGATAGAGCTCGAATGCGGCGGACATCTTCACCGGCTGGCCGACGGCGTCCATCGTCAGCGTGCCGGTTCGTCGCCCGTCTTTCTCGGCAGACCAGGTTTCCTCGAATACCAGGTCGGACTCGGGCGACAGCACCTTGGCGACGATGCCCGGCAGATCGCGCCGCACGCGCCGCTTCATCGTCAGCAACACCGAGCCACCGCTCTTCTTTGCCTTGACGCTTGCGCTGAGTTCGCCCAGCGCCAGGCTGCGCGCCTCCAGCCATTTCGGGTCGGTGAGGAGCGCAAACACGTTTTCCATCGGGGCGTTGTATTTCTGTTCCATGGTCCTGCTCCGGATTCGATGACGCTTGTCTTCAGGATCGACGAGTCCGGACCGCGACGGGTCCCCGTGGCTTGGCAGCCCCGGCCGCCGCCGCCCGGCCGTCGGCTGCCGGTGACGAGTTGCGCCAGCGCATCGACCGTGTAGTCGGCCATGCGCTGGATGTCGGGCAACTCGGCGGCGATGCCCAGGAAGGCGATCTGCAGCCCTTTGTCGTAGGTGGCCGCGGTGATGTTCAGCGACTGCCCCGGCGCCAGCACCGAAATCGGCAACGCCAGTTCGAGTTCGGCGCCGGCCAGGTAGCGGCGCTCGGGCAGCCCGAAGGGGTTGGAGATCACCATGTTGGCGAGCATCGGCGCGCGTTCGATACCCAGCGCCTCGAGCAGCGCAGGCACGGCATGGACCGCTGCGGTGTACGTGGTCAGCGCCGCGGGATCGGTCCGCCTGACATACTGCTTCACGTCGGCGGTTCGCGCGCAGATCTGCGCCAGCCGCTGCAGCGGCGTTGCCTTGGCCGCGCCCAGCGGGAATTGCAGCACGGCAATGGCGTTGCCGCCGCCTTCGCCCTTGGCCAGCGCCACCGGCATGTCGGCCACCAGCGGCTGGTCGGTGTCGCTTCGGCCATGCTCGTCGAGGTAGCGATTCATTGCCATGTCGAGCGTGGTGAGCAGCACGTCGTTGACGCTGGCCCCGTGCTCCATGCCGAAGGCCTTCATTTGCGCCAGCGGCAGCACGCAATGCGCGAAGCTGCGCCGCACCGAGGGCTTCGCACACAACGCCGCCGGCGTGCCGAGGAATGGCAGTGGCAGGCCCCCGGTGAGTCCGGCGCTGGCCAGGGTCTGGCGCACCAGCGCGAGATACAGCGAGGCCGTCGCCTTCGCAGCCCCGGCGGCGAGGGCCGCAACGCCCGGGGCGCCCGAGCTGCGACGTACCGGAAGGCCTTCCCAGAGTGCACGCACCTTGCGATCCCCAGGGTCGGCGCCGAACCAGCGCGTGCAGACTTCGAGGAAGCCGCGCCCGTCGATAAGGCCGTGGTGCACCTTGGCATAGAGCGCGATGCGGCCGCGCTCCAGTCCGTCGATGACATAGAACTCCCAGGGCGGGCGCGATCGGTCGACGCGCTTCTCGTGCAGCCGGCACACCGTCTCGAACAGCTGTTCGTCCGTGCCGGGCGCGGGCAGGGTCAGGCGGTGACAGTGAAGGTCGAGGTCGACGTCGGCGACGGTTTCCAGGTGCGGCAGGCCCTTGAGGCTCGCGCCGACATAGCGCAGGTTGAATGGCGCGCCGACCGGCCTCTTTCGCATCTGCGCGAGCAGCCGGTCGGCGTACCGCGCCGCGCTGCGCGTGCCAGGCGGCGGCTTGATGATGCCGAGCGGTCCCACGTTGGACATGCGCTCGCGCGATTCGAGCACGAAGAACGCCAGATCCAGCGCCGAAAGCGATCTTGTTGAATTGGACATGGCCTCGAAGCTCCCCGACCGATTTTCAGAACAGCAACAACCCCTTCACGAATCCGCGGCGGCGCCGTCCCGTAGCACTTGGGTTACGGGCGGAGAAGCCTGGTCGACCGCAGCATGTCCACGACCTGGTTGATGTAGGCGGGCATGTCCTGCCGCACCGTCGCCGGGTCGAACGTCGGCACGTTGAACGTCCATACCGGTTTCGCGGTCTGCACATCGAACAGCGTGGTGTAGACCGTCGCGCGCTGATATCTATCTCTACTGCTTGCTGTTACCAGCCACCGTACATGCCTGCTCCGCCATACACGTACGCCCCGCCGTTATAGCCCGGGTCGTATCCGACCACTAACGGCGCCATCACCCATTCGGATTGCGCGGAGAAATCCGAGATCCGTGCGAGCAGCACGCCATCGGCGCCGCACTGGATGACCGCGGCGCGGATGGTCCTCTCATCGAGCGAACGGTCGGTCGGCATGAAATGCCAACCCGGCACCGCGAGCACACACGCATCCTGCAGCGCCGACACCATGAGGTCTCGAACCGCCTGGTCGGTGAGCTCGCGCGCGCTGAGCCCCACGACGAAGATCTTCCGGAACCCTTGTCCGGCATACGCCGGATCGAGCCAGGCGGTGGGCTGATTCGGACTCGCGCAACCGGCGACCAGGGAAGTTGCGGCGAGCCACCTCAACGTGTGATGCAGGAACTTGTGCATGCAGTACTCCTCGATCGCCGGTTGGCCGCGGCCGGTTCGCGGCTGGCCAATGAACGCTAAACGCCGTATGGAAGCTTGGAGGCCATCATCTTCCTCCGGTCAATCCTGCGCCCGTCGACGATGAACGTCCCGTCGCCAACAGCGTGAACCGTGCGCTTCTCCCTGCGTGCAGTATCGATGCATGCGGCAACCGCCTCTAACACGACAATGTTGTGCTTCTTAACGATGTCGATGACCTTGCACTCCATGTTGGCGAGGCACTCCTTGATCAAGGGCGACCTGACGACTTTGCCCCGAACAGGTGTGAGCTTGAACTTGGCAAACTTGTCCGTGTCTGTCCCAGAGCACGTCCCTATACCGACCACCTTATCCAGCATGTCAACCGTGGGAATGGCAATGACGCACTCCCTGTTCTTTCGCAACGCCGCGAAAGAGTGATTCCATTCACCCGTGGTGATGGCAAATACCGGAGTGAAATCCAGCACCATGGTCCAGGAGATAGTCATGATGTTGTCTTTCTGCCCATCATGGGTCGTCACGAGGACAACAGGCCCCGATTCCATCAGAGTAAAGGCCCTGCTCAGTTTCAACTCACGCATGAGAGCACCTCGTGACATTTCTTTGTCCGACGGTCAGACCAAGCTCGCACGCTCGATGTCATTACGGCGCCGGACGCAACAGGGAAAACCTGGAGGACGGAAGACAAGGCGTCAATCGCCCGAATACCAGATGCCCGACGCTGGCAAGTCATCGAAGAATCAATGCCCGAGGATCCATCAGGGGCACCCGAACGCCGCTGAGAACCACATCATTTATCAGGAATCGGAAATCGAAGCCCCCGACGGGTCAAGTAATCATGCTTGTCGCAGTGCCGGCCTTGCATGCCGCCGAGTCCGCATGATCTTCCGGCAGTGGCGCGTGGCTGTTGTCGGCGGCCAATCGCCTCCGCCGGTCTCTTGCCTCATGGATGGCAAGTCCCGGTGCCGGAATCGATCGCGGCGCCACCCCCGACCGGCACGAACCGCCAACTATAGCTGCCCTGGTCGAGCGTCAGCCGCAGGACGCCCCAGTTCGCGTTGTAGCGAAATTCGCTGTTGGGGAGAGGCGTCCCGAAAGGATTCAGCGTGTGGCCGCCGGTGCCGATGACGAACTGGCGGACGCCGCGTACGGGATCCGCGGTTCCATCGCCTCGTTGCGGCGCGAACCGCTCGTAGAGATGATCGTGCCCCGAGAACACCATCTCCACGCCGGCGTTGTACAGCACGTCGAAGAACGGCTTCATCTCCAGGACGCTGCCGTACTGTTCGCCCGAGTTGAACAGCGGATAGTGCCAGAGCGCGATCGTGCAGAGGCTGTCCTTGGATTGTGCGAGATCGGCTACGAGCCACTCGTATTGCAGCGACTGCGGCGCGACGTCGAGGACGCTGTTAAGCGAGATGAAGTGCCAGCCGGCGTAATCGAAGCTATAGTAGCCGCGGCGGTCTGGTCCCGCCTGCGCGCCGAAATAGCCGAAGTAACCTTCGGCGCCGGCGGTGTAGTACTCGTGGTTGCCGATGGTGGGAAATATCCGACTCTTGAAAGCGCCCCAGGTCGGGTTGAAGCAGTTCGCGTATTCGGCGGGCGTGCCGTAATCGTACGTGTTGTCGCCCGCCGTGAGCACGAGAGCGTCCTGGGGGGTGATCAGCGCAGCGGTCTTGGCCGCGCCCGACGCGGCCGCCGGCGCGTCCAGGCACTGGCCGATGTCCGCCGCGGCGACGATAGTGGCCGAGGTCAGCGTGCGATACGGCTCGCCGCAGAGCGTGCCCGCCGGCGGAACGAACAGCTGACGGGTGATCGTCTTGGTCTGTGACACGCCGTTCACCGTGTACGCGAACGTCGCCGCGTTGCCGTTCGCGAAAGTGAAGGTCGCCGCGCCCACCACGGTGCGCGTCACCTTCGCGGGGTCGAACGGTATCGCGTTGAAGGCCGGGCCGGTGGTGCGGATCAGCTCACCGCCATAGACATTCGGCGCGGTCCTGGCTGCGGTCACCGAGAGCCAGAGCGGCGTGCCGTCGAGGTCGTAGGTGAACCAGGTGGCGAAGATGTTGTCGCCCTGGTGCGTGAGGTTGACCCCCCAGCCCGATTCGGCTCCGTTCGCCACCCACCACAGGTCCTGGTAATTCGTCGCCGCCGCAAAGTCCGGCCGCGCCCCGTAGGTGCAGGTCGGCAGGGGACCGAATGCCTGGCGCGTGATGAACTTCGTCTGCGACGCGCCCTTGACCGTATAGCTGAGGGTGCCGCTGTCCGCATCGCGGAAGGTCAGCGTGCCGCTGCCGATCGTGGTACGGGCCACCTTGGCGGTGTCGAACGGCATCGCATTGAAAGCTGGTCCCACGGTCTCGATCAAGGCCCCGGTGTAGATCCCGTCCGCCGTCCTGGTGGCGGTCATAGAGAGCCACCAGCTGTCGCCCGCGGTGTCGTAGGTGAACCAGGTGGCGAAGATGGTGTCGCCCTGGTGCGCAAGGTTCATCCCCCAGCCCGATTCCGATTCGGGTGGCGAGTTCCACCAGAGACCCTGGTAGTTGGCCGGCGGCGGCGCCGCACGCACGGAAAAGGCGAGCAGGCCGGCGATGGTGCAGCCGATGACGAAAGAGTGCAAGGCGCGCAAGACCATACCTTCAAGTCGGGGCCCGATGCGCCGCCGGGCGACGAACGGCCCAGGCAATAGCTTCAATGCAACCATTTCGCGCCCAATTTGGCCCGTCGGCATTGACGGGTGTCAACTGGATACCGCAAAAGACCGTCCGCCCGGAGGCCGTCGTGCGCGCGGCGAAACCGGATGGCGCCGCGCGTATTGGGCAATGTTTGACGCGTCGCAAGGCCTCGTCCCCGGAAATCCGGTAGCGTGACAAACAGGCGCATTGGGTTTGGAGGTGTGCACGGTCACTAAGAAGGAGCCGACATGAGATCCGCACTGGGGGCCTTTTCCTCGCGGCAGCCGTACTCCGGATTCCGTCATGGGAGTTCCTACGGTCCGTTTCCTTCGACGCGCCCTGTGGCGCGGGTCGCGCTGCCGTGGCTGCTGGTGCTGCTTGCTGCCTGTGGCAGCGACGGGCCTTCCGGACCTCCGCCCGCATTCCAGAGCGGAAATCTGATTGTCAGCCGTACGGTCTACGCCGGCACAGCGTCCACCGTATCGGTGGGACAAACGCTGCCCGGCGGCGGCGTCGCGATAGCCGACGGCACGTTCCCCAACGTTTTCAAGAACACGATACCCGATCCCTCGTTCGGCGTGACTTCGCCGATCTTTCTGGACCAGCGGTCGACCGACGGGGCCTTGGTAGATACGCTCGCGATCGATCCCGCATCGATCACTTCCAGTTTCGCGTCCAAGGCGGAACTGGGGCTCAACGTGTCGACGGACGGTTCGGCGATCTCGTTCATGGGCTACAGCGCGCCCGTCAATCAACTGGATGTGGCGACGTCGAATACGGCGGCCGTCGTCGATCCGACCAATCCCGTGCACCCCGTTTTTGCGCGCGCCGTGGCGCTGGTCGATCTGGTCAGCGGCAAGGTCGCGGTGACCAACGTCAACGCCTTCAGCGGCAACAACGGCCGGGCGGCGGTTCTGGCCAACGGGACCTTTTACATGGTCGGCAATGCCGGCAACGGGAGCGGCGACGGCTTCATCCTGAGCGCTCTGAGCGACAACACCGGCGTCCAGTCGATTTCGGCCGGCAATCCCGGCAGCGGCAATACGACGGTGATCGGCGCGGCGCTCGGGACTTACGGCGCCACCGTCGGATATCAGCGCGGCTTTTCGCTGGCCCAGCTGCCGGACCCTGCACGCCCTGGCCAGAACTACGCCTCCGACAAGACGGGGAAGGACTGCAACTTCCGCGGGTTGACTGTTTTCAACAATACCCTCTACGTCACCAAAGGCAGCGGCAGCAACGGCGTCAATTCCGTTTACCAGGTCGGGCCGGCAGGCGCGCTGGCCAATGGCAACAATCTTGGCACCAACGTCGCGATCACCATCCTTCCCGGATTCAATGCGATCTCCCAGAAAGTCGCGGAGAGTCCTGCCACCTTCACTCCGACCCCGCATCCTTTCGGCATCTGGTTCGCCGACGCTGGCACGCTCTTCGTGGCGGATGAAGGTGACGGCGTGCGCCCGGGGGGCGCCGGCAAGGTCACGTTGTTTGCCGGCCTTGGCCAGTACCGGCTGGTCAACGGCACCTGGACGAGGGCGGCGACCTTCCAGGCCGGACTGCTCGATCAGCCCGCCTACACGGCCGGTCTGCCGTGGAGCATCAGGACCGACGGCCTGCGCAACATCGCCGGCAAGGCGAACGGCGACGGATCGTTCACGATCTATGCGACGACCTCCACGGTGAGCGACGACACGGTGCACGATGCCGGAGCGGACCCGAACCAGCTGGTTGCGATCACGATAGGCGCCAGCTCGACACCCGGGAACGCGTCGTTCAAGGTGCTGCAGACAGCGCGATCCGGAGAGCGCTTCGGCGGCGTCGCGCTCGTTCCCTGATCCGGGGCGAGCCGGGCCCCGGGAGAAGCAGCAGTCATGCGCGCCGCATCACATCTTCTGATCAGCGCGGTGCTGGCTGTCGCGCTTTCGTATTCCGCACTTGCCGTGCCCGCTTCCGTGCCATTCAATTGCCAGGGGCTGTGGTGGGCTGCGCCACCCGAATCGGAATCGGGCTGGGGGATGAACCTTGCGCACCAGGGCGACACCATCTTCGCCACCTGGTTCACCTACGGCATCGGCGGCGATGGCTGGTGGCTTTCGATGACCGCCAACAAGATGGCGGAGAGAATCTACGGCGGGACCCTGATCGAGACCGCGGGACCGGCGTTCGATGCGCGGCCGTTCGACCCCGCCAAGGTGACCCGCACCGCCGTGGGCAGCGGCATGCTGACCTTCAGCGACGCGGACAACTGCACCTTCGACTACACGGTCAACGGCCTGGCGCAGACGAAGCTGCTCGTCCGGCAGGTGTTCGGTCCGTTGCCGACATGCCTCTACGTGGCGTTGCCGGATTTCGCGGCGGCGACGAATTACCAGGACCTGTGGTGGGCGGCGAACGGAGCCGAATCGGGCTGGGGAATCAACCTCACGCACCAGGGGGACAAGATCTTCGCCACCTGGTTCACCTACGACCTCGACGGCACGCCGCTCTGGCTCTCGGTGACCGCAGCCAGGACCGCGCCGAATGTCTATGGCGGTGAGCTGATCCGCACCACGGGCCCGGCCTTCAACGCGATACCGTTCGATCCCGCGAATGTGACGCGCACCGTGGTGGGCGCGGCGACGTTCACGTTCGCCGCCGGCAACGCGGCGACGTTCGCGTACACGGTGAACGGCGTGTCACAGACCAAGACGATCACCCGTCAGCTGTTCGTCCCGCCGGCGGGCACCGTCTGCGGCGACCAGGTGGCCATCAAGGGACAGGTGTTCGACGGCTACCTGGAGCGAGCCCTGGTTTGCGCCGACGCCAACGGCAATGGCAGATGCGATCAGGGCGAAGCACAGACCCTCTCCGACGTGACGGGCGGATACGAGCTGGCGCCCCCCGGCGGCTTCACTGGCGCTCTCGTTGCCGAGGTCGTTGCCGGACAATCGCGCGACAGCGACCAGCCGGGAACGACCGTCGATCGTTCGTACCGCATGGCATCCCCGGCGCGACAGTACAGCACCAACATCACTCCTTTCACGACGCTGGTGCACCTCGCGGCCCAGAAGAATCTGCCGCTCGCCGAGGAGCTCGTCCGCAACGAGCTCGGGCTTCCGCCGAGGTTCGACATCAATCTCGGTGCGCTCCCTGCCCCGGGGTCGCTGGCGCAAGCCGTCGCAAGGTCCATCGTCACCGCGTTGAAGGCGACGGCAGACACCCTTGACATGTCGTCGCCGCGTGCGCTGGCCGCCGTGGTGGCCGCCTTCCCGCGAGCGCTGACCGAACTGCCGACGCTGCGGATCGCCACGAAAGGCGGCGCTCCGATCGATTCCACCAATGTCTACGTCGACGCGACATTCCTGCTGACCAACCCTGCCGTCTCGGACGAGCCGGTGGCTCTCAACGGGCAGATTCGCGGTCGCGGGCACTCGACGTGGGGCCAGCCCAAGAACCCCTACCACGTCAAGTTCGCGGACGACGCCGCCCTCGCCGCGCTTCCCGATGTGCTGGGGATGAGCAAGAGCCGCCACTGGGCACTGCTCGCTGACTATTTCGACAAGTCGCTGCTCCGCAACAAGCTCGCCTACTCGCTCGGCAACAGCAGCGTCTTTGCCGACGGGCTGAAATGGACACCGTCTGGGCAGCATCTGGAGGTCTTCCTGAATGGCGACTACATCGGGGTCTACTTGCTCACGGAGACCATCCGCATCGAACCGGGGCGGCTCGACATCAAGACGATGAGCGCGGACCCGGCCGTCAACGATGTCGACGGCGGCTGGATCGTGGAGGTCGACACCCGGCTCGACTGCTATACCAGCCCGAATGTGAACCTGGAGCACGTCACCTCGCAGGGCGTGGCGATCTGCATCGACACGCCGGACGAAGAGGACATCACGCCCGCCCAGCTCGCCGCCATCAAGGGTTTCCTCAACGAGGCGGAGTCGTATGTCTTCGGCCCGGGGCTTCCCGAGTGTATCAACGCGACGAGCTTCGCCGACTGGTATCTGCTGCAGGAGCTCTTCCGGAACTTCGACGCCGTTTTCCTCACCAGCGACTACATGTGGAAGGACACCAACGCCGCTGCGACAGTGACCGACCGCGCGCTGAACATGGGGCCCATCTGGGACTTCGACATCTCCGCCGGCAACGTCGCCGCCCCCGAGCTCTGGAAGAGCGACGGCTGCTGGGTCAGCCGTCAGTCCTACGATACGACGAGCTGGATCCCGCGGCTGCTCGACAAGCCCGCCTTCCTCGATCTCGTGCTTTCCCGCTGGAAACAGAAGCGACCCATGCTGGAGACGTTCATCAACTCCAGCATCGACACTTACGCGCGCCGGATCGACGCGGCGCAGCAGCGCAACTTCACGCGGTGGCAGGTGCTGGGCGTGCCGCTGGCGCTGGGCGATTACTACCTGTTCCCGACACATGCCGAGCAGGTTGCATTCCTCAAGCGATACCTCAACGAACGGATGACCTGGCTCGACCAGGCCTATGCAACGCCGCAGAGCTTCGGGGCCATGTGCAAGTAGGTCCGCCGGGGCGAAGGCGGGCCCCGCTACGAGACGACGCTGGCGCCGTATCCACCGCCGAGCAGGCGCGCAGTAGCAGCGACTGCGGCACGGTGAGGCCGAGCGACTTCGCGGTCTTCATGTTGACGGCAAGCTCTATGCGCGTCGGCAGTTCGACCGGCAGGCTTCCCGCGCGCGCCCCCTTCAGCAGTCGGTCCGCATAGACGGCGAGGCGGCGGTATACGTCGTCAAGATTCGGTCCGTAGGTGGCGAGGAACCCGGCGTGCGCGAACTGCGCCCATCCCGAAACCGCCAGCAGGCGCTCCTTGAGCGCGAACTCCGCAATCTTCGCGGCCCGCGCGACCATGCCCGCGTCCTGAAAGACGACGATGCCCTGGACGCGCTCCTGCCGAATCCGGTCGATGCGGATCGCGGGCGTTCCCTGCGCCCGTGCGGTTCCAAATGCGGCAAGGGCGGAAAGTCCGGCAACGAATGTCCGCCGGCGCATCAGCGGATCACCTGGTCCGCCCGCACGAGCATGCCGGGCGGAATCGCAATGCCCAGCGCATCCGCGGTCTTCGCGTTGATGACGAACTCGAGCTTGGTCGGCAGTTCCACCGGTAGGTCGCCGGGCTTCGCGCCCTTGCGGATGCGATCGACGTGGGTGGCAAGGCGTCGATAGACGTCCGACAAGACCGGGCCGTAAGTCATCAGGTTGCCCTGCTCGGCGAACGGCGCCCAGCCGTCCGCTGCCGGAATCCGGTGCCGCAGCGAGAACGCGGCGATGCGCTCCGCGAAGCCCATCATGAAGCCGTCGGCGAACGCGAGAATCGCCTCGTCGCGCTTCCGCGCGATGTCCGCGAGCGCCGCTTCGACCTCCGCGCTGCTCGTGACGGCGTAGTGGCGCATCGAAAGCCCGAGCGCGCCCGCGGACTTCTGCGCCGCATCGCGCTCCTTCATCTCGCCGGGGTGCTGCGAGTTGCCGATCACGGCGATGCGTTTGAGTCCCGGAAGCATCTCCTTCATGAGTTCCATCCGCTTGCCGACGAGCGCCAGCGTGAAGAGACTGATTCCCGTCAGATTGCCGCCCGGACGTGCAAAGCTGTCGATGATGCGCGCCTCGACCGGGTCGGCGCTGATGCTGAACACGATCGGCATCTTCACGCCGGCGCGCACCAGCGGAAACAACGCGAGGCCGCCGGCGGCCACGATGATGTCCGGCTTCGAGTGCAGGATTTCGGGGACCATCTCGGTTACACGCGTTCCGGAGCCGTCGCCCGCCCAGACATCGACGACCAGGTCGCTGCCTTCGACGTAGCCAGCCTCGCGCATGCCGGCGCGGAACACGTCGAGGTTCACGGAGGGCGTGCCCCTGCGCTCCGTCGACACCCACGCCACGCGGAACGTGGCCGGCGTTTGCGCGAAGACCGGCCGCGCAGCCACCAGCGGAAGCAAGGCGAGCGCCCGGGATGCGTCACGTCGATTCATCCAACGACCTCGTCAGCGCGCAAACGCATGGACCGCGGGATGGCGAGACCGATAGCCTTCGCGGTCCGCTGGTTGATGACCAGCCGGCCCTTCGTCTGCTGGTCGAAGGGCAGCTCGGACGGACACTCGCCGTTGAAGAACCGGTCGATGCACCGCGCGAGCCGCCGGTACGTTTTGGCCAGGCTGCTGCTGTGCGACATGAGGCTGCCGTCCTCGACCTGTTCGGG
Source organism: uncultured beta proteobacterium (assembly GCA_963751405.1). Classification (GTDB taxonomy): domain Bacteria; phylum Pseudomonadota; class Gammaproteobacteria; order Burkholderiales; family Casimicrobiaceae; genus CAIWHR01. The sequence continues at coordinate 50,548 of CAVVUJ010000013.1, read as the reverse complement.
CCTCTCCCAGATCGCCGGAGTCCGACAGATAGGCAAATCAATCGAGCGAGCCTGATTGTGGGCGGGTCGGTAGTGGGGGTCAAGCGACGATTCTCGGCGCCGGTCAGAGACCCACGCCCTGTCGATCTTGGCGTTCGGAGTCAACGGCAGCGGTCGCCGGCGACCGGGCACCACACTTACCGGTAAAAGGCCTCCACCTTGCCCTTGAGCTTGATCAGCAACGGATGGCCTTTGCGGTCCAATGTCTTGCCGGCCGGTACTTTGACCCATCCTTCACTGATGCAGTACTCCTCCACGTCCTTGCGTTCCGTGTCGTTCAGGCGGATGCCGATCGCGTGCTCCAACACGGCAGCCACGTGGTGGGGGCTACGCGGGTCCACGGACAGGCGGTTGGGCAGGGGCGGGCGTTGGGGAGTGTCGTTCATGGGGTGCTCCAGACTCTCTAATTCCGCGAATCTATATCAATTTCACTGTCCCATGCTGACCTGGCCCCCCCTTCGACCCCCGTGGCTCTGCACAAGCGCAGGGAGCGACTCGGTTGGGTACAGACAGTCATGGGATCAAGAAGGGCCATCGGCCGAGTTCAGGCGGTTACGTTGATGCAATATGACAATCGCGTCCAGAAGGGGCAAACTCCTCGCGATGGATATCCTTCAGTGTCTACAGAAGTACGGCCAGCGGCTCGATTCGGAGATCGCCAAAGAGACGGGCGTTGCGCTTGCAAAGGTGCGCGAGCGCTTTGCGCTCTTGACCGGAACCGGGGAGGTCATCACCTGCAAACTGACGCGCTTCGAGAATGGCAAGCCGGTCGACGCCTGCCTGTACCGTGCGTCTGGCTACTTCCCGCCTCCGGCACCCGGTCGGAAACCAAAGCCGCCGGCGTAGTCAACTCATGCGAATTCAGGCAGCGGAGAAACGGGAACGCCGTTGGCCGAATGGAACCTGGAATCCCGGGGCGGTTCAGATCGCTTGCTTCCCTCCAATCAGATGCTATAGGACGAGAAGCCGCCGTCGATCGGGAGCACGATGCCCGTGACGAAGCTGGAGGCGTCGGAGAGAAGATAGAGCACGCCGCCGGCCAGCTCGCCGGGATCTCCGTAGCGGCCCATCGGCGTATGGGCCATGACCTTCCTCGACCTCGGCGTGGGCTGGCCCGTGGCCTGGTCCATGTGGAGGAACTTGAGCTGCTCCGTCAGAAAGAAGCCCGGGGCGATCGCGTTCACGCGCACGCCCGCGCGGGCGAAATGGACGGCGAGCCAGGCCGTGAAATTGGCCACCGCGGCCTTCGCCGCCGAGTAGGCCCCGACCTGGGTCAGCGGGGTGAGGGCGCCCATCGAGGCGATGTTCAGGATGCAGCCCGAGCCCCGCTCGACCATGCCGCGGGCGAAAACCTTGGTAGGCAGGAAGCTGCCGAGGAAGTTGAGGTCGAAGGTCTTCCTGACGCCCTCGAACTCGAGATCGAAGAAATCGCGCTCGGCCGCGTCGCCCAGCAGGGTCCGGTCCAGGAACTCGAGCTTCGTGCTGCCGCTCGGGACGTTCCCGCCGGCTCCGTTCAGCAGGATGTCCGGCTTTCCCCACGACATGCATATGGCGTCGTAGACCGAGCGCAGGCTCTTCTCGTCGAGGACGTCGCAGGCGTAGGCCACCGCCGTTCCTCCGGCGCCCGTCACTGCAGCGGCGGCCGCCTGCGCCTTGTCGAGCCTGATATCCAGGATCGCGACCCTCGCCCCTGCGCCGCTGATCGCGAGCGAAAGCGCCGAGCACAGGTCGCCGCCGCCGCCGGTAATCACGGCCGTCTTCCCCTGCAAGCCGAACATCGCAGACAGGTCGATGCTCATTCCTGACTCCCGGGCAACAGGCGGCAGGTGGTGTGCGATCCGGCTCGCGACCTGGAACCGGATCGCTCGCCCGCTACTTCTTTTCGATGTTCCAGAGCACCAGCCGGGGTGTTTCCAGGATGCCGGAAAGGTTCTTGCGATAGGCGATCGGCGCAAAGAACTGGCCGGCCGGTATGTACGGAACGACTTCGTAGAAGCGCTTCTGCAGGCGCTCGACGACTTCCTTCTGCTTGTCCGGCGGCGCGAGCGGGAATTCCAGGCGGATCTTCTCGAGCTCCTCGTCGCAGGGCCAGCCGAACCAGTTCTTGCCGTCGCAGGGGCTCGGCGTCGGCGTGTTGGACAGCGGGCTGTTCATCGCGAGGCCGCCGCCCCACGTGTGGAAGATGTTCCACGCACCGGGGTTCTTGTCCGGCGGATCCTTGATCTGGCGCCGCGCGCTCTGCGTGCCCCAGTCGATCGCCTGCAGGTCGACGTTCATGCCGATCTCGCGCAGCTTCTGCGCGGTGACGACCGCCTGCGAGTGCGCGAGATGCGCTTCGACCGGATCGAGGATCACGACCTTCTCGCCCTTGTAGCCCGCTTCCTTGAGGAGCTGCTTCGCCTTCTCGACGTTCGCCTTCTTGTCGCCCTTCGCCCAGTCGCCGACGCCAGCCTGGGTTTCGTAGGGGGTGCCGCACACGAACACCGCCCAGCAGGGCCGCTCGTAATCGGCGAAGCCGATCATCGAGGCAAGATAATCCTTCTGATCTCCGGTCGCATACAGCAGCGCCTGCCGCGCCTTCGCATTGTTGAAGGGCGGAATCAGGTGATTCATCCGGTAGATCGCCTGCGTGCCGACGCGGTCGATCACTCTCACCGCGGTGTTCGGATCCTTGCGGATCAGCGGCAGGAGGTCGGTCTGCGGGATCTCGATGATGTCGACTTCGCCCTTGATGAGCGCCTGCACCGCCGTGTTGGAATCCGGAATCACCAGCCACTCGACGCGATCGACCTTGGCGAGCTTGGCGCCGGCAAAACCATCCGGCGCGTCGGATCTCGCCTTGTAGTCGGGATTCTTCTTGTAGACGACCTTGCTGCCGGGAACCCATTCCTCGCGCACGAACATGAAGGGGCCGGAGCCGATCGCCGTCGTCATGGCGGTGTTCGGATCGAGCTGGGCGTCAACTTCGCGTGTGATGAACAGCGGGTTTTCCGGACCGGCCAGCGTCTCCAGCACCAGCCCGAACGGCTTGTTGAGGCGAATCTCGAAAGTCTCGGGGCCGGTGGCCACGATTTCCTTCGTGAACTGCATCATCGTCACGCCGGCCGGGATGCGCTTGGAAAAGCGCAGGATCGACGCGACCACGTCCTTCGCGGTCACCGCCTGGCCATCGTGGAACTTCTGTCCCGGGCGCAGCTTGAACGTCCAGGTGAGCCCGTCGGCGCTCTTCGTGTGGCTCTCGACCATCTGCGGCTTCGGCATGAGCTTGCTGTCCAGCGCGAACAGCGTGTCGTAGATCATGTAGCCGTGATTGCTGGTGATGTTGTTCGTCGTCTGCACGGTGTCCAGGATCTTGAGATCCGCCTGTGGCACGAGGCGCAGCACCGATTGCGCGTGCGCGGTCGTTGGACCGGCCAGGACGATCGCCAGCGCGCCCGCGGCGAACGCTCCCTTGAAGCCATGTCGTTTGAGATCCATGATCCGGCATTCCCCCTGTGTTGCCGTCGCCACCGTGGCCACGGCCAAGTTAGTCCGCTATTGTTAGCATAGGGGACGCCCAATCGCAAGGATCCCCCGATGGCGCAGGCCCCGAACGAGCTCCATGCAATCGACGCCCTGGCGCAAATGGCAGCCGGGCATCTCACCGCCGAAGCGCTGACCCGCGCGTGCCTCGACCGGATCGCCACGCGCGATGCCGTCGTGCGGGCGTTTGCCTGGCTGGATCCGGAGCGCGCGCTCGATGAGGCCCGCGCACGCGACCGCGCGGGCCGGGCGGGGTGGCCGGCGCCGCTGCACGGACTGCCCTTCGGCGTGAAGGACATCATCGACACTCACGACATGCCGACCTCACTACGGCTCGCCAATTCACGCCGGTCACCGGCCGTCCGCGGATGCAGCGTGCGTGGCGCTGGCGCGCGAGGCCGGTGCCGTGATGCTCGGCAAGACGGTCACCACCGAGTTCGCATTGCGCCACCCCGGCCCGACGGCGAATCCGCGTGAACCTGCGCACACGCCCGGCGGATCGTCGAGCGGCTCGGCCGCCGCCGTCGCCGACTGCATGGTGCCCGTAGCGTTCGGCACGCAGACCGGCGGGTCGATCATCCGCCCCGCGTCCTATTGCGGCGTGGTCGGCTACAAGCCTTCGGTCGGCACGATCAACCCGACCGGCGTGAAGCCGCTCGCCGGGAGCTTCGACACCGTCGGGCTCTTCGCGCGCTGTGTCGACGACTGCGCGCTCGTCGTCGGCGTGCTGGCCGGTGACGAGCGCCGCACCGCACTCCTCGAGGCCGTCCGGCCGGCGCGCATCGGCCTCTGGCGCACACCCGCCTGGCGCCACGCCGAAGCCGCGACGGTCCGCGCGGTCGAGACCGCCGCCGGGCAACTGGCGCGCAATGGCGTGATCGTGGAAGAGATCGAATTGCCGCCGGAGTTCGAGCTCTTCCTGGACGCGCAAAGCGACGTGCTGCGCTTCGAGGCGGCCCGCGTGTTCGCATTCGAACGGACCCGGCGCGCCGAGCTGCTTTCGCCGTCGAGCCGGAGGGAGCTGGAGGCGGGCGCGGCGATTCCGCGCCGGCGTTATCTGGAAGCGCAGGCGTTGCTCGCCCGCTGCCGCGCGCTGTTCGCCGCCGCGATCGCGCCGTTCGGCGTGCTGCTGACAGCCAGCGCACCCGGCGAGGCGCCCGTCGGTCTCGACGACACCGGCGAGGCGATGTTCAACCGGTGGGGCTCCGGCCTCCTCGTACCATGCATCAACCTGCCGGCCTTCACGGGACCCAAGGGGTTGCCGGTCGGCATCCAGTTGATGGGCGCCATCGGCGAGGATGACCGATTGCTCCGCGCGGCCAAGTGGATCGCGGCGCGCGTCGGCGACAACCCGGGCCACGCGTAAGCACCCGGCAGGGCGGCGCCTTCGAGGCAGGTTAGAAAAACGTCCTGATGGCGCCGGTGACGGCGTAGTCGTCGTCGACGACCGGCAACCAGCGCCACCGGTCGAACGTCGCGCAGGGGTGCGAAATGCCGCAACCGACGAGGTCGCCGACGCGCACGTCGGCGCCGGCCGGGATCCGCAGGTACGCGTGCTGGTCGTTGAGCCCGCTGATGCGCCAGGTCGCGTCGAGCGGCGTGCGCTCGCCGCCGCGCACACGCGCGAAGGGCATCGGCAGATCGATGTCGAATGACGCGTCGCGCTTGCCGAACGCCAGGATGGCGAGCCCCGGCTCGGGTTGCGACTGCGCCTGCGTCCAGACCTCGAGCGCGGGCAGGAGTCCCTTGCGCTGCTGCCACGCCGCGCCGCTCCGCGCGATGACGTGTCGCGCGAAGCGTTCGTAGAAATGCGAGTCGTGCGTCACGTAACAACCGCTGCGCAGGATCGTGCGCACCGGTCGCGACAGCAGCGTGGGCAGGCTGCGCGCGACGAGGTCGAACACCGCCGACCCGCCGGCCGAGAGCGTGACCTCCGCGGTGCCGAAGAGCCCTTCCGCATCGCACTGCCGCGCCACCTGCTGCACGGCGTGCATCCAGCGCTCGACCACGATCCGGTCGGCATCGCTGTCGCCGGTGACGCTCAGTCCTTCGAAGCACTCGACGCCGGAAAGCCGGACCGACTGACTTGCCGCGACGGCGCGCGCCAGCTGCATGGCCTCATCGACGGTACGGCAGCCGGTGCGCCCTCCGGCGACACCCACTTCCAGGAGCACGTTCAACGGCCGCGCCCGGCGGCGCCGTTCGCCATGCGCTTCGAGCAGCTGCAATTGCGGGATCGAATCGACCAGGACATGCAGCTCCAGATCCGGCATCGTCTCGACGAGATGTCCCGCCAGCAGGATGTCCTCGGCACCGACGAGCTGATTGGCGAGAATGATGCGGCGCAAGCCCATGCGCACGCCCACGCTCACCTGCTGCATCGTCGCGAACGTGATGCCCCAGGCGCCCGCTTCGATCTGGCGCGCGAAGAGCTGCGGCGCCATCGTCGTCTTGCCGTGCGGGGCGAGCAGCACGCCGGTGGCGCGCGTGAAGTCCGCCATCCACGCGAGGTTGTGCGCCAGCGCCGACTCTTTCAACAGCGCCACGGGGAACGGCAGGTCGCCCCGCATGACGTTCCAGCCCTGACGGCCGATGTCCCGCACGGCGCACGGCGGCGCCCGGTGCGGATACCCCTTCAGGCTGGAATCGAGCGTCGAGTCCTCGATCGCCCGGATGTCGATCATATCGGCGCCTCCCACAGACGCTGATCGGCGAGGGCGTCGGCGACGTCGCGCGAGATGGCCGCCAGCAGCCGGTGCCCCTTCTCGGGGCTCGCCGCCCATGCCTCGCCGAGGATGCCGATGGCCGAGCGCGTCTGCAGATGCTGCCAGCGAAAGATCGCGGGGTTGACCCCGGCAATGGCCGACATGCCCGGCACGAGGGCGCCACGCATCGAAGGATCGAGCGGCTGCACGGTTTCCGGAGACAACGCCTGCATGATCGAGGTCTCGGCTTCGCAGGCGTGGAGCAGCTGCGGCTGGTGCTCGAGAATGCCGCGAATGGACTCGGCGGCGATGTACCAGTAGGTGCCGCCGGCAAGCGGCAGCTTCAACTCGATCGTGAGCTCGGTGAGGATGGTGTCGAGCGCGGCGATGTTGCCGCCGTGGCCGTTCAGCACGAAGATGCGCTCGAATCCGTGTCGCGCGGCGGAGCGAACGACGCAGCCGATCACCGCCGCCATCGTGGCATAGTCGAGGGTCAGCGTTCCGCCCAGCGACATGTGGTGCTCCGACATGCCGAACGGTATCGCGGGCGTGACCAGTGCCCGCTGCCGGCCCGCCATCAGGCGCGCCGCGCGCAGGGAGATCTCGTAGGCCGACCGCCAGTCGACCTGCGTGGGCAGGTGCGGCCCGTGCTGCTCGGTCGCGCCCAGCGGGATGATGACGACGGTCTTGTCCTGCACCGCATGGCGCAGCGCCGGCGCGGTCAGCCGGTCCCAGCGGACTTCGACTTCATTCGACATGGCAGACACTCCGTGGCGTGATCCGGTTCATTCGAGGTCGCAGGACAACGGCGGCGGACGGTGCTCCCGAGCAGCAACCGGCCGTCGTGAACGCATCTTATTCGCCGGGACGCTGCATGGGCAAGCGGCGATCTCGCGAGGATGGTACGGCCGACGTCGCGGACACGCCCCGCTACGGGTACGCAGAAATCGAGCCGTGGCGAATGCGCCTGCGAACCTCCATCTTGGCGAATCCCCGCTTTTCTGGGAAGCTCGCTGCACTCCTCGGACAACTACTCACTCATGCCCACCGAACAAGACTTCAATCCCGTCCTGCTGGACATCCCGGATCACTTCGAGACCGAACGACTGCTTCTGCGCGCACCGCGGCCGGGTGACGGCAGGATCCTGAACGCATCGGTCATCGAGACGCTGGAGGACCTGCGCCGATACCCGGCCTCGATGATCTGGGCCATCGAAGAGCAATCCGTGGCCAAGACGGAGGAATTCTGCCGTCGCGGCGCGGCCAACTGGATCATTCGCGCCGACTTTCCCATGCTGCTCTTTCGCCGGGACACCGGCGAGCACGCCGGCAACTGCGGCCTGCACCGGTTCAACTGGCGCACCCGCGTGTTCGAGATCGGATGGTGGTGTCGCAAGCGCTTCCAGGGACAGGGGCTGATCACGGAAGCCGCTGCCGCCCTCACCGGGTTTGCGTTCGCGCAGCTCGGCGCGCGGCGCGTCTGGTGCGGCACCGACGAAGAGAACGAGCGAAGCTGGAGAGTGGCCGAGCGGCTGGGTTTCGCTCACGAGGGGACGCTCAGGAGCGAACGGTGCGACCCCGACGGCACCAGGAGAACCATGCGCCTCTACGCGACGACGCGCTGACGAAGACCGCTTTACGATGACCTGGCCGCTCTTTCGGAGTGCGGCGAAAGAGGCACGTGCGATTCGATGCGACTCATTCGAGCGGCGTGGCGTCGCCGTGCACCGGCGCGTCGCGCCAGTAGCGCCGGTCATGCGCGCGCTCGGCGCGGGGCGTGCGCGGCGATCCCGGCGCAAACGTGAACGTCAGCGCGCCGTCGTGATCCGTGCGATAGCCCCGCACACCGGCGCGGTCGTAGCGGGCGACGACGTCCGGCCGCGGATGACCGAAACGGTTGCGGTAGCCGGGCGTGTAGACGGCGATCTCGGGTGCCACCGACGCGATGAAGGCCGCGGTCGACGACGTCCGGCTGCCGTGATGCGGCACCAGCAGCACGTCCGCCTTGAGCGCCGAGGGATCGCGCACGACGAGCTCGAGCTCGCCGCGCGCCTCGAGGTCGCCGGTCAAGCAGGACGCTGCCGTAATCCGAATCGATCCGCACGACGCAGGACAGATCGTTCGGCTTGCTGGCCGGCGCCGCGTAGAGCGCGGCCGTCGGCTGCAGCACTGCGAAGCGCACGCCGTCCCAGGTCCATCGTTGCCCGGCCTCGCAACGCAGCGCGGCGCCGCCATCGGTCGCGCGGCGCTCGAGGATGTCGTGCCCCTCGGGCAACGACGACGCGAGCCATGCCACGGGGACCGTCTGCAGCAGCGTGAGCGCGCCGCCGGAATGATCGCTGTCCTGGTGCGTGACGATCATGCCGGCAAGCTGCTGTACTCCTGCGGCACGCAGGAACGGCGCGACGATCCGCCCGCCCGCGTCGGCCTCGTCGGTGTAGCGCGGGCCGGTGTCGTAAAGCAATGCGTGCCGGTGCGTCTGCACGACCAGGGCAAGCCCCTGCCCGACGTCGAGCACCGTCATCCTGAACGTGCCGGGTGCAGGCGCCGCGGGCCGGACGACGAACAGCGGCAGCAGCGCGACGACGCCCAGCACCCGTCCCGGCACGCCGCGCGGAGCGACGAGCCAGGCGACGCCGACGAGAGCGACCGCCACCGCCCAGCCTGGCGGCGCATGCTGCTGCCACGCGGCCGCCGGCGCCACCGCGAGCGCATCGAGCGGGATCATCAGCGCGGCGAAGACCGCGTGCGCGCCCTGCCAGAGCGCGTCGATCGGCACGACGATGGCCGCGAGCGCCATCGGCACGACCGCGAACGTGACGACCGGAATCGCCAGCGCATTCGCGAGCGGCGACACCAGCGACACCTGCTGGAACAGCGCGAGCGTTCCCGGCACCAGCGCGACGGTGACGACGGCCTGGGTGCGCGCGGCGGCGTGCAGCGTGCGCATGGCTCGCGCGACACGCGAAGCAGGCGGTGGCGAGGACAGACGGCCCGTCCCCGCATACAGCAGCACGCCGACCGCCCCGAACGACAGCCAGAAGCCCGGCGTGAGTCCCGCCCAAGGGTCCCAGGCGAGCACGGCGGCGAGTGCCCACAGCCAGACGATGCCGGTCGTGCCGGGGCGCGCGACCATCACCCCCACCGCCGCGACGGCGAGCATCAGCAGCGTGCGCAGCGCCGGCACCTGCGCGCCGGCGAGCAGCACGTAGAAAGTCGAAAACAGCAATCCGACCCCGGCCGCGACCCGGCGCGCAGGAACACGCCCCGTCAGCGCCACGCTCCGCCTGGCCAAGGCGAAGGCGAGACCGCCCGCGAGCGCGGCGAACACGGTGACATGCAGCCCCGAGATGCTGATCAGATGCGCGATGCCGGTCCGGTTGAACACGGCCCATTGGGCTTCGGGGATCGCGCGCTGCTCGCCGATCGTGAGCGCGACGATCACGCCCGCAAAGCGCGCGTCCGGCAACGCGGCGACGATGCGCGCGCGGACGTTTTCCCGGGCCCGCTGCACGTAGTCCGACGCGCGTCCGGCAAACGCATCGAGCCGTGCATTGCGCTCGCCGTTGCGCACGTAACCGGTCGCGCGCAGCCCGTTCTGCAGCAGCCAGGCCTCGACGTCGAAGCCGTGCGGGTTGACGGTGCCGTGCGGCCGCTTCAGCCGGACAACGAGCCGCCAGCGCTCGCCGGCGGCGAGGTCCGGAACCGGGTCGCTCGGACCGCCCTTCTGCCACTGCGCATACCATGCGAGCGACAGCCGGCGGGGCACGATCGCGTCCGCGGTCTCGACGCGCTCCACGGCGAATGCGAAGCGCGTGCCGCGATCGGAGCGTTGCGGCAATTCGTCGACGACGCCGACGAGCGCGATGTCTTCGCCTTCCCATTCGGTCGGCAGCGCCTCGGCCAGGCGCATCTCCGCGCGCCACGCCGCGTAGCCGAAGCCGAGCGCGCCGGCCCACGCTGCGGCGAGGACCAGGACAACGCCGCGAGGGACCGAAGGTCGCGCGGCAGTTGCCCGTGCGCCAACGCTGGCCAACGCGACCGCCGCCGCGGCGGCGATCCAGGGGAGGACGGGGGGAAGCACGGGTTGCCATTGCAGCAGCACGACGCCCGCCGCAAAGGCGAGCAATACCAACGGGAGGACCGAGGGACGCGCCGGCATGGGTGCGCCCGCGCACCGCTGCCGATGGGAGTCGGGTAGGCCGTCACCCCGCCCGGGAGGCGGCAACCATCGGCAGGAACGTGAGCAGACGCGGCAAGTCTATGGCGGTGGCGGGGCGCATGGCATCGGCCTCATGGTTGAGGCCGCATGCGCCCGCCCGGGCCAGTTCACACTGTGTCCACATGTGCGAACGGGCCCAAAGGATTACATCAGGTCTTCCCTGCGCCGCCAGCGCGTCGGGGGGCCGTCGGCACCGCCAATCCGGCGGCTGCGGCAGGACGGGAGGCGAACGGAGGGCGATTCGGCCGACCCGCAATCGCCAGCCCGCTTCCGTACGGTCGACCCTGGGTCTGACCGGTCGGTCGCCAGACGGAACACCAGCTCATACGACAACCGGACAAAGCGGTCCTGTTCCTCGATCGGCTCTTTCACCCGCACCGTGTACTCGGCGCCGTCCGACTGCAGGCTCAGGCACCTGCCGGCGTTGAACTCGCGCGCCGACAGGATCAGCGTCCGGAACGGCAAATGCGGATGCCCGGAGCTCTCGTGCAAATGGATGGCTGCGTAGTACTTGCGCTTCTTGTCCGGCGCTACCGTCGAACCCGCGGTGCGATCGACGTCGGCGGCCAGAGTGACCACCAGCGGGTTCCGGCCGATGTATTCCACGCCGATATCGATGCGATCGCCCATCCGCTTCCTGAGCCGGCGCACCACCGCCAGTGTCCACGGGGCGTTGTGGTGCTCGCGAAACGCGACCAGGGCGCCCGGCAACACTCGATTCGAGGTCACGATTCTTCCGCGCAGCCTGCAGCCGGACTCGCTGCGGTCCTTCATCTGCCAGGTGTAGCCCTGCACGCCCGACTCACCGGCCATCCCGGCCGAGTCCTGACCGCCGTTTGGCCACAAGCCGGCCGCCGCCGTGGTCATACCGGTTACCGTATTCGTGCCTGCCATCGCTGCCGGGCGACGCCCATGGCGCAGCGACGTCCTTCGCTCGCCGCTCATGACGCAGCATCCGGATGATCTGCGTGAGGCCAACGACGGCTTCAACGGTCGACACGGCGGGCAGGCGCGCGCCGCGGCGATCGATCGGCGCGGCCTTGGGCAGGCAATTCGTGGCGATCGCGCCCAACAGCTTGAGCTGCCGGCCGCGCCGCAGCGGCGACGCGCGTTCCGCGGGACGGGCAGGATCGCTCAACGCCGCGATCTCGTCGCGGATCAACGCCAGCATCGGCGCAGGATCGAGAAACCGAGGCGTGCCCGCGGGCGACCGGGATGGCCACGCGAGTCCTGCGGCACTGTCGAGATCGACGACGAAGCGAGGATCGGCGCAGTCGGCCACGGCAAGCGGCAGGTTCCGCCTGCAGTGACAGTACCGCACACCAGCGAGGGATCTTCCGGTTCAGCCAGAACGCTTCGTAGGGCGACAGGTGCCCGCCGTTCAACAATTGCAGCAGCAGCACGTGGATGTATTCCCGCTCCAGCGTGCTCGCCTCGCCACACTCTTCGTGGCAGCGCCGTGATACCAGGGGGTGGAACCGCGCGCCGATGGATTCGGCAAACCGGTAGGCCCCGTGGAGCCCGGCCCAGCCATCGAGATCGGAATGCTCGCAGGTAAACGGTCGCAGCAGGAATTCCACCTGCCGATGCTGGAACAGGCGCAGCAGAACGGTGGTGAGGTGCTCGCGCCAGCCGCGCGAGGGCTCGCTGTCCTGGATTTGCCGCAAAGCGCATTCGAACGCCTGACCGAACGACCGGCTCAGCGCATGGGCCGATTGCCAGGCGTTCGTTGCCAGCGACTGCGACTGCGCACCTCCTGTCAGGTAGTCGACCAGAAGCGCGTCGCCCAGACCTCGCGCAAGCTGGTCGAGTGCCAGCAGCGCGCGGAACTGACCGAGGGTGAGATTGGTCCGCGGCGCGAGCGCCGAAAGGGCCTCGGAGACGGCCCTTTGCGCCGCAATGGGATCCTCCCGTGGCAACAACTGCCAAAAATGGTCCGCCGCGGTCACGCTGGTCAACGGACTGGCAGGACCCCGGAGGATGGGATTCAGGAATTCAAGCACGATTGCCAGCGCCTCAGATGTTGTCGCTTGGCAGACGCACAACTCATGCCAACGGCCGCGCTGTGGCCACGATCCTGCAGAATCGCACGCCGGACTGCGGCAGCGCGCTCAGTCGTCGACGTACCGCGAAAGCTCGATCAGATTGCCATCAGGATCGCGCAGGTAGACCGAGTCGATCGGCCCGAGCGCCCCGGTGCGCGTGCACGGGCCCTCTTCCACCGGGACGCCGCACGCGGCGAGATGCGCGCTCACCACGGCGATTGGCTCGGCGACGATCAGGCAGAGGTCGGCGGAACCCGGTGTCGGACGGGCTGCGACCGCCGCCACGCCGCCGGCGGCCCCTTGCGCAGTCTGGCCCGCCGCGTGCAGGTTGATCTTCTGCCGGCCAAACGCGAGCGCCTTGCGCCCGTTGCCGAACGTGACTTCGCGCATGCCCAGCACTTCGGTATAGAAGCGGATGGTCGCCGCGATGTCGCGACAGGTGAGCACCACGTGATCGATCCGCTGCACGGTCAGCATCAGTGCCCGCCCGGCCGCCCGAAGGGCACTGACTGCCCCCCGGGGGGCAGCGAACGCAGTGAGCGTGGGGGCTCAGTCATCAGCCTGCCTTCGGCCAGAGGATCATCTGCGTGCAGCGGAAGAGCGCGATCGGCTTGCCGTCGGCGTGCCGCGTGACGGTCGCGTCCCACACCTGGGTGTTCCGGCCGAGGTGCGCGGGCTTCGCGATGCACGCGATCGTGCCCTCGCGCGCGGTGCCGAGGAAGTTGCTCTTGAGCTCGACCGTCGTGAAGTTCTCCGCGCCCTTGGGCATGTGCGCGATGCAGCCGTAGCCGCACGCGGTGTCGGCGAGCGCGATCACCGTGGCCGCGTGCAGGAATCCGTTCGGCGCGAGGAGCTCGGGCCGGATGTCGATCTCGGCGACGAGCAGCCCCTGCTCCAGCGCCATCACGCGAAAGCCGAAGAGGTCGGGCAGGCGGCCCCGCCCGCGGGCGTTCATCACGTCGAGTGTCATCCCAGGGCGCAGCGACATGCGGACCTCCTTCCGACCGTCAGAGCCGCTGCTCGAGCCAGGCCTCGATCGAGCGCAGCGCGTCGGGCAGCGCCGCCGGGTTGGTCCCGCCGGCCTGCGCCATGTCGGGCCGCCCCCCGCCCTTGCCGCCCACCTGCTGGGCGACGTGGTTGACGAGGTCCCCGGCCTTGACCCTGCCGGTCAGATCCTTGGTGACGCCGGCGATCAGCGCCACCTTGCCGTCGTTGACGGTGGCGAGCACCGCGATGCCGCTCTGCAGCCGGTCCTTCACCTTGTCGAGGGTCTCGCGCATGACCGTGGCGTCGGCGCTGTCGAGTACCAGCGCCAGCGCCTTGACGCCCTTGATCGTGCGCATGCCGGCGGCCATGACCTCTTCCAGGCGACCGAGCGCCTGCTGCCCCTGCAGCCGCGCGATCTCCTTCTCCGCCGTCCTGGCGTGCTCGAGCAGCTGCGCGATCTTCGCCTCGATCTCGCCCACCGGAACCTTCAGCGCGCCGGCGGCGCCGGCGAGCGCACGCTCCTGCGCCTGCACATGGGCGAGCGCGCTTGCACCGGTCGTCGCTTCCACCCGGCGGATGCCGGCGGCCACCCCTCCCTCGGCGAGGATCTTGAACAGGCCGATGTCGCCCGTGCGCGCCACGTGGGTGCCGCCGCACAGCTCGCGCGAGCTGCCGATCTCGAGCACGCGCACCTCGTCGCCGTACTTCTCGCCGAAGAGCATCATCGCGCCGGTCTTCTGCGCGTCCTCGATCGGCATGACGCGCGCCTGCGTCGGCGCGTTGCGGAGGATCTCGTCGTTGACGATCGCCTCGACGCGGCGCAGCTCGTCGTCGGACAGCGGCGCGTTGTGCGCGAAGTCGAAGCGCGTCTTGTCGGCATCGACGAGCGAGCCCTTCTGCTGGACGTGCGCGCCCAGCACTTCGCGCAACGCCTTGTGCATCAGGTGCGTGGCCGAGTGATTGCGCATCGTCCGCGCGCGCACCGCGTGGTCGACGTTGGCCGCGACCGTGTCGCCGGCCTTGAGCTCGCCGGTCACGACGACGCCGTGGTGGCCGAAGACGTCCGGCTGGATCTTCTGCGTGTCGTCGACCGCGAACAGCGTGAGGCACACGCCGCCGAGGGTGAGCTCGCCGCGATCGCCGACCTGGCCGCCGGACTCCGCGTAGAACGGCGTCGCGTCGAGCACGACGACGCCGCGCTCGCCCGCGGCGAGCGATGGCACCGGGGAGCCGTCCCTGTACAGCGCGACAACGCGGCCCTCGACGGACAGGGTTTCGTATCCGCGGAAAGCGTTCTTCGGTCCGGAATAGTCGAGCTTGGCGCCGACCTTGAACTGGCTCGCCGCGCGCGCGCGCTCGCGCTGCTTGTCCATCGCGGCGTCGAAGCCCGCCTCGTCGACGGTGACATTGCGCTCGCGGCACACGTCGGCCGTGAGGTCGAGCGGGAAGCCGAACGTGTCGTAGAGCGTGAACGCGGTGTTGCCGTCCAGCACCTTGCCGCCCGCGGCGAGGGCCTGCTCCAGCATCTTCATCCCGTGCTCGATCGTCTCGCCGAAGCGCTCCTCCTCCTGCTTCAGCACCTCGGCGACCCGCAGTTTCTCGCGGCGGAGCTCCGGGTAGGCATCGCCCATCGCGCGGTCCAGATCCGCGACCAGCCGGTGGAAGAACGGCGCCTTCTGCCCGAGCTGGTAGCCGTGGCGGATCGCGCGCCGGACGATCCGGCGCAGCACGTAGCCGCGGCCTTCGTTGCCGGGGATCACGCCGTCGACGATCAGGAACGCGCAGGCGCGGATGTGATCGGCGATCACGCGCAGGCTCGGCGACAGGTAGTCCTGGGCGCCGGTCTCGCGCACCGCGGCGCGGATGAGGTCCTGGAACAGATCGATCTCGTAATTCGAGTGGACGTGCTGCAGCACCGCGGCCAGCCGCTCGAGGCCCATGCCCGTGTCCACCGACGGCTTCGGCAGCGGGTGCATCACGCCGCGCTCGTCGCGGTTGAACTGCATGAACACGAGATTCCAGATCTCGATGTAGCGGTCGCCTTCCGCTTCCGGCGAGCCGGGCGGGCCGCCCCAGACCTCGGGGCCGTGGTCGTAGAAGATCTCGGAGCACGGGCCGCAGGGGCCGGTATCCGCCATCTGCCAGAAGTTGTCGCTCGCGTACTTGGCGCCCTTGTTGTCGCCGATGCGTATGCAGCGCTCGGCCGGAACGCCGATCTCCTTCGTCCAGATGTCGTACGCCTCGTCGTCGTCGATGTAGACGGTCGTCCAGAGCTTCTCGGCCGGCAGCCCGTACACCTTCGTCAGCAGCTCCCACGAATAGCGGATCGCGTCGCGCTTGAAGTAGTCGCCGAAGCTGAAGTTGCCCAGCATCTCGAAGAACGTGTGGTGGCGCGCCGTGTAGCCGACGTTGTCGAGATCGTTGTGCTTGCCGCCGGCGCGCACGCAGCGCTGCGCCGTCGTCGCGCGGCGGTACGCGCGCTTGTCGGCGCCGAGGAACACGTCCTTGAACTGGACCATCCCGGAGTTGACGAACAGCAGCGTCGGATCGTTGCCCGGCACCAGCGACGATGAAGGGATGATCGTGTGCTCGCGCTCCTCGAAGTACCTGAGGAAACGGCTCCGGATGTCGGCGGCTTTCATGGCGGTGGCGGATCCCGTCTCGGCACGCCGCTGGCTCGTGGCCCCGGCGCGCAATGGCAAAGCTGCTGATTTTACGCGGCTTTGCGCGCCCCCGCCAAACGTCCGGAACCCGCACCCGTGCCGGCGGACGCGCAGCGCGCGCAGGGTCCTAGGCGTCGACCTCGCCCGGCGGGCTCTTCAGCAGCCTGAAGATCGCCGACAGCGCGAAGCCGCGGCTTTGCAGGAAACGCACCTGTCTCGCCTTTTCCTTGTCGTTCGCCGGCGGCTTGCCGAAGCGGCGGCGCCAGAGCGCGGCCATCGCGTCGAGATCGTCGATTTCGACACCGGCGAGGGCGTCCGCTGCCGCCTCACCCTCGACGCCGCGCGCCTTCAGCGAAGCGCCAATGGCGCGCTTGCTGTAGCCGCCGCTCTTCTGCCGGACCACCGATTGCGCGAATCGCGCGTCGGACAGGAAGCCGAGCGCGGCCAGCTCGTCCAGCAACGCTTCGACGGCATCCGCGCCGTCGACGCCGTGGTCGCCGCCCGCTGCGAGCTTGTCGCGCAACTCGACCCGCGAATACTCGCGGCGCGCGAGGAGTGCGATCGCGCGCGCTTTCAGCGACTTCGGAGGACGGGGGGTTCTGGCCTGCAACGAGCCTTCCCGCGGATCACCCGGGCCCGCCGCCGGCAACGCGACGGCGCGCCGAGCGTGGACTCCGGGCGCTTGTAGGTACCCCCACACCCCCCAAGGGGGCGTGATTCGCGCCTTGGGGCGGCCCGGCGGCGCTCATCGCTCTACTCGTCGCTGGCCGGAGGCTCGCCGCGCGCACGCAGTGCGCCCGGCACCGGCACGCCGACGGCAGCGCGAATCTTCGCCTCGATCTCGTCGGCCATGGCCGGATGCTCGCGCAGGAATTCGCGCGTGTTGTCCTTGCCCTGGCCGATCTTCTCGCCGTTGTAGGCGTACCACGCGCCGGACTTCTCGATGATGTTCTTCGCCACACCCAGCTCGATGATCTCGCCGTGACGCGAGATGCCCTCGCCGTAGAGGATGTCGAACAGCGCCTCGCGGAACGGCGGCGCGATCTTGTTCTTGACCACCTTGACGCGCGTCTCGTTGCCCACGACCTCGTCGCCGCGCTTGATCGCGCCGATGCGGCGGATGTCGAGGCGCACCGACGCGTAGAACTTGAGCGCGTTGCCGCCGGTGGTGGTCTCGGGATTGCCGAACATGACGCCGATCTTCATCCGGATCTGGTTGATGAAGATGACGAGCGTGTTCGCGCGCTTGATGTTGGCGGTGAGCTTGCGCAGCGCCTGGCTCATCAGCCGCGCCTGCAGGCCCGGCAACTGGTCGCCCATCTCGCCCTCGATCTCGGCCTTCGGCACGAGCGCCGCGACGGAGTCGATGACGATGATGTCCACCCCGCCCGAGCGCACGAGCATGTCGGCGATTTCGAGGCCCTGCTCGCCGGTGTCCGGCTGCGAGATCAGGAGGTCGCCGACGTTCACGCCGAGCTTGCCGGCGTAGACGGGGTCGAGCGCGTTTTCGGCGTCGATGTAGGCCGCCGTGCCGCCGGCTTTCTGCACCTGTGCCACGACCTGCAGCGACAGCGTGGTCTTGCCGGAGGACTCCGGCCCGTAGATTTCAACGACCCGGCCGCGCGGCAACCCGCCGACGCCGAGCGCGATGTCGAGCCCGAGCGAGCCGGTGGAGACGACCTGCAGGTCGTTCTGGACCTGGGATTCGCCCATTTTCATGATCGAGCCCTTGCCGAACTGCTTTTCGATCTGCGCCAGCGCTGCGGCGAGGGCCTTGCTCTTGTGGTCGTCCATGGTGTTGTCGAGTGGCATGTGGGAAGGCTCCGAAGTATGGCGCAGCACGGCGCGGGCGGGTAAGAAGTCGACGCGGTGAATCATGGCATAGAACGATCGTTCGATGCAACCCCCCGAACGGATGAGTCCGGTCCTGGAAGCAGCCGGTCCCGTAACTGCCGTCGGGGAGTGGCCAGGTCGCCCGCGCCGGCCGGCTTCAGGCACCCGAGCTCCGGCTGATCAGTCCTTCCAGCGCCGCGGCGACCGCCGCCGCGCGCACAGCCGCCCGGTCGCCGGCGAAATGCAGAGTGCGAGCGTCGACCGGACCGCCGCGGCGCGCCCAGGCGAAACAGACGAGTCCCACCGGCTTCCCGGGCGAGCCCCCCGCCGGCCCGGCAATGCCGGTGACCGCGACCGCGATGTCGGCGCCACTGCGCGCCAACGCTCCTGCGGCCATCTCCTGTGCCGTCGCCTCGCTGACGGCGCCGTGCGTCTCGAGCGTCCCGGCGCGAACCCCGAGCATCTCGCACTTCGCCTCGTTCGAATAGGTGACAAAGCCGCGATCGAACCAGGCCGAGCTGCCGGCCACGTCGGTGATGGCGCCGGCGATGAGCCCGCCCGTGCAGGATTCGGCCGTGGCGGCCGTCCAGCGCCTTTCGGCCAGCACGCGCCCGAGGCGCAGCGCCAGCGCCGGACTGTCGTCGCTCATTCCCTCTCCGCGACGGAGAACGGCCAACGAAACGGTCCGACGCCGGATGCGTTCACTCGCATTCCCCCGCCCGCCCGCGGTAATGGTAGGTGTAGGCCGTCGCGAAGCCGAATTGCCGGTAGGAACGCGATGGCGGGCGCGTTGTCGGCGCTCACCTGCAGATAGGCACCTTGCGCGCCGTGCTGCCACGCCCAGGACAGCAACGACGCGCACGCGAGCGTCGCATACCCCTGCCTTCGCGCATCGGGAGCGGTGATCACGTCGAAGAGGCCCGCAAGCTCGCCCTCGACCGCGACCTGCGCGGTGCAGACGACGCGGCCCCCTGCCCGGACGACGGCGTAGCGCTTGCCGAGCGGCGAATTCATGAGGCGCTCGCGATGCGCCTCCCGCTGCGCCGGCGTCGAGTCGCGCAGGTCACCCACGGCATCGACGAAGGCGGGCGTATCCGGCGCCTCCACCGCGACCGCGTCATCGTGCTCCGGCAACGCCGGCGGGCGCTCCAGCGCCACCGCCTGCACCAGCGTCTCGCCGAAAGCCTCGTAGCCGCGCGCCGCCAGTGCCGCCTCGAGGTCCGCCGGCTGGACGAACGGCGTGATCCGGAACAGCGTCGGCAGGCCGTGCCGCGCGTACACGCTTTCGCAGTAGGCGAGCTTGCCGGCGAGCGGCAGCGAGGAGCCGAAATGCGCGTTGACGCTGCGTCCGCGCTTGGCCACACCCGGCGAGACCTTCAACAGCCAGCCGTCGTAGAAGAGCTGCCGCTGTGACTGCATCGCGTTGAGGCCCGCCTCCTCGATGCGCGCGAGATTGAACGAGGTCACTGGAGTACCTTCGCGCTGCGCGCTCCGGTATTCGTCCTTGGGTCGGCCCGGCGGACTCGCGAGTACCTTCGCGCTGCGCGCTCCGGTATTCGCCCTTGGGGCGGCCCGGCGGGCAGGGCGGCCGTCATATCTGCGTGGCCGCGTAGACGACGGCACCCGTCGCGAACAGCGTGGCGAATGCCGTCATCACCCAATTGCGCCGGTATCCGCGCGCCTCGTCATCCGCGACGACTTCCAGCGGCGAGCGGCGCGTCAGCACGAACTCCCAGATGTACACCATGGCGCAGGCGAGTGCGCCGACAGCCACGAACCCGACCCGTGTGGTCGGTCACCGCCGCGCCGGCAATCGCTGCCGCTCCGATCAGTGCCAGCGCCACCAGCAGGATCCAGCGCTGGCCGTGCTGCGGGTCCACGCGGAGCTGGCGGCGGCAATTCGGGCAGCGGATGAAGAACCAGCCACCGACGAATCGCCGCGTGGCGACGATCTTCAGTTCGCCGCATGCGGGACAGCGCCGGTGGTCGAAGTTGTGCATTGAGGGCGCGTGTTCAGACGAAGTGATCGAAGGCCCGCGGCAGGACGGAGAGCGGCATGCCGCGCTCGTCGCGCACGACGAGGCCGGTGCCTTCGGTGATCGCACCGATGCGCGCGAGCGGCACCGCGGTGCTGGCTGCGATCGCGGCCACGCGGTCGGCCGCCGCACGCGGCGCGGTGAAGCACAGCTCGTAGTCATCGCCGCCCGCGAGCAGGCACTCGAGCGCGAGCGCGCGAGTCGTCGCCGCCGGCAAGGCGCGCCAGCGCCGGCGACCGCGGAATGGCCGCGAGCTCGATCGTCGCGCCTGCGGCCGATCGCTCGAGGATATGGGCGAGGTCGCCGACCAGCCCGTCGGACACGTCGATCGCCGCGGTGGCGACGCCGCGCAGCGCCAGGCCCAGCGCGATGCGCGGCACCGGTGCCTCGAGCCGCGCCTGCGCGGCGGCGCAGCGCATCGCCGTCGAGTTGCACGCGACCGGCCATTGCGGCCAAAGCGAGCGCGGCGTCGCCGAGCGCACCGGAAACGTAGACGTCGTCGCCGGGCCTGGCGCCCGAGCGCAGCAGCGCCTGCCCCGCGGGCACTTCACCGAGGATCGTCACGCAGAGATTGAGCGGACCGCGCGTCGTGTCGCCGCCGACGAGATCGACGCCGTGGGCATCGGCCAGCGCGTAGAAGCCGCGCGCGAACGCGCCAAGCCACGCGGGATCGGCGTCCGGCAGCGCGCCGGCCAGCAGCGCCCACTTCGGCGTCGCCCCCATCGCCGCCATGTCGGACAGATTGACCGCCAGCGTCTTGTGGCCCAGTCGCTCCGGATCGGTGTCCGCCAGGAAATGCCGCCCGCCGACCAGCATGTCGACGGAAACCGCGAGCTCGCAACCCGGCGCCGGAGCGAGCAGCGCCGCATCGTCCCCACCGGCCAGATGCACCGAGGCCGCGCGCGGCGGTCGCGAGAAAAAGCGCGCGATCAGCTCGAATTCGTTCACGCCCCGATTATAGGCGATCGCATCGCCGCGCCGCGGCGCGCGGGCCCTACTTCAGCGCGTCGCCGATCTCGCGCTGCCAGCGCGCGAGCAGGCGTCTTTTCTCGGCCGGCGTGCCGAATTTCGCCGGGTCCGCATCGATCGCCAGCGCCGACGCGTACCTCGCCGCCTCGGGCCGGATTTCCGCCGTCATGTTGGCCGGCAGGATCAGATTGCGCGTGCGGTTCGCGAGCTCCTGCGCGCCGCGGGTCAGCGCCCAGTCGTAGAACACGCGGGCCTCGGCGGGATTGGGCCCGTTGGCGATGATGGCCATGCCGCCCAGCGTGTCACCCGTGCCTTCGCAGGGGATCGTGATGTCGACCGGAAAGCCCGCCAGCTGCTGGGTGATGAATTCGTGGACGAAGCTCACGCCCGACGCCCACTTCCCCGCGCGCCACCGACGGACCCTGCGCGGTGCCGGATTGCGTGTAGCGGACGACGTTCGGGCGCAGCCGCTTCAGGTAATCGAACGCGCCGTCCTCGCCGTAGAGCGCGACGAGTGTCGCGAGGATCGTGTAGCCCGTGCCGCTGGTGACGGGATTGGACAGCTCGACCTCGTTCGCGTACTCGGGCTTCACCAGGTCCGACCAGCAGCGCGGGGGCGGCAGCCGCTTCTTCGCGAGCAGCGCCGAATTCGTGCCGAAGCCCAGAATGATCCGGTAGATCGCGACGGCGCGGTCGGACGTCGCGCTCGCCTGCCGCTGCGCCCAGGGATGCAGCTCCGACAGCCGCGGCGAGCGGTACGGCGCGAACAGGCCTTCGGCCGCGCCCTGCAGAAACGAATCGAACGTGCCGCCGTACCAGACGTCGGATTTCGGGTTGTCGCGCTCGGCGCGCAGCTGCGCGAACACTTCGCCGGTCGGCTTGCGCACCATCGCCACGGCGATGCCGGTGTCGCGCGTGAACGTCTGCGCGGCGAGCTCGCAGGCATCGGGATCGTGCGTGCAGTAGACCGAGAGCGGACCGGCCGCGACGGGAGCGGCGCCCAGCGCGAATGCGGCTCGCCGCGAGGCAAGCCCACCGGCGCGGCGCGAGTGCGAACGGGGTCACGCCGTGCCGGTCCCGGAGCGCAGCGCGTCCATCTCGGCCGCGCGGAGCGTCGCCGCGAGCTTGTCGAGCACGCCGTTGACGAACTTGTGCCCGTCGGTGCCACCATACGACTTGGCGAGCTCGATCGCTTCGTTGATGACGACGCGGCAGGGGATCTCGGGGCGGTGCGCAAGCTCCCAGGCGCCGATCACGAGAATCGCGCGCTCGATCGGCGAGAGCTCCGCCGCGCGGCGGTCGAGCTCCGGGGAGACGAGCTCGACGAGCGCATCGTATTCGGCGGTCACTCCCGCCCACAGCACGTCGAAGTAGGCCTCGTCCGCCTTCGGAAAACCGGCCGCTGCCGGCGACCTGCTCGCGAATCGCGGCGCAGGCGTTGCCCGACAGCTGGCGTTGGTAGAGCCCCTGCAGCACGAACTCGCGCGCGCGCCGCCGCGGGCTAGTCCGCATCGATGGCTTCCAGCAGGTTGGCGAGCTCGAGCGCCGCCTGCGCCGCCTCGAAGCCCTTCTTCTCGCAGCGCATCAGCGCCTGCTCGTCGGTGTTGGTGGTCAGGATGCCGTTGCCGACCGGGATGCCGAACTCGAGCTGCACCTCCGCGACGCCGCGGGCCGATTCGTTGGCGACGATCTCGAAATGGTAGGTCTCGCCGCGGATGACGGCGCCCAGCGCGACCAGCGCGTCGAACTCGCCGGACTGCGCCATCCGCTGCAGCGCGAGCGGCGTCTCCAGCGCGCCGGGCACTGTGGCGACGGTGATGTTGCGATCGGCGACGCCGGCCTCCTTCAGCGCCCGCAGCGCACCCGCGAGCAGCAGGTCGCCGATGCCGGGGTTGAAACGCGACAGCACGATGCCGACGCGGCGGCCGATGCCGTTGTTATTGACGGGGATTTGGCGGGCGGGCATGGGCAGGAGCTGGTGCGATTGGGGCAGCGGTGTTCGGGGGCGGGGTCACGGCGCCTGGCGCGCCGCCGGCTGCGCGACGTAGCCGGTGACCTCGAGATCGAATCCGGCCATGCTCGGCATCTTCCGCGGCGTGGCAAGGAGACGCATCCTGCCGACGTTGAGATCGCGCAGGATCTGCGCGCCGATCCCGTAGTCGCGCAGATCGACCTTGGCCGAGACCGCCACCTCGGCGGTGACCGCGCGGCGCCGCAGCTCGTCCGCGCTCTCGGGACGGTGCAACAGCACGACGACGCCGCGGCCGGCGCCGGCGATCGCGTCGAGCGCCGCCGCGATGCTCCACGAGTGCGACGTGCTGCCGGTGTCGAGCAGGTCCATCACCGACAGCGGCTCGTGCACGCGCACGAGCGTCTCGGAGTCCGGCGAAATCGGGCCGCGCACCAGCGCGAGGTGCGTCGCGTCCGACAGTTTCTCCCGGTACACGACGAGCCGGAACGAGCCGTGCGCCGTCGCGAGCGGCCGCTCGGCGATCCGCTCGATGAGCCGCTCGGTGCGGCTGCGATGGTGGATGAGGTCGGCGATCGCGCCGATCTTGAGTCCATGCGCGCGCGCGAAGTCGATCAGATCGGGCAGCCGCGCCATGGTGCCGTCGGCGTTCATGATCTCGCACAGCACGGCCGCCGGCGTGAGCCCGGCGAGCTCCGCGAGATCGCAGCACGCCTCGGTGTGGCCCGCGCGGGCCAGCACGCCACCGGGCTGGGCGATCAGCGGAAACACGTGGCCAGGCTGCACGATGTCGGACGGCTTCGCGCCCGGCGCGGCCGCGACGCGAATCGTGTGCGCGCGGTCCTGCGCCGAGATGCCGGTGGACACGCCTTGCGCCGCCTCGATCGAGACCGTGAAATTGGTGCCGTGCACCGAGCGGTTCTGCGCCACCATCGGCGCCAGGTTGAGGCGCTCGGCATGGGCGGCCGTGATGGGCATGCAGATCAGCCCGCGGCCGTGCGTCGCCATGAAATTGATCTTCTCGGCCGTCACGAAATCCGCGGCGAAGATCAGGTCGCCCTCGTTCTCGCGGTCCTCCTCGTCGACGAGCACGGCCATGCGGCCGGCCTTGAGGTCGGCGACCAGATCCGCAATCGGGGAGAGGCTCATGACGATGTCTTTCGGTGCGACGGGTCCGCCATTTTACCCTCGCGGGCGGTCCGCCGGTACTTCCTTGGCGCCAGCGCGCCCCCACCCTGCCGGCAGCCGCGCGGCCGACCCCCACGCGCGTCAGTCGGCGGCACCGCTCGGCGACGGGGGCGCAACGCGGAACCACGCCGCGTACAACGCCGGCAGGAACCCCAGCGTCAGCACCGTGGCGATCAGGATCCCTCCCATCATCGCGACGGCCATCGGGCCGAAGAAGTCGCTGCGCGTCAGCGGGATCATCGCCAGCACCGCAGCGGCGGCCGTCAGCACGATCGGCCGGAAGCGGCGCACGGTGGCGCCGATCACGGCGTCCCACGGCGCAGCCCCCGCGGCGATGTCCTGATCGATCTGGTCGACGAGAATCACGGAATTGCGCATGATGATCCCGGACAGCGCGATCGTCCCCAGCATCGCCACGAACCCGAACGGCTTGCCGAAGGCGAGCAGCGCCAGCGTGACGCCGATCAGTCCGAGCGGCGCGGTCAGCACGACCATCGCCGTGCGGGCGAAGCTCCTGAGCTGCACCATCAGCAACGTGAGCACCGTGACCACGAGCAGCGGAACGCCGGCGGCGATGGACCGCTGGCCCTTCGCCGAGTCCTCGACCGCGCCGCCGATTTCGATCCGGTAGCCGAGCGGCAGCTGCGCGCGCACGCCATCCAGCCGCGGTTCGATCCGGCTCGCGACGTCGGGTCCCTGGGCGTTGCCCTTGAGATCCGCGCGCACCGTGATCGTCGGCAGGCGGTTGCGGCGCCAGACGATGCCCTCTTCCTGCTCGTAGCGGATGTCCGCGATCTGCGTGATCGGCACCGCCTTCCCGTTCTTCGACGGCAGGGCGAGGTCCTTGAGCGACGACAGCGCGGCGCGCTCCGCCGGCACGCCGCGCACGACCACGTCGATCAGCTTGTCGCCGTCGCGGTAGTTCGTGACGGTGACGCCCGACACCGCGTTGTTGAGGAAGGTCGCGACGTCCTGCGACGAGAAGCCCAGCACCCGCGCCTTGTTCTGATCGATCGCGAGCCGCACCACTTTCGTCGGCTCGTCCCAGTCGAACTGCACGCTGTCCGTGTCGCGGTCCTCGCGCATGACGGCGGCGACCTCGCGGGCGATCGACCGCACCTTCGCGATGTCCTCGCCGGAAACCCGGAACTGGATCGGAAACCCCACCGGCGGTCCGTTCTCGAGGCGCGAGACGCGCCCGCGCAGCGCCGGGAAGTCGTTGTCCAGGCGGGCGAGCAGGCGCGCGCGCACGCGTTCCCGCTCGACGTTGTCGGTCGCGAGGACGACGAATTGCGCGAAGTTCGACTGCTGCAGCTGCTGGTCGAGCGGCAGGTAGAAGCGCGGGCTGCCGCTGCCGACGTACGCCACGTAGCTCTCGACCCCCGGCTCGCCGTCGAGGATCGCCTCGAGCCGCTTCGTCTCCTTGAGCGTTGCGGCGAAGGCGCTGCCCTCGGGCAGGCGCAGGTCGACCAGCAGCTCGGGGCGCGAGGACGCCGGAAAGAACTGCTGCGGAATGAGCCGGAACAGCGCGAGCGAACCGGCGAAGGCCGCGATCGTCATGACGATCACGACGGCGCGGTGGCCCACACCCCACTCCACCAGCGCACGGAAACGCAGATAGAAAGGCGTCCGGTAGACGGCCTCGGGGTCGCCGTGGGCCGCCGCCCGCGCCGACGGCGCGGCCTGGCCCCGCAGCCGGGCCCGCAGCTTCGCCCAGAGCGACGGCGCGCGCGGCTGCGTGAAATCCGGCAGCATCCGGTAGCCGAGGTAGGGAATCACGATCACCGCGACGAACCACGACGCGACGAGCGCGAGCGACGACACTTCGAAGATCGAGCGCGTGTACTCGCCGGTGCCGCTCTTCGCCGTCGCGATCGGCAGGAAGCCCGCGACGGTGATCAGCGTGCCCGTCAGCATCGGGAACGCGGTGCTCGTGTACGCGAAGCCCGCGGCGCGAAAGCGGTCGAACCCCTGCTCCAGCTTGATCGCCATCATCTCGACCGCGATGATCGCGTCGTCGACGAGCAGGCCGAGCGACAGGATCAGCGCGCCCAGCGAGATCTTGTGCAGCCCGATGTCGAAGATCCACATGCCCAGGAACGTGATCGCGAGCACCAGCGGGATCGACACCGCGACCACGAGGCCCGTGCGCAGGCCGAGGCTCAGCAGCGACACGGCGAGCACGATCAGCACCGCCTCGGCCAGCGACCGCACGAACTGGTTGACCGAGCGCTGGACCGCGCGCGGCATGCTCGCGACGGGCTCGATGTCGATGCCCGCCGGCAGCGCGGCCACGATCCGCGCGACGTCGGCGTCGAGCGCGCGCCCCAGCTCGATCACGTCGCCGCCCTTGACCATCGTGATGCCGATGCCGAGCGCCTCGCGGCCCTGGAAGCGCATCCGCTGCTGCGGCGGGTCGACGTAGCCGCGCTCGACCGTCGCGATGTCGCCCAATCGGAACACCCGGTTGTTGGCCCGCAGCGCGAGGTCCCGGATGGCATCGAGGGAAACGAAGGCGCCGGTCGGCCGCAGGTAGATGCGGTCGGTCGGCGTGTCGAAGACGCCGGCCGCCGCGACGACGTTCTGCGTGGCGAGCGTCTGGAAGATCTGCGCGGGCTCGATGCCCAGCGTGGCGAGCTTCGCGTTCGACAGCTCGATGAATATCTTCTCGTCCTGCTCGCCGATGAAATCGACCTTGGCCACGCCCGGCAGGCGCAGCAGCTCCGCGCGCACGCGGTCGCCGAATTCCTTGAGCTCGCGGTAGCCGAAGCCGTCGCCGGTGATCGCGTAGATGTTGGTGTAGGTGTCGCCGAACTCGTCGTTGAAGAACGGGCCCTGGATGCCGGCCGGCAGCGTGTTCCGCATGTCGCCGACCTTCTTGCGCACCTGGTAGAAAGTCTCCGGCACCAGTGCCGGCGGCGCATTGTCCTTCAGCGCGAAGAACACCAGCGACTCGCCCGGCTTCGAGTAGCTGCGCACCCAGTCGATGCGCGGCACTTCCTGCAGCTTGCGCTCGATCCGGTCGGTGACCTGCTGCTCGACCTCGCGCGCCGAGGCGCCGGGCCAGTTGGTGCGGACCACCATGACCTTGAACGTGAACGGCGGATCCTCCGACTGCCCGAGCCTGCCGTAGGAGTAGATGCCCGCCAGCGCGCAGACGACGATGATGAACAGGACCAGCGGGCGGTGGTGCAGCGCCCACTCGGACAGATTGAAACGCGAGCGGGGCACGCCGGTCGGCGGAGGAAGGCTCATGGGGCGAATCCGGGATCGCGCCTTGACGCTCAGCGTCAGCGCTTCGCTGCCGGGGCGCCCGGCGTGGCCGCAGCGCCGGCGGCGCGCGGGCCGCCTTCGTACGGCCGGACCGTCTGGCCCGGGCGCAGCTTGTGCACGCCGGCCGTGACCACCCAGTCGCCGCTGGCAAGCCCCGAGGTGACGATGACGCCGTCCTCACGGTACTGGCCGATCGTCACGGGCCGCAGCGCGACCTTGTGCGTCGCCGGATCGTAGATCCAGACCGCAGGCTGGTCGTCCTGGCGATAGAGCGAGGTGAGCGGAAGCAGCGCGGCATTCGCCGGACCGGCACTGATGAGGCCGACCGTCGCCGTCATCCCCCATTGCAAGGCGGCATCGGGCGCCGAGCACCGCGACGCGCACCGCGAACGTCCGCGTGACGGGGTCGACCGACGGCGAGATCTCGCGCACGCGCGCCGGGTAGATCTTCTGCGGACTCGCCGCCAGCGCGACCCCGATCGCCTGCGCCCGCGCGAGCTCGTCGATCCGGTTCTCCGGCACGCTGATCGCGACCTCGCGCTCTTCCTCGCGCGCGAGCTTCATCACCGGCAGGCCCGCCGCGACGACCTGCCCCGCCTCGGCATTGACGGAGGTGATCACGCCGTCCTCGGGCGCCTGCAGCACCGCGTACGCCGACTGATTCTGCGCCACCGCGAGCTGCGCCTTCGCCTGATCGAATTTCGCGCGGTTGGCGTTGAACGCGTTCTGCTTCTGGTCGAGCGCGGAGCCGCTGACGAATTTCTGCGCGAACAGGCTCTGGTAGCGCTCGAACTCGGCCTTCGCGTACGTGTACTCGGCTTCGGCGGCGGCAGCCGCGGCCTTGGCCGCCTCCGATTGCAGGGCGACATCCGCGGGGTCGAGCCGCGCCAGCACCTGGCCCTTCTTCACGCGCGCTCCCATGTCGGCGTTGCGCGCGACGATCTTGCCGCCGATGCGAAACGCCAGATCCGTCTCGTGCCGCGGCTTCACCTCGCCGGCGAAGCCCGCGGTTTCAGCCATCGCGCCCAGCGTGACCTGCGCGAGCTGGACCGGACGCACCGGCTCGGGCGCGCTTTCGGGCTTGCCGCATCCGGCCAGCGCGGCGAGCGTCAGGGTGAGCAGCATTCGAAGCGACGGCTTCATCGTTGCACTCCATCTTCACGGCCGACCGCTACGGCAAGCGTTCCGATCGTGCCACCCCAGAGCGCGCGCAGCGCGCGTTCGAGCTCATCGTCGTAACGCCACGCGAATGCCGGCGGTTGCGAATCGGGCGCCGCCAGGCACGGAGTCCCGCCGGCCTCGGACATCTGCCACAGGCCGATGATCAACGCATAGCTGTGGCGCAGCAGTCGCGCGCCGCCGCCCGGTCCCAAGTTCGGGGAAGTGCCGCTCGAGGCCCGCGCCCGCGCGGAGCAGACGGTCGGACACGCGCTGCCGGTAGTCGGCCGCCGCCGCCGGGGGAATGCCTTGCGCCATCATGCCGAAGCACCGCGCCGCGAGTTGCAGCAGCAGCGGCGGCGCGATCAGGTGCCGCCGCGTGAGCGCGATCATCGCATCGAGCGTCACGGGCCCCGGCCCTTCGACCAGCGCGGTGAGCGCGGCGAAGAAGCCGTGCATGTTGCGCTCGTGCAGCGCGAGCAGCAGCTCCTCCTTGCTCGGGAAATAGAGGTAGACCGTGCCCTTGGCGAGCCCGGCCGCATCGGCCACGTCCGCGACGCTCGGCACGCGGTCGGGCGCGCGCGCGAGCAGGCCCAGCGCCGCGTCGAGCAGCGCGTCGTGGCGCTCCTGCTTGTGTTCGGCGTGAATGGCGCGCTGGCGAATCACCATGGTTGCCGGCACCGAAACGTTAACTGACTGATGGTCATTTGATGCGGAAGCGTAAATGACCGACGGTCACTTGTCAATCGACAAAGGGCAGACGGACGTTTTCCATCAGCTTGCCCCGCCGGCGACTCGAAACGCCGCGCACTTGGGCGCACAATCCGGCGACGCGCCCGGCGATGTCGCCGCAAACCGGTCACCCGTCCACTGCCGGACGGCGCGCCAATCCAGAAAGGAAGCAAGCAATGGCAAAGTACATGTTTCAGGCGCGGTACTCCGCCGAGGGCGCCAAGGGGCTCGTGCGCGACGGCGCGACGGGACGTCGCGCGGCAGTCGAGAAGGCGTGCGTCGCGGCGGGCGGCAAGCTCGAGTCGATGTACTACGCGTTCGGCGGCATCGACGCCTATGTGATCGCGGATCTTCCGAACAACACGGCGGCGGCGGCGCTTGCGCTCGCCGTCAATCAGGCCGGCGGGGCGTCCGTGAACACCGTCGTGCTGATGACCGTCGCGGAAGTCGACGAGGCCGCGAAGCAGGCGATTGCGTATCGGCCGCCGGGCGGCTGATCCGGCAGCTCGGACAGGCAGCGCGGAGACCCGGCCGGAAGGTCGGGGTCCCGCGCGCTGGAAGGTGGCCGGCTACGGCGCGCCGAGCAGCATGTAGATGCTCCAGTTCCCCGCGGCCCCCGCGCCGACGCCCAGGAAGAGCGGCCCGACGAAGGTGTCGGCGCCCAGGAACAGCGATCCGGACCAGAGCGTTCCCGGCGACGGGAGGTTGTCGAAACGACTGCCGATGCGCCCGACTTCGGCCGATGCTCCGGCATAGACCCCCGACCCCAGGAGGTCCGGCAGCGGGAAGATCCGCTTGTAGTACATCAGCCGGCCGAAGGCGAATTCCCGGCCCGCGAACTGGTTGATCCGGTAGCCGGACAGGCGCAGGGGCCCGCCGAGCGTGAAGGATTCGTAGGCCGGCATGTCCGAGCCGAGATCCGTGCCCCCGGAAACCCCGACCTGGATCGTGTGCTCGCCCCAGCTGTGCGCGGCCCGGAAGCTGCCTTCGAGCCGCTGGTAGCTCTGTGCCGACCCGAATGAAGTCAACGCCGCGTAGGCGGAAGCCGTTCCGGCCGATGCCGTTCGTCGGCCACCACGCGTGATCCGTCTGGTCCACGAACAGCCGCGCCCGGATCCCCGAGGTGTTCTCGCTGCCTTCAGGCAACGCCTTGGAACCGGTGTCGATGCTCGCCTTGACGTGCGTCCACACGGGGCCGATCCCGAACTGGCCCCAGGTGCCGAGCACCGCGCCGCCGGCGATGCCGACCTGCGCCGACTTGACCAGGTAGTCGGCGACCTTGTCGTCACCGGCGAAAACGCCCCGCGTCTGCTGGCCGATCGAAGCGTATGGGGAGACGAACCAGGTGCCGGACGCCTCGACCGGCTGGTAGAACTCGGTCGCCAGATACGTGTTCTGTCCGATCTGCGCCTGCGTCGTCCACTCGCCGCCGAGGTGGTTGAGCCAGGTCCTCCGGTATTCGACGAGCGCGTTGAACGCGTTGTCGCCCTGGAAGTCGCTGGCAAGCCCGAGCCCGAACCGCAGATAGTCCGGTCCCCACGATTTCTCCTTCGGCTCGATGATGAGCGCGCGCGGGCCGGGGGCGCCGCCGATCCGGTAGCCGATGCTCTCGAAGTCGCCGCGTCCGAAGACACGGCGCAGGTCGTGGCCGAGCTTCTCCTCGGACAGCTGCTCGCCGGGCTTGGTCTCGACCAGCGCGCGCAGCACCTCCGGATTGGTGCGCTCGAGCCCGGCGAAGCGGATCTCGTCCACCGTGCCCAGCGGCCTGGGCTCCGCGACCTGCTTCGAGCGCAGCGCGGCGTACTGCTCGGGCGGCAGGCTGTAGCGCTGCAGCGAATCGGCGAGCTTGCGGGTCGCTTCCTCGCCGATCCTGATGGCATCCGCGGAACGATCGAACTTGGCCGCCGAAATGTCGCCCAGGTCCGGCGCGATCAGCACGTCGCGGGACGTCAGGCTCTTCAATTGGTCCTGCACCGTCTGCAGGCCGAGGAAATTGACGAGCTGCCCCGCGACGGAGAGCGCGGAGGTGATCTCGCTCCTCTTCAACGGCGGCGTCGAGATGTTGACGGCGATGATGACGTCGCCGCACAGCCTGCGCGCCTCGTCGATCGGCAGATTGTTGGCGATGCCGCCGTCGACCAGCAGCCTGCCGTCGATCTCGACCGGCGCGAGCGCGCCCGGCACCGACATGCTGGCGCGCATCGCCTGCGCGATGCTGCCGCGATCGAGCACGACCGACTGGCCGGTCTCGATGTCGGTCGCCATCGCCCGGAACGGAATGGGGAGCTTGTTGAAGTCCTCGATGTCGTACGCCGGCGTCGTCAACACCCGGAAGAACGACTCGATCGAGACGCCGGCGATCACGCCCTTCGGCAGCGCGAGTCCGCCGTCCTTGACGCCGAACTCCGGCTTGAACAGCGTCTTGTAGTCGTCGATCTTGCGCTTGACGGCGATTTCGTCCCGCGGCGGCTGGTCGCGGAATATCTCGTTCCAGTCGGCCTTGAGGACGGCCTTCTCCAGCTCCATCGGCGTCAGGCCGGCGGCAAACGTGCCGCCGACGATCGCGCCCATGCTGGTGCCGGTCACGCAGTGGATGGGGACGCGCATCTCCTCCAGCACCTTGAGCACGCCGATGTGCGCGATGCCGCGCGCCCCGCCGCCGGAAAGGGCGAGTCCGATGCGCGGGGAACCGGCAGGTGCGGCCGTCGCGGCGGCCGCGTCGGCGGCGAGCCCGGGCCGAGGCGCCGCGAGCCCGGCGATCACGATCGCCGTCGGGAGCATGCGGTGGAGTTTGCGCAACTGCGTTCTCATCTCGATTTTTCCTCTTGGTCGGCGAACAGCGCGAGCGTCGCCCGCGTCAATTCGCTGTCCGGATCCGCGTAGTCGACGACCACGCTGAAATGGTGGCGGCCGGGAATGAGCAGCGGCGCGCGGGCGCCGGGCGGCCGGTTGGCGGGCCAGGCGTCCCACAGGATCCGCGTCTGGCGGATGAATTCCGATGTCTCGTCCGCGCCCACGGCGAGCACCAGCGGAACGCGTGAACGCGGCGTCATGAAAACCGGCGACAGCCGCGCGGCCTCGGCAGCATCCAGCTTGAAATCGGCGTTGAACGAGAACTGCACCATCGGCGCGAGATCGTGCACCCCCGACAGCGACACGGCGCCGAGGAACGGATCCGCGCGCGAGCCCCAGCGCCGCCCAGTCCGTCGTGAACAGCATCGCGGCGAGGTGTCCGCCCGCCGAGTGCCCGCCGACGACGATGCGGTCGGGGTTCGCGCCGTGCGCGGCGCCTTCGCGTGCAAGCCACGATACCGCGTGCCGGGCCTCGTCGACGATCGCTGCGATCGACACGTCGGGGCACAGGTCGTAATTGGCGACCGCGACCGCGTATCCGCGCGCCACGAACGGCGGCGCCACGAAGGAAAAATCGCTCTTGTCGAGCATCCGCCAGTAGCCGCCGTGGAGGAACAGGAACGTACCTTTCGCGCGAGCCGTCGGCAGGAAGAGGTCCAGCGTCTCCTTCGGGCCGGGACCGAAGCGCAAGTCCAGCTTGGGCGCCAGCGCCGCCCGCGCCTTGGCCGAAGCCTCGGGGAAATGCGCGAGCCAGCGCGGGTGGTCCGGAACCGCAGCGCGGTTGTTGTAGCCGCGCTCGACGAACTCCGGCGTGTATTCGATCGAGCTCATTCGCTGCCTTGATCCGCGTCGATGCGAATCACGCGATGCCCGGCGCGATCGCCCGCGTGCCGATGCTGCCCTTACTCGGCATCCGGCTGCTTCGCAGGGGCCGCCGCCGCGAAGGCCGGCAGCGCGTTGCAGGCGGCCTCGATCCGCAGCAGCGTCGGATAGAGGGAGAGGTCGAGATCGACCCGGCGCGCGTTGGCAAGCTGCGGGACGAGGCAGATGTCGGCGATCGTCGGCGAACCGCCGTGACAGAAGGCACCGGTGGCCTGCTCGCGCGCGAGCTGCGTCTCCAGGGCTTCGAAGCCCACGTCGCACCAGTACCGGTACCAGCCGTTCTTCTGCGCCTCGGTCGCGCCGAGCGTGCCGGTGAGGTAGTTCAGCACGCGCAGGTTGTTGATCGGGTGGATGTCGCAGGCGATCTGCCAGCGCCAGCGCGCGCACGCGGGCGCGGCCCGCCGCGTCCGGAGGCAGCAGCGGCGGCTGCGGGTGCGTCTCGTCCAGCCATTCGATGATCGCGAGCGACTGCGTGAGGACCTCGCCGCCGTCCGTGACGAGCGACGGCACGAGCCCCAGCGGATTGACCGCCAGATAGTCGTCGGCGCGCTGCGCGCCGCGGCGCAGATGGACGAAAGCGCGCTCGGGGGCGAGCCCTTTCAGGTTGAGCGCGATCCGCACGCGATACGCCGCGGACGAACGAAAATAATCGTAGAGCTTCATGGGGGACAGACCACTCTTTCAGAGCTTGGCCGGGTCATGGGAGGCAAGTCGCGCATTCCGGGCGGCGAGTCCGTGCATCAAGTGGGAACGGTGGTCCGTCCCCTAGGAGAACGCCTGGATGCCGGTCTGCGCGCGGCCCAGGATCAGCGCGTGGACGTCGTGCGTGCCCTCGTAGGTGTTGACCGTCTCGAGATTCAGCAGGTGGCGGATCACGTGGAACTCGTCGACGATGCCGTTGCCGCCGTGCATGTCGCGCGCCATCCGCGCGATCTCGAGCGCCTTGCCGCAGGAATTGCGCTTCATGATCGACGTGATCTCGGGGGCCGCCTTGCCCTGGTCCTTCATCCGGCCGAGGCGCAGGCACCCCTGCAGCCCGAGCGTGATCTCCGTCTGCATGTCGGCGAGCTTCTTCTGGATCAGCTGGTTGGCGGCGAGCGGACGGCCGAACTGCTTGCGGTCGAGCGTGTACTGGCGCGCCGCGTGCCAGCAGGCCTCCGCCGCGCCCAGCGCGCCCCACGCGATGCCGTAGCGCGCGCTGTTGAGGCAGCCGAACGGACCCTTGAGGCCGTGCACGTTCGGCAGCAGGTGGTCCTTCGGCACGTGCACGTCGTCCATCACGATCTCGCCGGTGACCGACGTGCGCAGGCTGAACTTGCCTTCGATCTTCGGCGCCGAAAGGCCCTTCATGCCCTTTTCGAGGATGAAGCCGCGGATCACGCCGTCGTCGGTCTTCGCCCAGACGACGAACACGTCGGCGATCGGCGAGTTCGAGATCCACATCTTGCTGCCGACGAGGCGGTACCCCCCGGATGCCGCGTGGGCGCGCGTGATCATCGAGCCCGGGTCCGAGCCGTGGTTGGGCTCGGTCAAGCCGAAGCAGCCGATCCATTCGCCGGTGGCGAGCTTCGGCAGGTATTTCTTCCGCTGCTCCTCGGTGCCGTACGTGTAGATCGGGTGCATCACGAGCGAGCTCTGCACGCTCATCATCGAGCGGTAGCCGGAATCGACGCGCTCGACCTCGCGCGCGATCAGGCCGTAGCACACGTAGTTGAGCCCGGCGCCGCCGTACTCGGGCGGCAGCGTCGCGCCGAGCAGCCCCAGCGCGCCCATTTCCGGAAATACCGAAGGATCGGAGGTCTCGTTGCGGAACGCCTCGGTGACGCGCGGCAGCAGCTTCTCCTGCGCGTAATCGTGCGCGGTGTCGCGCACCATCCGCTCGTCCTCCGACAGCTGATCGTCGAGCAGCAGCGGGTCTTCCCAGACGAATTTCGCCTTGGACGAGGGGTCGATTCGCTCGGGGGCATTCATGGGGAACTCCGGTCGCGGTGGAGAGATCCTGCGCCGGGCGACGTGGCGTGCAGGCGATCGAATATCACATTATCCGGCCGGCGCCGTCCTTGCGCCAGATCAACGTAAATCCGCCCCTCCCGCCCCGGCCTGCCGCAGACGAAAGCGCTGCAGCTTCCCCGTTTCGGTGCGCGGCAGCGCC
Source organism: uncultured beta proteobacterium (assembly GCA_963751405.1). Taxonomy (GTDB): domain Bacteria; phylum Pseudomonadota; class Gammaproteobacteria; order Burkholderiales; family Casimicrobiaceae; genus CAIWHR01. Next base: position 15,320 of record CAVVUJ010000013.1, on the reverse strand, counting down.
GACAGGTACTGGACCGCCCGCGGATACTTGTACGGCGCGATTTCGCGCTTGACGTGGTCCTGCAATTCGCGGGTCATCGCCGCGTCCGGCGCGAAGCCCGGCTTCAGCACGACGAACGCCTTGACGATCTGGCCGCGCTCCTCGTCGGGCACGCCGACGACGCCGCACTCGGCGACCGCCGGATGCAGCAGCAGCGCGCCCTCGACCTCCGGTCCCGCCGATGTTGTAGCCGGCGCTGACGATCATGTCGTCGGTGCGCGCCTGGTAGACGAAATCGCCGTCGGCATCGACGAGATACGCGTCGCCGGTGTAGTTCCAGCCGTCCTTCACGTAGTTCGCCTGGCGGTCGTCGGCGAGGTAGCGGCAGCCCGTCGGCCCCTTGACCGCGAGCTTGCCGACCATCGCCGGCCGGCAGCGGATTGCCCGGCGTCGTCCATCACGCAGGCGCGGTAGCCGGGAATCGGCCGGCCGGTCGCGCCGGGCTTCGCGTGCGCCTCGTCGTGCGCGATGAAGATGTGCAGCATCTCGGTGGAGCCGATGCCGTCGATCATCTCGATGCCGGTCGCCTCCTGCCACAGCTTGCGGGTCGCCGCCGGGAGCGCCTCGCCGGCCGACACGCACTTCTTCAGCGACGACAGGTCGTGGTTCTTCACCTCCGCCGCCATCGCGCGATACGACGTCGGCGCCGTGAACAGAACCGTGGCGCGGTACTTCGCGATCGCGGGCAGCAGGAACTCCGGCGCCGGACGCTCGACGAGCAGCGTCGCCGCACCGATCGACAGCGGAAAGAGGAGGAGTCCGCCCAATCCGAACGTGAATGCGAGCGGCGGGCTGCCGGTGAAGAGATCGTCGGGCCCGGCCTTGAGCGTCGAGCGCGGAAAGCAGGCGCACGCGGCGAGCACGTCGCGATGAAAATGCATCGTGCCCTTCGGCTTGCCGGTCGTCCCCGACGTGAACGCGATGAGCGCGGTGTCCTCGGCCGCCGTGTCGACGTTGGCGAACGTCGGGGGCTTGGCCGCGGCGAGCGCGTCGAGCCCTTCCGGCTGGCCGGAGCCGAACAGCAGCACCGTCGTGAAGCGTCGGGCAATCCGGGCGCGCGGCATCGAGCTCCTCGGCAAGGCGCGCGTCGCAGAGCGCGTGCGAGACCTGCGCCTTGGTGATGACGTCGGTGAGCTCCTTCGCGCGCAGCAGCGGCATCGTGCCGACCGCGATGCCGCCGGCCTTCATCACCGCGAACCAGCAGGCGGCGTGCAGCGGATTGTTGGGCGCCCGCAGCAGCACGCGGTTGCCGGGGACGAGGCCGCAATCCTCGACCAGCACGCGGGCGATCCGGTTCGCGTGCGCGAGGAGGTCGGCATAGGTCCAGCGCAATCCATCCGGCGCCATGATCGCGGTCCGGTCGCCCCAGCCGCGCTCGACCGCGGCGTCGAGCAGCGCCGTCGCGCAGTTCAAGCGCGGCGGATACTGCAGCTCCGGCAGCTCGAAGATGAAGTCGGGCCACTGCTCCCGCGGCGGCAGGTTGTCCCGGGCGAACGTGTCGAGATGCGCGGTGTAAGCCATCGCCTCCTCCCGTTTCAGCGGCGCAGAATCTCGCGCGCCACGATCAGCTTCTGCACTTCGGTCGCGCCCTCGTAGATGCGCAGCGCGCGAATCTCGCGGTACAGCCGCTCGACCACCTGTCCGCGCGTCACGCCGAGCCCGCCGAAGAGCTGCACGGCGGCGTCGATCACCTGCTGCGCCGACTCGGTCGCCGTCCATTTCGCCATCGCCGCCTCCTTCGTCGTGCGCGCGCCCTTGACGTCGCGCAGCCACGCGGCACGGTAGGTGAGCAGCGCTGCCGCGTCGATCGCCGTCGCCATCTCGGCGAGCTTCGCCTGCGCCAGCGGCAGGTCGGCGAGCGTGGCGCCGAACATCTTGCGCTCATGCGCCCGGCCGAGCGCCTCGTCGAGCGCCCGCCGCGCGAAACCCAGCGCCGCCGCCGCGACCGAGGCGCGAAAGATGTCGAGCGTGCGCATCGCGAGCTTGAAGCCTTCGCCTCGCGCGCCGAGGAGCGCATCGGCCGGGACGCGACACCCGGCGAACTCCAGGCGCGCGAGCGGATGCGGCGCGATCACCTCGATGCGCTCGCGCGACGGTCAGCCCCGGGGCGCCGGCCGGCACGACGAACGCCGAGATGCCGCGCGTGCCGGTCGCATCGCCCGTGCGCGCGAACACGCAGTAGAAGTCGGCGATGCCGCCGTTCGAGATCCACGTCTTGCAGCCGTCGAGCACCCAGTCGCCGCCGTCGCGCACGGCGCGCATCGTCATCGCCGCGACGTCGGAGCCGGCATCGGGCTCCGACAGCGCGAACGCGGCGATCGCGGTCCCCTGCGCCACCGCGGGCAGCCAGCGCGCCTTCTGCGCGTCGCTGCCGGCGAGCGTGATCGCGCCGCTGCCGAGGCCCTGCATCGCGAAGGCGAAATCGGCGAGGCCGTCGTGGTAGGCGAGCGTCTCGCGCGCGATGCAGAGCGCACGCGAATCGAGCGCGGCCAGCGCCCCGCCGTGCGCCGCCGGGACGCAATAGCGCAGCCAGCCCGCGGCGCCGAGCGCACGCACGCGGCTCGCGGCAGACGGCGTCGACATCGGCGTGGTCGTCCGCCGCGAGCGCCTTCGCCGCCCACGCGCCGAGATCCGCCGCGAGCGTGCGATGGAGGTCGGCGAAGAACGGCCAGTCGAGGTGCGACCGGTCCAAGCTAGTTCCCCTCGAATCTGGGTTTCTGCTTCGCCACGAACGCCTCGTACGCGCGGCGAAAATCCGCGGTCTGCATGCAGATCGCCTGCGCTTCGGCCTCCGCTTCGATCGCCGCGTCGAGATCCATCGCCCATTCCTGGTGCAGCAGCTTCTTCGTCATGCCGTGCGCGAACGTGGGGCCCTCGGCGAGCGAGCGCGCCAGCGCCTGCGCCTCGGCGTGCAGCGCATCGGGCGCGACGACGCGGCTGAAGAAGCCCCACGCCGCACCCTCTTCCGCCGTCATCGCCCGGCCCGTGTAGAGCAGCTCGGACGCCCGGCCCTGCCCGATCATCCGCGGCAGCAGCGTGCACGCGCCCATGTCGGCACCGGCGAGCCCGACCCGGACGAACAGGAAGGCGGTCCGCGCCGCCGGCGTGCCGAGCCGGAAATCGGACGCGAGGGCGACCATCGCCCCCGCGCCGGCGCAGATCCCGTCGACCGCCGCGACGATCGGCTGCGGGCAGTGCCGCATCGCCTTCACCAGATCGCCCGTCATCCGCGTGAAGGCCAGCAGCTCCGGCATCGTCATGCGGGTCAGCGGGCCGATGATCTCGTGGACGTCGCCGCCCGAGCAGAAATTGCCGCCGGCGCCGCGGATCACGACCGTCCTGACGTCGCTCGCGTAGACGAGACCGCGGAAGAGGTCGCGCAGCTCCGCGTACGAATCGAACGTCAGCGGATTCTTCTTTTCCGGGCGATCGAGCGTGATCGTCGCGACGCGCGCGTCGGCGTCGACCTGCCAGCGAAAGTGGGTCGCGCCGTAATCGCGGAACGGGTCGCTGGTGGTGCGTCATCGTCATGCCGTTCTCTCCCTGGTTGCCGGTGCGGCAGTCGGCGTCGCGCCGATCGGTGCTCCCTTGGCGCTGCGCGCCTTCCCTCCGAGAGGGACCCGGCGCATGGTCGGCGCTCCGTTGGGGCGGCCCGGCGCGCTCATGGATCGTCGTCTTGAGCCGGCCGAGCAGCGCGTAGAGCCGCGCGCGTTCGGCGCGAGTCAGTCCCGACAGCAGCTCCTCGACCCAGCCCTCGTGCTCGACCGCCATCGCGTCGAACGCCTGCTTGCCCTTGGGGGTGAGCCGCACCGCGTGCGCGCGGCGGTCTCCCGGCGATCGGCTCGCGCCGGACGAGACCCTCGGCGACCAGCTGATCGGTGATGCCGGTGACGTTGCCGCCGGTCACCATCAGGCGGCGCGACAGCTCGCCCATCTTGAGGCCCTTCGGATTGCGCTCGAGCTGCGCCATCAGGTCGAAGCGCGGCAGCGTCGTCGCGAATCGCTCGCGCAGCCGCGTGCGCACGCGGCCCTCGATCGTCAGCGTGCAGGTGAGCAGGCGCAGCCAGAGGCGCAGCGTCTCGTGATGGTCGCCGTGGACGCGCGACTCGAGATCGGCCGCGGCAGGGTTCGCCGCAGCGGCGAGCGCCGGTGTCAGCCCGTCGGCACGCGACCCGCGCCGGGCGCGGCGCGCCGGTTCGGACGATTGCTCCGCGTTCGCGGCGCGATGGTGCGCCCAGGAGTTCGCAACGATCGATCCTCGTTCTTTGCAGTCTGAATATCTTAGACCTCAAATACAATTCGTCAAGGGGCGCGCGTTGTCGCACTCCGCCGCTCGCCATCGCACGTTCGGCCTAGGCCGTTTGCAGCATTTCGGGCGCGCATGGGCAGACCTACGCTGGCGTACCGGCGCTGCACGCCGGCCACCGATGCCGCCACACTTCATGCCACGCTCCGAAAAGCGAGCTGCCAGCGCCAGGCCTGCGCCGTCGCGCTCTCACGCGCACCGGGCCATGCGCCGCACGGGAGCAACGCCACCCGCGCGCGTCAGCGCGTTCACGGTCGTGGAGCTCGTCGTCGCGCTCGCCATCGCCGCCGTGCTGGCAACCATGGCGGTTCCGGCCTTTCACGACTGGCTTGCCGCCTACCAGCTCGCCAACCACGCCAGGCACCTCGCCGAGAGCATGACGCGGGCGCGCACCGAAGCGATCCGGCGCGGGCATCGCGTCAACCTCTGCAAGTCGGCGGATCGGCAGCACTGCGCCGACCAGGGCCGCTGGGATGCCGGCTTCGTCGTGTTCGCCGACGTCAATCACGACGGGCGCATCGACGCCGACGAGCCGCTGCTCGGCATCGAGGGTCGCGCGCCGAACGGCATCACGATCGAGGCGAACCGGCCGCTCGACGATTACGTTTCGTACACGAGCCTCGGGCAGGCGCGCATGCTGAACGGCGCGCTGCAGATGGGCACCTTCACTCTCTGCCGCAGCGGCCAGCGCGCGCTGCGCGTGGTGCTCGCCAACAGCGGTCGCGTGCGCACGGAAAGGACCAGCATCCCTTGTCCGTGATGCCGGAAGCACTGCCGTCGACAATGGGTTGCGGCACGCTCTTCAGATGACGCTCGAACACGCGCGACGACGAGCCGCGATCGCCGTAATGCCATTGTCATCGCGCGGCGCGAAAATCGCGCAAAAAATCGCGCGCAAACGACCGGCCGTCCATTCTGGCGCAGGGCCCGTTAGTCGGGGATCGTTTGCTCCGGGGAAATCGCCGTCCTACGATAGGCTCGTCCGAAAAAGGATCCCAGATGAAGACGCGCACCATCAAGAATCCCAACCTCGCCGGATTCACGCTGATCGAAGTCATGATCACGGTCGCCGTCATCGCGATCCTGGCGGCGGTCGCGTTGCCGCAGTACTTCGACTACGTCACGCGCAGCCGGCTGGTCGAGGCGAAGACCAGTCTCGTGGACATGCGCACGCGGCTCGAGCAGTATCTTCCTCGACAATCGGACGTATCCGGCAGCGGCGTGCCAACTGCGTCCCGGCGACGACGGTGCCGGCCGGTGCCGGCAAGATCTACCTGCCGGCAAGCGCCAAGTTCTTCACCGTCGCCTGCACGACGCTGAGCGCCGACGACCTACACGGTCACCGCCACGGGCACCGGCAGCATGGCCGGCTTCGTCTTCACGATCAACGAGGCCAACGCGCGCGCGACGACCGGGGTGAAAACGGGCTGGTGCAAGCCCAATCCAACACGTGCTGGGTCAGCCGGAAGAACGGGGACTGCTGACGTGACGACGCAGCGACACCGGCAGGGCTTCACGCTGATCGAACTGATGGTCGCGCTGGCGATCGCCGCGCTGCTGCTCCTGCTCGGCATGCCGTCGTTCACGACGTTCGTGCGCAACAGCGAGATCCGCTCGACCTCCGAGTCGATCATCAATGGCCTGCGCGCGGCGACCACCGAGGCGGCGAACCGCAACCGGCCGGTCACCTTTTCGCTCAAGGGCAGCGGCGCCGACTGGACCGGTCTGGGAAATCACGTTCGTGGACGACGACGACAGAACCGCAGACGATCCAGCAGTACTTCAAGAAGGAAGCGGGAGCGAACACGAAGGTGACGATCTCCCAGGGTGCGGCTAGCGTGATGTTCAACGGGCTCGGCCGGATCGACGAACCCGGGAACCGACGACCACATCCGGACCATCGAGATCGACTCGATTGTCAGCGGCGAAGCGCGCCCGTTGCGCATCATCGTCGACGATCCTGCCACAGCTGACCCGACCAAGCCGCGCGGGCTCCGCATGTGCGACCCCGACAAAGCGCTTGCCGACCTCAAAGACCCGAGGGCCTGTTAGAGATGAAACGATCGCCACGACTACCAAGAACTTCCGCCCGCGACAGACCGGCAGCTACCTGCTCGAAGCGCTGATCGCGATCCTGATCTTCGCCTTCGGCGTCCTCGGCCTGATCGGCCTGCTCGGCAGCTCGATCCGCGTGACCAACGACGCCCGCTATCGATCGGAAGCGGCGAACCTCGCCAGCGCGATGATCGCCGACATGTGGACGATGACCGCCGCGCAGATGGACGACGAATTCAAGGCACGGCGGCGACGAAGCTCAAGACGTGGCAGGAGAAGGCCGAGGATCTGCTGCCCTCGGCGGCCACCTATCCGCCGACCGTCGACCTGACGCAGGACGGCCTCACGTCCGAAAGCCGGACGGTCGTCGTCACGGTCTTCTGGCAGATGCCCGGCGAAACCGAAAAGCACCAGCACCTGATGACCGCACAGATCGGCAAGAACCGGGTCGGACCATGAGCATCAAGCGAACGCAGCTTGATCCAGACTGAACCGCGGCGTCGGGCTGATCGAGGTGATGATCAGCATCATCATCGCGATGCTGCTGGTGCTGGTGATCTACCAGGTCTACGAGGTCAGCGAAGGCCAGAAGCGCACGATCACCGCCGGCAGCGACGCGCAGCAGAACGCGAGTTACGGCTTGTACGTGCTCGGCCGCGATATCGCATCGCGGGCAACGGCATCGCGTCGGCGGCCGCGAGCCTCGACGGCTGCGCGATGCTGCGCCCGATTCCGGTCCTCATCGAGGCCGGTGCCGACGCCGACGACCCGGACACGATCACGGTGCTCTACGGCGGCTCGAGCTCGCTGTCGACGCCGTGCAGATGAAGCAGACCGCGAACACGGCTCAGCCCTACGTGGTGCCGGGCCCGGTCGGCTTCAGCGCGAACGACGTGATCGTGGCCGTGCAGGGCGCCAACTGCACGCTGTCGACGGTCAATGCTGGCGGCGTCGCCGTCGACGCGGCAACCGGCTTCGCGACGCTCACGCACACGCGGGTTGCCGGCGCCGATGGCGTGACCTACACCGCAGTCGACGCGTCGCTGGTCAATCTGGGCCAGGCCGCGTCGATGGGGCGTGTCGCCTACACGGTCGACACGTCGGGCCGCGTGCTGCGCACGCAGAACCGGCTGCCGACGGACGGCCCGGTGAACCCGGTCGTCAACGACGTCGTCAATCTGAAGGCGCAGTACGGCCTCGACACCGACAACGACGGCGCCATCGACACGTGGCAGGACGCGACCGGCGATCTGGTCGGCCGCCAATCTGCCGAGCCAGCCGCTGGCGACGCTGCAGCAGATCCGCGCCGTGCGCATCGCCATCGTCACGCGCAGTCGCGCAATACGAGAAGGACGCGGTCACTCCCGGGCCGCTCGACGATGCTCGACGACACCGTCTCGATGGACCTGAGCGACGAGGACCAGCATTACCGCTACAAGGTGCTCGAAACCGTCGTCCCCCTTCGCAACGCCCTGTGGAATCGCATCATGAACATCGGTCGCCTTCCTTCGCTCCACGAGCATCCCGCGCCCTGTCACGGCACGGCGGCAGCGCGGCGTCGTGCTGTTCATCGCGCTGCTGGTCATGGTGGCGCTGAGCCTCGCCGGCATCGCGCTCATCCGGTCGGCCGACACGGCCACGATCGTGGCCGGCAACCTCGCGTTCAAGCAGGCCACCGAATCACACGGTCGATCGCAGCATCGAGCAGGCCGTCAAGGCGCTGTTCGACCCGGCCGCCGATCCGGCGGCTTCGAATCCGGTGATCAAGGACAAGACGGTTGACGTCCCGAGCAGAACTATTTCGCGTGCGTGCAGGACGCCGACGGGAGGCTGCCTGCACGGCCAACAACCCGATTCCCGAGATCCCGACCATATTGACGACCAAGAAGAAGATCGACGACGCCGAGCCTCAAGGACGACCTCGTTCCCGACGTTGTCGACGCGAACGCAGAAGATCGACTTCAAGAGCTACTACGTGATCGAGCGCATGTGCGCCAACGCCGGCGCCGCGGTCGGCAGCAACTGCAATCTGTCGAGCCGCCGGCGCTGGGTGCCGACGCGGGAACGCAGCACTACGAGGGCCTGGTGCGCACCGGCGGCGCCTTCTACCGCGTCACGGTCCGCGTCGAAGGCCCCCGCAACACGGTGGCGTATGCGCAGGCGATTCTCCAATAGCCCGCGCGCCATGCCCGGTTTCCCAGGAGCAGCACCATGACCTCGTCCCGCCCGTCCGCCTTCAGTCAGATTCTGCGCCGCCTTCGTGGCCGCGGCGCTGGTGTTGCAGCCGCTGGGAGTGTATGCGGCGACACGACGCGTCCTGGCCGAGATTCCGCTGCAGGGCGTGAACCCGTCAAGCCGAACATCATGTTCACGCTCGACGACTCGGGCAGCATGGTGCGTCGACTACCTGCCGGATTACGTCGGCGAATTACGTTCCGGCCTCACGGTGTGCCACTGTGCCGCCGTTCGCCGTCCAGCGACGATCGCAGTCCTATCCTGGTGTCGGCACCGCCGGCGACGACCGTCGCGTGTGCGCTCGCGATCCGCCGTATCGCAAGCAGCGATTCAATCGACAGTCTACTACAACCCCACAGTCACCTTACCTCCCGGCAAGAAGAGCCGACGGCACCGACCTTCCCTGTGCAGGCGACCGATACGTCAGCCGTGCGCGGGTCCGTGGACCAGCGTTTACGTCGACGGCTTCGCGGGTTATCCCGACGCCAACAGCGGCGCAACGACCAATCTCGACGACCGGCTATCCCGACACAGCGTGGTGCAACATCCAGCGCGACGCTGACAGCGGCAGATCTGGCGACGGCTTTGGCGACGGCTCGAGGTGCCGCCTCAACGGTCGTCCGTATGCGCCTACGCATCTAGTCGCGTACAATCGGTGGACCGCGCCCGCGGTTGCGGCGGGTACAACTACCCGAACGTCAAGAACGTCGCGACGGCTCGACACGGCGTGCGTACTCAACGAGATGCATCGACCGTATCGCGAGTCACCGGCAATCCGTACTACTACACGATCTCCAAGGTTCAGTTCTGCTCGAACGCGGACGCCGACGGCTTCGGAGCACGCCGTGCCAGGACACTGGGACGACGACCGTACAAGTACGTCCGCTACGGCACCGACCCAGCCAGGCATTCGACCCGCAGGCGTTCACGCGCGTCGACATCAAGTCAGCGCTTCCTCGTCAATGGCGTGCCCGCAGCCAATCCCAGCGGCCGCACTACGCGGAGGAGATGGCCAACTTCGCCAAGTGGTACGCGTTCAACCGGACCCGGATCCTGGCGATGAAGACCGCCGGCGGCATCGGCGTTTTCGCGCAGGTGCTGCGCGACAAGACGCGCGCGTCGGCTTCCACACGCTGTGGAACACATTTGCGCAACGACAGATTCCTCAACGTCGCGCCTTTCATGAGACGAACAGAAACGACTTGGTTCAGCAATTTTACGCGGTGACCCCGACGGGCGCCACGCCGTTGCCCGATGCCATCTATCGCATCGGCGAATATTTTTCGAATCGCGGCGTCGCTGCAGGACTGCCCGAGCGCCGACCGATCCCGCTGGATGGCAAGACACCGGCAATGCCAGCCGAACTACCACCTGCTGTCGACCGACGGCTACTGGAACCAGTGCTCATCACCGCGCGATCGGCGATCGCGGGACCGATACGGCAATGCCGATCTGACCGTGCCAGCTTCGCTGCCCGGCACGATCCGGGTTCACGCCCGGAACCAACCCTTCCCGCGGCCGTACTACGAGGGACGGGACCGACTAACACGAGCAGCAACACGCTCGCCGACCTCGCGATGTATTACTGGATCAACGACATCCGTCCCGACTTGCGACGACAAGGTGCAGGACACGATCGCGCCGTGGCAGCACGTCACGCTCTACGGGCTGTCGATCGGCGCGCGAGGGAAGCTTCGACTATGACCCAGCGGCGATCGACGCCATCACCGTCGGGAACGAATGGCCATGGCCGAAGCCGATGCGAACTTGGCAGCCGGACGGCGATCGACGATCTCTGGCACGCCGCGCTCAACAGCCGCGGCAAGTACTTCAACGCCGAGAATCCGCAGCAACTGGCGGAAAGCATCGTCAGCGCGCTGGCCGACTTCACCGGTCGCAACGGGAACGGCACGCGGTCGGGCTCGCGGGAGCACAGTTATCGACGACCAAGAATTTTGGCTACCGGACGAGCTACGAGTCCAGTTGGTCGGGCGACGTCAAGAAATACGCGCTCGACCCAATCACCGGCGCACTGCCGGTCGACACCGACGGCAACCCGATAAACGAGCCAGTTGTGGTCGGCGCTCCAGCCCAAGCTCGACGCGCAGGCTGCGGGTACGGGCTGGGACACGAACCGCCGGATCCTGACGATCAACGATTCGACCAACGCCGTGGTCCCGTTCCGTTACGCGAACCTTTCGGCTGCGCAGCAGGACTCCCTCAACGCCGGCTGGGTCGACGCTGCGTCGACGCCGGTGCCGACCGGCGAGGCCGTGCTCAACTTTCTGCGCGGCGACAAGTCGAACGAAGGCGTCGGCACGACGAACTTCCGGGTGCGCTGCAGCACGTCCTTGGCGACATCGTCTATTCGGGGGCGGTGCCCGTCGGCGCGCCCAGCCAGCCGTACGCGATGCGCAATCCGGGCTACAAGGCGTTCGCAGCGGCAAAGAGCGCGCGGACGCCGATGGTCTACGTCGGCGCCAACGACGGCATGCTGCACGCGTTCCTCGATTCGATCCAGTACGTTCGGCCGACGCGGGCAAGGAAGCTGGGCGTTTGTTCCGAAGGCGCTCTTCAGCAACGAGGACCCGAACGACACGCGCACAAGCCGGCGACCGAATTCCAGATCGGGGCGCTCAGTTACCGTCAGCTCGAACTGGGAGACGCGACTTTCAACCACAAGTTCTACGTCAACGCCACGCCGCGCATCTGGGATGTCGATTTCGCCAACACCAAGACCAAGACCCCGCCGGATGCGGGCAACGACTGGCACACGATGCTGGTCGGCGGGCTCGGCGCGGGCGGGCGCGCGGTCTATGCGCTCGACGTCACAACTCCGGTGGCGCTGACGAGACACGGAAGCGGACATCGCGGCGTCGGGTCGCGTGCTGTGGGAGAAGTTCACCGACCGACTCGAGAATCTCGGCTATGTCTACGACGCGCCGACGCTCGTCAAGACCAAGCGTTACGGCTGGGTGGCGCTGGTCGTCGTCCGGGTACAACAACCAGGCGGCGACGGCAACCTCTTCGTCCTGAACCCGACCAGACGGGGAAGCTGTGCTCCGACGTACGGTAAGATCTCGATCCGGAGTCGATACCGGCAATGACACGAGCCCGAGCGGCCTTTCGACGATTCGCGCGTTTACGGCGAGCCGCAAGGACCCCTACGTGCTGCAGGCCTACGGCGGCGATCTCAAGGGCAACGTCTGGCGTTTCGACCTTTCCGATCCCGACGCAGCCGACGGAAGGCGATCTGATCGCCAAGCTCAAGGACAAGAACGGCAATCCACAGCCGATCACGACCGGCGTCCGCGTGGAGATCGACCAGAACAACAACGTCGACCGCTACCTGTTCGTCGGCACCGGCAAGCTGCTCGGATGCCGGACGACATCACCGACACGTCGGTCAGTAACTCGCTGTATGTGATCCGGGACGGCACGCGGACCGCGGCGGACCCGGCGCCGACGACACCCTATTCCCGCGCCGACCTCAATGCAGTCGACGGAACCACGGTCGCCGGCTTCTCGGGTCCAGCGACCGGGCGCGGCTGGTATCAGGACGCGACTCGATCCGGCGCAGAAGATCGGCACCGACGTCTATGCGGACGTGCAGACCGTCGTCTATGCGTTCTCCAAGCCGCAGACGACCCCTGCTGGGCGGCCTGTCGTCGACGTTGTACGCGCGCGATTTCACTACCGGCACCTCGGTGCTCCAATCGGACGGGCGGCGACGTCGTGCCGAGCATCGACGATCGGCGGCTTGCCGGCGTGAGGCTGATCCAGAGCAGCGGCCGGAGACGGTGCGCCTGCAAGCGACGACGTCCGCGTCCAGGTCACGACGATGAAGGGTCAGGTCTTCAGCTTCGGCGTCAAGCTTGCCGGCGGCCAGACGCTCAAGCACCGGGTGTCGTGGCGGCTGCTCAATCGCGATTAGATCGCGTCCATCGCCAGTCGGCATGCACCGGAGGCAGTGCAGTGGCGACGGCGCGATTCAGGCCTTCGTGCAGCCGCGCGACGTACCGCGCGACGAGATCCACTTCGAGGTTCACCCGCGCGCCAGCCTTGAGCGCCCCGAGTGTCGTCACCGCCAGCGTGTGCGGGATCAGGTTCACGTGAAAGCGTGAGCCGGCAACCCCGTTCACGGTCAGGCTGACGCCGTGCACCGCGATCGAGCCCTTCGCCGCGATGAAGCGCGCGAGTTCCGCCGGCGCTTCGATCTCGAGGAACCAGCTGCCGCCGGCATCGCCCGCGACCGCGTCGAATCGCGTCACGGTGCCCACGCCGTCGACGTGACCGGTCATCAGGTGCCCGCCCAGGCGGTCGGCCAGGCGCAGTGCCATCTCCACGTTGACGTCGCCGACGCGATCGAGTCCGATCGTGCAGCGCAACGTCTCCGCGGAGACGTCGAAGGACAGCGTCGAGCCGTTGACCTCGACGATCGTCAGGCAGCAGCCGTTGATGGCGATGCTGTCGCCCACCGCGACGTCCGCGACATCGCGCATGCCGATGTCGACGGCGATGCGCAGGCCGTCGCCCTTCGTTTCCGTGGCGGCGATGCGCCCGACCGCCTGCACGATTCCTGTGAACATCAAGCCTCCTTGGGCACGATGCGCGCCAGCACGCGCAGATCATCGCCGACGCGCGCCACGTCGTGGAGCGTCAGCGCGACGCGATCGGACAGCCGCGGCAGGCCGTCCCTGAACTCGGCGATGCCCCGCGCCGGATCGCCCAGCAGGCAGGGCGCGAGGTAGAGCAGGAGCTCGTCGACCACGCCGGCCGCCAGCAGCGCGCCGTTGAGCTTGCCGCCCGCCTCGACGTGGAGCTCGTTGATGCCGCGCGCGCCCAGCTCCCGCATCAGCGCGACAAGATCGACGCGGCGATCTGCATCCGGCAGCACCAGCACCTCGATGCCGGACGGCCAGAGCGGATTGCGCTCGCCCGCCGTCACGACCAGCGCGCCGTCGCCGGCGAGCACCTTCGCCGCCGGCGGCGTCTCGCCGTGGCGGTCGATGACGATGCGCCGCGGCTGCCGCGGGTCGCGATCGCGCGCACGGTGAGCTGCGGATCGTCCTGCCGGACGGTGCCGATGCCGGTGAGGACCGCGCAGGCGCGCGCGCGCCAGCCGTGGCCGTCGGCGCGGGCGGCCTCGCCGGTGATCCACTGCGATTCGCCGGACGCGAGCGCGGTGCGGCCATCGAGGCTCGCGGCCGCCTTCATCCGCACCCAGGGGCGCCCGCGCGTCATCCGCGACACGAAGCCGATGTTGAGTTCGCGCGCCTCGTCCGCGAAGAGGCCGACGTCGACGGCGATGCCGGCGGCGCGCAACCGCGCGGCGCCGTCGGCGGCCTCCGGATTGGGATCGGCCATCGCGGCAACCACACGCCCGACGCCGGCGGCAAGCACGGCATCGGTGCAGGCCGGCGTGCGGCCGGCGTGGTTGCACGGCTCGAGCGTCACGTAGAGCGTGGCGCCGCGCGGGTCGTGCCCGCGCGAGCGCGCATCGGCCAGCGCGTTGACCTCGGCGTGCGCCTCGCCCGCGCGCTCGTGCCAGCCTTCGCCGATCACCGCGCCGTCCTTGACGATCACGCAGCCGACCCGCGGATTCGGCGTCGTCGTGTGGAGGCCGCGCTCGGCCAGCACGAGCGCGCGCGCCATGTGCGCGCGGTCGGCGTCGGAGAACGCGGTCATCGCGGAACCGATCGAGGATTCAACCGCGCAGCAGATGCGCGGTCGGCGCCGGAGAACGCGGTCATCGCACCGGGGTACGAGTCGCCGCCGTTACTTCCGCACGCGCTTGCCCGGCGCCTCGACTTCCTTGAGCGCATCGTGGAAATCGGACACGTCCTGGAAACTGCGATAGACGGACGCGAAGCGTATGTACGCGACCTTGTCGAGCACGTAGAGCTCCTGCATCACCATCTCGCCGACCTGCCGCGACCCGATCTCCCGCTCGCCCAGGGCGAGCACCCGCGAAATCACGCGGTCGACGGCCTGGTCGACGAGCTCGGTGGGCACCGGGCGCTTGTGCAGCGCGCGCTGAAAGCCGCTGCGGACCTTCGTCACGTCGAATTCGGACCGCGTGCCGTTGGTCTTGACCACCTGCGGCAGCCGCAGCTCGACGGTCTCGTAGGTGGTGAAGCGCTTGGTGCAGCTTATGCAGCGACGGCGGCGGCGGATCGCGCCGCCGGGCTCGGACACGCGCGAGTCGATGACCTGGGTGTCGGTGTTGCCGCAGAACGGGCACTTCATGGCCGGAGGTCAGCGCCCGCCCGGCCGCCCGAAGGGCGCTGAGCGCCCCCTCGGGGGGCAGCGAACAAAGTGAGCGTGGGGGTCGATCAACTGCCCCCTCGAGGGGCAGCGAACATAGTGAGCGTGGGGGCTCATCATCTCATCACCCGTAAACCGGAAACTTCTTCGTCAGCGCGCCGACGCCCGCGCGCACGTGCGCGAGCACCGCGTCGTCTTCCGGCGCGTCGAGCACGTCGGCGATCAGGTGCGCGAGCTCCTCGCTCTCGAGCTCGGTGAAGCCGCGCGTGGTGATCGCCGGGCTGCCGAGCCGGATCCCGGACGTGACGAACGGCTTTTCGGGGTCGTTGGGAATGGAGTTCTTGTTGCAGGTGATGTGCGCCTTCGACAGCGCCGCCTCGGCGTCCTTGCCGGTGATCTTCTTCGCGCGAAGATCGAC
>CAVVUJ010000012.1:0-46003 GCA_963751405.1 uncultured beta proteobacterium | reverse complement strand
GACCTCGGACCAGCGTTAGCATCGCCCCGGCGTTCTCAGCCTTGCCGCCCGCGGGGAAGGTCGAACACCAGCACTTCGGCGTGGTCGCCATCGGTCAGCTGAATGGCCGGCTCGCCCGTCAGCTTGGCCGCGTCGCCCGCGGCGAGGCGCAGACCGTTGACCGTCAGGCTCCCCCGGGCGACGTGCACGTAGCCGAGGCGCCCGGCGGAGAGCTCCAGGGTCGCGCTCTCGCCCGCGTCGAAGAGGCCTGCGTGCACTCGCGCGTCCTGATGGATGACCACCGAACCGTCGCGCCCATCCTCCGACGCAACCAGACGCAGCCGGCCGCGCTTCTCCGCGGGAGCAAAGTTCTTCTCCTCGTACCCGGGCGCGATGCCGGCGCGATCGGGTTCGATCCAGATCTGCAGGAAATGCGTGACGCTGTCCTTCGAGTGGTTGTACTCCGAGTGCCGCACGCCGGTTCCGGCCGACATGCGCTGCACGTCGCCGGGCCGGATCACGGACCCGTTCCCCATGCTGTCCTTGTGCGCGAGCTCGCCCTCGAGCACGTAGCTGATGATCTCCATGTCGCGATGCCCGTGCGTGCCGAAGCCCTGCCCGGCGGCCACGCGATCCTCGTTGATCACCCGCAGCGGCCCGAAGCCCATGTGGGCCGGGTCGTGGTAGTCGGCAAAGGAAAAGGTGTGGAAGGACTCGAGCCAGCCGTGGTCGGCATGGCCGCGTTCATCCGCTCGACGAAGCTCCAGCATGGTTTCTCCGCGCATCCATCGATGACAGGCCCGCTCGTCCGGCATGGCGCCCTGCGGGCGCCCGGATTTCGCGGCAGGAAGCGGATTCTACGCCCGGCGCCTGCCCGATGCCGACCGCAGCCAAGGCCACGAAATGATTTTCGCCCGCGACCCCTGCGCCGCAGGCGATAATCCGGTTCCTGGCCCGGCCGGAGCGATATCCCTCCGCGCCGTTCGGCAGCAGCAAGCGACCCGCGCAATGACGACCAAACCGATCAAGCCGAGCACGACCGTTCGCCGCGACGACCGCACTTCGCGCACCGACGACGAGCACGTCGTCGACATGGTGCTGCTGCCCCCGCCCGAGCATCTGATCCGCTTCTTTCCGGTCCAGGACACGCCCGTCGAGGCCCTGGTCGCGGGCACCCGCAGCCGGATCCGCAGCATCCTGAAAGGGGAGGACGACCGGCTGCTGGTCGTCGTCGGGCCCTGCTCGATCCATGACCCGGCCGCTGCGCTCGACTACGCGCGGCGCCTCGCCGCCGAGCGCGAGCGCGCGGCGGATACGCTCGAGATCGTCATGCGCGTCTATTTCGAGAAACCGCGCACGACGGTCGGCTGGAAAGGGCTGATCAACGATCCCTGGCTCGACGAGAGCTGCCGCATCAGCGAGGGCCTGCGGATCGCGCGGCAACTGCTGATCGACATCGGCCGGCTGGGCGTGCCCTCCGGCAGCGAGCTGCTCGACACGATCTCGCCGCAGTACATCGGCGACCTGATCGCCTGGGGCGCGATCGGCGCGCGGACGACCGAAAGCCAGGTGCATCGCGAGCTTGCCTCGGGCTCCTCGGCGCCGATCGGCTTCAAGAACGGCACCGACGGCAACGTGAAGATCGCCTGCGACGCGATCCAGACGGCCGCGCACCCGCACCATTTCCTCGGCGTGCACAAGAGCGGCCAGATCGCCATGATCCGCACGCGCGGCAACAAGGACTGCCACATCATCCTGCGCGGCGGCAGCGCGCCGAATTACGACGCGGCCAGCGTGACGGCAGCCTGCGCCGCGCTGGGCGAGGCCGGCCTTCCCGCCACCCTGATGATCGACTGCTCGCACGCGAACTGCGGCAAGCAGCACGAGCGCCAGCTGGAGGTCGTGCACGAGATCGCGCGCCAGGTCGGCGGCGGCAGCCGCCGCGTATTCGGCGCGATGATCGAGAGCCACATCCATCCCGGCGCGCAGAAGTTCACGCCGGGCCGCGACGATCCCGCCCGGCTCGCGTACGGCACCAGCATCACCGATCCCTGCCTCGGCTGGGAGCAGACGGTCGAGGCATTGCGGAGCCTGAGCAAAGCGGTGCGCCGCCGCCGCAAGGCCTGACCTCCGGCGCCGCCCGACAGCCCATGGCGGCGGGCGCGCCGTTGCGGACGGCCTACGCGGATGGCTGGAGTCCCAGGAAGGCCTGGTCGATTTCGCTGCCGCAATTCGTCGTAGTTCCACGTGACGGGAAACTGCGGGAACTCGCGCACGACGTTCTCGGGCGGATGGAAGAGGATGCCGCGATGCGCCTCGGCGAGCATCGCGGTGTCGTTGTAGCTGTCGCCGGCGGCGACGACCTCGAACTTGAGTTCCCGGAAGCGCTTCACCGCCTCGCGCTTCTGGTCCGGCATGCGCAGCCGGTAGTCGACCAGCATGCCTTCGCGATCGGCCTCGAGCGAGTGGCAGAAGAGCGTCGGCCGGCCCAGCTGCCGCATCAGCGGCCGGGCGAACTCGTAGAAGGTGTCGGAAAGGATCACCACCTGGTAGGCATCGCGCAGCGCATCGAGAAAGGCGGGCGCGCCTGCCATCGGCCCCATCGCCGCGATCACCTGCTGGATGTCGGCAAGGCCCAACCCATGCTGGCGAAGAATGCCCAGGCGCCCCGTCATCAGCTTGTCGTAGTCGGGCTCGTCCCGCGTTGTGCGCGAGAGCTCCGGAATTCCCGTGCGCCTGGCGAATTCGATCCAGATTTCCGGAACGAGGACACCTTCGAGGTCGAGACAGACGATTTGCATGACGGAATGGGCGTGGGCGGGGATCGGGAAGCGGGCCAGGCAAGGGAGACGGGCGTGCCGACCGGGGCGGCGGCGGCACCCGCCGATCCGACCTTCGACGAGGCGCCAACCGCGTCGGCTGCCCGCCGCGTTTATCCCGACATTCTAGTCGAATGCGGCAGGGGCAGCAGGCGGCGCGCCCTGCACCGGAAACGCAACCGGGAAGCCCGAGGGACGCCCCAAGGCCGGGCCGCCGTATTGACGTCGCGCAAGGCGCGGCAAACGCAGGGGTGATACCTTGACTTCCGTCATGCTGCATCGCAACATCCCAGATGGGCAGCGTGTCGATCCGGCAACGGGCCATGTCCCCGCGATCAGCGTCGGAACAGTGCGTTCCGATGCGTCCGGCCGCTCGCCGGCCCCGCTGCGCGACGGGGGAATCTGCGCATCGAGTCCCGTGAACAGGAGATGACGACATGACCGACCAGCCGGAAAACCTGCAATTGGCGTGGTGGGCGAAGAAGTTCGACGATGTCGACCGCGAACTCGCGCAGCTCGCGATAATCTGCCAGGTCCGGCTGCTCGATCCCGGCGTGATCGAGCGCGTGCTGAAGAACGACGCCACCGACTGCGGCACGCCGAACCCACCCGTCTTCAGCAAGCTGCGCTCGCTGTTGATGATGCACTATGCGATACGCGACAAGGCGGTCGCCGCGCTCGGGGCAACCGAGGCGCAGGCCTTGATCAACACCGTCGTCGCGCGGCTGCGCGAGAGAATCGGCGCGAAGCTGGGCGGCTAGACAACGAAACAACCGAAGGAGAAGCACCCATGGATCACGGCAAGCGCAGGACATTGGCCACCGGAGTCGCCGCAGTGCTGGCGCTCGCGTTCGCGTCCGTTGCAGCGGCGCAGCAATGGAAGCCGACCAAGCCGATCACCATCATCGTGCCGTGGGCGGCCGGCGGGTCGACCGACCAGGTGACTCGCGTCACCGCCGCGGAAATCGAGAAGGCGCTCGGCCAGAAGGTGATCGTCGTCAATCAGCCCGGCGCGTCCGGCTCGATCGGCACCAAGAATGCACTCGAGGCGCCGAAGGACGGCTATACGTGGACGGCCGGCGCGGCGCAGGACCTCGGCACCTATGCGGTCCTCGGCATGCTCGACACGAAAATCGGCGATTGGGCGCTGTTCCTCAACGTCGCCAACGTCTCGACGCTGTCGGTGAATCCGGCGACGCCGTACAAGACGCCGACCGAGCTGATCGATGCGATGAAGGCGAAGCCGGGCGCGATCAGCGTCGCGACGGCTGGCGTGAATTCCAGCGGCCACAGCGCGATGGAAGCGATCGCCAAGGCAACGGGCGTCAAGTACAAGCACGTCACCTACGACGGCGGCAACCCGGCGGTCGTCGCGACGGTCGCGGGCGAGACCGACTCGACGACACAGCTTACCGCCGAGCAAGCCGAAATGATCCGCGGCAAGAAGCTGCGCCCGCTCGCGGTCATCGGCGACAAGCCCGTCGAGATCGATGGTTACGGGATTGTCGAACCGCTGACGAAGTCGGTGCCGGGCTTCAAGTCGCCCGCCAACTATTTCGGCATCTTCATCCCGAAGGGCGTCCCGCCGGAAGTGATCGCGACGGTCGAGAAGGTCTGGGCCGAGCAGATCGTCAACTCCGCCGCGCTGAAGCAGTACGCGACGAGCCGCGGCGCGCAGTTCGCCCCCTATGCCGGCGCCGAAGCGCAGAAGGCGGTGTTCCCGGCGGTGCAGGCCAACGCGTGGTCCGCCGCCGACACCGGCAAAGCGAAGGTTGCGCCCGACACGCTGGGCATCCCGCGTCCGTAATCGCAGCGATGCCCTGGGCCGGCGTCTTCGCGGACGCCGGCCTTTCGCTGCCTGAATCGCCCCGTGTCCACCGAGATCCACCCGTCATCGCCGCGTCGTGACCTCACGGGCGGCGTCGTCTGGACGGCGCTAGGCTGCGCCATCGCGGTGCTGTCGTGGCAGATGGACCGGATGACGCAGCAGGGCGCGACGCTGCACACGGCGCCGGGGCTCTGGCCCGGCATCGTCGGCACGCTGCTCGCCGCACTGGGTGGCGTGCTGATGCTGCGGTCGTGGCGGCGCGCGCAGCGGATCGGCTGGAACGCCGCTGCGCCTGACGACACCGACTACGCGCCGCGGTCGAGCTTCGCGCTCGCGACGGGAATGTTCTTCGTCTACGCGCTGCTGCTCGTCGGCCGCGGTTTGCCGTTCTGGCTTTCCACCGCGCTGTTCGTCACGACGTTCGTGTTGCTCTTCCAGTACACGCTGCGCCGAGCCGCCGGCAAGGTGACCCGCGGTTTCGCGGTGGCGCTCGCCTGCGGCGTGCTCACCTCCCTCATCGTCACGCTCCTCTTCGAGCAGCTCTTCTACGTGCGGCTGCCTTAGCCCGCCCGCGCCGGAAATATCCGCCCCATGTTCGACGGCCTCATCGCGTTCGGTCATTCGATCTGGAGCTTCTGCGATCCGCTGTCGCTCGGGCTGATCCTGCTGTCGTCGCTGGTCGGGGTCATCATCGGCGCGCTGCCGGGCCTCACCGCGACGATGGGCGTCGCGCTGATGACGACGCTGACGATCAAGATGCCGTCGAACCAGGCGCTGCTGGTGCTGATCTGCACGTACGTCGGCGCGATCTACGGCGGCTCGCGCTCGGCGATCCTGCTCAACATTCCGGGCACGCCGGCCTCGGCGGCGTCGTGCCTCGACGGCCACGCGCTCGCCAAGCAGGGACATGCCGGCCGCGCGATGGGCATTGCGACGTCCGGCTCGGTGCTGGGCACGCTGATCGGCATGTTCTTCCTCGCGCTGTTCACGCCGATCCTCGGCAACCTCGCGCTCAAGTTCGGATCCTACGAGTTCTTCTGGCTCGCGCTCTTCGGCGTGATCATCGCCGGCACGCTGACCGGCGACGACCCGCTGAAGGGCTGGATCGCGGGGCTCATCGGCATCTTCACCGCAGCGATCGGCCAGGAGGCCATCTACGCGTACGACCGGTTCAGCTTCGGCAGCCGCGATCTTGCCGGCGGCTTCCAGCTCGTGCCCGCGCTGGTCGGCGCGTTCGGCTTCGCGGAGCTGCTGATGGCGGTGCGCGAACGGCCCGCACCGGTGAAGATCAATCCGTTCGACTCGGTGATTCCGAAGCTGAAGGACGTCACCCAGTATTGGCGGACGATCCTGCGCTCCGGCATCATCGGCACGTTCATCGGCATCCTGCCCGGCGTGGGCGAGGACGTCGCGGCATGGTCGTCGTATGCCGCCGCCAAGCGCGCGAGCAAGGAAAAGGAGAAGTTCGGCAAGGGCTCGATCGACGGCCTGATGGCGGCGGAGACCGGCGACAACGCGTGCGTGCCGGGTGCCGTGATCCCCGTGCTCACGCTCGCGGTGCCGGGATCCGCGCCCGCCGCCGTGCTGATGGCGGCGATGCTGATCCACGGCGTGCGGCCGGGTCCGATGATCATGATCGAGGCGCCGACGTTCGTCTACGACGTCGTCGCGATGATGATGTTCGCGACGATCGGCATCCTGATCTACGGCCTCACGCTCACCAAGCTGCTGATCAAGGTGCTGATGGTCCCGAAGCCGATCATCCTGCCGATCATCTTCGTGCTGTGCGTCGTCGGCTCGTACGCGATCTCGCAGCGCCTGTTCGACGTCTGGGTGATGCTGGGCTTCGGCGTGCTGGGCTACGCGCTGCGCCGGATGCACTATCCGGTGGCGCCGCTGGTGCTGGGGATGGTGCTCGGCGACCTGATGGAGAAGGGCTTCCGGCGCGGGCTCGTGCTCTCCGACGGCGACCTCACGCCGTTCTTCACGCGGCCGATCTCGGCCGTGCTCTGGATCACGATCGTGCTGGTCGTCCTGCTCAAGGTCCCGGCGGTCGGACGCGGGCTTGCCCGCCTGACCGGCAAGGCCGCAGCGCCCGCTTCCTCACCCTGACCGTTCCCGGAGTCCCGCAACGTGGAAACCATCCGTATCGGCGTGATCATGAACGGCGTCACCGGCCGCATGGGCACGAACCAGCATCTCGTCCGCTCGATCAACGCGATCCGCAGTCAGGGTGGCGTTCCGCTCGGGCCGGGGCGGCGGATCATGCCGGACCCGATCCTCGTCGGACGCAACGCGGCCAAGGTGGCGGCCCTCGCGCAGGCGCACGGCATCGAGCGCCACACGACCGATCTCGACGCCGCGCTCGCCGGCAAGGACGACGCGATCTACTTCGACAGCGCGTCGACCGGCCGGCGGCCGGAACTGATCAGGAAGGCCATCGCCGCAGGCAAGCACATCTACACGGAAAAGCCGGTGGCGCCGACGCTCGCCGAGGCACTCGACCTTTATCGACGAGCGGAGGCCGCGGGCGTGAGACACGGCGTCGTGCAGGACAAGCTGTGGCTGCCGGGCCTGCTGAAGATGAAGATGCTGATCGACTCGGGCTTCTTCGGCCGCATCCTCTCGGTGCGCGGCGAGTTCGGCTACTGGGTCTTCGAGGGCGACTGGCAACCCGCGCAGCGGCCGTCGTGGAACTACCGCAAGGAGGACGACGGCGGCATCATCGTCGACATGCTGTGCCACTGGCGCTACGTCCTCGACAACCTGTTCGGCGCGGTGAAGAGCGTGCTGTGCCTCGGCGCAACGCACATCCCGCAGCGGTGGGACGAGGACGGCAAGCCGTACGCGGCCACCGCCGAGGACGCCGCCTACGCGACCTTCGAGCTCGCCGACGGCGTCATCGCCCAGATCAACAGCTCGTGGTGCACGCGCGTGCGCCGCGACGACCTCGTCACGTTCCACGTCGACGGCACGCTCGGCTCGGCCGTGGCCGGACTGACCGACTGCCGCATCCAGCCGCGCACGGCGACGCCGCGGCCCGTGTGGAATCCGGACGTGCCGCAAGCCATCGACTTCCACGACGACTGGCAGCTCGTCCCGGCCAACCGCACCTACGACAACGCGTTCAAGGTCGAATGGGAGCTGTTTCTGCGGCACGTTGTCGACGGCGGTCCCTTCCAGTGGAACCTGCTGGAAGGCGCGAAGGGCGTGCAGCTCGCCGAGCTCGGCTGGCAGAGCTGGCGGGAACGGCGCTTCGTCGACGTCCCGGCCGCTCGTGGCCTAGCCGAGGATCGCCATGACGACCCTGAAACTCCCGCAGGCCGGCGGCACGCTCGCGCCATTCACGCTGCGTGCCGCGGTTCGCTGGCCCGTGCCGTCGGGCGCGCCGCGCTGGAATCGCGTCGCGTTCGCCGCGGCGCACGTCGTCGCCGACCCGCTCGCCGCGATCGACCCGTGGGTCGGCACCGCCGTCGACTGGGACGCGACGCTCGCTTACCGTCGCCATCTGTGGTCGCACGGCTTCGGCGTGGCCGAAGCGATGGACACCGCGCAGCGAGGCATGGGGCTCGACTGGCCGACTTCGCTCGAGCTCATCCGCCGCTCGGTGAACGAAGCGCGGAGCATTCCGGGTGCGGTCGTCTTCTCGGGAGCCGGCACGGACCACCTTCCGCCCGGCGCGAATTGCACGCTGGACGGGGTCATCGCCGCCTACGAGGAGCAGTGTGCCGCGATCGAGGCGGCCGGCGGCCGCATCATCCTGATGGCAAGCCGGGGGCTCGCGGCCTGCGCGCGCTCGCCCGATGACTATGCGCTCGTCTACGGACGCGTGCTGGCACAGGTGCGCGCGCCGGTCATCCTGCACTGGCTGGGCGAGATGTTCGACCCCGCGCTCGCCGGCTACTGGGTCGGCGCGGGCGGCCTCGCGAGCGACCCGGACCACGCGCGCGCCACCGCCGTCTGCGCCGCGGTGATCAACGCCAATGCGGCGAAGGTGGACGGCGTCAAGGTGTCGCTGCTCGACGCGGCCAAGGAAATCGCCTTGCGCGCGCGCCTGCCGCAGGGCGTGCGCATGTACAC
The DNA here is from genome assembly GCA_963751405.1 of uncultured beta proteobacterium. GTDB lineage: Bacteria > Pseudomonadota > Gammaproteobacteria > Burkholderiales > Casimicrobiaceae > CAIWHR01. The sequence continues at coordinate 37,297 of CAVVUJ010000012.1, read as the reverse complement.
GGGCGACGACTTCAACTTCGCCGCGCTGATCGGCGGCGACGCGTCCGGCCACTCCGACGCGCTCCTCGGCATCTTCGATGCGATCGCGCCCGCCGCGTCCGCGGCGCTGACCGCGCTCGCCGCCGGCGATCGCGCCCGGTTCGACGCCATTCTCGCGCCGACGGTGCCGTTGTCCCGCCATGTCTTCGCCGCGCCGACCCGTTTCTACAAGACGGGCGTGGTGTTCCTGGCGTGGCTCAACGGCCATCAGTCGCATTTCACGATGGTGGGCGGACAGCAGAGCGCGCGCAGCCTCCTCCACCTGTCGGAATTGTTCCGGCTCGCCGATGCCGCCGGGCTGCTGCGCGACCCGGACCTCGCGGCGCAGAGAATGCGCGCGTTCCTCCGGGTGCACGGCATCGAGGGATGATGTACCCCTACGCTCACTGTGTGCGGCAGAGCCGCATCCCGCTGCGCGGGACCAGCCTTCGGCTGTCCTGCGGCCTTCGGCCTGGTGTTCGCTGCCCCCCAAGGGAGGCCTGATTCGCCATGAAACTGATCGTGCTCGCCCCCGGCCATTTCCACGCGGCGCTGCTGCAGAAGACGATGTATCCGAACGTCGACGCCACGGTGCACGTCTATGCCGAGGAAGGCCCCGACCTCGCCGACTATCTGCAGAAGGTGGCAAGCTACAACGCGCGCGCCGAAGCCCCGACGGCGTGGCGAATGCAGGTCCATGCCGGCGCCGATTTCCTGGACCGGTTCAGCGCCGAGAGGGCCGGCGACGTTGTCGTCATCGCGGGCAACAACCAGCGCAAGGCCGAATTCGTGACCCGCGCGGTGGCCGCCGGCATGCACGTGCTCGCCGACAAGCCGATGGCCATCGACACCGCGGGCTTCGCCTCGCTGCAGCGAGCGTTCGCCGATGCCAGGGCCCGTGGCGTGCTGCTCTGGGACATCATGACCGAGCGGCACGAGATCACCACGATGCTGCAGAAGGCGTTCTCGCGGATTCCCTCCGTGTTCGGGGAACTGCTGCAGGGCTCCGTGCGCGAGCCGGCCGTCGTCAAGGAGAGCGTGCACCACTTTTCCAAGCAGGTCTCCGGCGCGCCGGTCAAGCGCCCGGCGTGGTTCTTCGACGTGGCGCAGCAGGGCGAAGGCCTCGTCGACATCACCACGCACCTCGTCGATCTCGTGCAGTGGGAGTGCTTCCCCGGCGAGATCCTGGATTTCGCGAAGGACATCGAGATTCTGAGCGCGAAGCGCTGGCCCACCGTGATCAGCCCGACGCAGTTCACGCAGGTCACGCAGTTGCCGACCTGTCCCGATTTCCTGCGCAAGGACGTGCAGGCCGACGGCAATCTGCACACGTACGCCAACGGCGAGATCGACTACCGCATCAAGGGCGTGCACGCGAAAGTATCGGTGCTCTGGAAGTTCGAGGCGCCGGCGGGTGCGGGCGACACGCATTTCTCCGTGCTGCGGGGCTCGAAAGCGAATCTCGTGATCCGGCAGGGGCCGGCCGAGGCCTGGCAGCCGGTCCTGTACATCGAGCCCGTCACGGCAACCGGCGCGGCGGACGTGGCATCCGCGCTTGCCGATGCGCTGGACCAGGTGCGCGCGACGTATCCCGGCATCGATGTCGAACGCACGGGCGACCGCTGGCAGGTCATCGTTCCGGCGTCCTATCACGTCGGTCACGAGGCCCATTTCGCGCAGGTTGCCGGAGAATTCCTCGCCTGCGTGGAAAAGGGAACCCTGCCCGACTGGGAGGTGCCCGGCATGATCGCCAAGTACCACACCACCACCCGCGCGCTGGCAATCGCGCGCGGCGACGAGCGAAAGCCGACTCCATGAACGAACCCGACGCCAATCTCCTTTCGCTCAACACCGCGACGGTGCGGCAGCAGTGGACGCTGCCGGAGGCCATCGCCGGCTGCGCCCGCCATGGCATTCGCGGCATCGCGCCCTGGCGGGACCAGGTGGCAGCCGCCGGGCTGAAGGATTCGGCGCGGCGCATACGCGACGCCGGACTCACGGTCACCGGCTATTGCCGCGGCGGAATGTTCCCGGCCCCGGACCGCGAAGGCCGGCGCGCGGCGCAGGACGACAACCGGCGCGCGGTCGACGAGGCGCTCGCCCTGGGCGCGCGATGCCTCATTCTCGTCGTGGGGGGACTGCCGAAGAATCGCGCCGGCACCATCGAATCGAAGGATCTTGCCGGCGCGCGCGAAATGGTGCGCGACGGCATCGGCGAGCTCCTCGGCTATGCGCGCCCGGCGGGCATGGCGCTCGCGATCGAGCCGCTGCACCCGATGTACGCCGCCGACCGCGCGTGCGTGAACACGATGGAGCACGCCAACGATCTCTGCGACGAGCTGGGCGCGGGGCTTGGCATCGCCGTCGACGCCTACCACGTGTGGTGGGATCCCCACCTCAAGCGCGAGATCGAGCGCGCCGGTGGCAGCAGCCCGTCGCGGCTCCTCGCCTACCACATCTCCGACTGGCTGGTGCCGACCCGGGATCTGCTTACCGACCGCGGCATGATGGGTGACGGCGTCATCGATCTGCGCCTGCTGCGCTCGTGGATGGAGGCCGGCGGCTACCGCGGCTTCCACGAGGTGGAGATCTTCTCCGCCAGCAACTGGTGGAAACGCGATCCGGATGAGGTGCTGGGCATTTGCAAGGTCCGGCACCGCGAGTGCAGCTGACCCGCCCATGCCGAGCCGAGTTTTCGCGCCGGCGTTGGCTTCGCGCAACCCCCGTCGCCGCACCGGGCGGCTGCGTTACCGCTTGAAGTCCTGAAAGCCCGCGGCGCGCGCCAGGTCCGCCTTCACGTCCGCGCGACTGCGCTCGTAGACGATCTCGCGCCCCATCGCGTTGCCGACGTACGCCAGCGTGTTGCGTGTCGGCATCAAGTCACAGCGCACGCTGTGGACGCCCTCCCCGAGCACGACCTGGATCACGTCCAGGCGCTTGTTCAGGACGACCACGTGGAGCGTCTGGCCGCTGCTGGTGACGCGTACCGGGATCTTTTCCTCGTTCATTTGACCACCCATTCTGTTGACCCCGGTGGCGGCGCCGCGCTCGCACCGACATGCGGATGCCGAACCTTGATCCGGCGTTCGTTCCAATTGGCGTCTTCCATCCTTTCAAGTCCCGCCGCGGTCGCCATTCGCGCCAGATGCGACATCCCTTGCCCGGGACGCCGGGGAGAATCCTTTCGGCAACCCGGCGTCGGGAACGTGGCCGTAAAGGGGTTCATCGGGCAGCCCCTCGTGAATGATCCGGCGTGCCGCAATCAGGCGCTCGAGGTCGATGCCCGTGCGCAAGCCCATGGCTTCCAGCAGGAAGACCAGGTCTTCGGTGACGATGTTGCCGGTCGCGCCAGGCGCATAGGGACATCCGCCAAGACCGCCCTGTGACGAATCGAACGTCGAGATGCCTGCATCCAGGGCGGCAACGACGTTGGCGAGCCCCTGCCCGCGCGTGTTGTGCAGATGGGCTCCTCCCGTCTTGTCGCCGATCTCCGTTCGCAGCCGCAGGAACATCCGCCTGACCTGAACGGGATTCGCGTAGCCCGTGGTGTCGGACAGACCGATCGAATCGGCGCCGGCGCGCGCAAGCATGACCGCCATCGCCATCACCCAGTCCTCCGCCACGGCCCCTTCCATCGTGCAGCCGAACGCTGTGGAGATGCCCACTTCCACGCCGGGGCGACGATCGGCCGAAATGCCGTCACGGAGCGCGCAGACACGCGCCACTTCATCGATGGCCTGTTCGGGCGTCATTCTGATGTTCGACATGCTGTGCGAGCGGGATGCCGATACCGGCATCGTCAACTTGTGGACGCCGGCGGCGAAGGCGCGCTCGGCACCCTTGAAATTCGGCGCCAGCGCCAATACCGTGAGCCCGGGAATCTGCACGGCCTCGTGCACGACTTCGGCTGCATCGGCCATCTGCGGCAGCAGTTTCGGCGACACGAACGAGCCGACTTCGATTTCCCGAAGCCCCGCGTCCGCCAGGGCCGCTATCCAGCGGTGCTTGACCGCTGTCGGCATTGCGCGTTTGACGCTTTGCAGCCCGTCGCGGGGACCGACTTCGCTGACCAATACGTCGATGCGCTCGGTTGACACGTTCATTGCCTATCTCCTGCCCGGCAGAGGTTCGGGCGGGCGCGGGGCACCGCAGCCGTCGTGCCGCTGCTCCGGAAGGGCGCCGCTCAGGCGCGCGCGGCGCGTCCCTCGTCCACGTGCAGGCGGCTCGACTTCGGCACGCCGGCCAGCAGATATTCCATCTGGTCGGCGAGGATGCGCCGGTTGCGGAGGATGAAGTGCTCGTGCCGGTTGGGCACGTAGGGCACGTACAGCAGCGGCATGCCGGCCTGTTCCGGCGCGCGTCCGCCCTTGCGCGTGTTGCAGCTCCGGCAGGCCGTCACCGTGTTGGTCCAGGCATCCTTGCCGCCGCGGGACACGGGCACGACGTGGTCGCGCGATAGATCGCGGACCATGAACCGGCCACCACAGTACGCGCACACCTGCCGGTCGCGCACGAACAGCATCTGATTGGTGAGGCCCGGCGCATGTCGATGCGCACCCGCGTTGCTGCCTTTGATCGCGAGAATCGAGCGCGTCGCGATGCGCGAGCGCACGCCGTTCTTCTGCCAGCCGCCGCGGAACTCGCGGACCTCGCGGCCCACCGACCACGCGACCATCTGCTTGGCGTGATAGGTGATTGCCTCCTGGAGCTCGACCCAGGCCTGCGGCAGCCCTCCGATGTCGACCGTCAATACCAGTGGTTCCATTTCCTCTGCTCCGGCGGCCCGGATGACCCTCCGGGTCGCACTGCTTCCAAACACGATCAAAGTATAGATCATGTCGGCTCCGCCCGGATGCGCGTGAAGCAACAGTACTGCGCTCGCCTTCGGCCGCACCCGATTCCCGGACGGCGGTTCCGGCGGCATACTGATGCCCGAGCCGACACGACCCGTGCCCCGCCTCTTCTTCGACCCCGGCGAATCCCATGTCCGATGACCTCCCTTTCCGTTCATTGAGTGAACTCTCGCGGATGCTCGCGCGCGGCGAAACGAGCTCGCGCGCGATCGTCGCGGCGTGTCTCGCGCGCATCGACGCCCTCGATCCCCATCTGCACGCGTTCGTCGACGTCTACCGCGACGACGCGCTCGCAGCGGCCGACGCGGCCGACCGGGAACGGCGGGTCAAGTCCGCGCCCGGTCCGCTCGCGGGGCTGCCGATCGCGTTGAAGGACCTCTTCCACATCGAAGGCCGCCAGACCACGGCCGGCTCGAAGAGCTGGCGCGGCCGGATCTCCGATCACACGGCGACCGCCGTCGAACGCCTCAGAACCGCGGGAATGATCCCGCTCGGCAAGACGCACATGGTCGAATTCGCGTTCGGTGGCTGGGGCCGCAACCAGCCGATGGGCGCGCCGTGGAATCCGTGGGACAACGCGACGCACCGCGTCGCCGGCGGCTCGTCGAGCGGCTCTGCGGTCGCGGTGGCGGGAGGTCTGTGCCCCGCGGCAATCGGCTCGGACACCGGCGGATCGATCCGCATCCCGGCGGCGCTCTGCGGCATCACCGGGTTGAAACCGACCTATGGCCGCGTCAGCCTCTACGGCGCCGTCCCGCTGTCCGGCACGCTGGACTCGATCGGTCCGCTCGCGCGCACCGTCGAGGACGCCGCGCGGCTCACCGCGGCCATGTCCGGGCCCGACCCCCGCGATCCGGCAACGCTCGCCGCGCCGCGCGGCGACCTCGAGGCAGCCCTTGCCGGGGAGGCCGACATTCGCGGCGTGCGCGTCACCGCCCTCGCGCCGGAAGCCTTCCCCGCATACACGCTGCCCGACGTGATTCGCGCATATCAGGCAGCGATCGTCGCGCTCCGCGAGCTGGGCGCGCGAGTCGACGAAGGGCCTTTCCCACTCGATTTCGACGACATGATGGTGCGCAACGGGCGGATCATCGCGGCCGAGGCGTACGCACTGCATCGTGCCTACATCGAGGACTCGAGCCTCGACATCGATCCGTGGGTGCGCCAGCGCGTGCTCGGCGGGAAGGCGGTGAGCGCGGCCGACTACATCGATCTGCTGGCCGCACGGCAGCGCGCCATGGCGCAATTCGCAGACTGGATGCGCGACCGCGACGCACTGCTGACGCCGACACTGCCGATCACTGCAACGCCACTCGCAAACGTCGACGAAGCCACGACGCCGCTCGCGACGTGGACCCGAACGGCCAACTATCTCGGCGCGTGCGCGCTCTCGCTGCCGGCGGGATTCTCGGCGGAAGGATTGCCCATCGGCGTGCAGGTCATGGGCGCGGCCTTCGCAGACGCGACGCTGGTGCGCATCGGACGGGCATTTCAGGAGGCGACCGACTGGCACACGCGCCGGCCGGCGTAATGCGCAACAGGGTCAGGCAGGCAGAAATCCCTCGATCGACAGGTACCGCTCGCCCGTGTCGTAATTGAAGCCCAGCACGCGGCTTCCCGCCGGCAGGTCCGGCAGCTTCTGCGCAATCGCCGCGAGCGTCGCGCCGGACGAGATGCCGACGAGCATGCCTTCCTCGCGCGCGGCGCGCCGCGCCATTTCCCGCGCGGCCTCCGCCTCGACGGTGATGACGCCGTCGAGCAGCGAAGTGTCCAGGTTCTTCGGGATGAAGCCTGCGCCGATGCCCTGGATCGGATGCGGGCTATGCGCTCCGCCGGAGATCACCGGCGATTGCGTCGGCTCGACGGCGAATACCTTGAGCGCAGGCCATGCGTTCTTCAGCACCCGCGCGCAGCCGGTGAGGTGCCCGCCGGTGCCCACACCCGTGATCAGCGCGTCGAGGCCGTCGGGAAATCGGCGAGGATCTCGCGCGCGGTCGTCCGCACGTGGACCTCGATGTTGGCAGGGTTGTCGAACTGCTGCGGCATCCAGGAGTTCGGCGTGGCCGCGATGAGTTCCTCCGCCTTGGCGATCGCGCCCTTGATGCCCTCGGCGCGCGGGGTCAGCACGAACGTCGCGCCGTAGGCCAGCATCAGCCGCCGCCGCTCGACCGACATGCTGTCCGGCATCACGAGCATCAGCTTGTAGCCCTTGACCGCGGCGACCATCGCGAGGCCGATGCCCGTGTTGCCCGAGGTGGGCTCGATGATCGTCCCGCCCGGCACGAGCTTCCCGGTCGCCTCGGCGTCCTCGACCATCGACAGCGCGATGCGATCCTTGATCGAGCCGCCGGGGTTCGCGCGCTCGGACTTGATCCAGACGCTGGCCGCGGGCCCGAACAGGCGGTTGACGCGGATGTGCGGCGTATTGCCGATGGTCTGCAATATGTTTGCGGCTGGCATGAAGGTCCTCGGACGACGGGCGGGCCGGGAATCGACGCCGCAATGGCGCATGCTACCCGTGTCGGCGATCGGCGCAAATCACTCCCATCCCGCTGCGTCGAACAATGACGGCGTCGGGTCGGCATGCTCCGCTTGCGGCGCAGGGCCGACGGCCGCCGCGGCAACCAGCGCGCCGGCACGCACGCCCAGCAGGCGGATGCGCCGGTCGAGCGGCACGCGCTTCAGGCATTCGCCGGCCGCGCGGCGGATCGCGCGCGCATCGTCGGTCGGCCAGTCGAGGGTGGAGTCACGCGTCACGGTCCGGAAATTGTCGTAGCGCAGCTTGAGGCCGATGGTCTTGCCGAGGTACCCCTTGCGCTTCAGGTCGTCGCTCACGCCCGTGCACAGCGCGGTGAAGATGCGCGAGAGCTCCGCGCGATCGCGCGTGGCGGAAAGATCGCGCTCGAACGTCGTCTCGCGGCTGATCGATTTCGGCTCGCTCACCGTGACGACGTCCCGGTCGTCGCGGCCGTGCGCGGCATCGTGCATGAAGGCGCCGTGCGCGCGCCCGAAATGCTCGACCAGCCACGCCGGGTCGGCGGCGGCGAGCTCCGCGATCGTGCGCACGCCGAGCGCCTCGAGCTTCGCGTTCGACTTCGGCCCGATGCCGTTGATCCTGCGCGCGGGCAGCGGCCAGATGCGGCGCTCGAAATCACCGGCACGGATGACCGTCAATCCGTCCGGCTTGTCGAGCTCGGAGGCGATCTTGGCAACGAGCTTGTTCGACGCGACGCCGATCGAGCAGGACAGCCCGGTGGCCGCGCGCACGGCATCCTTGACCGCCGACGCGACGATGCGGGCGCGCTCCCAGGCATCGTGCTCCGGCTCGCGCGCAAAAGTTGCGGACTTCGCCGGATGCACATTCGTCAGATCGACATAGATCTCGTCGATTCCGTTGTCCTGGATCCGCGGCGCGATCGCGCGCACGGCATCCTTGAAGAGCCGCGAGTATTTCCGGTAGGCGTCGAAATCGGTGGGCAGCAGCACGGCGTCCGGCGCGAGCTGCGCCGCCTTCATCAATCCCAATGCCGAATGAAGGCCGAGCGCGCGCGCCTCGTAGGTCGCCGTCGTGATGACGCCGCGACCCGCGTAGTTGCGCAACGTCGCGAAGGTGCGGATCGGCCGATCGCTGCCGGAGCCCGGCGCGACCCCCGGCGGGTGCCGCCGGCCACCGCCGATGACGACCGCCCGGCCCTTGAGCTCCGGATAGCGCAACAGCTCGACCGACGCGTAGAAGGCGTCCATGTCGAGATGTGCGATCAGTCGGGGGGGCTCGGCCATCATGGCGGAAATCAGGGTGAGCGGTTGGCGACGACAGTCTAGCGACTACCTGCCTGCTCCGGCTATGCAGTCGTGGCGATGCCGGATAAAATTGCACCCGGGCCGATGGATTCCATGGCCGCTCGGCAATCTTCCCTGCCCTCTTCCATGAGCCACAAGCACGACAATCTGATCCGCGCAATATTCCACGATCCGATAAGCGGCAATATCCAGTGGCGGGAGATCGAGTCCCTGCTGCGCCATCTGGGCGCGAGCGTGGAATCGCTGTCCGGCACCCGCGTGCGCATGAAGCTCAACGGACATGAAGGCGTCCTGCATCGGCCGCACGGCGGCAACACGCTCGGCCGGCAGGATGTCCTGCACCTGCGCGAATACCTCGCCCACGCACGGGTGACGCCGTCGCTCTACGAGGCCGGCAAGAAAGAGTAGCCGCGACGACGGTGTCCGTCGCCGGCTGCTATAATCGGCGCTCTGCTCGCCGCCCGCCGCCATCGGCCGGCGGCGTTTGCTTTCCTGCAGCCGGCGCGTGGGCCACCGCCTGACCTGCCCCGAAACGATGAATACGACCTCCTTCCCTGCCGATCTCGTGCGCGACGTTGCCCGGCGCCGGACGTTCGCGATCATCTCCCACCCGGACGCCGGCAAGACGACGCTGACGGAGAAGCTGCTGCTCTACGGCGGCGCGATCCAGATGGCGGGCACCGTCAAGTCGCGCAAGAGCCGGCGCCACGCCACGTCGGACTGGATGGAGGTGGAGAAGCAGCGCGGGATATCGGTGACGAGCTCCGTGATGCAGTTCGACTACGCGGGCCACACGATCAATCTGCTCGACACGCCCGGCCACGAGGACTTCTCGGAGGACACCTATCGCGTGCTCACGGCCGTCGACGCGGCGGTGATGGTGATCGACGCCGCGAAAGGCGTCGAGGCGCAGACGATCAAGCTGCTGGAAGTCTGCCGGCTCCGCGCGACGCCGATCATCACGTTCGTGAACAAGATGGACCGCGAGGTGCGCGAGCCGGTGGCGCTGCTCGAGGAGATCGAGGCGGTGCTCGGCATCGACTGCGCGCCGGTGAGCTGGCCGATCGGCATGGGCAAGAGCTTTCGCGGCGTGTTCGATCTCATCGGCGAGCGGCTGCAGCGATTCACGCCGGGCGAAGAGCGCGTGAGCGCCGACGGCGAGCTGATCGAAGGACTCGCCAACCCGCGCCTCGATGCGCTCTTCCCGGGCGAGATGGCCGCCGTGCGGCACGACGTCGAGCTCATCCGCGCGGCGAGCCACCCGTTCGAGCTGGTCGAATTCCTGGCGGGCCGGCAGACGCCCGTGTTCTTCGGCTCGGGCATCAACAATTTCGGCGTGCAGGAAATCCTGAAGGCGCTGATCGACTGGGCGCCGCCGCCGCAGTCGCGCGACGGCGGCGCGCGTATCGTGCAGCCGGCCGAGCCCGCGTTTTCGGGCTTCGTGTTCAAGATCCAGGCGAACATGGATCCGAAGCACCGCGACCGGATCGCGTTCTTTCGCGTCTGCTCGGGCCGCTACCGGCCCGCGATGAAGGTGCGCCACCTGCGCAGCGACCGCGAGATGAAGCTCGGGAACGTGCTGACGTTCATGGCCAACGAGCGGGTGGCGAGCGAGGATGCCGTGGCCGGGGACATCATCGGCATCCACAACCACGGGCAGCTGTCGATCGGCGACACGCTGACCGAAGGCGAAACGCTGGACTACAAGGGCATCCCGTACTTCGCGCCCGAGCTCTTTCGCGTCGCGCGGCCACGCGACCCGTTCAAGTCGAAGCCGCTGGCGAAGGGATTGCGCGAGCTCGGCGAGGAAGGCGCGATCCAGGTGTTCGAGGCGACGCACGGCGGCGCGCTGCTGCTGGGCGCCGTGGGGCCGCTGCAGTTCGAGATCGTCGCCCACCGGCTCGCAACGGAGTACAAGGTCGACGCAATCTACGAAACCGCCAACATCTCCACCGCGCGGTGGCTCACCTTTCCCGACGAGAACGCGCGGCGCAACTTCGAGCGCGAACAGGCGGCGGCACTCGCGACCGATGTCGACGGCAACCCGGTGTTCCTCGCGACCAACAAATACAACCTGCAGGTGACGATGGAGCGCTGGCCGAAAGTGGGCTTCCATGCCACGCGCGAACACGGGCGGCGGATGACGCACGCGTGAGCCCGCCGGGCCGCCCCAAGGGCGAATACCGGAGCGCGCAGCGCGAAGGTACTCCAGCGAGCTCGAAGCGGCGAGCGCCTTCGCGTTCGAGGGCTCAGGGCGAACCGGTATCCGGGTGATCCGCGGAACCGCCGTTGCTCAACCCGGCGCCGGTTTCGGCACCGGGTCAACCCGCCGACGGCTAATTCGGCGGCGGATAGTTCGGCGGCGGGTAATTGCCCGGAGCGACGTTCGGCGGCGGGTAGTTCGGCGGAGGGTAATTGCCCGGAGCGACGTTCGGCGGCGGATAGTTCGGCGGCGGATAGCTGTAGACCGGGGTGCGCGGCGCCGGCGCCGCGACGCGGTAGGCCACCTGCCCCGGCACCTGATTGCCCCTCGCATACATGCATTGCAGGTACGCGACGTCATATTGCCTTTGCAGCGCATACGACGAATAGCCGGCGGAATTGCTGCCCGCCGCGCTGCCAAAGAGCAGTCCCGTGCCCGCGCCGATCGCCGCGCCGTTGCCCGCATGGCCGGTCACCGACCCCAGAATGGCGCCGGCGGCGGCGCCGAGGGCGGCCCCTGCCACGGCATTTGCCGCGGCGGCGTCGTTGGCCGGCTGTGCGGCGTTCGGCCCGCCCAGAACAGCCTGGGCGTAATTGCGACAATCGCCATCGTCAACGCGGAACTGGTCGAAGCTCTTCTGCGCTCCCGGCATCACCATCACCGCCGGGCCGGTGGGAACCGTCACGCAGCCGGCCAGAAGAGCCACAGCCAACGACGGAACAACTAGTGAGCGCACACTCATGGCGAGATCCTCAACAGCCCTGTCATTGCGACGCCGGGGCGATCTGCGTGCCGGGGACGTTCTGCGGCACGACCTGCATCCAGGGTCTGGAGCAATTCTGGACGTACGGGAAGTAACCCGCGGGATCGGTGCAGTAGTACCAGAAATTCGAGGGATTGACGACCGGTTGCTGCGGGGCGGGCAGAAACGCTCCGGAAGCCCCTACCTCGAACGCGCTGGAGGCCACCGGGAAGGTCGAAACGTTTGTAACGATTGGAAACGACGCCGTGACGGTGGTTGGCCACGGGGCCCAGCCGCCCCAGCCCCAGCCTCCCCAACCCCAGCCCCCACCCCAGCCCCAGAAGCCTGGGCCACCCACGACGACGCCGACGTTCGGGCCCCACCAGCCGCCACGCCATCCGCTGTTGGACCAGCCGCCGCCATGCCAACGGCTCCCTTGCCAGCCGCCGCCATGCCAGCCGCCGCCATGCCAACCGCCATTGGACCAGCTGCCGCCGGACCCGCCACCGCGCCAGCTGCCGCCGGACCCACCACCCTGCCAGCCACCACCACCCGACGATCCACCGCCGCCGCGCATGCTGCCGCCCGGCGATCCGCCGCCACCGCCACCGCCGCCACCACCTCCACGTCCCTGGGCCACGGCGATGTCGCTGGCAAACGCGGCGGCACCGATCAGAGCCAGCGCAAGTGCAAGTTTCTTCATGATTTTCCCCTCGGGACCTGCATAACCTGTTCGACCCGCCGATGCGGGGCGAGTTCGGTCTATCTTTCCATGCCCATCGATTCCAGAACGCCCGGGCCCGGCCCCCGGTTGACCGGCGCCATCCCGCCCGCAGGGCGCAAGACAACGACGGACTCCCCGGGATCGACCGATCCCGCGCCGACCGGCCCGAAGAGCTCCCGCAAGGCCCGTCGATAATCGGCATCACCCGTCCACGAGCTGTTGTTGTGTGTTCCGTTCGGGATCAGCAACAGCTTCTTGGGCGGCGGGGCCGCCGCGTAGAGCGCCTCGCTCAGACGCGGCGGCACATACCGATCGTCAGCGCCGTGCACGATCAGCACCGGTATCCGGATCTGCCGGATCTTCTCGATCGAGTCGAACTTCTGCGTCAGCAGCATGCGCGCGGGCACCCAGCCGTAACCCATCTCCGACACCACCTCGGACAGTGACGTGAACGACGACTCCACGATGAGTCCCTTCGCGCCCGCGGCGTCGCCGGGAAGATTTGCGGCCAGATCGATGGCGACCGCGCCGCCGAGCGAGTGGCCATAGATGTACCGCCGCGACGCATCGGGCTCGCGCGCGGACAGCCACTGCCAGCCCGCGTGGGCGTCCTCGTACACGGAGGCCTCGCTCGGCAACTCGCCATCGCTCTTGCCGAAGCCGCGGTAGTCGATGGCGAACACCGAGAAGCCGAAGCGCCGCAGCTGGGACATGCGGTTGAGCTGGCCGGTGAGGTTCCAGCGCACGCCGTGGAGATAGTAGACGACGGGCGCCCCGGGATCGTCCGCGGGCCACCACCACGCGTGGATTCGCTCGCCGGCATCCGGCGCGCCGACGGGGAGGTAGATTTCCTGCACCCCGTCGGGCATGCCGCTGTACCAGCCCGCCGCTTCGCGCGTGGGACGAAAGAGGAGCTCGCGCTCCTTCAGTTCGAGCGCCACGCACCCGCCCAACGACCCCGCGATCAAGATCAGCGCGACGACGGCGCGAAACCGGGTGGATCCTCGCAGGGCGGCAAGTCTCATCGGCAAACGGCAAGCTGAGGAATTCGGACGCCCGCAGATTACCTCATAATCGCTGCTTGACGCCGGACCCGGCGTCGTTCTCCCTGAATGGCGCAATGCCGATGACATCCACGTCGCAAGCAGCACCGCTGTCGCAGGAGGAGCTCGATGCACTCGAGACGCTCCTCGGCTCCGACGCGTTTCACGACGACGCGATGCCGCTCGATGCGCTGCAGGGCCTCTTCTTCGCGCTCGCAGCCGCGCCCGATCCCGTGTTGCCGTCGCGCTGGCTGCCGGTCGCGCTGGGCGAGGATCCGCGCTACGAGAACGTCGATCAGGCGCAGCAGGTGCTGGAACTCGTCATGCGCTATTACAACCAGTGCGTGCACGCCGCCGCGACCGACGATTTCGCGCTCCTGCTTTATCGGCGCGAGGACGGTGGAGAGGACCTTGCGACGTGGTGCGCCGGATACCTCGAAGGCGTCGACGCCGCCATGCCGGCCTGGCATGAAGCGGGCGACCCGGACGAAGTGGACGAGCTGCTGTTTCCGTTCGTCGTGCTCGCGGGCGAGTTGCCGGAAAAGGAGAAGCGCCAGTTCCGGCCCGCGGAGTGGCGCGATCTCGTCAAGTCCTGCGAGGACACGCTCGGGGACGCCATCGTCGAGGTGCGCGAGTACTGGAAGGCGCTGCGCAATCCCCCGCAGACGGTACGCCGCGAGTCGCCGAAGATCGGGCGCAACGATCCCTGCCCCTGCGGCAGCGGGAAGAAGTTCAAGCAATGCTGCGGCGCGCCGGAGAGGCTGCACTGACGCCCCTGTTGTTCAGGCAGTGCCTGTTCGCGCTTTGTCCGCAGGTGCGAACCGGTGGCATGCGCCGAAGGAGCGTCGGACGCAGCGCGATCGGCTTTCCTCGCCGGCGTCGTCATCTCACACTCTCCCGCCGGCGCGCGAGGTCGATGTCGAGGTACTTCCAGTACGTCTTGAACACCGGCGGGCTGAACCCCTGCACCCACGGCTGCACGAAATCGCTTTCGAGGCGGAAGATGAGCGGAATGATCGGCACGTACGTCCGCGCGATGTCCCACATCCTGCGCGCGGCGGCGATCTGCCCCGCGTCCGCGGGGCTGCGCAGGAACTCCTCCATCGCGCGGTCGTATTCGCCGGAATGGAATCGGCTCGGGTTCACGGTCGGCGGCTCCGGGCCGTAGAGCTGGACCAGTTCCCCGAATCCCGACGGCGAACCTCCATACCCGCCGAAGTAGAGCTGGAAATTGCCGGCCTCGAGTTCCTTGATCACCTCCTGGAACGGCGTCAACCGGTATTTCATGCGCAGCCCGATCGCATCCATGTCCTTCTTCCACAGCGTCTGGATCTCCCGCGAGATCGCGGCGGTGCGCAGGGACATCGTCAGCGTGAGCGGCTTGCCGTCGGGAGCGCGGCGGTACCCGTCCGGATCGCGCTTCGCGTAGCCGAAGCGATCGAGCAGCGCGTTGGCCGTCGCGTGATCGTGCGGCGGCCGCGGCGGCAGCGACGGATCGTGGCCGGTGACACGCGGCGGAATCAGCTGGTTCGCCGGCAGCGCCTGGCCCGCGTAGACGACCCTGATCAGCGTCTCGACGTCGACGGCCAGCGCCATCGCCCGGCGCAGCGCGACGCGCTCGCTCCCCATCCCGCCAACGACCGGATCGGCGACATTGATGTAAACCGAGAACAGGTAAGGCTCGGTGAAAACCTGGCGCGAGATCCCGCGCGCCGCGTACTCCGGCTTGACCTTGCCGTTCACCAGCTGCCGGTTCGCGATCTCGCTGCGCAGCACCACGTAATCGAGCTTTCCCCGATCGAATTCGAGCAGGCGCGTCCCGTCTTCTTCGATGACGCTGATGTCGACGACGCCGACCTGCGGCAGCGACTTGCCCCGCATGCTGCTCACGAGCGCCGCGTGCGCCGGATCGGCGCTGGCCGGAAAGCGGACCGGGCCGTAGTCCGGATTGGCCTCGAGCACGATGCGCGAGCCGACCTTCCATTGCTTCAACCGGAACGGCCCGGTGCCGACCGGGCGCGTGCGGATGTCGGCGCCGGCGGCCTCGACCACTTCGCGCGCAACCGCCGCCGTCGTGAGGTAGCCTTCGATGAGGGCATAGTTCGGCGCGGTCAAGCTGGAGCTGGACGTATGCCGGTCGATCGCGCGCAGGCCCGCGACCGGGCGATCGTAGTCGAACTTCGCGCCCGGCTTGCTGGCCGCGTCGACGATCGCGCGCGCGCCCTCGACAAGGTTCGGTGATGAGCGGGGCTCCGCCGCGGCGCAGATTGGGGTCGAGGGCGCGCTTCAGCGAATAGACGATATCGTCGGCGGTCAGCTCGCGCCGCTTGCCCGCGAACGCCGGATCGTCGGTGAAATGGATGCCGGACTTCATCCGGATCGTCCACACGGTCCCGCCGTCGGTGATCTCGGGCGGGCCGCTGGCGACGAGCGGCGCCAGCCGCGCCGGGGACGCGAGGTAGTCCCACTCGTAGAGACCCTCGAAAATGGCGTCGGCCACGTCCGACGACGGGCTGTCGTTTATCTGATGCGGATCGAGCGTCTCGATGTCCGGCGAAGCAAGGCGCAGGATCTTGTTCGGGTCGGCAGCCCCGGCGACACCGGCCTCCGCCAGCGACAGCAGCGCAACGAAGTGCAGCAGGATGGCGAGCGCTCGAAAGGTCATGGCGGATTCCGGACAGGTTGCGCGGCGGACGGGCGAGAGACGATCTCATCCTGCATTCCGCCGCGGGCGCGGCGGCGCCTCGGCGGAGGGCAGACCCCATTGCGCCGGCGCAAACCGCTCGACCAGGAAATCGGCAAACGCCCGGACCTTCGCCGACAGGTGCCGCCGGCTCGGGTAGACCACATAGATGCTGAGCGGAGGCGGCTCGAAACGACACAGTATCGGCTTCAGCCGGCCGCTGCGCACGTCGGGACCCACGATGAAGTCCGGCTCGCGCGCGATGCCGAGCCCCTCCGCCGCGAGCGCCACGTTGAAGCGTCCGTTGTTGACGTGAACCGGTCCGTCGATCCGGATCTGGCGCTCGCCGCCCTTGCCGTCGCGAAACGACCAGACGTTGCGGTTCGCCGCGTACTCGTACGTGAGGCAGGTGTGCCGGGTCAGGTCCCCGGGCTCCAGCGGCTCGCCGTGGCGAGCGAGATACGAGGGTGCGGCGCAGCAGACGAGGCGCGTCGTGCCGATCCGGCGGCCGACAAGATTCTGGCTGCCCGTCTCGCCGACGCGCACGGCGAGATCGAAGCCTTCCTCGACGAGATCGACCACGCGCTCGGAGAGCTCGACGTCGAAGCGCATCTGCGGGTGGCGCGCGGCGAACGCGGCGATCGCCGGCGCGAGATGGCGTGCGCCGAAGGTCGCCGAGCAGGTGAGACGAAGCGTGCCGCGCGGCACGATCGACGCGGCCGTGACCGCGACCTCGGCCTCCTCGAGATCCGCGAGGAGCTGCACGCAGCGCTCGAAGAACGCCTGCCCGCTTTCCGTGAGCGAGAGCCGCCGCGTCGTCCGGTTGAGCAGGCGCGCGTCGAGATGCGCCTCGAGGTCGGCGACGAGGCGCGACACCGACGAGACGGAGACGCCCAGGCGCTCGGCCGCGCGCGCGAAGCTGCCGGTCTCGACGACGCGGGCGAAGGCGGTCAGTGCGTGGAAGCGGTCCATGAGGGCGGCGCTTATTGTTGCATAATCAGCAATAGTATTTCATTCTTATGCATGTTTATCCTCTCCAAACAACACGCATGCTTCGTTCCGTCGCGCCACCCGAGGCGCCTACCGAGCCAAAGGAGTCCACATGACCGCATCGCGAAATCCCGCCATCGCAGCCCTGGTGCTGCGCCTTGCGCTGGGCACGATGTTCATCGCCCACGCGCTGCTCAAGTATTTCGTCTTCACGCTGCCCGGCACCGCGCAGTTCTTCCAATCGCTCGGCCTCCCGGGCATTCTTGGCTACGCGACGTTCGCGGCCGAGCTCGTCGGCGGCGTGCTGCTGGTCCTGGGCGTGCAAACCCGCGCCGTCGCGCTGGCGCTGGTGCCGATTCTGCTCGGCGCCACCTGGGCCCATGCCGGCAACGGCTGGGTCTTCTCCGCGCCGAACGGTGGCTGGGAATACCCGGCGTTCTGGACCGTCACGCTGGTCGTGCAGGCGCTGCTGGGCGATGGCGCCTATGCGCTGCGTCCGTCGCGCCCGCAACTCGTCGCGCGCCCGGCCTGACTCTACCTGCCGACACGAAACCACTGACTCACGACGTCCATGTCCCGCCTGCCGACGCTCTTCCTGTCGCACGGCTCGCCGATGAACGCCGTCGGGCGAACGGCGTCGAGCGACGCGTGGGCGCGATTGGCGCGCACGCTGCCGCGGCCCCGCGCCGTGCTGGTCGCCTCCGCGCATTGGGAAACCGCGGTGCCGATGTTCACCGGCAACCCGGAGCCGGAAACGATCCACGATTTCGGCGGATTCCCCGAAGAGCTCTATCGGATCCGCTACCCGGCCGCCGGCGCCCCGGCACTGGCGGCCGAGGCGGTCGCGCTGCTTAAGGAGGCCGGCATCACCGCCGGCGTCAACGGCTGCCGGGGGCTCGATCACGGCGCGTGGGTGCCGCTGTCCTGGATGTACCCGGAGGCCGACGTGCCGGCGGTTCAGATATCGCTGCAGCCGGGCCTGGGCGCGGCGCGCCACGTCGAGCTTGGCCGCGCCCTGGCGCCGCTCGCCGGCGATGGCGTGCTGATCATCGGATCAGGGCACGCGACGCACAATCTGCGCGACTGGATGGCGAACCCGCGCCGGCAGGAGCCCATGCATTATGCGCAGGCGTTCGCCGACTGGCTGCACGACCGGCTCGCCGCGCGCGACACGGCGGCGCTCGTCCGTTACCGCGAGCTGGCGCCCGACGCCGCGCGTGCGCATCCCTCCGAGGAGCACTACCTGCCGCTGCTCGTGGCATGGGGCGCAGCGGGCGACGGCGCCCGCGCCGAGCGCTTTGCCGCCGGATTCGAGGCGGGCGCACTCGCGAACGATTCGTACCTCTTCCGCCCGGCGACTGCCGGCGCGCATTGATCGCCGAACGATCCCTGCGCTCCCTCCGGCTAAGCCGGCGAGGGAGGGGAATCCTTCGCTCAACTCCCGTAAAATCACGGTTTTCGAACCATTGCGAAGGAATTCCCCATGGCCATCGACCCAGGCGCCCGCACCGGGCAGCCGACAATGGACGCGACCTCGCTCTACCGCGAGGAGATCTACACGGACCGCGCGGTCGGCATGTTGCGCGTGCTGCACCCGGTCACGAGCGCGGGCGCGCCCGATGCGGCGCGTTCCACGGTCTATACCGGCGAAGCGCAGCTCATGACCAACGTGGGCCCGCTGCCGATCAGCTTCGACATTCCGGGGAAGACGCTCGCCGAGGCAGTGGCGAATTACGCGGAGGCCGCCAAGGAAGGCGTGGCCCACGCGATGCGCGAAATCACCGAGATGCGGCGGCAGGCGTCGTCGTCGCTGGTGATCCCGCAGGGTGGCGCGTTGCCTCCCGGCGGGCCGTTTGGCGGCGGCAAGATCCAGATGCCCTGAGCGACCTCCGGCTCCAGGCGCTCACCTCACGTGTGCGCCAAGGAACCGGCCGAGGCCACCCGCGCCCGGCCGTCGCGCGCCGCTATGCGCAGCGACGCTGACCACGGTCAAGCCGGTTTGCCCGCCAGTGGTCCAGAATGGATCCCGAAGGCGGCGATCGCCGCCCGGAAAGGATCGGTCATGGAGCGGCAACCCACCCATACGCGTACCGCGGGGACGCGACCTGCGGGCAGGCCTGTCGTCGCCCGCGGATCGGAGCGGCGGCGGGAAAAGGCGCCAGTCGTCACGCTCGTGCCGCGAACCGGCAGGAAAGACGGACCGGGCACCCCGGTCGGGCCGGGGCCCGAGTCTTCGTTCGTCCGCGATTCGTACGCGTCGACGGCATTCGCCGAGATAATCGACCGCTCGGTGCACGCCGCCGCGGCGCGCTTCACCGCCGGTTTGTCGCCGATGGCGATGATCGGCGCCTACCTGGACTGGGCCGCGCACGTCGCCTTCTCGCCCGGCAAGCAGATGCGGCTGGCCGAGAAGGCGATGAAGAAGGCGGTGCGGCTCGCCAACTACGCCGGCCGCAGCGCGCTGCGTCGCGATGGCGCGGAGCCTTGCATCGTGCCGCTGCCGCAGGACCACCGCTTCGACGGGCCGGCGTGGCAGAAGCCGCCGTACGATGTCATCTATCAGTCGTTCCTGCTGACCCAGCAGTGGTGGCACAACGCGATGACCGGCGTGCGCGGCGTCACCCGGCAGAACGAAAACGTCGTCGCCTTCGCGACGCGGCAGTTCCTCGACGTGCTGGCGCCGTCGAACTTTCCGCTCACGAACCCCGAGGTGCTCGAGCGCACGTTGCGCGAAGGAGGAATGAACTTCGTTCGCGGCGCGCAGAATTTCGCCGAAGACTGGGATCGCGCCGTCAGCGGGCGCCCGCCGGTTGGCGCGGAAGCCTTCGCGGTCGGCCGCAACCTCGCCATTACGCCGGGCAAGGTCGTCTACCGCAACCGGCTGATCGAGTTGATCCAGTACGCGCCCGCGACCGGCACCGTGCGGCCCGAGCCGGTGCTGATCGTGCCGGCGTGGATCATGAAGTACTACATCCTCGATCTCTCGCCGCACAACTCGCTGGTCCGGTTCCTGACGGAGCGCGGCTACACCGTCTTCATGATCTCGTGGCGCAACCCCGGGCCCGAGGATCGCGAGCTGTCGCTGGAGGACTACCGGACGCTGGGCCTGATGACGGCGCTCGACGCGGTGTCGGCGATCGTGCCGAAGCAGAAAGTCCACGGCGTCGGCTATTGCCTGGGCGGCACGCTGCTCGCCATCGCCGCGGCGGCGATGGCGCGCGACGGCGACGAGCGGTTTGCCTCGCTGGCCGTTTTCGCGGCGCAGGCCGATTTCACCGAGGCCGGCGAGCTGACGCTGTTCATCAACGAAAGCCAGCTCTCGTTCCTCGAGGACATGATGTGGGAGCAGGGCTTCCTCGACACCAAGCAGATGGCCGGCGCGTTCCAGATGCTGCGGTCGAACGACCTCGTCTGGTCGCGGCTGGTCCGCGACTACCTGATGGGCGAGCGCGCGCCGATGACCGACCTGATGGCGTGGAACGCCGACGCCACGCGCATGCCGTACCGGATGCATGCCGAGTACCTGCGCCGGCTGTTCCTCGACAACGATCTCGCCGAGGGCCGGTACATCGCCGGCGGGCGCAAGATCGGCCTCACCGACATTCGCGTGCCGCTCTTCGCCGTGGGCACGGAGGCCGATCACGTCGCGCCGTGGCGATCCGTGTACAAATTCCACCTGCTTACCGACACCGAGGTCACCTTCGTGCTGACCAACGGCGGCCACAACGCGGGCATCGTCTCCGAGCCCGGCCACGCGCGCCGGCGCTATCGCATCGCGACCCGGAGCGCCAAAGATCACTACGTCGATCCGGAAGTCTGGCTGGCCGAGACACCGGCCGTTTCCGGCTCCTGGTGGACGGAATGGGCGCGGTGGCTCGACGCGCATTCCGGCCCGCCCGTGCCGCCGCCAGTGCTCGGCGCGTCGAAAGCCGGCTACGCGCCCCTGTGCGACGCGCCCGGCACCTACGTGCGGATGCAGTGACGCCAAAGAATCGGAGCACGCGCATCGACGCCGCGATCGAAGTCCGCCACCACGCCGCCGCGAGCCGCTTCGAGGCCACGGTGGACGGGCTGCTCTGCTTTGCCGACTACGCCCTCGTCGACAACGTGATGCGCATCCATCACACCGAAGTGCCCCTCGCGCTCGAGGGTCGCGGCATCGCGGGGCAGATCGTGCGCGCGGCATTTGCCTATGCCGAAGCCAACGGTCTCGCCGTCGAGCCCTGGTGCGGATACGTGCGCGCCTACATGAAGCGCCATCCGGAAACGCAGCGGCTGCTGCCGCAGGGTTTCCGGATCTGACCGTCGCGCTTGCCCGGCGCCGCGATGCCCGCGAATCTCAGTCCCGAATACAAGACCGCGGAGGCCGCCTACCGCCGCGCCCGCGAACCCCGCGAGCGGCTCGAACTGCTGCGCGAGATGCTGCGCGCCATTCCGAAGCACAAGGGCACCGAGCACCTGCAGGCCGACATCAAGGCGCGCATCAAGGACCTCACCGCGGAGCTCGGCAGCGCGCGCAAGGGGGGGGCGCACGGCGGGCCCGCGCTCGCGATCCGGCCGGAGGGCGCGGCGCAGATCGTCCTGCTCGGGCCGCCCAATGCCGGCAAATCGCTGCTGCACGCGCGTCTGACCGGCTCCGGCGCACACGACGCGCCCTATCCCTTCACGACGCAGTTCCCCGAGCCGGGGATGATGCCCCACGCGGACGTGCACTTTCAGCTGATCGACCTGCCGGCGGTCTCGTCCCTCCATCCGGTGCCATGGCTCGCTTCGGCGCTGCAGATGGCCGACGCGGCGCTGCTCGTGGTCGATTCCGGCGATCCGTCCTGCGTCGAGCAGTTGCAGGACCTGCACGCGGTGCTGCGCGAGCGGCACGTTTCGCTCACCCCTCGCTGGGACGCCGCTGCCGCGCCGCCGCGCGCCGGAGAGTCCGGTGACGACGATCCGTTCGCGCTGCGCCTGCCGACGGTGATGCTCGTCAACAAGGTCGAGCGCCTCAATGATCTCGCCGCCGAACTCGAGGCGCTGCGCGAGCTCGCTGCCGTTGCCTATCCGATGCTTGCCGTTTCGGCCGCGACGGGGCGCGGGCTCGCCGAGATCGCGCCGTGGCTGTTCGACCGTCTGGGCATCGTGCGCGTCTACGCGAAGACGCCCGGCCACCCGGCCGACAAGGAGCGGCCGTTCACGGTGCGCCGCGGGCAGACGGTGCGCGATGTCGCGCGGCTCGTCCATCAGGATCTCGCGCGCACCGTGCGCTACGCGCGCGTATTCGGCCACGCCGGCTTCGAAGCCCAGCAGGTGGGCCCGGATCACCCGCTCGCCGACGGCGACATCATAGAGCTCCACGGCTGACCGCAGGCACGGGAACAGGCATTCCTATCACTTCTCATACAAGGCGCAGCCGTCTTCTGTTTCCGGGTAACGACGATCCGACGTGTCTGCGCGATGCTCCGCTCCTGTTCCGCATGCTCGCCGCGCCACCGGTCGAGGTCCCGATCGCAGGTGCCGTGTAGCGGCGAACTCACTCCACGTCCCCGAGCACTCCCGGATAGAGCTCGTCGAGCAGCCGCCGCGCCATTTTCGCCACTATTCCGCGCAGCCGGTCCTCGAAGCCGACCGCTGTCGCAGTCCGTCGTCCGCAGCGCCCAGATCGCCGCCAGTGTCCGGCTGCGGCCTGGAACCGCCTGTGCCACGCGCTCGCGCCAGAACTGCGGACATTCGCTTTCCTGCCATTCGCCGCGGCCGCGGCCGTAGTGCGCCTCCGCCAGATAGCGCAGGAGTACCGACACCACGAGCCCGTCGAGGAACGCGTCGTCCCAGCGCACCTATGGCGTCGGTCTTGCCGCGCGCGACGTTGACGCCGCGCGCAACCCCCGCACCTCCAAGCGCACCTAGCACCGCACCTGCGAGCATGCCCGCGCCCAGCGTCAAACCCCCGGTCGCCAGATCGGCGGCAAGGCCGCTCAGTGCGCCGGTGACGACCCCGCCCATCACCGCGGCCTTGCTCTCGTCCAGACGGGCTTTCGGTGCGCACGTCTCTCGCAAGACGCGCCAGCACTTCACCCGCGGCTCTGCCTTCGAGCGCCCTGGATCTCGATCAGTCGATCCGTGCTTGACCGCAGGTCTGCGTCCAGACGCGCGCTCATCTCGCTCTACGGCGAGCCTCTCCGCGCTCTCGCCTCTCTGTTCCGCGCGAGCCCGAGCGACTTGCTCAAGCCTGGTCATCAACCGGTCGGCCGGCAACACCACACGGTCTCGGCGGCGCGGGCGAGTGGTCGTGGCGAGCACAGCCATGGCATCGGCGAACTGCGCCATCCGGCGCGCCTTCCACGCGGCGACGAGGCGATCGAATGCGGGTCGCCTCGCTTCAGGCAGCGCGCGCGCCACGGCGGCGAACAGCGTGAACTCCTGCACCCAGCAGCGGGCGAAGGCGTCGAACGTCAGCAGTTCGCGCACATGCGCCCACCTGGCGAGCGCGTCGCGCCACCGCGCTTCGTCCGCCAGCTCGTCGGCGCGGGCGCGCGGCGGCCCGGTCTGGTTGAGCAGCACGATCACTGGCTTGCCGATCCATTCCAGCACCGCGAGCTCCGGCGCGAGGTACCCGGCGTCACCCGGTTCTTCCGACGCGTTGACGAGGTACAGCACGACATCCGCCTGGTCGCGCACATTGCGCACCGCCTTTTGCGTCAGCCAGAACGGGCGGTCGCGAAAGCGATCCCACACTTGCGACAGGAACCAGCCGACAGGATTGCCCTGTTGCCGCAGTCGCTGCGCGAGCCGCGCGCTGTCGCCGAAGCCTGGCGTGTCCCAGAGCACCAAGGCATCGCCCTCCTCCGTGTCGACCAGCGTAAAGGAAGCTGCCTCGGTCGTGACGTGCGGGGCATCGCGGACCTCCCCGACATCGCGCGTCTAGCAGCGTCCGCGCGAGCGTGGTCTTGCCCGCATTCGTGTGCGAGATCAGCGAAAGCGCGATCGGCGCGTTGTCCGTCACGAGCGAGACCGGCGCTGCAGGCTCGATCGTGTCGCTGCGCCGCGAGCGCGGCGTCGATGGCCGCTTCCGCAAACGCAAGATCCGGCGCTGCGAGGTGCAAGAAGATCGGCGCGACGCGCTGTTCTGTCAGCAGCTCACTCCAGATTCCGCGGCGTTGCGCCAGGCGCCGGTCGTCGCTCGGCCAGCGCGCGCGAAACGCAGATTCGTCGACTAGGGGAGCAGCGGTCGCGCTGGACCGACTCCCGCCGCCGCCTTGACGAAGGCGCCCTGCGCGGCGAGCTCCGGCGTCGCGCTGAGATTGAACAGAACGATGACCGGGCCCTGCCGATCGGTCGGTCGCCCGCTGCGCCAGCGTGTCCTCGTCGCCGTAGTTCACCGGCGGCTCCACGGTCAGCGCCGCGCTGCCGCCGAAGCGCGGGTGACGATCGCCTCCAGTCCGCCGAGTGCTTCGGGCGGCACGCGCATAGCTGTACGGGATGACACGCACTCGTACCGGTCCGCCGCGGAAGCCGCGCAGCAGGCGCTGGTAGTACGGCTCGCCCAGCGGAATGGCAACGCGCGCTGCGCGATGCCGCTCCACGCTGCCCGTCACGATGCCCAGCAGAAGACGCGGGATCACCACGATCGCGAGCGACGCTCGCCGCGAGCAGGTGCAGCCACGGCGCGGCATTTTCGCTGGCGGGAGCGCGGATCGACTCCAGCTGCGCCACACCCGGCATCGCTATGCCGCTGAGCACCGAGCCCGGCGCGAGCAGCCCCCCAGCAGCCAGTGACGGTGGACGCATCCAGAAACGTGCTCTCCCACGTCGCACGGTATTCGAAGGCGAGCCCGCGGACGTACAATCCCGCGATCACGCCCAGCGCCAGCGCAGCGGCGCGAAGTGCAGGATGCGCGCGGCCCGCATGCGTGTACAGCGGCGCGGCTAGCCTGAACCAATCGGCGGTCAGCGCCGCCAATGCTCGCTCCGATGATCCGGCCGGCATCGTCGCGCGTGCTGCGGCCTCCGCCATGGCTCAGGGCCGTTCGGCTGGCCACGCGCATCACCAGTCGGCGCAGCCGGTCCCGGGTTGCCGGCATCGCCATAGCCGATGACGAAACTGCCGGCGAGCAACAGCTTACACGCCGAGGTTCCAGGCGAGCAGCGCGAAGATCGGAGGTGCGAGCAGATTGATGCGCTGGCGCCGCCGATGCGATCTACGGCCACGCCAAGCAGGAACGCGCCGACGACCATGAGCCACGCGATCCACGGACGCCAGCGCAGCGCACGCACTGCGCGCAGCAGCGCCTTGTGCCGTTCGCCGATGCGCTCCAGCGCCAGCCGCGCGCGTCGGGCCACTAAGGCCGCGCGCTCCGTCCCTTCCCCCACCACCTCGGCCGCAGCGCTTCTCGCCCAGGCTCGATCTGCTCGGTCCACACCGCCTGCGCCTGTCTCTGGTCTCGAGAGCACGCACGCGGAACTCGAGGCGCCGCTCGTCCATCATGATCGCGCATTCTACGCGGACGCACGCCGGCGGGCACCGGGCACTGCCGCATCCGCCGCCCTGCCTCGGCCAAACGGGGAATGGCGCGGTCCTCGCCGTTGCCGCGATCATCGCCGGCAGAGGCGCTCGGTCACGCCCGCCGCACGCGGCGCGACGATCGCGGCCTCAGCCGATCGCCAACCGACACCGAGGAGCCCGCCATGCCGCATTTGCTCGACCCGAAACGCATCGACACGCAAGCCACGTATCTCGCCGCGCTCCACGAGCTCGACTCGCTGATGGACGAGGATCCCGACGCCGGCGCGAACAACCGCATCGACGAGCTCTTCGCGCTGGTCGAGGCCTACGAGTTGCGGCAACCGCGGCTGACCGTGCGTGAAGCGTGAGGCGCGCGCTCAGAGACTTTCGGCGGCGGCGTCAAATACCGCCTCGGCCGCTGCCAGATCCTCGAGCGCGAAGCCGACGGACTTGAAGACGGTGATTTCGTCGGCGCGCGTGCGGCCCGGGTGCCGGCCGCGCGCGAGGTCGGCGAGATCGGCGGCGATGGCTTCCGGGCGGATTTCTCCGCTCGCGATTGCCTGGACGATGTCGCCACCCTCGGCGAGCGCAGCGGCGCGATGGTCGACGACCAGGAGGTCCGCGCGGGCGATCGCCGCACCGTCGGTCTCGCGCATGCTCGCCTTGAACGCCCCGACCAGATCGAGATGCACGCCCGGCGCGAGCCATGCGCCGAGCACGAGCGGCGCCGTGGACAGCGTCGCGCAGCAGACGATGTCGGCGCTGCGCACCGCGCCCTCGAGGTCGCGAATCGCGGTGACCGGCAGGCCGTCCTCCTGCATCGCGGCGGCCGTCGCCCGCGCGTGTTCCGGCGTGCGGCTCCACAGGCTCACGCGCTCGATCGGCCGGACCAGCGCATGCGCTTCGACGAGCCCGCGCGCGAGCCGTCCCGACCCGACCAGCACCAGATGCCGCGCGTCGGCGCGCGCGAGACGGCCCGCCGCGTAGGCGGAAGCGCCGGCCGTGCGGCGCGCGGTGATCTCCTCGCCGTCGAAGAGGGCCAGCGGCGCGCCGTTGCACGCATCGAACAGTGCATAGACGGCACCCACGGCGCGCTCGTTGCGCGTCGCGTTGCCCGGGAACACGGTGACGAGCTTGACGCCCATCCGTCCGCCGGTGCGCCACGCGGGCATCAGCAGCAGCGACGCCGTCGGCTCGCCGGGCACGTCGATCGGATGAGCGGTGCGCAGCGGTGCGGCGACGTCGCGCTTCAGCATCGCGTCGAGCGCCGCCAGCATCCGCGGCCACGGCAGCAGCGCGCGGATCGTGGCGGCGTCGAAAAAACGCATGCTGCGCGGTTCCGGTTGACGGCCGGCGCGGCGGCCGCGCCGCTAGGCCGCGTCTTCGTCCAGCGACAGCAGCGCGGCATTGCCGCCCGCCGCCGAGGTGTTGACGGTCACCGTGCGCTCGACGACGAGGCGCGCCCAGTCGTACTTTCCGTGCGCATCGGGAACCACGATCGGGACGATCCTGCCCGGCGCCGCGGCGAATAACGCCGCGCACGCGGCGCGCGTCGTTGCGATCCACGTCGAGCAGCACCGCGTCGATCGCGGCGGGATCGAGCTCGTCGACGAACGCGATCCGCGCGCCGCCTATGCTCTTGCCGACGCGTATCGACAGGGGATCGCGCAGCAGCAGCACGGTGTTGCCGGCCGCGAGCGCGGCCTTGGCCTGCGCGAAGAGGCCGTGCTCGTCGGCGGCAATGCAGGCGACCACGCCGCGCGGATGGAATTCGAGCGTGTTCGCTTCGCCGGTGGGACCCGGCAGCGCGATCGCCGCCTCCGGCGCCGGTGTCGACATCCCGCGCACCAGCCGGTGGAGGTAGAGCGGCCCGCCGGCTTTCGGGCCCGTTCCCGAGAGGCCGTGCCCGCCGAACGGCTGCACGCCGACGACCGCGCCGACGATGTTGCGATTGACGTAGATGTTGCCCGCCCGCACCTGCGCGAGTATCGCTGCGACGGTCTCGTCGATCCGTGTGTGAATGCCGTGGGTCAAGCCGTAACCGGTCGCGTTGATCGCAGTGATGAGCTCCGGCAGCTCGTCGCGCTTCCAGCGCAGCACGTGCAGGACCGGTCCGAACACTTCCCGCGTCAGGTGCGCGAGGCCGCGGATGTCTCCGAGATCCACGAGCGTCGGCGCGACGAACGTGCCGCGCGCGCATGAGGGCGGCAGCGGCATCTCGACCACTTTGAGCCCCGCGGCGCGCATCCGCTCGACGTGCGCATTGAGTCCCGCGCGCGCTTCGCTGTCGATCACCGGGCCGATGTCGGTGGAGAGATGCCGGGGATCGCCGATGGCGAGCTCGCGCATCGCGCCTTCGAGCATCGACAGCATCTCCGGCGCGACGTCGTCCTGCAGGCACAGGATGCGCAGCGCCGAGCAGCGCTGGCCGGCGCTGTCGAACGCGGACGACAGCGCGTCCGCGACCACCTGCTCGGGCAGCGCCGAGCTGTCGACGATCATCGCGTTCTGGCCGCCGGTTTCGGCGATCAGCACCGGGTCGTCGTCGCGGTTCGCGAGCTGCCGGTGAATGAGGCGCGCAACCTCGGTGGAACCGGTGAAGATGACGCCCGCCACGCGCGGATCCGCGACGAGCGCCGCGCCGACCGTCTCGCCGCGTCCGGGCAGGAGCTGCAGGGCGGCCGGCGGCACGCCGGCGCGATGCAGGATGCGCACGGCCGCTGCGGCGATCAGCGGCGTCTGCTCGGCCGGCTTCGCCAGCACCGGATTGCCGGCGGCGAGCGCCGCGCCGACTTCGCCCACGAAGATCGCGAGCGGGAAATTCCACGGCGAGATCGCAACGACCGGACCGATCGGGACGATCTCCGGCCCGCCCAGCTCGGCGCGCGCTTGCGCTGCGTAATAGCGCAGGAAATCGACTGCCTCGCGCACTTCCGCCACCGCGTTCGCAAGCGTCTTTCCCGCCTCGCGCACGGCAAGCGCGAGCAGCGCTACGCGCTCGGCTTCCATGAGATCGGCCGCGCGCTCGAGGCAGGCCGCGCGCTCGGCCGCAGGCGTGGCCGACCAGGCCGCGCCGTGCTCGACCGCGATCGTGATGGCCGCCGCCACGTCGGCGAGCGTCGCCTCGGCCATGGTGCCGACGACGTCGTCGTGGTCGGCCGGATTGCGGATGAGGGTGCCCATGTCCGGTGCGGCCACCGCCGGCGCGGCGGACGGCAGGCGCGACGGCTCGGCGCGCAGCGGAACTCCATCCCATTGCGCAAGCCCCGCTTCCAGCGCGGCGAGCTCCCGGTCGTCGGAAAGGTCGACACCCTGCGAATTGCGGCGGCCCGGCAGCAGCGCGATCGGCAGCGGAATGCCGGCATGCGGCCTGCCTCCGCGCGCCTCGGCGACGGCGACCGGGTCGGCGACCAGCGACGAGATGGCAACCGTCGGATCGACGATCCGGTTGACGAACGAGCTGTTGGCGCCGTTCTCGAGCAGCCGCCGCACCAGGTAGGCGAGCAGCGTCTCGTGCGAGCCGACGGGCGCGTAGATGCGGCACGCGCGGTCGAGCTTGGCCTTCCCCACGACCTCGTCGTAGATGCTCTCGCCCATCCCGTGCAGGCACTGGAACTCGTACTGCCGGTCGCCTGCCAGCTCGTGGACCGCGGCAATGGTGAACGCATTGTGGCTGGCGAACTGCGGGTAGATCGCGTCGGGGGCCTCGAGCATCGCCTTCGCGCACGCGAGGTAGGCGACGTCGGAGTGCACCTTGCGCGTGAACACGGGATACCCGGGGAGCCCGTCGACTTCGGCGCGCTTGATCTCGGCGTCCCAGTAGGCGCCTTTGACGAGCCGCAACATCAGGCGCCGCTTGTGCTGCCGCGCGAGCGCGACGATCCAGTCGATCGTGGGTCGCACCCGCTTCTGGTAGCACTGGACGACGAAGCCGAGCCCGTCCCAATCGGCCAGCGCAGGTTCGGCTGCCAGCCGGGCCAGAAGGTCGAGCGAGATCTCGAGACGGTCGGCCTCCTCGGCGTCGATCGCGAACCCGATGTCGTAGCCTTTCGCAAGGCGCGCCAGCGTGATGAGCTTCGGCGTCAGCTCGGCCAGCACCCGCTCGCGCTGCGCGCGGCAGAAGCGCGGATGCAGCGCCGAGAGCTTCATCGAGATGCCCGGCCCGCCAAACACGCCCCGGCCATTCGCCGCGCGGCCGATCGCGTGGATCGCGGCGTCGTACGCGACGTAATAGCGCTGGGCGTCGGCGCCCGTCATCGCCGCCTCGCCCAGCATGTCGTACGAAAACGTGTAGCCGCGCGCCTCGCGGTCGCGGGCGTTGGCCAGCGCCTCGTCGATCGTCCGCCCGGTGACGAACTGGCGGCCGAGCAGGCGCATCGCGAGGTCCACGCCCTTGCGGATCAGCGGCTCGCCGCCCTTGCGCAGCAGCGAGGACATCGCCTGCTCGAGCGTTCCCTCGCTTCGCGTCTCGACGATCTTCCCGGTGACGAGCAGACCCCATGCCGCCGCATTCACGAACAGCGACGGCGACGCCCCGACGTGCGCCGACCAGTCGCCGCGGCTGATCTTGTCCCGGATCAGCCGGTCGCGCGTCGCGGCGTCCGGGATGCGCAGCAGCGCTTCCGCCAGGCACATCAGCGCGATGCCTTCGCGGCTGTCCAGCGAGAACTCGAGCATCAGCGCGTCGACGCCGCCCGCGTTGGAACGCGCCGCGCGCACCGCCTCGGCCAGCGTCGTCGCCACCGCCTGCGCC
Organism: uncultured beta proteobacterium; assembly: GCA_963751405.1. Lineage (GTDB taxonomy): Bacteria > Pseudomonadota > Gammaproteobacteria > Burkholderiales > Casimicrobiaceae > CAIWHR01. The sequence continues at coordinate 6,996 of CAVVUJ010000012.1, read as the reverse complement.
CGGGCGAGCGCCGGCGGCGCGAGGCGGGCTTCGTCGATCAGTGCCGACAGGGTCTCGCCCTCGTCGGCCCGGTAGCATGCGGCGATGCGCTCGCGCACTGGCGCGAGAGGATCGTCGGGCTCGCGCGCGACGCCGAGATCGAAGGTTCTTGCAGAGGGGGAAGTCATGGGCATCGCCGGTCACGTCCGGGGCGAGAATGCGAACCCGGCACGAGTGCACGATTCTAACGCGGCCGGCCGGCCGGCGCGCGACATGCGGTCCGGGAGCCGGGGTCCGGATCGGCGCCGTGCCCCGCCAATGGCGAGCAGAAACGCCCGGAAGTGGATGGATGCGCAGCAGCCGGACTTGACTACCGAGTTCAGGCTCGCAACCATAGCCTGACGTTTCTGCACGCAGACGCCGCCGGGCCGCCCCAAGGCGCGAATCATGCCCCCTCGGAGGCGGTGGGGATTCACACATGCGAGGAAGGCCACGATGGCCCTGCACACCTGGTTGATCTATCTCGTCGCGGCAACCGGCCTGTCGTTGACCCCCGGTCCGAACAGCCTGCTCGTGCTGACCCATGGCGCGCTGCACGGCCATCGCAAGACCCTGTTCACCGTGGCCGGCGGCGCGATCGGCTTCGTGGCCCTGATCGCGCTGTCGATGCTGGGCATCGGCGCCCTGCTGAAAACGTCGGGGGATGCGCTGACGATGCTCAAGCTGCTCGGTGGCGCGTATCTGGTCTGGCTGGGCATCCAGCTCTGGCGCGCGCCGGCCATCCACCTGCAGGCGGATGCCGCAAAGGCCGATACGCGCGGCGCCGAACTGTTTCGACAAGGCTTGCTCGCGGCAGTCACCAATCCGAAAGCGCTGCTGTTCTATGGTGCGTTCCTGCCCCAGTTCATCGACCCCGGCCGCGACTTGCTGCTCCAGTTCATCATCATGGCGGCCACCTTTGCGGCGATCGAGATCGTGGTCGAGTATCTGCTGGCCCGGCTCGCACACCGCATACGTCCCGCACTCGAACGTGTCGGCAAGAGCTTCAACCGCGTCTGCGGCGGCATGTTCGTGGCCATGGGCGTGGCCTTGCCGATGACGAAGTGAGGGCCTTCAGAACATGATCCGCGCGAGGAAGATGAGCGCCGACGCCTTCGCGGCGGGCTGGAGCCTTGGACAGTCGGCGGCCGGCCGGCGCGCGCGCCATTTGCTCCTGCAGCCACGATCCGGCTCGGCACGGCGTCAGCCCCGGGAGAGCAGGACAGGGCCGATCAGGAAGTAGGTGAGCGCCGTGACGAGCAGGATGCCGCTCACGTTCAGCCAGAAGCCAGCCTTGATCATCTGCGGCATCCGGACGAGGCCGGTGCCGAACACGATCGCGTTGGGTGGCGTCCCGACCGGCATCATGAACGCGCAACTCGCGGCGATCGTCGAAGGCAGCAGCAACAGTGCCGGCGGCACGCCCAGCACCGGTGCGAGCGCGGCGAGGATCGGCAGCATCGTCGCGACCTGCGCCGTGTTCGACGTGAGCTCGGACATGAACACCATCAGCGCGATGATCGTGAACACGACCGCCATCACCGGCCAGCCGGAAAAGCCGCGGGCCAGGCTGCCGATGAACTGCGCGACGCCGTTCGCTTCCGTGGCCGCCGCGAGCGCGAGCCCGCCGCCGAACAGGATCAGCACCCCCCAGGGCAGCTTGACCGCGGTATCCCAGTCGCAGACGAAGATGCCCTTCGCGCGATCGACCGGCACGATGAACAGGGCGATCGCCGCGGCGACGGCGATGACGGCGTCCGAAAGATTGGCGAGCGGCGCGACGCCGGCCACCTCGACGTCGGCCAGCAGCGGCCGGAAGATCCAGCAGAACACCGTGACGGCGAACACCGCCATCGTCGCGCGCTCGCCGCGGTTCGGCGGGCCGAGCTTCGCGATCTCGCCGGCCACCCACGCCCGTCCGCCCTCGATCTCCCGGATCCGCGTCGGAAACAGCACCCGCGTGTTGAGCAGCCACGCGAGCGGCAGGAACAGCAGCATCGCCGGAACTCCGACCAGCATCCACTTCGTGAACGAGATCTCGACGCCGTAGGTCTGCGCGAAAAAGCGCACGAAGATCCCGTTGGGCGGCGAGCCGATGATCGTGCCCAGGCCGCCGATCGACGCTGCATAGGCGACGCCGAGCAGCAGCGAAAGCGCGAGATTGCGGTCGTCGACGTCGTCCTGCGGAATTCCGCCGTGCTCCGCGAGCGTCCTGCCGGTCCGCCGGAAGAGCGACAGGTCGATGATCGACAGCGCGATCGGCACCATCATCGCCGCAGTCGCCGTGTTCGACACCCACATGCTGACGAACGCGGTCGCCCCCATGATGCCGGCAACGATCGCCGCCGGGCGCGTGCCCACCCATCGCAGCGTCTGAAAGGCGATCCGGCGATCGAGCCCCCAGCGCTGGATCGCGAGCGCCAGCACGAATCCGCCGAGAAAGAGGTAGATGACGTCGGCGCCGTAGTTCGCCGTCGTCTTCGCCAGCGGCATGATGCCGAGCAGCGGAAAGGCGACGATCGGCAGCAGCGAGGTGACCTCGATCTCGACGGCCTCCGTCATCCACCACGTCGCCATCCAGACCATCATCGCCAGCGTCGCCCGGGTGGCGTGGCCGAGCGGTACCGCCTTGCCCGCCGCGTCGGCATATTCCACGGGCAGCGCGAAATAGGCGAGCAGCGCGAGCGCGGGGCCACCGACCAGCCCGATCGCACGGACTCGCTGCTGGACATTCATCGTTCCGCGGCGCCGGCCGCGCCGCGCGCGGCGGTCTTTCCCGGAGGCCGTACCCGATCCGCGCCAGTCACGGCATCCGGTCGACGCGCGGCAGGCAATGGCATGGGGCGTCCGTCAGTTCAGACCAGCCCCCGCGCGGCCGCCAGCAGGTATCCGAACAGGCAGGAGCTCGACACCCCGATCAGGCCCGGGAGGATGAAGCTGTGGTTGATCACGTACTTGCCGATGTGCGTCGTGCCCGAACGATCGAACTGGATCGTCGCGAGGTCGCTCGGGTACGTCGGCAGGATGTAATAGCCGTAGCAGGCGGCCGCGAAGGCGACCACGTACCCTGGCGGCACGCCGATCGACAGCGCGACCGGCACCATGGCAGCGATGGCCGCCGCCTGCGAGTTGACGAGCTTGGACACGATCAGGAGCGCCAGCGCGTAGGTCCACGGCTTGGTCTGCACCACGCCCGCCAACGCGGACTTGATGTCGGGCAGGTTCGCTTCGAACACGGTGTCGGCCATCCAGGCGACACCGAACACCGCGACCACCGCGATCATGCCGGCGCGGAACACCTCGTTCTTGGCGATGTTCATCGGATTGGTCTTGGTGAAAATGATGATGAGAGCGCCGGCCATCAGCATGAACATCTGGATCGTCAGGACCATGGAAATCGGCTTGCCCCCCACCAGCGGCCGGACCCGCTCGAAGGCACCGAGCATCGCGACGACCGCGATCGCGCCGACGAAGATCCACATCGCGGTCCACTGATGCGTCGACAGCTTCTTGTCCAGCAGCGTTGCGGATTCCCCGTACACGAACTTGCGGCTTTCCGGATCGGCGATCAGTTGCTGGAACACCTCGTCCTTGTCGAGGTCCTTGCCCCGGAACCAGCTGAAGATGCCGATCATCAGCACGCCGACGAGCGTGGAGGGAATGGTGACCGACAGCAGCGTGACGAAATCGATGACCGGACTGCCCGCAGGCGCCTTGGCGAGGAAGGCCACGAGCGAGACCACCGCAACGGATACGGGACTCGCGATGATGCCCATCTGGCTCGCTATCGACGAGGCCGCCATCGGTCGCTCGGGCCGGATGTCGTTCTTGATCGCCACGTCGTAGATGATGGGCAGCATCGTGTAGACGACGTGCCCCGTCCCGCACAGCATCGTCAGCGTACAGGTCGTGAACGGCGCGAGGATCGATACATATTTCGGATTGCGGCGCAGCACCTTCTCCGCGAGCTGCAGCAGCACGTCGAGTCCACCCGAGGCCTGGAGCGTGGCGGAGGCCGCCACCACGGCGACGATGGTGAGCATCACGTCCACCGGCGGCTTGCCGGGAGGCAGCCCGAAGGCGAACACGAGGACGACGATGCCGATGCCGCCCAGCAAGCCGAGCGCGACGCCGCCCTTGCGCGCGCCATAGAACAGGCAGGCGAGGATGAGTACGATCTGCAGGAAGAATTCCATGGTGCGACCTTTCGGTGGACTCGCTCAGTTTTCGGCCCCCGCCCGCACGATTCAGAACATGATCCGCGCGAGGAACAATCCGGTGACGACCGCCACTGCCGTCGCGACGACACCCGGGATCATGAACGAGTGGTTGAGCACGTACCTGCCGATCTTCGTCGTGCCGGACAGGTCGAAGTTGATCGCCGCGATCAGCGAGCCGTAGGTCGGGATGAAGAAGTAGCCGTTGACCGACGGGAACATCGCGATCAGGAACTGCGGCGGGATGCCCAGCGCCATGCCCAGCGGCATCAGCGCGCGGGTCGTCGCCGCCTGGCTGTAGAGGAGCACCGAGGCGAAGAAGAGGCCGAACGCGAACGTCCAGGGCGCCTGCTCGGCCCACTTGCCGATCGCCGGCACGATCACGTCCTTGTGCGCGGCGATGAAGCTGTCGCCGAGCCACGCGAGACCGAAGATGCCGATGACCGCGACCACGCCCGCGCGCAGCGTCGCCGTCTTCGGGATCTCGTCGACGCTGACTTTCGTCGCCAGCAGCATCAGTGCCGCGACCGACATCATCACGATCTCGATGACGATCGGCATCGCCAGCGCGCTCTTCGCGCCCGGCAGCGTGCGCAGGCTCGGGAAGAAGCCGAACAGCACGACCAGCGCAACGCCGGCGAGGAAGATGAACGCCGCGGTCTTTGCTGCGGGTTTGAGCGGCGGCCGATCGGCAGCCGCCTGCGGCGCCGGGATCTGGCCGGAGGCCAGGCGCGCCTGATACTCCGGATCGTCCTTCAGGTCCTTCCCGATGAACATGGAGACGATCGCGGCCGCGACGACGCCCGTGAGGGTCGCCGGCACGCAGACCATCAGGATCTGCGGCAGGCCCCACTGCGCCATGCCTTTCTCGGCGAAGAGCCCGATCATCGCGGCCGTCGCCGCCGCGACGGGGCTCGCCGTGATCGCCTGCTGCGAGGCGATGGTCGCCACCGCCATCGGCCGCTCCGGACGGATGCCGGCCCGGTGCGCGGTCTCGTAGATCACCGGCAGCAGCGGATAGACGATGTGCCCGGTGCCCGCGAGGAAGGTGAAGGTCCACGTGGTGAGCGGCGCGACGATCGTCACGTACTTCGGATTGGCGCGGATGATGCGCTCGGCGATCCGCACCAGGAAGTCGATGCCGCCCGCGGCGTCCATCACCGACGCGGCCATGATCACCGCCAGGATGATCAGCATCACGTCGATCGGCGGCGACGTCGGGTTCACTCCGAACGCGACGATCAGCACCAGCAGGCCGACCGCGCCCCACAGGCCGAGGCCGACGCCGCTGTAGCGGGCGCCCATCCAGATGGCGGCGAGCACGACGATGAACTGCAGGACGATATTGAGCGTCATGATTTCCTTCCTTCCGGGGAATTGCCCTCTGGCGGCGCTACTGCTCGAACTTCGGATTGATCAGGTTCTCGAACGCGAACACCTCGTCCCATTTCTCCTGGGTCAGGAGCTTCCTCTCCCTGACGACGATGTCGTGCAGCGACTTGCCGGTCTCGTAACCTTCGCGCGCGATCTCCGCGCACTGCTTGTAGCCCAGCGTGGTCTTCAGCGCGGTCACGATGCCGAGCGAGTTCAGCACCATGTCGCGCGTGCGCTCGGCGTTGGCGGTGATGCCGTCGATGCAGTTGACGGTGAGGCTGTTGACCGCGTTCTCCATCGTCGCGATCGACGTGAACAGCGCGAAGGTGATGACCGGCTCCATCACGTTCAGCTGCAGCTGGCCGGCGGAGGCGGCCAGCGTCACGGTGAGGTCGAGGCCGATCACCAGGAAGCCGGTCTGGTTGACGACCTCGGGAATCACCGGGTTGACCTTGCCCGGCATGATCGAGCTGCCCGGCTGCATCTGCGGCAGGTTGATCTCGTTGAACCCGCAGCGCGGGCCCGACGCCAGCAGCCGGATGTCGTTGCAGATCTTGGTCAGCTTCGACGACGTGCGCTTCAGCACGCCGGACAGCAGCACGTAGGCGCCGGTGTCGGAGGTCGCCTCGATCAGGTCGCCGGCAAGGATGAACTTGGTGCCGGTCAGCTCGGACAGGTACTTCGTCGCGAGCTCCGGGTAGCCCGGCGCCGCCGTCACCGTGGTGCCGATGGCCGTGGCCCCGAGATTGATCTCGTGCAGGAACGCCCGCACCTCGGCGATCCGCTGCACCTCCTCGCCGATCGTCGTGCCCCAGCCGTGGAATTCCTGGCCGAGCGACATCGGCACGGCGTCCTGCAGGTGGGTGCGGCCCATCTTCAGCACCTTCTCGAATTCCCTGCCCTTGGCGAAGAACGCCTCCTGCAGCCGGGTGAGCGCCTCCATGTAGCTCGCGAGGCGCAGGATGAGCGCGAGGCGGAAGGCGGTCGGGTAGACGTCGTTGGTCGACTGCCCGAAATTGACGTGATCGTTGGGATTGACGTACTGGTATTCGCCCTTCCTGTGCCCGAGCGCCTCGAGCGCGAGATTGGCGATCACCTCGTTGGCGTTCATGTTGGTCGACGTTCCGGCGCCGCCCTGGATGAAGTCCGTGACGAACTGCTCGCGCATCTCGCCGGCGATCAGCCGGTCGCAGGCGCCGGCGATCGCATTGGCGATCTTCGCGTCGAGCACGCCGAGATCGCGGTTCGCCAGTGCCGCCGCCTTCTTCACGTAGCCGAAGGCCTTGACGAAATTCGGCTCCAGCGACATCGGGATGCCGGTGATGTGGAAGTTCTCCTTGCCGCGCAGCGTCTGCACGCCGTAGTACGCGTCGTCGGGAATTTCCTT
>CAVVUJ010000011.1:0-61035 GCA_963751405.1 uncultured beta proteobacterium | reverse complement strand
CTTTGCAGGCAAGTCAATCTGATCGGACAGTGTCTGTCAGGTCGAATTCCGAGCAGGACACTTCAATCCTCGGCCGCGTCAGCGGCATCCGCATCGTCCGCGGCCGCGTCGGTGTCGGCCACGTGGATGTTGTGCTTCCGCATGAGCGCCTGGAAGTTCGAGCGCAGCATGGCGGTGTCCCTGGCGCTCTGCGTCACGCTCCAGTCGTTGCGCTTCAGCGCGTCGAGCACGAAGAGCTTCTCGATGTGCTCGACGCTCTTTTCGCGCGCGGCCTTCTTCACGCGCTTGAGCTCCTCGCCGGTCCGCGGCACCGGCGGCGTTTGCTCCGACCCGGTCTCCATGATGCTGAGCAGGTGCGCCTCGCGCAGCACGTTGTCGGTCGCGAGTATCGTGGCGCGGTGCATGGCGTTTTCCAGTTCGCGGACATTGCCGGGCCAATCGTAGCTCGTGAGCAGGTGCATCGCGCCCGCGGAGATCTCGTCCACGTTCTTGCCCAGCTCCGCGCTGAAGGCCTTCAGGAAATGGAACGCGAGCGCCGGAATGTCCTCGCGCCGATCGCGCAGCGCCGGCGATTCGATGGGAAAGACGTTGATGCGGTAGAAGAGGTCGTCGCGGAAGGTGAGCGCCGCCACCATCGCCTTCAGGTCCTTGTTGGTCGCGGCGATCAGGCGGAAGTCGGCGCTTTGCGTACGGGTGTCGCCCACCGCGCGGAATTCGCGCTCCTGGATCACCCGCAGCAGCTTCGCCTGCGTGGCGAGCGGGATGTTGGAGATCTCGTCGAGGAACAGCGTGCCCCCTTCGGCCATCTCGAGCATGCCCTTCTTGCCGGACACCGCGCCCGTGAACGCGCCCTTGACGTGGCCGAAGAGCTCGCTTTCCAGCAGATTCTCCGACAGCGAGTTGCAATCCACTGCCACGAACGGCTTGCTCTTGCGCAGGCTGTTGTGATGAATGGCCCGCGCGATGAGCTCCTTGCCGGTGCCGCTCTCGCCGGTGATCAGCACCGTGGCGTTGGTCGTCGCGCATTGCGCGATCAGCCGGTATACCTGCTGCATCCGGGGACCCGCCCCGATCATGTTGTCCAGCCGGTACTTGGAGCTCAGCGCGAGCTTGAGATTCAGCGTTCTCCTGCCGCAGCGACCGGTGCTCGAGCGCGCGGGTCACGGCCAGCGCGAGCTCCTCGGGCTCGAACGGCTTCGCGAGGTAGTCGAAGGCGCCGAGCTTCATGCAATTCACCGCCGTCGCGATCTCGGCAAGGCCGGTGAACATGATGGCCTCGATGTCGGGGTGCGCCTCCTTCAATCGCTTCAGCACCTCGACGCCGTTCATCCGGGGCATCATGATGTCGAGGATCACCACGTCGAAGGGCGATTCGTCGATCTTCTGCAGGGCTTCGACGCCATCGCGGGCGGTCTGCAGCGAATACCCCCGGCCTTCCAGGATGCGGACCGTGCTGTGGACGACGATTTCCTCGTCGTCGACGATCAGTATGCTGGCGCTCATTCGCTGCCGCCCGCCGTGGCTGTCGGCTGCGCTTGCGGCGACGCCGCGATCGGCAGATACACGCGGAACGCCGATCCCTTGCCGACCGTGCTCTCCACCTTGATGGTCCCGCCGTGCGCCTCCACGATCCCATGGCTGACCGAGAGGCCGAGCCCCGTGCCCTTGCCGACGCCCTTCGACGTGAAGAACGGATCGAAGATGCGCTGCAGGTCCTGTTCCGGAATGCCGCAGCCGGTATCGATGATCGAGATCTCGACCATCTCGGCGGACTCGGCACTGCCCTCGGGCCCTGCGGGGGCGGGGCAGAGCCGGCTGCGGATGGCGATGCTGCCGCCGCGCTCCGTCGCATGCTGCGCGTTCACCAGCATGTTCATGACGACCTGCTTCATCTGGTCCTCGTCGACCCAGACGCACGGCAGACCGGGATCGAGGTCGATCTCGATGGCGGTGTCCTGCAGATGCGCCGCGCGGTCGATGAACCGCACGACGTCCTGGATCATCGCGTTCAGGTTGGTGAACTTCATTTCCGGCGTCTTCCGGCGGGCGAAGTCGAGCAGCCGGCGGATGATGCTGGCGCAGCGCTTGGTCTCGCGAATGACGAGGTCCATGTCTTCGGCTTCGGCGGACCCGTCCGGCATCTTCTGGCGGAGGAGGTGCGAGAACGTGAGCACGCCCGTCAGCGGGTTGTTGATCTCGTGCGCAACGCCGGCGGCGAGCAGCCCGACGGCGGCGAGCTTTTCGCGCTGGGCGGCCTCGGCCTCCGCGGCCCGCAGCTGCAGCGTGCGGTCCTTGACCTTCTGTTCCAGCGTGCTTGCCGCCTCGCGCAGTTGCAGCTGCGACTCGCGCAGCAGCCGTCGTCATGATGTTGAAGGAGCCCGCGACCTGGCCGAACTCGTCGGTGCTGCGCACGGGGATCGCTTCGTCGAGATTCCCGGAGGCGAGCCGCCGGGCGCCGGTTTCGAGATCGCGCAGAGGCAGGTAGACGAGCCGGTGGACGAGCACGCCCACACAGGTTGCGGCCAGCAGCACGAACGCGAGCGAGAATTCGGCGATCCGCATGGCGCTGGAGCGAATCTTCCGGTCGATCGTCTCGAGCGAATAGACGATGTCGACCACGCCGAGAACCGGCTGCTGCGAGACGTGCGCGTGGCAGCCGGCGCGCTCGCAGGAAGGCTCGTTGCGTATGACCTGCATCACGCCCACCATGCGCTTGCCGTCCGCCGTCGAGAAGATGCGCGCCCGATCGCTGTCGCCGAACCGTTCGCGCGGCGGTTCGGTCTGATGGCAGGAGATGCACCCCTCCGCCTTGCGATCGACCACGAGGCCGACCTCGGGCGCATACGTGGAATCGATCACCGTGCCATTCTTGCTGAAGATGCGCACGCGGTCGATTTCCTTGTCGCGCGCCACGTCGGCAATGATCCGGTGCACGTAGTAGGGCTGGTTCTGGAGCATCATGAAATTCGTGCTGCGTATGATCGCGTCCGACAGCTGCATGACGTGGGCAACCGCGGTGTTGAGCAGGTCCTGCCGCTGCTGCCTGATCATCAGCACCGTGTACAGGGTCAGCACGGCCGCGAGGCCGACGGCGAGGTACAAGGCGATCTTGACTTTGAGGGTCTTCGGCATCGTGCGCAACCTCGAGGCGTTGCGCCGCCATCCGCGTGGCGGGCGGCCGCGCTCGTCGCCCCGTATGCCGCGGAGCGCACGGCACACCCGCGCCCCGGCCGCGGAACATGTTCGATGCTAGGCGCGCGTGCGCCGATCGCTGTTGATCCTGGTCAATAGGATGGCCGCGCTGGAGAGACTGCGCAGTCGCGGCGGCGGCGACCGGCGCATCACTCCGCCGCGGTCCGCCCAGCCTGATGCCGGGTCGCGGGACCTTCGGCCAGGTCAGGGCAGCGTACGGTCGATGACGACCGCAAGGCCCGTCGCGCCGACCTTGACGGCGGGAGACAGCCCCTCGAGGTCGCCGCTCTGCGGCGCGGCGCTCCCCGATTTCGACACGCGGGCGCCAATGACGATGGACGAGAAGTTCGACAGCGCGAAATTGGGCGCCATCGCCATCGAGTCGTCGAGGCTGAAGGGAATGGGCAGGTCCTTCACCTGCTTCCTGATGATCGCGAGCGGCATCTTCGGCCCTTCGGCGGCGCGAGCAAAAATATACACGACGTCCGTCGGCGCCACTTTGGCTGCCAGCGCCGGTGCGAGACTCACGGTGCCGGCGATGGCCGCACCGGACGATGCGGACGTTTGTGGTGCCGGTGCCGGCGCCGGAGCCGGGCTCGACGGTCCCTTTACGGCGCCGCCTGCGGGGGCGGCTGCGAGCGCCTGGCTGCCGGACGGCGGACCGGCCTTGAGACCGCCCATCTCGCGCGCCTCGGCGATGCTGGCATCGATGGATCCCGCGATCGGCGAATCCGGCGGGACCGTCTTCTTCATCCGCTCCCAGTAATCGACTGCCTGCTGGTAATCCTTGCGGTTGAACGCCGCGGTGCCCGCGAGCGCGAGCGCCTTCCAGTGCGTCGGGTCGGCCTTGAGCGCGCGCTCGATCAGCTCCAGCGACTTGCCGCGCAAGCCGCCTTCGGCGGCGCCGACGGAGTCGGCGTAATCGGCAAGGAGATCGGCGTTGTCCGGCACGAGCGCCACGGCGCGTTCGAATGCGCGCGCCGCCTCGGCGTGGCGGTTCATCGCATAGTAGGTGCGGGCGAGCATCACCCAGCCGTCGACGTTGCCCGGCTCCTTCTCCAGCTTGGCCGCGAGATTCGCCGCCATCGCCTCGACTTGCTGCGGGGTCACCTCGTGGTCGGCGCCTCCCTTGGCGCTGCGCGCGGCCATCGGCGTGAACGCGTCGTGGTTGCCGAGCGCGACGTACAGCAGAAGCGCCGCGATCGGGATCGCGCTGCCCAGGATCGCCGCCGTCCACGCCGCCGACTGCGTCGGCGCGCTTGCGGCGTGCGTGATCGCCTTCGACTCCTCGAGCACGCGCTGCTCGAGCTCGCGCTTCGCCTGCTCGTACTGGTCGCGCGGCATCGTGCCGGTGGCAAGATCGGCATCGAGCTCGCGGAGCTGGTCGCGCAGGATCGCGACGTTGGACGCTTCGCGCGCCACGCCGCCCGGCCTGCCGCGCTTCAGCAGGGGCACGAGGACCCACGCGAGCGCCGCCGCGACCATCGCGGCGGCAATGAGAACGAATGTGGTCACGAGAGATCTTTCCCTTGGTTGCCGGCCAGGAGTCGCGCGGCGCGCTCGTGCTCCTCGGCAGTGAGCGGAGGCGCCTCGGCCTCGGCGCGGCGCCCGCGCAGCACGCGGGTCAATCCGAACACGCCGAGCAGCAGCAGCAGGGCCGGTCCTGCCCAAAGCAGCATCGTCGTCGTCTTGACGGGCGGCTGATAGAGGACGAAATCGCCGTAGCGCGCGACCATGTAGTCGACGATCTGGTCGTCACTCTTGCCGGCGGCGATCTGCTCGTGGATCTGCCGGCGGAGGTCCTGCGCGAGCTCGGCGTTGGAATCGGCGATCGTCTGGTTCTGGCAGACGAGGCAGCGGAGTTTCTCGGACAGCTTGACCGCGCGCGACGCGGCCACCGAATCCTTCTCCGTGGGCACCGCGTCGGCGGCGAACACGATCAGCGGGGACAGCGCGACCGCCGCGATCAGCAACAGCAGGGCCAGCCGTTTCATGATTTCTGCAACTCGCGGATCAGCGGCAGGATCTTCTTCTCCAGCGCTTCGGCGGTGATCGGCCCGATCTGCTTGTAGCGGATCATTCCCGCCTTGTCGACGACGAACGTCTCCGGGACGCCGTAGACGCCCCAGTCGATGCCCACACGTCCGTCGCGGTCGACGACCGACACGGTGTAGGGGTCGCCGTTCTGCGTGAGCCAGCGCTTGCCGGCAACGGATTCGTCCTTGTAGTTGAGCCCGACGATCGGGACCACCTTCGCCTTCCCGAGCTCGACCAGCAACGGATGCTCCTCGCGGCAGGAGACGCACCACGACGCCCAGACGTTCAGCAGCCAGACCTGCCCCTTGAGGTCGGCGGGGCCGAGCGTCTTCGCGGGTTCGTGCAGCTGCGCAAGGACGAACGACGGCGCCGGCTTGCCGATCAGCGGCGACGGAACCTCGCGCGGATCGCGCCAGAGCCCGACCAGCAGGAACGCGCACAGTACGACGAAGACCCCGAGCGGGATCAGCAGTTTCTTGCTCATAGGTGCACCCTTGGCGCTTCGCGCCTTCCCTCCGAGGGAGCAATTCGAGACTTGGGGCGGCCCGGCGCCTCATGGCCTCCTAGCTCCGCGCCGTCGCGCCGCCGGGGGCGCTCGCTTCGCGCTGCATCGCGACGCGATACCGGCGATCGGACAGCGCGAGCAGTCCGCCCAGCGCCATCAACAGGCAACCGCCCCAGATCCAGGTGATGAAGGGCTTGTGGTACACGCGCACGCTCCAGGCGCCGCCGTCGACCGGCTCGCCGAGCGACACGTACAGGTCGCCCAGCGGCGTGGAGCGGATGGCGGCTTCGGTCATCGGCATGCCGCCCGCGTTGTACACGCGCTTCTCGGGGAACTGCGTCGTGACGTGCTGGCCGTCGCGGCTCACCTCGAAGGCGCCGCGCGCCGCGCGGTAGTTCGGCCCCGTCGCCTCGGTCGTGCCGTCGAAGCGCAGCGTGTAGCCGCCGACCGCCACCTTGTCGCCGACGCTCATCCGCACGTCGCGCTCGGTCTCGTAGCCCTTGACCATGGTCACGCCGACGATGAACACCGCGATGCCGAGGTGCGCGACGATCATTCCCCAGTAGCTTCTCGGCTGCCGCGCGAGCTGCGCGACGATGCCGCCGCGCACGCCGCGGCTGCGCTCCCGGACGTTGACGACCGTGGTCGTGACGATCCAGGCCGCGAGCAGCAGGCCGAAGCTCACCAGCGGCTTCCAGCTGCCGGCGGCGAAGGGCAGCAGCAGCGCGGTGACGAGGCTCACGGCGAGCGCCCACTTGAGCCGCTGCCACAGGTCGGGCAGCTTCGCTTCCTTCCACCGCGCGAGCGGGCCGACCCCCATCAGGAACACGAGCGGCGTCATCAGCGGCACGAACACGGTGTCGAAGTAGGGCGGGCCGACCGAGATCTTGCCGAGATTCAGCGCGTCGAGGAACAGCGGGTACAGCGTGCCGAGCAGCACCGAGCCCGCGGCCGCGATCAGCAGCACGTTGTTCGCGAGCAGAAACGTCTCGCGCGACACCGCTTCGAAGCGGCCGCCGCCGCCGACCTTCGGCGCCCGCGTCGCGAAGAGCACGAGCGAGCCGCCGATGACCAGCGCGAGGAAGGCGAGGATGAACACGCCCCGGCGGGGATCGGTGGCGAACGCGTGCACCGACGTCAGCACGCCCGAGCGCACGAGGAACGTGCCGAGCAGCGAAAGGGAGAACGCGCAGATGGCGAGCAGCACCGTCCACGCCTTGAAGGTCCCGCGCTTTTCCGTGACGGCCAGCGAATGGATGAGCGCGGTGCCGATCAGCCAGGGCATGAACGACGCGTTCTCGACCGGGTCCCAGAACCACCAGCCGCCCCAGCCCAGCTCGTAATAGGCCCACCAGCTGCCGAGCATGATGCCGCCGGTGAGAAAGCTCCACGCGAGCGTGGTCCAGGGGCGCGACCAGCGCGCCCAGGTGGCGTCGAGCCGGCCGCCGATCAGCGCGGCGATTGCGAACGCGAAGGCGACGGAGAAGCCGACGTAGCCCATGTAGAGCAACGGCGGATGGAACACCATGCCGGGATCCTGCAGCAGCGGGTTCAGGTCGCGGCCGTCGGCGGCCGGCGGAAACAGCCGGTCGAACGGGTTGGACGTGAGCAGCAGGAACAGCAGGAAGCCGAACGCGACGAGGCCCATGACGCCGAGCACGCGCGCGACCATCTCGTCCGGCAGGTGGCGGCTCTTCAGCGCGACCGCCGACGGTCCAGGCGCCGAGCATGAACACCCACAGCAGCATCGAGCCCTCGTGCGAGCCCCAGGTGGCGGCGATCCGGTACTCGAGCGGGAGCTGCGAATTGGAATTGGTCGCGACGTTGACGACCGAGAAGTCGTTGGCGATGAACGAGTAGGCGAGGCAGCCGAACGCGAAGGCGATGAACAGGAACTGCCCCGCGGCGAGCGGTCGCGCGAGCGCCATCCAGGCGGCGATGCCGCGTTGCGCGCCGATGAGCGGCAGCGTGCCCAGCAGCGCCGCGAGCAGCAGCGCGAGGATCAGCGCGAAATGGCCGAGTTCGGGAATCATCGATGGGTCCTTTGCGTCATTGCTTCACCGTCTTGGTGGCCTTGTCCATCGCCGCCCGGGTGTGGGCCTGGTCGACCGCGGCGGCGGCCTCGGGCGGCATGTAGTTCTCGTCGTGCTTGGCCAGGACTTCGGTCGCGCGGAACACGCCGTCCGGGCCGATCTTGCCCTGCGCGACGACACCTTTGCCCTCCTTGAACAGGTCGGGGAGGATTCCGGTATAGACGACCGGAATCGTCTTGGCGGTGTCGGTGACGTTGAAGCGCACGGTGAGGCCGTCGGACGCCCGGGTGAGGCTCTTTTCCTCGACCAGCCCGCCGATGCGGAACGCCCGGCCCTGCGGCGCGCGATTTTCCACGACGTCGGTCGGCGAGAAGAAGAAGACGAGATTGGACTGGAACGCGTTCAGCACCAGTCCGACCGCGGCGGCGAGCACCAGCACGCCGGCGCCGATCCACATGAAGCGGCGGTGACGGGGCTTCATTCGGCAGCTCCTGTCGGATCGGTCGGGTCGTCGGGCCGCGTGAGCCGCGCTTCCAGCAGCACCGAGCGGCGGCGCGACCGCAGCGTGAGCAGCTCGATGGCGAGCACGAGCGCGGCCGCGCCGTACGCGCTCCAGATGTAGAAGCCGTAGCCGTTCATCGCGAAGAATGTTGTCATGCGTTCCTCACTTCTGCCAATTCGCCGACCCAGGCGGCGCCGCGCTCGCGTTCGACCATGATGATGCGGATGCGCGCCAGCGACGCGGCGATCGCGTAGAACCAGGCGGCGAACGACATGATCAGCATGCCGGTCAGCATGATCGCCGCCATCGCCGGCGCCTTGGTCAGGCTGACCGACGAGCCCTGATGCAGCGTATTCCACCAGTGTACAGAGAAGTAGATGATCGGGATGTTGACGACGCCGGTCAGCGCCAGCACGCCGCACGCGCGATCGGCGCGGCGCGGGTCGTCGATCGCATTGCGCAACGCGATGATGCCGAGGTAGAGGAAGAGCAGGATGAGCTCGGAGGTCATCCGTGCGTCCCAGGCCCAGTAGGTGCCCCATGTCGGCCGGCCCCAGAACGCGCCGGTCCACAGCGCGATGAACGTCATCACCGCGCCCGTCGGCGCGATCGCCTGCGCCATCATCGCCGACAGCCGCGTGTTGAAGCCGAGCGCCAGCGCGCTCCAGCAGGCCATCACGACGTAGAGGAACATGCTCAGCCACGCCGCGGGCACGTGGATGAAGATGATCCGGTAGGCGTCGCCCTGCTGAAAGTCGGTAGGCGCCACGACGAGCCCGACGTAGAGGCCGATGACGGCGAGCAGGGCGGCCGCACCGTAGAACCACGGAATCATCTTCCCGGCGAGCGGGTAGAAGGTGGCGGGCGACGCGTATTTGAACCAGTTGAGCGACATGGACTTTAACGCTTCAGTCGAGAGCGATGCGCACCGCGGCCGCGGCGGCGAACGGCGCACCGACCATGCGCGACCAGCAGCCCCGCACCGAGCAGTGAGAGATTCGCGCCTGCGCCCAGCCCCGAGCGCGCGGCGTCCACGGCCCCCGCGCCGAAGATCAGCACCGGAACATACAGCGGCAGGATCAGGAGCGCGAGCAGGCTGCCGCTCGCGCGCAGGCCCAGCGTCAGCGCCGCGCCGATCGCGCCCAGCAGCGACAGTATCGGCGTGCCGATCAGGAGCGCGGCCGTCAGCACCGTCAGCGCTTCGCCGTCCAGCGCGTACTGGAGGCCGAGCAGCGGCGCAAACAGCACGACCGGCAGGCCGGTCGTGAGCCAGTGCGCGACGATCTTGCCGGAAACGAGCGCCACGAGCGGATACGGCGAGAGCGCGATCTGCTCCAGCGTGCCGTCGGCGTGGTCGCCCGCGAACAGGCGCGGCAGCGACAACAGCGACGCCAGCAGCGCGGCGACCCACAGCACGCCCGGCCCCATCGTTGCGAGCATGTTGCGTTCCGGCGTCGTTGCGAGCGGAAAGAGCGAGGCCACGATCACGTAGAACAGCAATTGCACGCCGAGTTCCGCGCGCGAACGCAGCGCCAGCGTGAGGTCGCGCGTGACGGCCCAGCGGACCGCGGGCCAGACGGCATCGGCGGGGCCGGACACGGGGGCGGTGGCGGTGGCGCTGACGATCGACACTGAGGAATCAGCCCAGCGCGAGCGGCCGCACGCGCGACTCGGGAAGGCCGAGCGGCGCATGGGTGGCCGCCACCGCGAGGCCGCCTTTGGCCAGATGGCCGGCGACGATCCGCGCCAGCAATTCGGCGCCCGCGGCATCCAGCGCGGTGACCGGCTCGTCGAGGATCCACAGCGGCCGGGGAAGCAGCGAAAGGCGCGCGAGGCCGATGCGCCGGCGCTGGCCCTGCGAGAGCACGCGGGCGGGCAGGCTGCGCTGCCGCGACAGCGCGACGTTGTCGAGCGCCTCGCCGATCGCCTCGCGCGGGAGCGCCTCGCCCTCCAGGGCCACGAGCGAAGCGAGGTTCTCCTCGGCGGTGAGTTCGTCCTTCAGCGACGGCAGGTGTCCGGCGAACGCCGTCGCGGCGCGAAGCGCCGGATCGAAGGGAGGCGCCGGCTTGCCGTTCCACCGGATTTCGCCGTCCTCGGGCGCGGACAGCCCCGCGAGCATGCGCAGCAATGTCGTCTTGCCCGTGCCGTTGGCGCCGGTCACGACCAGTGCCTCGCCCGGCCCGACGCGGAACGAGAGCCCGGAGAAGAGCCTGGCAAAACCGCGGCGCGCGGCGAGTTTCGAAGCTTCCAGCATCGCAGGGGAGGTTTGGGGGTAGGCCGGGGCGTGGGGCGGCAGGTACAGGCGGGACCGGAGTCGCTCGCCCGCAGGTTCGAAAATGCAGCCGCGATTATAGCGGACGCCCCCCGGCGATCCTTGCGCGGCGTCAATACCGGGGACAGACCCCGATTTCAGGGTCTGTCCCCCGATTCGCTCCGATTCGGCCATGCGGGTTAAAGGGTCTTGCCGACGGGCTTGCTATGATGGCGTCCGCCCATTCCGCCCGAGAGCGCCCCATGCCGGACAAAGACATCCGCGCCGCCTCGCTCGAGTATCACCGGCAATCCCCGCCGGGAAAGATCTCGATCCAGCCGACCAAGCAGCTGACCAACCAGCGCGACCTCGCGCTCGCCTACACGCCCGGCGTGGCGGCGGCCTGCGACGAAATCGTCCGCGATCCGGCGGAGGCCCGCAATCTCACCGCGCGCGGCAACCTGGTCGGCGTGGTCACCAACGGCACGGCGGTGCTGGGCCTCGGCCCGATCGGCCCGCTCGCCGCGAAACCGGTCATGGAAGGCAAGGCGGTCCTGTTCAAGAAATTCGCGGGCATCGACTGCTTCGACATCGAGATCGACGAGCGCGACCCCGACAAGCTGGTCGACATCATCGCCGCGCTCGAGCCGACGTTCGGCGGCATCAACCTCGAGGACATCAAGGCGCCGGAGTGCTTCTACGTCGAGCGCAAGCTGCGCGAGCGGCTGAAGATCCCGGTGTTCCACGACGACCAGCACGGCACCGCGATCATCGTCGGCGCCGCGATCACCAACGGCCTGCGCGTCGTCGGCAAGGAGCTGAAGGACGTCAAGCTGGTCTGCTCGGGCGCCGGCGCCGCGGCGCTCGCGTGTCTCGATCTCCTCGTGCTGCTCGGCATTCCGGCGAAGAACATCTGGGTCGCCGACATCGCGGGCGTGGTCTATCAGGGCCGGCGCGAGGAGATGGACGAGAACAAGGCGCGGTACGCGCAGCCGACCGAGGCGCGCAAGCTCGCCGAAATTCTCGCCGGCGCCGACATCTTTCTGGGGCTTTCCGCAGGCAAGGTGCTGCAGCCCGAATGGCTCGCGCAGATGGCGGACAAACCGCTCATCCTGGCGCTGGCCAATCCGGAGCCGGAGATCATGCCGGATCTCGCGAAGGCAGCCCGACCCGACGCCGTCATCGCGACGGGACGCTCGGACTTTCCGAACCAGGTCAACAACGTGCTGTGCTTTCCGTTCATCTTCCGCGGCGCGCTCGATGTCGGCGCCACGACGGTGAACGAGGCGATGAAGCTCGCGTCGGTGCGGGCGCTCGCGGATCTCGCGATGGCCGAGCAGTCGGACATCGTCGCCATGGCCTACGGCGAGCAGAATCTGCGCTTCGGTCCCGAGTACCTGATTCCGCGGCCGTTCGATCCGCGCCTCATCGTGATGATCGCGCCCGCGGTCGCCAAGGCGGCGATGGACTCCGGCGTCGCGACGCGGCCGATCGCCGATTTCGCCGCGTACCGCGAGAAGCTCACGCAGTTCGTCTACCACTCCGGCCTGCTGATGAAGCCGATCTTCGCCGCGGCCAAGAAGGATCCGAAGCGGATCGTGTATGCGGAAGGCGAGGACGAGCGCGTGCTGCGCGCCGTGCAGATCGTGCTCGACGAAGGGCTCGCGCACCCGATCGTGATCGGCCGGCCGGCGGTGCTGGAACGCCAGGTCGAGAAGCTCGGCTTGCGCATGCGGCCGGGCACGGATTTCCAGGTCGTCAATCCCGAGTTCGACCCGCGCTATCGCGCCTACTGGACCGAGTATTACGCGCTGACGGCACGCAAGGGCGTGTCGCAGCAGTACGCGAAGATCGAGATGCGCCGGCGGCTGACGCTGATCGGCGCGATGCTGATCCACATGGGCGAAGCGGACGGCATGCTCTGCGGCACGTTCGGCACGCACGCGCTGCACCGCGGGTACATCGAGCAGGTCATCGGGCTGCGCCGCGGGACGAAGGTCTGCGCGGCGATGAATGCCGTCATGCTGCCGAGCCGGACGGTGTTCATCGCCGACACGTACGTCAACGTCGATCCCACGGCCGGAGAGATTGCCGAGATCACGCTGCTCGCCGCCGAGGAGATCCGCCGCTTCGGCATCGCGCCCAAGGTCGCGCTGCTGTCGCACTCGAGCTTCGGGAGCAGCGAGCACCCGCAGGCGAAGAAGATGCAGGCGGCGCTGGCGCTGGTGAACGCGATGGCGCCGGACCTCGAGATCGAAGGCGAGATGCACGGCGACGCGGCGCTCGACGAGGAGGTGCGCATGCGCGCGTTCCCCGGGCTCCCGGCTGAAGGGCGAGGCGAATCTGCTGATCATGCCGACGGCGGACGCCGCGAACATCGCCTTCAACCTGCTCAAGGTCGCGGCCGGCGGCGGCGTGACGCTGGGGCCGATCCTGCTCGGCATCGCGAAGCCCGTGCACATCCTCACGCCCTCGGCCACCGTGCGCCGCATCGTCAACATGACGGCGCTGACCGTCGTCGACGTCAACGTGCAGCGGCAGGGTTAGCCGGTCCGAAGCGACCCTCGTCGAGCCTCGGCGGCGCGTTCAGCAGGTGAGCGGGCCGGGCGTCGACGGACAATCCGGTGCCTTCAGGCCGTCCAGCTTGCCATTGTCGAAGTCGCCCTCGTAGCGGACGCCCTTGGCCGACACGTACACGCCCGGTCCATGGGTCTTGCCTTCCTTGAAGTTGCCATCCAGGCGCGCGCCGTTCTCCCACGTATACGTTCCCTTGCCGTCCGGTTTGCCTTTGACGAAATACCCGACGTAGCTGTCGGCCCCAGTCGCCTCGCCTTGTCCATGTGCCAGTTCGGTCTTCTCGTCACAATCGCCTTGATAGTCACCTCTGAGATACACGTTGCCCACGACTCCTCGGCAATGGGCCAACACTGGCGTGGCGACTGCGACCAGTACCGCGAAACAAATCGACTCCACTGCACGCAAACGCATGACCTGCTCCGAAATGCATTTCGGACAAAAAAGACAGGGCACTCCGGGAACGGCGCGCCCTGACTTTCCACCGCCCGTTCGCTGTCGCGTCGGGCGGTGGTTACCTGTGAGGCCTCAGCTGCCGCTCATTTCTTGCCCTGGACGATTTGCGCCGCCGGACCCATCAGTTGCAGGATGTCCAGCCCCGCGCCATTGCGGTCAACTATGTAGATATACCCACGATTGTCGATCTCGACGTTGTTGGTCATGTACCCGTCCGGATCAGTCCTGGCGTTGGCTTCCGGCACGTAGAACGCCACTTCCGCCGGGGCCTGCGGCTCGCGGATGTCCCACATCCGCACGCCGCCGTTGAAGTAGGCAATCGCCGTCAGCTTGCCGTACATCGGGTTGTTGAAGTTCTCCTCGCTCGAGTGCACCCCGAAGCGCGCGCCGCGCCCGCAATAGTTGCCGCGGGGGTATTTTGCACCGGCGCGCTCATCGACCGACATCGTCGAAAGGACCATCGGCCCCTGCCACGGATTGGTCTCGGTCTTGGTCCCGGGTGGAGCGGTCTTGGAATTTTCGACCGTCACGTCGACGACGAAGCTCCAGTGCGGCGCCTCGTTGCAGCGGCCGTTGACGCCGTCCGCCGTCGCTTCCGAGGCGAGCAGCACGATGTCACGCTTGGCGAACTCGTTGAATTTCGCGTAGCTCGGTGGTTGCAATCCAAAGACCTGCATCGCCGTGTGGCCGCCCTGGTCCGGCGACATGTGCATGATCCCGGCTTGCGCCGACAGCAATTCCGCATCGGTCGGGAAGTCCGCAGAGCCGGCGTAAACGCCACCGCGGCCGCCGCTCAATGGCGGCAGGAGCTTTTTCCGGTCAAGAATCTGCATCACCCCGTCGTCACCGACGCCGTAGGCCAGATACAGTCGGTTCCCGATGCCGCCGGCCGGGCCCGCGGCCCGGCGGCGCTGGCCGCATTGCGATGCTCGTGCGCCGAGATCGCCCCGTGAGAGAGGGGACGGTAGGCCCGCTCGTGCCCGGCTGGCCCCCTGGCAGACCGTAAGTGCGGAGGTAAATCGGCGTCGTTGGGACCTTCCAGTCGACGATGACCATCGACTGCGACCCGCGCCACCGATTTGCCTCGACGGCCTCGCTCTTGCTGCCCACCAGATAGGCGACGCCCGTGTTGCACTCCCACCAGGGCTTGTGCGAGGAGCGAACGCCATAATAGGTTGACGCGATCGTGGGCGCATTGACATTGGTCACGTTCCAGACTTCATACCCCTGGGTCGCGGCGGGCCCCCCTTGAACGTTGCGCAGCAGATAGACGTTCGTGTCGCTTGGGTTACCCGTCAGGTCGGAGCCCCGGCACATGCGCACCATTTGCGACTGACCCACGGCGGGGGACGGTATGAGAGCTTTCTCGACGGGGTTTCTCGGATCGGTGACGTCGACGATCATCGATCCTTGTTCTCGCACGCGTTGCCGTTCAGCGGATTCGGCAGGGACCCGGTGCAGCCCGGCACCGCCACCGGCACGCCGCTATGCATGCCGACGAAAGCGATGTATCTGCCATCGGGATACTGGATGACATTCGGCTGGTAAGCCGGGCGCCCCTGCAGGTCCGTGTGTCCCACGCGCTGCATGTTTTTCGCTTCGCCGCTTTCACTGATGCCCAGCGCGCTGCCGGCGCTCAATGCCAGCGCAATGGCGGCGGACAGTGTCGCAAGCCGAACCTTTCCGATCCTACAGAATGACGCGTACATTCCTATCTCCTTGAAGTGAACTCGCACTGTCCCACAAAGCATGCGCCGGACGTAACAACTCCCGACGCGGTTACCGCTGTACTATCAACACGCGGTGCTTGTTGCTGAACTGGACGAATCTGCCGTCACCGTAGCGCCAGATCTCGATGCGCCCATCCCTGGGCTCGTCCTGGATGATTTCGTCCGGCTCGCCCCAGATCGCCGTGACCTCGTCCTTTGTCATTCCGATGCCAGGCTCGCTCGCATTGGCCGGCCTGCCCGTCGCTGCCAGACCGGCAAGTGCCGGGAGCGGCCTGGCCTCGCTCGCAACGCCGGACGGCGATATGGCCTTGGCGGACGACGGACTTGACGGGAGCGCGCCGATCGAATCGATCGCGCATGGAAAATTCTGGTAGCGGTCCAATCCGTTCTTTTCCGCACACTTGAAGATTTCCGCCGATGTCGGCGGCGCGGCGAACAGCCATACCATGAGAAGCCAGTTCAATCTCGCCATGATCCTATCGACCTCCCGTCTGCCGGGTTCCTTCGCAACGAAAGCCGACCAGCCCCCGCAGTCTCGCCCCCGAGCTGCAAGCCGCGATCCGCGCGCGCGGTACCGATGCGTGCGGCGGGTACCAGATTGTCGTCTGCGCCCACCGATGCCTCCAGTTCGCCCGCCGGGCATTCGCCCTGCGTTCCCGTGCGCTTCGCTCTGGATTGCGCCGGAGTATGTTTTGCGGCGGTGCACGGTGCAAAGATCAAATGATTCTTGTTACTATGCCCGTTCGGCATGGATCTCCTGCGTTCCGCCATTTCGCTGCGCCAGCTCCACTACCTCGTCGCGGTAGCGGATGCGGGTTCTTTCAGCGCTGCCGCGGCCAGACTCATGTGGCACAGCCGGCGCTGAGCCGGCAGATCGCCATCCTCGATCGCAGGTCGGCCTGCGCCTGCTCGATCGCTCACGCAACGGCGTGGTGCTGACCGAAGGCGGCGTCCGCCTCTACAACCTTGCTCGCAGCACTCTGGAACGGTTGGGCAGCGTTCAGTCTGAGCTCCAGGCCACCGGGAAGAAACCGACCGGCGTGGTTACGGTTGCGTTGCCCAGCAGCCTGGCGTCGATGCTCGTGCCGAACCTCGTGCGCGAACTTGAGGCGCGCTATCCCGAAATCATCCTTCGGGTCGACGACGGCCTGAGCCCGGAGAATGGCCGCAGACTCGAATCCGCGATGATCGACTTCGGCATCGTGCCTGCCGCCGACGAGCTTGTGGACGTCGATTACGAGCCGCTCGTGCGCGAATCGTTGCTGCTGGTCGAAAAGCGCAGCGGACTGCGCCGGGTGCCGCCGACCATCGCGTTCGACCAGGTGGCCAAGCTCAAGCTCATCATGCCGCCTCGTACCTTTCACACACGACGCGTCGTCGAGGACGTTGCACTTGTGAAGCATCTCAATCTTAACATCGTGCACGAGCAGCGTCCGTGACGACTATCGTAGCTTGGTGCGCGCCGGGCTCGGCGCCACGATCACCAGCTCGCCTGCGGTCGAACAGTTCTGGGCGCCCGGCACCGTCACCGCGCGCCGCATCATTCGACCGGAGATTACGCGCACGATTTCGCTGGCGTGGCCCGTCCAGCGTACCTTGAGTGTCGCGGCGCAGGCCGCTTACGATGTTGTCAAGGTCTTCGCTATCGAGGCGGTAAAGGAAGGTCGCTGGCAGGGCACGCCGCTTTGCTGAGCGCGCGCGAGACGCTGCGCCGGGTGTTCGGCTTCGCGTCGTTTCGCGGCGCGCAGGAGGACATCGTCGGCCACGTCTGCGCGGGCGGGGATGCGCTGGTGCTGATGCCCACGGGCGGCGGCAAGAGCCTGTGCTACCAGATTCCGGCGCTGCTGCGGGAGGGGACGGCGGTCGTCGTCTCGCCGCTGATCGCGCTGATGCAGGACCAGGTGGCGGCGCTGACGCAGGCCGGCGTGCGCGCGGCCGCGCTCAACTCGTCGCTCCCGGGCGCCGGAGTCGCGCGCGGATCGAGCGCGCGTTCGCGGCGGGGGAGCTCGATCTGCTCTACGTCGCGCCGGAGCGGCTGCTCACGCCGCGCTGCCTCGAGCTCATCGATCGCGCGGACGTCGCGCTGTTCGCGATCGACGAGGCGCACTGCGTTTCGCAGTGGGGCCACGATTTCCGGCCCGAGTATCTCGGCTTGTCGGTGCTGCACGAGCGCTATCCGGCAGTGCCGCGCATCGCGCTCACCGCCACTGCCGATCCCCTCACGCGGGCCGAGATCGTCGAACGGCTGGCGCTCGCCGACGCGCGCGTGTTCGTGTCGAGCTTCGACCGGCCCAACATCCGCTACACGATCGTCGACAAGGACGATGCGCGCGCGCAGCTGCTCGCCTTCATCCGCGGCGAGCATCCGGGCGAGGCGGGCATCGTCTATTGCCTGACGCGCCGCCGGGTCGACGAGACGGCCGCGTGGCTGGCCGGCAAGGGCATCGCGGCGATCCCGTATCACGCGGGGATGGACAACGCCGACCGGTCCGCCAACCAGGCGCGGTTCCAGCGCGAGGACGGCATCGTCGTCGTCGCGACGATCGCCTTCGGCATGGGCATCGACAAGCCGGACGTGCGCTTCGTCGCGCACCTGGACCTGCCCAAGAGCGTCGAGGGCTACTACCAGGAAACCGGCCGCGCGGGCCGCGACGGCCTGCCGGCCGATGCGTGGATGGCCTACGGGCTGGCCGACGTGGTGCAGCAGCGGCGGCTGGTCGAGCAGTCGGAGGCGGACGACGCATTCAAGCGCGTGGCGACCGCCAAGCTCGACGCGCTGCTCGGTCTCGCGGAGACGGCATCCTGCCGCCGCGTGCGGCTGCTCGACTACTTCGGCGAGGCGAGCGCGCCGTGCGGCAATTGCGACAACTGCCTGACGCCGCCGCAGACGTGGGATGCGACCGACGCCGCCCGGCGCGCGCTCTCGGCGATCTACCGCACCGGACAGCGTTTCGGCGCCGCCTACGTGATCGACGTCCTGTGCGGCAAGTCCGACGAGCGCGTCCTGCGCTGGGGGCACGAGCGCCTGTCCGTCTTCGGCATCGGCGCGCGACCTCGACAACACGACCTGGCGCAGCGTCTTCCGCCAGCTCGTGGCGCAGGGACTCGTGCACGTCGACCACGAGGCGTTCGGCGCGCTGAAACTGGCGGAGGCGAGCCGCGCGGTGCTGCGCGGCGAAGCGACGGTCGCGATGCGGCGCACCGTCGCGCGCGCCCCGCGGGCGCCGAAGCTGCGCGGCGAGGCGCTGGCCCTGGGCGCGGCCGCCCAGTCGCTCTTCGAGCGGTTGCGGGCGTGGCGTGGAGGAGAGGCGCGCGCGCAGGGCGTGCCCGCCTACGTGATCCTGCACGATCGCACGCTGGCGGCGATCGCGCAGACGGAGCCGGCGGATCTCGCCACGCTCGCGCGCATCGACGGCATCGGCACGGTGAAACTCGCGCGCTACGGCGAGGCCATCATCGGACTCGTGAGCGGCGCCGAAGTGCCGGGGCCGGTCTGAATTGTTAATTAATGTATTGACAATAATAAATGATGTCAATACAATAAATCCCGTGCGCATCACGTTCGATCCCGTGAAAGACACGGCGAACGTATCCAAGCACGGGCTCTCGCTGGCCGTTGCAGCCGATCTCGAATGCGGTGCCGCCCTCGTCTGGGAAGACTGCCGGCGTGATTACGGTGAGGTGCGCTACGTAGCACTTGTTCCGCGCGGGCAGCGTTTGCTGTTCGTGGCCTATGCCCAACGTGGCGGACAAATGCGGATCATCAGCCTGCGCAAGGCCAACCTGAGAGAGATCGATCGTTATGAAGCGGAAACTGACTCGACCGACGTTTGAAGAAGATGCGCGGATCACCTCTGCCGCGCGCGCTGATCCGGATGCGCAGCCTATCGATGGCGTGATTGGGTTGAAGCGCGTGCGCGGACGACCGCGGCAGGAGACGCGCCGGACGATGATCTCGTTGCGTGTCGATCCCGACGTGCTGATGGCGCTGCGCGCCTCGGGTCGCGGCTGGCAGACGCGCGTCAATGCCCTCCTGCGCGAAGCCGTGACGAAGGGGAAGGTCTAGCCGCGCCGCGCAAGCAAACCCTCGATTCCGCTGTATCGAAAGCGCTACTAGCTTGTCCCTCGCGTCAGCATCGGTCCAGCGCGATGCTACTCCGGCGCTCAGCCGGGCAGGATGATCCGCGACCCGCCGCCGCTCATCTCCAGCATCAGCTCGTTGATCCGCTTGACGAACGTGGCCGGGTCGTCGAGCTGCCCGCCTTCGGCCAGCAGCGCCTGATCGAGCAGCACCGCCGCCCAGTCGTCGAACTTCTTGTCGTCGTCCTTCAGCCGCAGCACGACCGGATGCTTCGGATTGATTTCGAGGATCGGCTTCATCGCGGGTCCCTGCTGGCCGGAGGCCTTGAGGAGGCGCGCGAGATTGCCGCTCATGTCGTGGAGGTCGGAGACGAGGCAGGCCGGTGACTCCGTCAGCCGATGCGTCACGCGGACGTCCTTGACGCGCTCGCCGAGGCTCGTCTTGATGCGGCCGACGAGATCGCCGAGCTCGGTGGCTTCCTGCTCCCGTTCCTTCTTCTCGGCTTCGTCCTCGAGCGCGCCCGAGATCGAGACCGCCCTTGGCGACGGAGACCAGCTCCTTCCCGTCGAATTCCGTGACGTGGCCCACGACCCACTCGTCGACGCGGTCCGACAGCAGCAGCACTTCGATGCCCTTCTTGCGGAACACCTCGAGGTGCGGGCTGTTCTTCGCGGCGTTGAACGTCTCGGCCGTCACGTAATAGATCTTGTCCTGTCCGTCCTTCATGCGGCCGCGGTAATCGGCGAGCGACACTGTCTGGTCGGCCGAGTCGGCGTGGGTCGAGGCGAAGCGCAGCAGGCCGGCGATGCGGTCCGTGTTTGCAGTGTCCTCGCCGGTGCCTTCCTTCAGCACGTTGCCGAAGGCGCTCCAGAATTTGGCGTACTTGTCCTTGTCGTTCTCCGCCAGTTCCTCGAGCAGGCCGAGCACCTTGCGCGTGCAGCCGCCGCGTATCGCCTCGATGTCCTTCGATTCCTGCAGGATCTCGCGCGAGACGTTGAGCGGCAGGTCGTTCGAATCGACGACGCCGCGGACGAAGCGCAGGTACGCCGGCAGCAGCTGCTCGGCATCGTCCATGATGAAGACGCGGCGCACGTAGAGCTTGATCCCGTGGCGGGCGTTGCGGTCCCACAGGTCGAACGGCGCGCGTGACGGGATGTAAAGGAGGTGCGTGTACTCCTGCCGTCCTTCGACGCGCGCGTGGCTCCAGGCCAGCGGATCGTCGAAGTCGTGGCCGACGTGCTTGTAGAACTCCCTGTACTGCTCGTCGCTGATGTCGGCCTTCCCGCGCGTCCACAGTGCCGATGCCTGGTTGACGGTCTCCTCGCCCTCGACTTTCTCCTGCTTGCCGTCCTTCCACTCCTCCTTCGGCATCAGGATCGGCTGGACGATGTGGTCCGAGTACTTGCGGATGATCGAGCGCAGCTTGAAGCCGCTGAGGAGGTCGTCCTGGCCGTCGCGCAGGTGCAGCGTGATCGCCGTGCCCCGAGTCGCCTTCTCCTTCATTTCGATGGCGAATTCGCCGCCGCCGTCGGATTCCCACAGCACGCCCTGATCGGGCTTCTCGCCCGCGCGGCGGGTGTGCACGGTCACCTTGTCCGCGACGATGAACGACGAATAGAAGCCGACGCCGAACTGACCGATCAGGTGCGCGTCCTTCTGCTGGTCGCCGGTCAGCTGCGAGAAGAACTCCCGCGTGCCGGACTTCGCGATCGTGCCGAGGTTCGTGATCACCTCGTCGCGGCTCATGCCCACGCCGTTGTCGGCGATGGAGAGGGTCCTGGCCACCGGATCGTAGTCGATGCGGATCTTGAGCTCGAAGTCGTCCTCGAACAGCGCCTCGTTGTGCAGCGCCTCGAAGCGCAGCTTGTCGCAGGCGTCGGAGGCGTTGGAGATCAGCTCCCGGAGGAAGATCTCGCGGTTCGAGTACAGCGAGTGGATCATCAGCTGCAGGAGCTGCCGGACTTCGGTCTGGAAGCCCAGGGTTTCGCGCTCGGCGCGCTCGGCGGTGTGGTCGGTCACGGCGGTCCTCCTTGGAATGACGACTATGAAATCTTGGTGCGGCCCGGCCGGATTTCAAGCCCCGGCCACGCTGCCATGGACCGCCGTCTGCCGGTCGCCGGCTTCCGTGGCGAGGTCGGCAGCGATGGCCCGGCGCCGCGGGGAAGCGGGGCCCGGCAAGGAGGCGTAGTATGGCCGCACTGCGGGTCATCGGCGAGGTGCCCAGTCGTGGGTCGGCGAACGTTCATTGGCACCTTGGCAACAGTCGCGACCGTCTTCCCGGCTGCGAACACCGCGATGATCACGCGCCGCAGAATGCTGCTGGCAGGCGGCATCGGTCTGCTTGTTACGCATCGGCTCGTCCAAGGTCAGCCCGCTGCGCCTGTACGCTGCGTCGGACTGCTGTCGTTCGCGTCAGAAGCCGCCAATGCCCGTGTGCGCGCGGCGTTCAGGCAGGGCATGAACGACCTCGGCTGGACGGAAGGGAAGAACATCGAGTATCGGCTCGTGTATGCCGACGGGGCCGTGGATCGCCTGGATGGCCTGGCCGGCGACCTGATCGGACAGGGGGCCGAGGTGATCGTGGTGTCGAGCCCGCAAGCTGCCCGCGCGGCGCAGCGGACCACCAGGACGGTACCCATCGTCATGGCGGGCGCCGCGAACGCGGTGGGCGCCGGGTTTGTCGCGAGTCTGGCGAGACCTGGGGGCAACATCACCGGCATCACCAGCCTGCAGGAAGAGGTGCTGGGAAAGCTGATCGGGATGCTGCACGAGGTTGTGCCCGGCGCCGCGCGTATCGCCATCCTGCTGAACGAGAGCAATCCGTCCCATGCCGACTTCTGGACCGGCGCCCAGGGCGCTTGCGCCGCGTTGAACCTCGTTGCGCAGCGCGTTGTGGCCAGCGCCCCGGCACAACTCGGCACTGCCGTCGAGCAGATCGTTCGCCAACGATCGCAGGCGGTCGTGGTCGTCTCGGACGGCATGTACTATGCCGAGCGCGCGAAGCTGCAGGCGCTGATGCAGGCCACCCGGCTGCCGGTGGCGTATGCGTTGCGCGATCACGCGGTCGCGGGCGGGTTGCTGAGCTATGGAGCGGATCTCGCAGCGAACTACCGCAACGCGGCGAAGTACGTGGACAAGATCCTCAAGGGAGCCAGGCCTGCGGATCTTCCCGTGGAGCAGGCGACCAAGTTCGAGCTGGTGATCAACCTCAAGACGGCGAAGACGCTCGGCCTCGCGATTCCGCAGTCCATGCTGCTGCGCGCGGACGAGGTGATCCAGTGATCGGTCGTCGGAGTCCTTTCGCTTGTCGCCCCGGACTTGCTGCTCAGCCACCCCGCATCGCCTTCAGGTACCAGCGGATGAACGCGTCGACGTTGTATTCCTTGCGCTGCGACAGCGGGCCCGGCTCGTAGCCGATCGATTCGACGCCCTTCTGCTGCCACTTGCAGATCTCCCAGTCCTGCTCGTTGGTCAGATGCCAGAACGGCAGCAGGCGGTCGAGCTGGTAGTCCACGCCTTCGCGCGCATCCTGGTGCACGAGCCAGTAGCTCTTCATCGCCGTCTTGCGCGGGCCGGCCGGCAGCATGCGCGTGACGACCGCGTGGTCGCAGCTCGCGTGCAGCCAGAAGTTGGGCAGGCTGCGCATCCGCAGCACGCCGACGTCGGCATCCGGGTAGTCGCCCATCAGCGGCGCGACGCGCGTGCCGTCCAGCGACTCGGTGGCGAAGCCTTCGGCCAGCGCCGTGCGGTTGCAGGTGTACCAGAGGTCGTGCTCGGGGTCGGGAAACGTGGCGAGGCCGCCCTTCGGGTGCGCGACGCCGTCGCCGGGCACGTCCCATTTCGACTCGATGCGCGCGATGGCGGCGGCGATCTGCTGCCGTGTCGCTTCCGAGGCGTGCTCTTCCTCGTACACGTCGAAGTTCGATTTCACGTACTGCGGGTGGCGCGGCGTACAGTGGTAGCACTCGCGGTTGTTCTCCCAGACGAGCTTCCAGTTCGCCTCGACCTCGTACTCGGTCGTGTGCGCGATCCGCGCGCGGTCGAATCCCTGCGGCGCGCCGGCGACTTCGAAGCGCCGGCGGAAACCCTCGAATTCGGGAGGCGCGTCGGCGACGGAAACGTAGATGAATCCGGCGACGACCTCGGCGCGCACCGGCTTCAAGCCCAGCTTCGACTTGTCGATGCCGTCGTGCATGCCGTGGCAGGCGATCAGATCGCCCCGCTGCGAATAGGTCCAGCTGTGGTACGGGCAGACGAGCGCGCGGACGTGGCCGCTCGGCGTGCGGCAGATCTGCGAGCCGCGGTGGCGGCAGACGTTGTGGAACGCGCGCACCAGGCCGTCGTCGCCGCGGATCACCAGGATTGGCGCATCACCGACGGACAGCGTCAGGAAATCGCCGGGGTTCGGGACCTCGAAGGCGAAACCGGCAAACAGCCATCCGTTCTGCCAGACGCGCTGCAGCTCGGCCGCATACAGCGCTTCGGTCGTGTAGAACGCCCGCGGCATGCCACAACCGTCCTGGCGCGAGGCGAGGAGGGCGGTGAGACCGGAGTCGAGCGGTGATGGCGAATCGGACATGGGCTGCTCGCTGCGGAAGTTACGCGAGGATCGCCTTGCGGTCGGGATCGTACGGCGGCCGCGTGTGACGGATCGCCGGATAGCGCTCGCCCATCGCCTCCACCGCGTATTCCGGATGCGCCGGCTCGTCAGCGGCCACGTACGCGCACAGGATGTTGCGACCGACCGTATAACCATAGCCGGCGCTGCTGACGCGGCCCAGCACGCGGTCGCCGGCCAGCACGATTTCGCCGCCGAAGAGGTTGACCTCCGGCGGCGCAGTGAACCAGGCAAGCTTCTGCTTCGGTCCCCTGGCTTTCACTTCGGCCAGGGCGGCGCGGGCGAGAAAGTCGCCCTTGCCGAGCGCGACGCAGAAACCGAGGCCGGCTTCGAACGGGTTGTAGTCCGGCGTGATGTCGGCGCCCCATATCAGGTAGTGCTTCTCGAGGCGCAGGCTGTTGATCGCGCGGTAACCCGCGTTGGCGATGCCGTGCGCCTGACCGGCCGCCCACAGCCTTTCGTAGAGGTGGAGCGCGTACTCGACCGGGACGTGCAGCTCGTAGCCGAGCTCGCCGAGGTAGGTCACGCGCAGGGCCAGCACCGGGGCATACCCGATGTCGAGCTGCCGCGCGCTCATGTAGGGAAAGTCGGCATTGGCAAGCGGCGCATCGGTGAGCTGCGCGAGCACGTCGCGCGAGCGCGGTCCGCAGAGATTGAGCACGGCCCGCGCGGACGTGTGATCGTCGATCGCGACGCCGCCGGCCGCGGGAATGTGGCGCTCGATCGTCGAGCGGTCGCGCACGCCCAGCGCGCTGCCGGTGACGAAGTAGAAGCGGTCTTCCGCGAGCCGCGTGATCGTCACGTCGGCCTCGATGCCGCCGCGCTCGTTGCAGAGTTGCGTGTAGACGATGGTGCCGATCGGCCGGTCGAGGTCGTTGCAGGCGAGCTTCTGCAGCAGCGCGAGCGCGCCGGGGCCGTGCACTTCGTACTTGGAGAACGAGCTCATGTCGATCAGCGCAACCCGTTCGCGCACCGCGCGATGCTCGGCGCCGATCGCGTCGAACGCCGGGCCGCGCTCGAACGACGGCACTTCGACCGCCGGCGTTCCCGGTGGCGCGAACCAGTTCGGCCGTTCCCAGCCGAATTTGTTGCCGTAGACCGCGCCGGCGGCCTTCAGCGTCGGCGTGCAGCGGGCTGCGCCGCGCGTCGCGACCGGCGTCGGCCTCGTAGGCGGGCCATGCGATGTGATAGTAGCGGCTGTAGCTCTCGACGGCCCGCGCGTACATGAACTCCTTGACCGAATGCGGCGCGCCGAAGCGGCGCACGTCGAACGGCCACAGGTCCATCCCCGGGTCGCCGTCGACGATCCAGTTGGCCATCACCCAGCCGGCGCCGCCTGACGCCGCGATGCCGGAGGTGAAGCCGCAGCAGAGGTAGAAGTTGTCGAGCTCGGGCGAGAGGCCGATGATCGGCTCGCCGTCGGCGGTGATCGGGATCGGTCCGTTGATCATCTGCCGGATGCCGACTTCGTTCAGCGCCGGAATTCGCGCGGCGGCGGCCTCGGCAATCGGCGCGAAGCGCTCGAAATCCGGCTGCAGCAGCTCGGGACCGAAGTCCGCGCGTATGCCGTCGGCGCCCCACGGCGGCGTGTTCGTCTCCCAGCCCCCAACCGCGAGCGCGCCGGGCTCGGGCTTGACGTAGAAGTTGCCGTCGGGGTCGCGCAGCGTCGGCAGGCCCACGGGGAAGCGGTCGGTCTTCTCGGTGACGAAATACTGGTGCTCGACCGCGCATGCCGGCACGCGCGTCCCGGCCATCGCCGCGATCTCGCGGCCCCACATGCCGGTCGCGTTGATCACGCACTCGGTCGCGATCTCCCCCGCATCCGTGATCACCGTCGTCACGCGCCTTCCGGAGCGCTTCAGCCCGGTCACGCGCACGCCCTGCGCGATCGTCACGCCACCGGCGCGCGCGCCGGCCGCAAAGGCGTTGGTGAGGCTCGTCGGGTCGACATAGCCATCGCCCTCGATCCACGCGGCGCCTGCCACGCCCTTCATCTCCAGCAGCGGAAACAGGTCGCGGGCCTCTCGCGGTGACACCAGATCGACGCGGAAGCCGAAGCCTTTGGCCATCGTCGCGGAGCGCTTGAGTTCCTGCCAGCGTGCCGGCGACGAAGCGAGGCGCAGGCTGCCCACACCCTGCCACCCCGTGGCCTGCCCGGTTTCGGCTTCGAGCCTGCCGTACAGCTCGGCGCCGTAGCGCATGAGGCGCGTCAGGTTGCTGCTGCTCCTGAGCTGGCCCACCAATCCGGCCGCATGCCACGTCGCGCCGTGCGTGAGCTGCAGGCGCTCCAGCAGCAGCACGTCCCGGACCCCGCGCTGCGCGAGATGGTAGGCGACGCTGCAGCCAATGACGCCGCCGCCGATGATGACGATGCGGCTCTGCTTGGGCAATGCCATAGGAAGGCGAATCTAGCACAATGCAGGCCGGCCCGAATGCCGGGCCCGCGACGGGATTGGCGTCCCTGCGCAACGCGACGTCGCATACGGATCAGCCGCGGCGCACGCCGCCCGCCATACTCGAACGATGCCCCATTCCGGCGCAGGAGAAACCATGGACGAGCCGCAGGCAGCTTCGCCCCGTACCCATCGCGCCGGCGGGCGCGAAGCCAAGCGGGCCGCGCGTTCGGCGCGTGCCGGCGTATCGATGCCCTACATCACGCGCAGGATCGGCGTCTACGAGGTGCTCGACGAGGAGGGCCTCGCCACGATCGAGCGCAACGCCGACATCATCCTCGCGGAAATCGGCATCGAGTACCGCGACGATCCGGAAGCGCTGGCCGTCTGGAAAGCCGCCGGCGCCGACATCGACGGCGAGCGCGTGCGCTGCCCGCCCGGGATGTGTCGCAGCATCGTCCAGGCCAGCGCGCCGCGCGATTTCGTCCAGCACGCGCGCAATCCGGCGCGCAGCGTTCCCATCGGCGGCAAGCACACCGTCTTCGCGCCGTCGTACGGGTCGCCGTTCGTGCGCAACCTCGACGAGGGCCGCCGCTACGCGACCATCGAGGACTTCCGCAACTTCGTCAAGCTCGCGTACCTGGCGCCGTCGCTGCATCACTCCGGCGGCACGATCTGCGAGCCGGTCGACCTGCCCGTGAACAAGCGGCACTTCGACATGGTGTACAGCCACATGAAGTACAGCGACAAGCCGTTCATGGGGTCGGTGACGCACCCGGAGCGCGCGCAGGATTCGATCGAGATGGCGAAGATCCTGTTCGGCGACCAGTACGTCGATCCGGCTACGGCCAAGCCGCGGACGGTGATCATCAACCTCATCAACGCGAACTCGCCGATGACCTTCGACGCCACGATGCTCGGCGCCGCGAAGGCCTATGCGCGCGCCAATCAGGCGACGATCATCACGCCGTTCATCCTCGCCGGCGCGATGTCGCCGGTCACGGTGGCCGGCACCGCCGCGCAGACGCTGGCCGAGGCGCTCTCCGGCATGGCGTTCGTGCAGCTGATCGCGCCGGGGGCGCCGGTGGTGCTGGGCAGTTTTGCCTCGTCGATCTCCATGCAATCCGGTGCGCCGACGTTCGGCACGCCGGAGCCGGCGCTGGT
Source organism: uncultured beta proteobacterium (assembly GCA_963751405.1). Classification (GTDB taxonomy): domain Bacteria; phylum Pseudomonadota; class Gammaproteobacteria; order Burkholderiales; family Casimicrobiaceae; genus CAIWHR01. Next base: position 33,499 of record CAVVUJ010000011.1, on the reverse strand, counting down.
GCTGTACGCGATGGCGGCGCTCGCGCGGCGCCTCGGCGTTCCGTTCCGCTCGGGCGGCGCGCTTGTGCGGCTCGAAGATCGCCGACGCGCAGGCCGCCTACGAGTCGGCGAACACGCTCCTCCCGACGTGCCTCGCCGGCGTGAACTTCGTGCTGCACACCGCCGGCTGGCTCGAAGGAGGGCTGGCGATGGGCTACGAGAAATTCGTCATGGATGCCGATCAGGCCGGGATGATGCATACGCTGCTCGCCGGCATCGATCTCTCGGAGAACGGTCAGGCGATGGACGCGATCCGCGAAGTCGGCCCCGGCAAGCATTTCCTCGGCTGCGCGCACACGCAGGCCAATTTCGAGACGGCGTTCTACCGTTCGCCCATCGCCGACAACAACAGCTACGAGCAGTGGGAAGCGGAGGGCAGCCAGGATCTCGCGCAGCGCGCCAACGCGAGCTGGAAGAAGCAGCTCGCGAGCTATGAAGCGCCGCCGCTCGATCCCGTCGTCGACGAAGCGCTGCAGGACTACATGAACCGGCGCAAGGCGTCGTTTCCGGATTCGAAGTTCTGATTACCTGGGGCCGATTGCTTCCCGGCGCAGCGTGCTGCGGTGATCCGCAGCGCCGGCCGGCTGGACGAATCTGCGGCGCTCAGAGTCGCGCCAGAAAACGCGCGATACCGCTCCAGAAGTCGGCCGTGGCGCCGAGCGTGTTGTGATCGCTTCCCGGCACTATCTGCCAGCTCTTCGGCCCGGCCCAGGCGTCGTAGAGCGCGCGGGAACGCTCGACCGGAATGATCGTGTCCGCGTCGGCCACGATGGCGAGCATGGGTGCGCGGGAGCGGGCGGCATCGGCGCGCGCATCGAAGCGGTGCCGCAACAGCAGCGTGACCGGCAGCCACGGATAGTGATGGTTGCCGATTGCCGCCAGGCTGTCGAACGGTGACACCAGCACGACCCCCGCGACCGGCCGCTCCGCGGCCACGCGCGCGGCCAGCGCGGTCCCCAGGCTGCGTCCGAACACGACGATGCGATTGCGGTCGACGTCCTCCCGGCGCGTGACCGCGTCGTAGATCGACAGCGCATCGGCGGCGAGCGCACGCTCGCCCGGCGAACCTTCGCTGGCGCCATAGCCGCGGTAATTGATCGCGACGATCGACCATTCGCGCGGCCAGCGCGGATCGGCGAGGGTGTGCGAGACCTCCTCGGCGTTGCCGCCGAAGTAGAGGATCGTCGGCGCCGGCGTCACGCTTCCCGCGGCGATCCAGCCTTGAAGGCGGGTGCCATCGGTAGCCGTGACCGTGAATGGAGTGGCGTGCGCGGGCAGGTGCGCCGTGGACGCGACCGGCTGCGGGAAGAAGATCAGGCCGTCCTGCGCCAACCACGCCGCTGCGGGGACGCCGATCGCGATTGCAGCGACGAGGATGAGCCATTCCATCAGGGTGCGCCGCCAGCGGGGCGGTCCGATCGGCATCGGTGGATTATAGGCGTTGCGATGCGCCTCGCCAGCGTAAACTTCGTGCTTTGCGCCGCCGAAGCGCGCACGTGCGCGCTCGACGCTCCACGATCCTCGACGGGAGAGTTGTCATGCCGGCCGTCGCCGACTATCTGAACCCCGACCTGCCCGCCGGCTTGGCGCGGGTGCCGATGCCCGTGATCGACGCGACACCGGCGACGCTCGACGGCTACGGCTTTCTCGTGGACGATCCCGCGAAGTGCGCGATCGAGATCGTGCGCTGGCACGCGAACTACCATCCGGATGGCGGTCAGCTCTTCTTTCCGCTCGACAGGAAGCCGTTCCTGGTGCCGCTCGCTTTGCCGGGCGACGACGTCGCGCCCGCGAAATTCGTTTGCTTTCGCTTCGACGGCAGCCGGGGCCTCTACATCCATCCGAACATCTGGCACGAAGGCGTGTTCGCCACCCGTGGGACGCAACGATTCTTCGACCAGCAGGGCGCGGTGCATGCGCGCGTATCGGTCGACTTCGCGCGCGAATTCGGGTGCCTGCTCGAGGCGCCGATCGAGTAGCGCGCTGCGCGGTTACGAGCGAGTTTGGGTCCGCCGGCTGCTCCGCCGGGTGGCGCTGGCTCCCGGCGCGGCGCCGGCGAGGCGGTCGAGATCGCCCCGCGCCTGCGCGCGCGCGCCATTGGAAACTTCGCCCAGCGCCGCGACCACGGCGTCGAGAGCGGGCGGCGGGCCGCGCCGGTGCGCTTCGAGCGCCTCGCGCATCGCGCGAATGTGCTCGGGCGTCGTGCCGCAGCAGCCGCCGATGATCCGCGCGCCGGCATCGAGCGCGAGGCACGCGTAGCTCGCCATCAGCTCGGGCGTGCCGTCGTAGCGGATCGTGCCGTCGACGTACTGCGGAATGCCGCAGTTGGCCTTGGCGACGAGCACGGCATCCGGCAAGGCCGCCGCGGCCAGATTGAGAATCGCCACGACGACCTCGGAGGCGCCGACGCCGCAGTTCGCGCCGCATGCCATCGGACCGGGCGCGAGCTCGCGCTGGAGCGCGGCCAGATCGGCGGGCGCCATCCCCATCATCGTGCGCCCGTTCGTGTCGAAGCTCAGCGTGCAGACGACCGGCAGGCCCGTGGTCTCGGCCCCCGCGATCGCCGCCTCGGCCTCGTCGCGCGCGGACATCGTTTCGATCCAGAGCACGTCGGCGCCACCGCGCGCCAGGGCTGCCGCCTGTTCGGCGAACGCGTCTCTCGCCGCTTCGAAGCCCAGCGTGCCGACGGGTGCCATGATCTCGCCGGTGGGACCCATGCTGCCGGCCACGACGACCTCGCGCCCGCTCTCGTCGGCAACGCGGCGGGCAATCCGCGCCGCCGCCTCGTTCAGCTCCGCGACGCGCGCTTCCGCCTTGTGCAACGCGAGCCGGTAACGGTTGCCACCGAAGCTGTTGGTGAGAATGATGTCGGCGCCCGCGTCGACGAAACGGCGATGCAGCGAGGCTATCCGGTCGGGATGCGCGACGTTCCACAACTCCGGCGCGTCGCCCGAAACGAGTCCCTCGGCGAACAGGTTGCTGCCCGTGGCGCCGTCGGCGAGGAGCCACGGTCGGGTGGCTAGCAGTCTGGCGAGGCGATCGGACATCGGGGAAGGTCTTGCGTAAAAGGGCCAGGCTCGATTATCCGCGATGTTTGCGCACGATTGAGCCTGGCCCCTTTACTAATGTTTGCGCACAATTACGCCCGGCCCCTTTACTCCCTTCACTCCTCAGCGTTGTCGCCAGGCCTGAGTCGAGCGGTCGAACCGGCGGGTCAGGAGCACGTGCGTGATCTTGACCGCCGCCGAAGTGGCGACGATCACCAGCGCCATAGCAGCGGCGGACGCGGTGAAGCCGGCCTCGTCCATGTGGATGATCGATACCGCCGCGAGCTTGGTGTCGGTCGAGTAGAGAAAGATCACCGCGGAAACCGTGGTCATCGCATTGACGAATAAGTAGATGCTGATGTCGAGCACGGCGGGCAGGCAGATCGGCACGGTCACCCTGGCCATCGTGCGCAGCAGCGACACCTTGAGCGAAGCGGACACCGCTTCGAATTCGTGGTCGAGCTGCTTCAACGACGTCGTAGCGGTGAGGTGGCTGACCGTGTAGAAGTGGGTCACCGAATTGACGACGAGGATGATCATCGTCGCGTAGATGAATCCGAGCGGATTGGCCTTGGCATTGAAGAAGAAGATGTAGGCGAGGCCGAGCACCAGGCCCGGCACCGCCATCGGCAGCATGGCCATGAGCTGCGCCACGCCGCGTCCCCACTCGAAGCCGCGCGTCTTCTCCAGCAGGTAGGCGCCGAGAAAGACGACCGCGGTGCCGATCACGGCCGTCCACGACGCCAGGACCACCGAGTTCCAGTACGCGCCCCAGCCGTTGCTGTCGAATTCGGCGAAAGCGTAGTTCTTCAGCGTGAGCGCGAGGTTGTAGGGCCAGCGGGTGACCAGCGACGCCCAGGCCGCCATCAGGAGCACGCCGAGGATCAGGCCGCCGACGATCGCGCAGAACGCGAACAGGCTCCAGTCGCGCCTCGGCTCCGGCCTGGGAATGAGGGGCACGGCGCGCGCGGACAGCAGCGCCACCTGGCGGCGCTGGATGATGCGGTCGGCGCCGAAGGCGAACACCGCCGGGATCAGCAGGACGAACCCGACCACCGCGCCCATCCCGAAATTCTGCTGGCCGATCACCTGCTTGTAGATGTCGGTCGCGAGCACGTTGAACTGCCCGCCAATCACCTTGGCAATGCCGAAATCGGTGATCACCAGCGTGAAGATGACGAAGCCGGCGCTGATCACGCCGTATTTCGCGCCAGGCAGCGTGACGGTGAAGAACACGCGGGTCTTGGAAGCCCCCAGCGCGTCGGCGGCCTCGTAGAGCCTCGCATCGGCCATCGACAGCGCCGCGACGAGGATCATCAGCGCGTGCGGGAAGCAGTAGAAGACCTGCGAGATCACGATGCCGACCGGCCCGTAGATCGTGCCGCCGAACATCAGGCCCTTGAGAAACCCCTGGTTGCCGAACAGGTAGATGAACGAGATCGCGGGCAGCAGCGAGGGCGCGAGGATGGGGATCAGCGCCAGCGCCTGGAAGAGGCCCTTCCAGCGCATGCAGCTTCGCTGCAGCGCGTAGGCATAAACGAAGGCCAGCGGGAGCACGATCAGGGTGGAAACGACCGAGATGAGCAGGCTGTTCCACACCGACTGGAACAGCGCGGGGGTGGAGAAATACAGGACGTAGTTGGCGAGCCCGACGAAGCCGCCGTCCTGGTTCTGGAAGCTCTTTGACAGCAGCGACCACAACGGCAGCACGAGCGTGACGAGCATCCAGCCGATCAGGAGGCAGATGCCCCCGCGCATCAGCAGGTCGTCGCGATCGAGCCGGCGGCGCGTCGCGGGGAAGGGGGCGGTGGCGGGTGCGGCCGCGATGGTCATGGCGTCTGCGGCGCCCGGGGGAACACGCGCAGCCGCTCCGGCGGCAGCGCGATCAGCATCCGCTTGCCTTCCTCGATCGACAGGTCGCGCACGACGTTGATCGAGAAGTCGGCGACGATCGCCGGATCGCCGCCGTTGAGCGCGAGACCGACGCGGCAGAACGAGCCCAGGAATTCCACGTCGGCGACGCGCGCCATGAACGTGTTGGCGTTGGTGGCCACGGTATTGCGCACCACGACATCCTCGGGGCGGATCGCGAGCGTGACGTCGCTGCCGGGCCCCGGCTGGATGTCGAGGTCGCAGGCGAGGTCCATGTCGCCGAACCGCACGATCCCGGGCCGGACCACCACGCCGGGCAGGAAATTGGTGGTGCCGACGAAATCGGCGACGAAGGCGCTCGCCGGTTTCCGGTACACCTCGGTCGGCGTGCCGACCTGCTCGATCACGCCATGGTTCATCACGACGATGCGGTCCGCCATCGTCAGCGCCTCTTCCTGATCGTGCGTGACCATGATCGTCGTGACGCCGAGGCGATGGTGCAGGCGCCGGATCTCGCTGCGCAGGTAGGCGCGCACGCGGGCGTCGAGCGCGGAGAGCGGCTCGTCCAGCAACAGCAGGCCGGGCGACAGGGCCAGCGCGCGCGCCAGCGCCACGCGCTGCTGCTGGCCGCCGGAGAGCTGCGCCGGATACTTGCGGCCCGAATCGGGCAAGCCGACCAACTGGAGCAGGTCGCTCACACGGGTCGCGATCTCCACCTTGGGAAGTTTCCGGCTGACGAGTCCGTACCCGACATTGGCGGCGACCGTCAGGTTCGGAAAGAGCGCGTAGGACTGGAACACGATGCCGAAATCGCGGTGCGAGGCCGGCAGGTTCGAGATCTCGCGGTCGGCCTGGAAGATCCGGCCCGAGGTCTGGATGTCGAGCCCGGCGATCGCCCGCAGCAGCGTGGTCTTGCCGCAGCCGGACGGGCCCAGGAAGCAGACGAATTCCCCCGGAAATATGTCGAGGGAAATGTCCTTCAGCGCGGCGAACGCTCCGAACTGCTTGCGCAGTCGCTCGATGCGCAGGTACGGGGCGCGGGCGGTCGTGGCGTCGTTTTCGGGCATGGGAACAAAAGCGGCCCGCGCCTCGCCACCGGCGAAGGCGAGGGCCGCAACACGTTTGCTGTCAGTGGGCGATGCCGGGCCTTACTTCGGCGCCGACTTGGAATCGTAGCGCTTCGTCCACTCGGCGAGGATCTTCGCGCGCTCCTGGCCCATCTGCGCGAGGTCGATCTTGGCCATCGCGGCGTCGGCGCTCGGCGGGTAGTTCGGCGGCGCCGGGTTCATGCCCGGATAGCCGACGATCGCATAGGACTTCCCGTAGAGCTCGTAGGCGCCCTTGGAGACCGCGAAATCGGCGAGCTTCTGCGCGGCGGCCAGATTCTTGGTCCCCTTGACGATCGCCGTCGCTTCCATGTCCCACGGCGCGCCTTCCTTGGCCAGGATGATGTCGATGGGTGCGCCTGCCGTCTTCTCCCGTGCGCCGCGCATGTCGAAGCCGATGCCGATCACGCGCTCGCCCTTCGCCGCTTGCACGCAGGGGGCCGAACCCGAATGCGTGTACACGGCGATGTTCTGGTGCAGCTTGTCCATGAACTCCCAGGCGGCCTTCTCGCCCATGAGCTGGATCCACGCATAGACCGCCTGGTAGCCCGTTCCCGACGAGGCGGGATTGGGCATCACGATCGAGTCCTTGTAGACGGGATTGGCGAGATCGGCCCAGGCGGCGGGCTTCGGCAGGTTCTTCTTGCCGCCTTCGACCGTGTTGTAGCACATGACCGCGAGCCACGCGTCCATCCCGGTCCAGGCCATCGGGTTCTTGGTGCTGCGGAACGCGGGCTTCACCTGGTCCGCGCCCTTCGGCGTGTACCCTTCCAGCATGCCCATCGAGTCGAACAGCGCGACGCTGGATGCCCCGAGGCCCCAGATGACGTCGGCGCGGGGATTGTCCTTCTCCGCCAGGATGCGGGCCGTGATGACGCCCGTCGAGTCGCGAACCCAGGCAATTTCGACATCCGGATTCGCGGCTTCGAACGCCGTCTTGTAGGGACCCACCTGGTCGGCCTCCAGCGCGGAGTAAACGGTGATCTTGGTCTTTTGCGCGAAGGCTGGGCCCGCAACCATCGCGGTCACGGCAGCAACCGCCGCACCCGTAAGCAGGCTGCGGAGAATCGATTTCATCATTGCGTGAACTCCTCTGACAGTGAGATCAACTTGTCCCGGTCCGGCCGCTTTCGGCCGGGTCCGGTTTCCCGACCGCCATTCCACCCGAAACGGATGGGGCAGTAAAGCGGATTGGCGATAGTAATGCGAATTGATGACAACAAGGCGACTGGACGACGAAAACTCGGTCGAAGGGCAGGGACCCGGCCCGGCGCAGGCTCCCGTTCCGCAGCCATGCCCGCGCCATCGATGCGTATTGCGGTGCAACATGGGAGCGATCCAACGCCACCGACGGAGGCTCGGGCGCGCGTGCGACAGTGCATCAGCGCGCCTGCCCTCAGGCAGGCACGATCCGCGGCAGGTCAGGTATCATCCGGCGCCGGCAACGAGTCGGCGAATCAGCGCCTGCGGCGGGAATAGAACCGCGGCGGCGTTGTTAACATCACTTCGCTGCGGTTCGCATGTCGACGGCCCGGGCGCCCTTTGGAGGAAGCAATGAAGATTCGGTCATTCGGAACGCTGGCGTCGGCCACGTTGGTTTCCATCGCCATGTGCGGGGGCGCGATGGCGCAGCAGGCGGACACGTCGTTCTTCGTGACGAGCGTGGGCTCCGGCAAGGGTGCCGATTTCGGCGGGCTGGCCGGCGCCGACAAGCATTGCCAGACACTGGCCGCCGCCGCTGGTGCGGGGAGCAAGACCTGGCGCGCGTATCTGAGTGCGTCGGCAACCGGATCGTCACCTGCCGTCAATGCGCGTGATCGCATCGGCAAGGGGCCGTGGAAGAACGCCAAGGGCGTAGTCATCGCCAAGGACGTCGCCGAGCTGCACGGCACGAACAACCTCACCAAGCAGACGGCGCTCACCGAGAAGGGCGGCATCGTCAACGGCCGCGGCGACACGCCGAACCAGCACGACATCCTGACCGGAACGCAGCCCGACGGCACCGCGTTCGGCGGCACCGAAGACAAGACCTGCGGCAACTGGACCAAGGGCGGCGCCGACGGATCGGCCATCGTCGGTCATGCCGATCGCACGGGGCTCGACACCAGCCCGCCGGCGCTGTCGTGGAATTCGTCGCATCCGAGCAAAGGGTGCAACGACCCCGGCTCGCCTCCACCGGCGGCGCCGGGTACCTCTACTGCTTCGTCGCCAATTGAACGCGACCCGCGATGCGGTCCGCCATCGTCAGCGCCTCTTCCTGATCGTGCGTGACCATGATCGTCGTCACGCCGAGGCGATGGTGCAGGCGCCGGATCTCGCTGCGCAGATAGGCGCGCACGCGGGCGTCGAGCGCGGAGAGCGGTTCGTCCAGCAACAGCAGGCCGGGCGACAGGGCCAGCGCGCGCGCCAGCGCCACGCGCTGCTGCTGGCCGCCGGAGAGCTGCGCCGGATACTTGCGGCCCGAATCGGGCAAGCCGACCAACTGGAGCAGGTCGCTCACACGGGTCGCGATCTCCACCTTGGGAAGTTTCCGGCTGACGAGTCCGTACCCGACATTGGCGGCGACCGTCAGGTTCGGAAAGAGCGCGTAGGACTGGAACACGATGCCGAAATCGCGGTGCGAGGCCGGCAGGTTCGAGATCTCGCGGTCCGCCTGGAAGATCCGGCCCGAGGTCTGGATGTCGAGCCCGGCGATCGCCCGCAGCAGCGTGGTCTTGCCGCAGCCGGACGGGCCCAGGAAGCAGACGAATTCCCCCGGAAATATGTCGAGGGAAATGTCCTTCAGCGCGGCGAACGCTCCGAACTGCTTGCGCAGCCGCTCGATGCGCAGGTACGGGGCGCGGGCGGTCTTGGCGTCGTTTTCGGGCATGGGAACAAAAGCGGCCCTCGCCTCGCCACCGGCGAAGGCGAGGGCCGCAACACGTTTGCTGTCAGTGGGCGATGCCGGGCCTTACTTCGGCGCCGACTTGGAATCGTAGCGCTTCGTCCACTCGGCGAGGATCTTCGCGCGCTCCTGGCCCATCTGCGCGAGGTCGATCTTGGCCATCGCGGCGTCGGCGCTCGGCGGGTAGTTCGGCGGCGCCGGGTTCATGCCCGGGTAGCCGACGATCGCATAGGACTTCCCGTAGAGCTCGTAGGCGCCCTTGGAGACCGCGAAATCGGCGAGCTTCTGCGCGGCCGCCAGGTTCTTGGTCCCCTTGACGATCGCCGTCGCTTCCATGTCCCACGGCGCGCCTTCCTTGGCCAGGATGATGTCGATCGGGGCGCCGGCGGTCTTCTCCCGTGCGCCGCGCATGTCGAAGCCGATGCCGATCACGCGCTCGCCCTTCGCCGCTTGCACGCAGGGGGCCGAACCCGAATGCGTGTACACGGCGATGTTCTGGTGCAGCTTGTCCATGAACTCCCAGGCGGCCTTCTCGCCCATGAGCTGGATCCACGCATAGACCGCCTGGTAGCCCGTCCCCGACGAGGCGGGATTGGGCATCACGATCGAGTCCTTGTAGACGGGATTGGCGAGATCGGCCCAGGCGGCGGGCTTCGGCAGGTTCTTCTTGCCGCCTTCGACCGTGTTGTAGCACATGACCGCGAGCCACGCGTCCATCCCGGTCCAGGCCATCGGGTTCTTGGTGCTGCGGAACGCGGGCTTCACCTGGTCCGCGCCCTTCGGCGTGTACCCTTCCAGCATGCCCATCGAGTCGAACAGCGCGACGCTGGATGCCCCGAGGCCCCAGATGACGTCGGCGCGGGGATTGTCCTTCTCCGCCAGGATGCGGGCCGTGATGACGCCCGTCGAGTCGCGAACCCAGGCAATTTCGACATCCGGATTCGCGGCTTCGAACGCCGTCTTGTAGGGACCGACCTGGTCGGCCTCCAGCGCGGAGTAAACGGTGATCTTGGTCTTTTGCGCGAAGGCTGGGCCCGCAACCATCGCGGTCACGGCAGCAACCGCCGCACCCGTAAGCAGGCTGCGGAGAATCGATTTCATCATTGCGTGAACTCCTCTGACAGTGAGATCAACTTGTCCCGGTCCGGCCGCTTTCGGCCGGGTCCGGTTTCCCGACCGCCATTCCACCCGAAACGGATGGGGCAGTAAAGCGGATTGGCGATAGTAATGCGAATTGATGACAACAAGGCGACTGGACGACGAAAACTCGGTCCGAAGGGCAGGGACCCGGCCCGGCGCAGGCTCCCGTTCCGCAGCCATGCCCGCGCCATCGATGCGTATTGCGGTGCAACATGGGAGCGATCCAACGCCACCGACGGAGGCTCGGGCGCGCGTGCGACAGTGAATCAGCGCGCCTGCCCTCAGGCAGGCACGATCCGCGGCAGGTCAGGTATCATCCGGCGCCGGCAACGAGTCGGCGAATCAGCGCCTGCGGCGGGAATAGAACCGCGGCGGCGTTGTTAACATCACTTCGCTGCGGTTCGCATGTCGACGGCCCGGGCGCCCTTTGGAGGAAGCAATGAAGATTCGGTCATTCGGAACGCTGGCGTCGGCCACGTTGGTTTCCATCGCCATGTGCGGGGGCGCGATGGCGCAGCAGGCGGACATGTCGTTCTTCGTGACGAGCGTGGGCTCCGGCAAGGGTGCCGATTTCGGCGGGCTGGCCGGCGCCGACAAGCATTGCCAGACACTGGCCGCCGCCGCTGGTGCGGGGAGCAAGACCTGGCGCGCGTATCTGAGTGCGTCGGCAACGGGATCGTCACCCGCCGTCAATGCGCGCGATCGCATCGGCAAGGGACCGTGGAAGAACGCCAAGGGCGTGGTCATCGCCAAGGATGTCGCCGAGCTGCACGGCACGAACAACCTCACCAAGCAGACGGCGCTCACCGAGAAGGGCGGCATCGTCAACGGCCGCGGCGACACGCCGAACCAGCACGACATCCTGACCGGAACGCAGCCCGACGGCACCGCGTTCGGCGGCACCGAAGACAAGACCTGCGGCAACTGGACCAAGGGCGGCGCCGACGGATCGGCCATCGTCGGTCATGCCGATCGCACGGGGCTCGACACCAGCCCGCCGGCGCTGTCGTGGAATTCGTCGCATCCGAGCAAAGGGTGCAACGACCCCGGGCTCGCCTCCACCGGCGGCGCCGGGTACCTCTACTGCTTCGTCGCCAATTGAACGGGACCCGGGCGGCGCGGCGCGTTGCCCGGGTAGAATCAACCCGCAGCGAGCGGGCGCAGGTGCGTCCGCTCCCTTCGGGCTTTCCTCCCATGCCAGGACATCGGCTTCGCCGCGCCATGACGATCGCAGCCGCCGTCGCGACGTTCGCGATGGCGCCCGTGGCGCACGGACAGGTCTACAAGTGCACGGACGGCACCGGCAAGACGACCTACTCGGACGCGCCGTGCGATGCCGCAGCGAAGCCGCTGAAGCTGCCGGACGATGCGAAGAAGAGCGTCACGAACCCGCACATGTGCGCCCAGTTGCAGGATGAAACGCGCCGGCTCGCCGCGGAAGCCGAACGCGATGCGAAACGCGGCCGGCCGGAAAGTGCCGACAACGCCAAGCGCCGGCAGACGATGACCCGGCGGTACGAGGAACGCTGCGTCGGCGTCGCCCGTTCCGAGCCGAAGGCGAAGTAGGAGCGCGGTGGCTGCCCGGGTGGGGGTGACCCGCGCGCGCCTGCTGGCCGTGCTTGCAGCCGGTGGCTGCGTCATCGCGATCGCCGCATGCGGCCACGCGCCGCTGGCCGACCCGGCGACGTCAGGCAAGGACGACGACCCGTGGGTCACCCGCGGCTCGGTGACCGGCGGCCCGATCCTCGGCAACCCGGTGGGGCCGTACAGTCCTCGCCCGTGAATCCGCGACCCCTCGCCGCGGGCGCCGGCAACACGGCAGCCGACTGTTGCGCGGACGGACGTCAGCCGATCCGCCTCCCCGAACGTTAATGGCGCGCGGCCCGTTTCGGGCCCCACCATCCCGGGGAGGTTCCATGTTCGAAACGCTGCAATCCGCCATCGCCTCCAACCAGCTCGTGTCCGGCGGCATGGTGCTCGCGGCGCTGGGGCTCGCCGCGATGTGGCTGCGCGAGCTGCCGGTCAAGGCCGCCGCGTGGGGCAAGCACTTCTTCGTGACGACGCTGACGGCGGACAGCCGCGACGAGCTGATGTTCCCGGCGCTCGTCGAGTACATGGACAGCCGCGAGGCGCTGCGCCGGATCAACAATTTCACCGTGCGCGCGGTGCGCCAGCAGGGCTCGACCTACCAGAGCCTGCACGACGAGCTGCAGCAGGGCGGCCGGCCGGTTCCGGTGTTCTCGCCCGGCGAGGGTTTCCACGTGTTCGTGCTCGACGGCCGGCTGATGTGGATGAAGCGCGAAGTGCAGGTCGGCGTGACCGTCGTCGAGAAGATCACGCTGTCGACGTTCGGCCGCGACAAGGCGCCGCTGGAGGCGCTCGTCCACGCGGCGATGGGACACCGGATCGAGCGCGAGCTGAACCGGATCGCCATCTACGTGCCCAGCCCGTACAACAACGAGTGGACGCGCGCGCGGCTCGGCAACAACCGCAAGCTCGATTCGGTCTTGCTGCGGGACGGCCAGAAGGAGGCGATCACCGCCGACCTCGAGCGCTTCTTCGCCGCGCGCGAGCGCTACGAGACGCTCGGCATTCCGTGGCGCCGCGGCTACCTCCTCTACGGCCCGCCGGGAACGGGCAAGACCTCGCTCGTCACCGCGCTCGCCTCCGAGCTCTCGCTCAATGTCTGCGTGCTCTCGCTCGCCTCGCCCAACGTCACCGACGAGAAGATCGGCAACCTGCTCGCCAGCGTGCCGCGGCGCTCGGTGATCCTGATCGAGGACGTCGACGCGTTCTTCCAGCAGCGCAGCAAGGCCGACACCGGCGTCAAAGTCTCGTACTCGGGCTTCATCAACGCGCTGGACGGCGTGGCCGCGCACGAGGGCTCGGTCGTGTTCCTGACGACCAATCACCCGCAGCTGATCGACGAGGCGGCGATTCGTTCCGGGCGCGTCGACTTCCGCCTGGAGCTCGGCCTGTGCGACCAGCAGCCAGCTCGAGCGGATGTTCCTCAAGTTCTTCGACGATCCCGCGGCGGCAGCGCGCTTCGCCGATGCGGTGCCGGCCGATCGCTGGTCGCCCGCGCAGGTGCAGGAGCGGTTGCTGAAGGCCGCGAACGTCGACGAGGCGCTGCGGCTCTTCCCCGCGCCCGCCGCGGTCGAAGGGGACGTCGCGCTGCTGCGAGCGGCGTAGCGGCTCCGCGCGCTACCGCTACTCCCGCGCGTCCCGGCGCGCGGCCGCCCGCCGGCCTCGCCCCGTCGCGCCGCTTGCGCCGGCCTTGATCGCGGGCAGCTGCACCGCGGCGCGCAGTTGCGGAAAAGGCGCCGTGAGATGCGGAATGGCCATCGCCTCGACGAAGAATTCCTGGAACCGGGGCGCCACGGCCGTCTCGATCTTCTCGATGCGGCGCACGAGCGCCTCGACGGTCGCGCGCGTGCGCCGGTCGAGCAGCGCGATGCGGGCGCCGGTGCCGGCGGCGTTGCCAGCCGAGCTGACGTGTCGAGCGCGCAGTCGGGGATCATGCCGAGCACCATCGCGTACTTGACGTCGATGTGGCTGCCGAAGGCCCCGGCGAGGCGGATGCGGTCCACGCGATCGATGGCCAGGCGTTCCATCAGCAGCCGGACGCCGGCGTAGAGCGCCGCCTTGGCGAGCTGGATCGCGCGCACGTCGTTCTGCGTGATGGCAAGCGGCGCGCGGCCTTCGGCGGCGGGGTGGAGCTGGTAGGCCCAGGTGCGGCCGTCGGCGCGGATGCGCGGATTGCGCGCCGCGAGCTCACCGTCGATCGTGCCGTCGTGCCGGATGACGCCGGCGAGATAGAGCTCCGCGATCACCTCGATGATGCCCGACCCGCAGATGCCGGTGACGCCGGTCGCGGCCGTCGCCGCCGCGAAGCCGGGATCAGTCGACCAAAGGTCGCAGCCGATCACCTTGACGCGCGGCTCGAGGGTCGCCGGATCGATGCGCACGCGCTCGATGGCGCCCGGCGCCGCGCGCTGACCGCAGCTGATCTGCGCCCCCTCGAACGCGGGACCGGTCGGGCTCGAGCAGGCGAGGAGCCGGTGGCGGTTGCCGAGCACGATTTCCGCGTTGGTGCCGATGTCGACCAGCAGCGTCATCTCGTCCGCGAGATCCGGCCGTTCGGCGAGCACGACGCCGGCGGCGTCGGCGCCTACGTGCCCGGCGATGCACGGCAGCACGTAGATGCGCGCGTTGCGGTGGATGGCGAAATCGATCTCGGTCGCCCAGAGGGTGAGCGACGAATCGGTGGCGAGCGCGAACGGCGCGCCGCCGAGCTCGACCGGGCTGATGCCGAGCAGCAGGTGGTGCATGATCGGATTGCCGACGAACGTCGCTTCGAGGATGTCCTCCGGCGCCACGCCCGCCTGCCGCGTGACGTCGGCGGCGAGGTCGTTGATCGCGCCGCGCACGATGTCGGTCAGCTCGCGTCTCGCCGCCGGGATTCATCATCACCCAGGAGACGCGGCTCATCAGGTCTTCGCCGAAGCGGATCTGCGGATTCATCGCTCCGGCGGCCGCCACGACTTCACCGCTCGACAGGTCGCACAGGTGCGCGGCGATCGTCGTCGACCCCACGTCGATGGCGATGCCGTACACGCGCTCGCGGAAGCCCGGCCACACGGCGATGATCTGGCTGCCGCCGTGCACGGCCACCGTCACCTTCCAGCCGCCCTTGCCGCAGCGCGGGTTGCAGCTGCTGCAGCACGCGCACGTCGCAGGCGAGCCCCGTCAGCCGCCACTCGAAGTCGAGCGCGTCCTCCAGGCGCCGCAGATCGCCGGACGGATCGTGCATGTCGGGCGGCTGCACCTCGACGTAATGCAGCCGGACCACGGGATCGAGCTCGATGTCGTGGGCCTCGGCCGCCTTGCGCACGACCTGCCGGTGCACCTGGCTGTCGGAGGGCACGTCGATCACGACGTCGCCCAGCACCTGCGTCGAGCACGACAGCCGGCGCCCGGGCGCGAGCGGCTGGTGGCGGTGGAATTCCTGCTCGACCGCGGAGAACGGCGACAGGTTTTGCGCGCGCGAGGTCAAGCCGTGCTTTGCGAAATCGCCTTCGGCCAGCAGCACCTGGCAGCGGCCGCACAGGCCGCGCCCGCCGCACACGGAGTCGATGTCGACCCCGAGCGAGCGCGCCACCTGCAGGAGCGGCGTGCCGATGGGAACGCGCGCGCGCCGGCCCGAGGGCGTGAAGACGACGAGGGCGTCCCCGCCGCTTGACGACGACCCCAGGATGGGGGGCGCGCCGGGCACAGTGCTCACACCCGCCGCCGCCGTCCGACTTCGCGCCGCCCGCGCGAGGCCTCGCCATCCGCACCGGGCGGGGGCGTCTCGCGGAAACGGCGTATCCACTGCGTGCAATCCGGGTCGTGGCCCATCATCACGTCGGCGGCCATGCACGCCTTGACGATTCCCGGGTGCAGCGGATTGGTGATGGCCGACGTGAGTCCCGGAGGCGATCGCCATCGTCAGGAACGCAGTGTTGATGCCTTCGCGCTGCGGCAGGCCGAAGCTCACGTTGGACGCGCCGCAGGTCGTGTTGACCTTGAGCTCGGTGCGCAGCCGGTGGACGAGCTGCATCACCTGCACGCCGGCCATGCGGATGGCGCCGATCGGCATCACCAAGCGGATCGATGACGATGTCGCAGGCGGGAATGCCGTGATCCGCGGCGCGCTCGACGATCTTCTTCGCCACCGCGAAGCGCACGTCCGGATCCTGCGAGATGCCGGTCTCGTCGTTGGAGATCGCGACGACGGCGGCGCCGTACTTCTTCACCAGCGGCAGCACGGACTCGAGGCGCTCCTCCTCGCCGGTCACCGAGTTCACGAGCGGCTTGCCCTTGTAGACGGCGAGCCCGGCCGCGAGCGCGGCGACGATCGACGAGTCGATCGACAGCGGCACGTCGGTGATCGACTGCACCAGCTCGATCGCGCGGGCCAGGATGGCCGGCTCGTCGGCGAGCGGAATGCCGGCGTTGACGTCCAGCATCTGCGCGCCGGCCTCGACCTGGGCCAGCGCATCCGCCGTCACGCGAGTGAAGTCGCCGGCAGCCATCTCCGCGGCGAGGATCTTGCGTCCGGTCGGATTGATGCGCTCGCCGATGATCACGAACGGCCGGTCGAAGCCGATGACCACTTCGCGGGTGGCGGAGCTGATGACGGTGTCGGTCATGAAGTTGCTCTCTGGGGTTGTGTTTCCGTGCTGCGGTCGGGATGCCAGGGCACGCGGCCGTTCAGGACGCCCGATTCGCCGATCACCTCGGCCACCGCCTCTTCCTGCCGGTAAGCCATCACGTGCACGCCGGAACGCCCTTGATCGCGCGGATCTCCCGGATGAGGTCCACGCAGAGCCTGCGGCCTTCCTTCGCCTGATCCTGCGCCCCGGCGAGGCGCCGGATGACGTCGTCCGGGATGTGGACGCCCGGCACGTGCGTGCGCATCCACTGCGCGGCCTTCGCCGAGCGCAGCGGCCCCACGCCGACGAGGATGAAGGCGCGGTCGAGCAATCCGAGATCGTCGACCTGCGTCATGAAGGCCTTGAGCCGGGGGACGTCGAAGCAGTATTGCGTCTGGACGAACTGCGCGCCCGCGGCGATCTTCTTCGCGAGGCGGAGCGCGCGCCACTCGAAGGGGGGCGCGAACGGATTCTCGGCCGCGCCGAAGAACACCCTCGGCGCGAACGTGACCTTGCGGCCGCTCTGGAAGCGGTGCCCGTCCCGCAAGGTCGTGCCGATCTCGAGCAGCGTCATGCAATCGAGATCGAACACCGGCTTCGCCTGCGGATGGTCGCCGTTGCCCACGCCGTCCCCGGTGAGGCACAGCATGTTGCACACGCCCATCGCGGCGCCGCCCAGGATGTCGCCCTGGATCGCGATCCGGTTCCGGTCGCGGCACGAGATCTGCATCACCGGCGCGTAGCCGACGCGCGTCAGCAGCGCGCAGACGGCGAGGCTCGACATGTGGCAGTTGGCGCCGCTGCCGTCCGTCGCGTTGATGGCATCGACCCAGCCGTCGAACACGCGGGCGCGGCGATAGACGTCCTCGGGGTCCGCCGAGTCCGGCGGGTCGAGCTCGGTCGTCACGGCGAAGGCGCCGGCGCGCAGCACGCGCTCGAGGCGCCCCGGCGACGTGTGGCCCGGCAGGATCGGCAGCGGATAGCCCGGCACCGGCTCGTCTTCGAATTTCACTGCGTCCCCGCGGCGCGCGCCGATTTTTCCCGTGCCACCTCGAGCCACGACGAGCGGCCCTCGAGCCTCCGGTCCACGGCGAACTGCACGACGCGCACGGCCGCGCCGCCGTCGCGCATCCGTGCGCTGCCCTCTATCGCGTCGACCCAGACGCACTTCATCTGCGGATCCACTTCGCAGCGGCCGTCGGCGCGCACGCCGCCGCAGGGGCCGTTGCGCAGCTCCTTCGGGCAGTTCATCGGGCACGACATGCCGGTCGAGCCCAGCACGCACTGGCCGCACATCCTGCAGTCGAACAGGAAGCCCTTGACGGCCCGCTCTACGGCCGCCACGGGTCGCTCGATGCGCGCGTAACCGAGTCGCCGCCACACCGGATCGAGCGCCACCGCGGCGCGCTCGAACAGCCCGTAGCACGCTTCCAGGCCGCGCGCGTGGCGCACCGACCAGTGCCGCACCGCGCGCATCAGGGTTCCGCCTGCGTTCCCGGCGCCGCCGGTGGTCCCGCATCCGCGGGAGCGGCGACGCCTTTCGCGCGGATGAGCCGCTCCAGATCGGCGTCGCTGTAGCGGGCCTCGAGGCGGGCCACTTCGGCGCTGGCCTCGGCCGCGAGATCGTTGCCGCATGCGCGCGGGTCGCTGCGCTTCCAGTCGGCGATGTAGGCGTCCGAGCTGCCCTTGCCGGCGCGCATCGCCGCGCGATCGACGGCTTCCTGGAAGCGCGCCGACAGCTGCACGCGGACGGTTTCGCGGCCCTGCTTGACGACGACCTGCGAGGGCACGTCGCGCCAGGAGATGACGATCAGCTTCGCCACACGGACACCGGGTCGGCCGCCGCGCGGAGGCTGCGTTCGAGTTCGCCGTAGCCCGTGACCCGATGGGCGAACGCGAGGCCCAGACCGGTCGGCCGCGGCGCGCGCCGCCACGAGGCGCTCCGGCACGTCGGTCTGCGCCAGGTAGAGTCAGGCGCCGGTAGTTGCCGAAATATTGCGCGAGGAGCTCCGGATGGCGATCGAGACCGAGGCCGCGGATCACCAGCCGGTCGAAATGGCGCAGCAGGAAATCGGTGACGTAGAACGTGCCCGGCTCATCTTCGGCGAGCGCCGCAAAGGTCTCGCTGCCGGCGAAGAATTCGTAGCAATGCGCGCCGGGGATGCGCTCGACGCGCTCTTCCGACAGCACCGCGTCGAGCTCGCCGCCGGTGCCGCAATCGCCGTAGGCGACGAAGATCGACGCGTACCGGCCGCGGTTGGCGCGAATCTTCTCGCGGACGGCGCCGGGAATGCGTCGCGGGTGGTTGTGCAGGTCGGCGGGCAGGCACTGCACGTCGAGATGCGGCCAGTCGTTCGCGCGCCGCAACGCCGCGATCTCGCGGGCGAGCGCGCCGCAGGCGATCACGAGCACTCGAGGCTGGCTACCCATGCGCGTGCGGGCGGATCAGCCCGCCACGCGGGCGGCGCGGCGGGCGGCGATCAGCGACTTGGCCGTCTCCACGGCGATCGCCGCATCGCGGCAGTAGGCGTCCGCACCCACCGCCTTGCCGAACGCCTCGTTCAGCGGGGCGCCGCCGACCAGCACGATGAAGTCGTCGCGGATGCCCTGGTCCTTCATCGTGTCGATCACCACCTTCATGTAGGGCATCGTCGTGGTGAGCAGCGCCGACAGGCCCAGGATGTCGGGCTTGTGCTCGGCCAGCGCGGCCAGGTACTTCTCGACCGGATTGTTGATGCCGAGGTCGATCACCTCGAACCCGGCGCCCTCCATCATCATCGAGACGAGGTTCTTGCCGATGTCGTGGATGTCGCCCTTGACGGTGCCGATCACCATCTTGCCGATCGGCTCGACGCCGGTCTCGGCGAGCAGCGGCCGCAGGATCTCCATGCCGCCCTTCATCGAGTTGGCGGCGAGCAGCACTTCGGGCACGAACAGGATGCCGTCGCGGAAATCGACGCCGACGATGCGCATGCCCTCGACCAGCGCGTCGTTCAGCACGCGATCCGCCGACCAGCCGCGGGAGAGCAGGATGTTCGTCGCCTCCATCACCTCGGCCTTGAGGCCGTTGTAGAGGTCGTCGTGCACCTGCAGCACGAGGTCCTCGTCGTTGAGGCTGTTCAGATCGAGGTCGTCTTCGCCGGTGTCGGACACGCGCGTCTCCATTTGCTCGCTGGAATATCGGGGTCGGATGCGACTTCCGGCCGGCGGGCGGCATGTCGTCGGTGCCTCGGGAAGGTCGGATCCGACCCCGTTTCTCCCGGGGCTGACCAACGCACATGGTAGGGGGCAGGGCGGCCGCACGCTGACGACGTAGCGACCCGGGCGTGTCGGTGGGCGACATGCGCATCGTCGAGCGGCCTCAGAGCTGTCGGAGGTCGGCCATCCTGCCGGCGGCCCGGCCCGCCGCCTGGCCCGCGGCTAGTCTTGCGCCTGCCGGCCATTCCGGGCGTCGAGCTCTCCCCAGCGCTCGAACTTCCGGGCGAGGGCGTGCTCGACTTCCTCCGCCCGCTTCCGGTCCGCCTTGATCGCCTCGATGCTTCCCTTGTGGTAATCCGCGCGGCACATGCGCTCGGTGAGCGCGTGCTGTTCGCGTTCCAGCGCTTCGAGCTCGTCCGGCAGTGCGGCGAGCTCGCGCCGCTCCGCAAACGTGAGCTTCGCGCCGGACGGTGCGCTGCGTCGCGTCACGGAAGGCGCAGGCGACGCGGCCTTCGACTTGGCTGCGGCCCGTACGGACGGCGCGACGATGGCGGATCCCGACGCTGCCGCCGTCGGCGCGCGCTGCGCCACCCAGTCGCTGTAGCCGCCGACGTACTCCTTCCAGGCTCCGGTGCCGCCGGGATCCGCCACCAGCGTCTGCGTCACCACGTTGTCGAGAAAGACCCGGTCGTGGCTCACCAGCAGCAGCGTGCCGGCGTAGGTCTGCAGCGTGGCCTCGAGGAGCTCGAGCGATTCGATGTCGAGGTCGTTCGTCGGCTCGTCCAGCACCAGCAGATTGGCCGGCAGCGCGAAGAGCCGTGCCAGCAGCAGCCGGTTGCGCTCGCCGCCGGAGAGCGCCCGCACCGGCGTGTCGGCGCGCTGCGGCGGAAACAGGAAATCGCCGAGATACGAGAGCACGTGCTTGCGCCCGCCGGCGGTCTCCACCCAGTCCGAGCCGGGACTGATCGTCTCGGCCAGCGTGCGCTCGCCGTCGAGCTGCTCGCGCAACTGGTCGAAATACGCGATTCTGGAGCTTGGTGCCGAGCCTGACCGTTCCCGAATCCGGCGCGAGCGTGCCCAGGATCAGCTTCAGCAGCGTCGACTTGCCCGCGCCGTTGGCGCCGATCAACCCCAGCCGATCGCCGCGCATGATGCGCAGCGTGAGATCGCGCACGAGCGTGCGTCCGCCGAATGCCTTCGTGACGCGGGACAGCTCCGCGACCAGCCGGCCCGAGCGCTCGCCGGCGTCGACGACGAGCTTCACGTTGCCCAGCCGTGCGCGGCGCTCGCCACGTTCGCGCCGCAGCGCCTCGAGCCGCCGCACGCGGCCCTCGTCGCGCGTGCGGCGCGCCTCGATCCCCTTGCGGATCCAGACCTCTTCCTGCGCCCAGAAGTGGTCGAACTTGCGGTTCGCCACCGTTTCCGCCGCCAGCTCGGCGGCCTTGCGGGTTTCGTAGGCGGTGAAGTTGCCGGGATACGAGCGCAGCAGGCCGCGATCGAGCTCGACGATGCGGGTGGCCACGCGATCGAGGAAGGCGCGGTCGTGCGTGATCACGATCGACGCCGGCTGCTTCGCGACGAGCTCCTCGACCAGCGCGATGCCGTCGAGGTCGAGGTGATTGGTCGGCTCGTCGAGGAGCAGGAGGTCCGGCGCGAGGGCCAGCGCCAGGGCCAGCGCGGCGCGCTTCTTCTCGCCGCCGGACGCCGACTCGGGGGCGGTCGCTTCGTCGAGACCGAAGCGATGCAGGAATTCGACCAGCCGTGCTTCCGTTCGCCAGCGCTCGCGCTCGTCGGCGATGCCGTCGAGCCCGCCCCGGACGGCCAGGCTCTCGCGCAGCGAGGAGGCGCGCGGCAGCTCCGGCTCCTGCTCGACCAGCACGACGGAGAGCCCGTCGCGCCGCTTGATCTGCCCGTCGTCCAGCGACGCCTGCCCGGCGATGACCTTGAGCAGCGACGACTTGCCGGTGCCGTTGCGGCCGATGAGGCCGATGCGCTCGCCGTCGGCGACGACGAGGCCGGCGCGGTCGAGGAGCGGATGGAGGCCGAAGGCGAGCTCGGCGTCCTGCAGGGTCAGGAGCGACATGAGCGAAGGATAAACGAACCGGCGGAAGCAAGGCCGGATGCGGCGTTTGGGGCGCGGGAGGCGCGAAGTGCGCCCGATCGCCATGACGCATTTGGAGCACTCGCGGTCGCAAATCGCGTGATCTTCGGGCGGCGGCTGGCTAAACTCGGGGACAGAGCTCATTTTCGGGAAATCGGGGTCTGCCCCCAAATTGGCGGCGGGCTGCCCGACAATCAGGGAAGCGAAAACATGAAGACGCATGCGCGGGTGGTGGTGATCGGCGGTGGAGTCGTCGGCGTCAGCACTCTCTACCACTCTGACCAGGAAGGGCTGGTCCGATGTCACGCTGCTCGAGCGCACCGAGCTCACGGCGGGATCGACGTGGCACGCGGCCGGGCTCTTGCCGCTCTTCAACATGAGCTACACGGTCGGCCAGCTGCACAAGTACTCGGTCGACCTCTACAAGCGCCTGCCGGCGGAGACCGGGCAGGAAGTGGGATTCCACGTCACCGGCAACCTGCGCCTCGCGACGTGCCGCGACCGCATGGACGAGTACCTCAAGTACTGCGGCACGGCCAACACCATCGGCGTGCCGTTCCAGATCATCAGTCCCGCCGAGGTCAAGGCGCTGTGGCCGCTCGTGAACCTGGGCGACGGCGTCGACACGCCGAAGATCGTCGGCGCGCTCTACCATCCCGACGACGGCCACATCGCGCCGGTCGACCTCACGATGGCCCTGCGCCGCGGCGCGCGCACGGCCGGCGCCGAGATCTGCGAGCAGACCGAGGTGCTGGGTGTGGAGCGCACGGCGTCGGGCGAGTGGAAGATCGCGACGAACCAGGGCGACATCGTCTGCGAGCACGTCGTCTGCGCGACCGGCAACTACGCCCGCGAGACCGGGCGGAAGTTCGGCCTCGACGTGCCGTCCATCCCGGTCGAGCACCAGTACATCGTCTACGACGAGTCGCCGGAATTGAAGGCCTATCGCGCCGCGCGGCGGCCGCGAGCTCGCGGTGTTGCGCGAGTCCGACGCCTCGTACTACCTGCGCGAGGAGCGCATGGGCTGGATCCTCGGCCCGTACGAGAAGGGCGCACCGGCGCGATTCGCCGACGGCGTCCCCGCGCATTTCGGCAAGGAGTTGTTCCCGGGCGACCTCGACCGCCTGCTGCCGCACGTCGAGGCGGCGATGAAGCGCGTGCCGTGCCTCGAGCACGCCGGCATCAAGACGATCGTCAACGGTCCCATCGCCTACACGCCGGACGGCAGCCCGCTGGTCGGTCCGGCGTGGGGCTTGCGCAATGTCTGGCTGAACGAAGGCCACAGCTTTGGCGTCACGGCCGCCGGCGGCGCGGGATGGCAGCTCGCGGAGTGGATCGTCGAGGGCGAGCCCGGCATCGACATGCTGGGCGTCGACCCACGCCGGTTCGGCGCGTACACCGGCAAGCGTTACACCGTCCGCAAGAACGAGGAGACCTATCGCAACGTCTTCACGATCCATTACCCCGACGAGGAGCGCGAGGATGCGCGCCCCGCCAAGACCAGCGCCGTCTACGAAAAGCTGAGCCAGATGGGCGCCGTCTGGGGGCAGCGCTACGGCTGGGAGCGCGCGAACTGGTTCGCGCCGCCGGGCGTGCCGCGCAAGGACGCGTGGAGCTTCCGGCGCAGCAACTATTTCCAGCACGTCGGCGACGAGTGCCGGCGGATGCGCGAGGCGGTGGGCGTGATCGACCTCACGCCGTTCACGAAGCACGAGGTGACCGGCCCCGGCGCCGAAGGCTGGCTCGACTCGCTGGTCGCGAACAAGGTCCCGGTCAAGCCGGGCCGCATCGCGCTGTGCCACGCGCTGACGAAGAACGGCGGGATACGCTCCGAGTTCACGATCACGAAACTCGCCGCGGATCGCTTCTACGTCGTCAGCGCGGGCGCGGGCGAGCGCTACGACAGCGACTATCTGCACCGGATGCTGCCGGGCGACCGGAGCGTCGAGTCTGCGCAATGTCACCACGAGCCGCGGCACGTTCGTCGTCGCCGGCCCCAACGCGCGCGCGGTGCTGGCGCAATTGACCGATGCCCCGCTCGACAACGCGAATTTTCCGTGGCTGACCGGCCAGGTGATCGAGGTCGGGCTTGCCACCGACGTCTACGCGCTGCGCGTGAATTTCATCGGCGAGCTCGGCTGGGAGCTGCACTTTCCGATCGAGTACGCGAACGGCCTCTTCGAGGCCCTGTTCGCCGCCGGCCGCGAATTCGGCATCGGCATGGTCGGCATGCGGGCGATGGAGTCGCTGCGCATCGAGAAGTCCTACCGGATGTGGGGCTCCGATCTCACGCCCGAGTACACGCCGTTCGAGGCGGGCCTCGATCGCTTCGTCCGCATGGACAAGGGCGAGTTCATCGGCAAGGCGGCGCTCGAGCGGCAGCTCGCCGCCGGCGTGCCGCATCGCTTCGTCACGCTCGAAGTGCACGGCGTGACCGACGCCGATCCGCTGGGCAACGAGCCGCTGTTCGCGCAGGGGTCGCTGGTGGGCCGCGCCACGGCCGGTGTGCTACGGGCACGTGCTCGGCAAGAGCCTCGCGCTCGCCTACGTCAAGCCGCAATACGCAGAGGCGGGCGCGGAAATGGAGATCGAGATCCTCGGCGAGCGCCGGAAGGCCACCGTGCTCGGCGAGTCCCCGTACGATCCGCAGAGCCGGCGGCTGCGCGCCTGACGGATGCGAGCCGTCGGCGTCCGGAACGTCAGACCGCCGGCGCGCTCACCTTTTCGCCGCGCTCGAACACGACCTGCGCCCGGCCCACGAGCAGCGCGTCGACCGGGCCGATGCGGTCGACGTCCTTGCGGGCGTACGGCAGGCTGTGCAGGATGTAGCGCATCGCGTTCAGTCGCGCGCGCTTCTTGCAGTCGGACTTGATCACGGTCCACGGCGCATCGGCCGTGTCGGTGTAGAAGAACGTCGCCTCCTTCGCCTTCGTGTACTCCTCCCACTTGTCGAGCGAGGCGAGGTCGATCGGGGACAGCTTCCATTGCTTGAGTGGGTGCGCCTCCCGCTCCTTGAACCGCCGGCGCTGCTCCTTGCGGCTCACGGAGAACCAGAACTTGATGAGCCGGATGTTGTTGTGGACCAGCATCCGCTCGAACTCCGGCGTCTGGCGCATGAACTCCAGGTACTCCTGCTGGGTGCAGAAGCCCATGACGCGCTCGACGCCGGCGCGGTTGTACCAGGAGCGATCGAACATGACGATCTCGCCGGCGGTCGGCAGGTGGCGCACGTAGCGCTGGAAATACCACTCGCCGCGCTCCGCATCCGTCGGCTTCTCGAGGGCGACGACGCGCGCGCCCCGCGGGTTCAGGTGCTCCATGAAGCGTTTGATCGTGCCGCCCTTGCCGGCCGCGTCGCGGCCCTCGAACAGGACCACGATCTTCTCGCCGGATTCCTTGACCCACGCCTGCAGCTTGAGCAGCTCGACCTGCAACCGGTACTTGTTGCGCTCGTAGGTCTTGCGCGACATCAGGTTCTTGTACGGATATCCGCCGGAGCGCCAGTCGTCGGCGAGCTCGTCGTCCGCGAACTCCGGCAATTCGCGCACGAGCGCCCGCTGTTTTTTCAGCACCAGTTTCATCAGCAGCGCGGCTTCGACCGGCGAACGCCCGGCCAGAATGTCCTCGAGCGCGTTGACCTGCGCCTCGCGCGCCGTCTCGATGCTCTCGTTCACGGCATGTTTTTCGACAGCTTCGGCGCTGGTCGTCGGGCCGATGTCGCCCGCGGACGTGCGGGACGCGGCCGCGCACCCCGTGGTGCGCGGGGTGGCGCGGCGGCGGCGGGTTGGGAAGCGGCCTTCGCGGCGGTGGCCACAACCGTCAGTCGTTTCGCAGGCATTGGCGGATCCTTGGTCGTTGCGTTGCACGAATCGGCGACTCGCCGCCCCAGCGCCAGCAACATTTTCCCCGGAGGCGGCATCGGCACAGCCGCCGTGAGGAATGCAGTGGGATGGACGAGGGCTTCGTCGCAAGGCCCGTGGAACGAGCGCACGGACGGGTAATTATACGTCGGCCCGGATCGATGGCACCACCCTCGCGGTTGCCTTCCCGGCGCGCCGGGACCGGACATCGGCAGGCGATCGAAGTCGTACCGGCGAATCGCGCCGTGCGCCGGCACAACATGGTACGTTCCCGATTTCGACCCCCTTTCCGCGACCACGAGACATTGGGAAATGCAGGCAGCGCAACTGGACGGCACGAGGAAGGCGCTCGTCTTTGCCCTGGCGGGCTGGTCGGGCTTCTTCGTCATGGCCGTCGAACTCCTGAGCGGACGCGTGCTCGCCCCGAGCTTCGGCAACAGCATCTACGTCTGGGGCGCGGTGATCACGGTCTTCATGCTGGCGCTGGCGGTGGGGTATCTTCTGGGCGGACACTACTCCGTCTTTTCGCCCAGCCTCCGGCGCCTCGGCGGCCTTGCTGATCGCGGCCGGCCTGGCGACGCTGCCGGTGGTGCTTTTCGGTGATTCCGCACTCGACTGGATTTTCGACCGCGTCAATGATCCGCGCTACGGCTCGCTCCTCGCCTCGTCGCTGCTGTTCTTCGTGCCGACCGCCATTTCCGGCGCCGTCTCGCCGTACGCGGTTCGCCTGCTCGTTTCCAGCCTGCACGGCAGCGGCAAAGCGGCCGGCTCGCTCTATTTCGTTTCGACCTTCGGCAGCGCGGCGGGTACGATACTCACGTCGTTCTACCTCGTGCTGCTGTTCGAAGTGAACGCTATCCTGCTCGGAATGATGGCGGTCTCGGTCGGCCTCGGGCTGTGTGCCGTCCTGTTCGGCGGACCGCGGCGATGAGCGTCGTGAGCGTCCTGTCGCTGGCGTTCGCGGTCCTGCTGGCCCTCGCCGCGGCGCCGGCGGGCGCGGGTCGAATTGCATACCGAGCGGTCCCTTTATCGGAACATCGTCGTCTACGACGACGACGGGCTGCGCTGCATGAAGTTCGGGCGGCATGCGGCTGGCCGGCAAACCTGCATGTCGCTTGCGGATCGCGACCGGCTCGTGTTCGACTACACGCGGATGATGATGGCCGCGCTGTACCTCAACCCGTCGCCGCAGCGGGTGCTGATCATCGGGCTCGGCGGCGGCACGCTGCCGGGCGCGCTGCAGAAGATCCTGCCCGCAGCGCGGATCGACGCCGTCGAAGTCGATCCGGCCGTCGTGCGCGTGGCCGGCAAGTACTTCGGGTTCGCGCCCGGCCGGCAGACCACGGTGTTCGAGGAGGACGGGCGCGTGTTCGTCAAGCGCATGCAGAAGCAGCAGATCCGGTACGATCTGGTCCTTCTCGATGCGTTCGACCACGAGTACATTCCCGAGCATCTCCTCACCCGCGAATTCCTGCTCGAAGTCCGGAGCATCCTGGCGCCGGGAGGGGTGCTGGCTGCGAACACGTTCGCGACGAGCCGGCTGTACCATTTCGAGTCGGCGACCTACTTCAGCGCCTTCGGCGATTTCTACCGCCTGAAGCAGCAGCAACCGGGTGATCCTCGTGCGCGCCGGAGGGTTGCCCGACTGGGACGAGCTGGCGCGCAATGCGGGCCTCCTGGAAGACAGGCTCGTGCCGCTCGGGGTGGGCAGGGAATGGCTGTTGCCGCTCATCGAGGTGGAGTCCGGCTGGCCGCCGGGCACGCGCGTGCTCACCGACCAATATTCGCCGTCGAACCTGCTGAACGTATCCAACTGAGTTCAACCCCGCCAAGACCATGATCACGAAGCTCTTTTCCCGTTCGGCGCTGCACGAGCATCCGGACCCGGCGCAGCGGGTGCAAGGGGTGGCCGCGCTGCCGCCGGATTCCGGCGAGCTCGCGCAACTGGTCGCCGCAGATCCCGCGCCGGAGGTCCGCGTGGCCGCCGCGAATCGATGCACCGACCTTCCGGCGCTCGCCGGCGCGTGGGCAGCCGAATCGGATCCGGCCGTCCGGGCTGCGCTCGCGGCTGCGCTCGGCAACGTGCTTTCGGCAACGACGGACGACGCGGGCGCTGTGGCGTTGCTCGAGGCGGACCATTGCACCGATGCGATCCGCGCCGATGTGGCGCACCGCGCGCCCGACGCCGAACGGCGCCGCGTCGCCATGGCGGGCATTCGCGATGAGGACCGGTTGGTCGAGCTGGCGCTCGGCGCCGAGCGCGCCGAGCTGCGCCTGGACGCGGCGGAGCACGTGCACTCGGCGGACGGGCTGCGCAAGCTCGTCAGCGCGGCGAAGGACAAGGATCGCGGCGTGACCCGGCTCGCCCGGCAGCGCCTCGCGGCGATCGCGGAGCGCGCGGGGCAGGCGGCCGAGGCCGATGCCATTCTCGAGCAGCTGCAGGCGCTGACCGCCAAGCCCGGCCCGATTCTCACCGCGGCGGTTGAAATCGATCGGCGCTGGCAGGCGCTCGACATGACCGGCGACGCCGAGCGCCGCGCGCGCTGGGACGCGGCCAGACAGGCGCTGCAGGCGCGCTTCGACCGCGAGCAGGACGAGCAGCGGGCGCGCTCGCAGTTCGAGCGCAGGCTGCGCGAATGGATGGCCGCGCTGCAGCCGCCCGTCGCGATGGACGTGGACGCGCTGGCCCGCCTGCGCGCGGAGCTGGCCGCGCTGCGCGAGGCGGCGCAGGGATTCAACGACGGCGCGGCGCTCGAGATGCTGGACAAGGCCGGGCAGCGCCTCGCGGACTGGGACCGCGATCGTCACGCCCTCGAGGGCGCGGAGGCACTGGTCGTGGAAGCCGAGCAGCTGGCGGCCGGCACGTCCATCGACCACGCGAATCTGCCGGACCGCTGGCAGGCGCTGGACCGCGCGATCCGGAGCCCGGCGCTGACGCAGCGTTTCGAGTCCGCGCTGATCGTGGTCGAGCAGCGCCGGCTCGCGCAGATCCACGTGGCGCAGCAGCAGGCGAACGCGGCGCGGCAGCACGTGCACGGCCTGCTGCATGCCGCCGAGCAGGCGCTGGCCGCGGGGCAATTGCACGCGGCGCGCGCCGCCGCCGACGAGATCAAGGCGGCGAAGGCCGGTGTCGGCATGCTGCCGAAGCCGACGGTGCAGCGGTTGAGCCGCCTCGTCCAGCAGCTCTCGGAGCTCGAGCGCTGGGAGACTTTCGGTCAGCGCCAGGCCCGCGTGCAGCTCTGCGAGCGCGCCGAGGCCCTGGCCGCACAGACCATGGACGCGTCGAAGCTTGCGCTCGAGGTGCAGAAGTTGCGCGGCGAGTGGAAGGCTCTCGACGAGCAGCATGCGGGCGTGCCGAAATCGGTCTGGGAGCGCTTCGACGGCGCGTGCGAGAAGGCGTATGCGCCCGCAGCCCGGCATTTCGCGGAAATGGCCGCGCTGCGCAAGGAGGCGCGCCGGCAGCGCGAGGAATTCATCGCCGCTGCCGCGGCGCATGCGCCGACCCTGCTCGCCGAGCCGCGTGACTGGCGCGCGATTGAGCGATGGCTGCGTGAAACCGATCGCACGTGGCGCGAGGGCAACCTGGGCAGCGTCGAGCCCGGCGCGTGGAAGAAGCTCGACGCGCGGCTCAAGGCCGCGCTCGGCCCGGTGCGCGACGCGCTGGCCGGAGCACGCGATGCGGCCAAGGCCGCGCGCAAAGCATTGATCGCGGAGGCCGCTGCGCTCGTGGCCAAAGCGATGGACCGCGACGCGCCGTCGCAGGTGAAGGCGATCCAGGCCCGCTGGCAGGAGAACGCCAAGGCGATGCCGCTCGCGCAGCGCGACGAGCGCGCGCTGTGGGACGAGCTGCGCGCGGCATGCGACGCCGTGTTCGAGGCGCGCCACGCCAAGCGCAAGGAAGAGGACGACCGCCGGCAGACTGGCCGGCGCGCGCTGGAGGAAACCTGCGAACAGCTCGAGCAGCTGGCGCACCGTACGGACGGCGACGAGCAGGAGATCCGCCGCGCATTGCGCGAGGTGCAGGAGCAATGGCAGCAGCGGGTCGGGCGATCCGCCGTGCTGCCCGGACTCGAATCGCGGTTTCGCAATGCCGCGCGCGCGGTGGAGACGATGGTGTCGGCGCGCGCCCGCTCGCGCGAGGCCGCCGTGTGGCAGACCCTCGCGGCGAAAGAGCGGCTGTGCGAAGAACTCGATCGCCTCGTGGGCTCGAGCGTCGAGGCGGAGGTCGCGGCGAGCCAGGCATCCGCGTCAACCGAACGCTGGGCCGCGCTGCCGGCGGTTGTCGCTGGCTGGGAGAAGAAGCTCCTCGCACGCCGCGATGCCGCATTGCGCGCACTGGCGGATCCTGCCGCGGCGGGCGGATACGCGAAGCGGATCGAGCAGGGCAAGGTCTCGCGGCACGACGGCCTGCTCGAGCTCGAAATGCTGTTGAAGCTCGACAGCCCGCCGGAGCTTCAGGCGCAGCGGCTCGCGCTCCAGGTGAAGCAGCTGAAGGAACGCTTCAGCAGCGCGGCGACGAGCGGTGCCAGAACCCCCGTGGATCTGCTGGTCGACTGGTGCTCCCAGCCGGGCGTGGCGGAAGCGCAGGACCGGCAGCGCTGCGAGCGCGTCTTCGCGGCCATGGAGCACGGGCATTGAATTCCCGGCGAAGGGCGAGCAGCGGCGTCCCGGTCGTCATCGTCCGCCCGATACCGCGGCCGTCGCGGCCAATCGCGCTTCCAGCTCGGCGATCCGGTCGCGCAGCGGCTGGGCCGCGGCTTCCACCTGCGCCAGCGTGTACCGCTGCGTGATGTGCTGCGGGCAGTTCCAGTCGAACGCGGCGACGTCGATCAGCGCGACGCGCTCGACGCGGGCGCGGTAGTCCGGCAGCTCCACCTTGCGGACGAGTTCCGGGTCCGCGTCGGCCACGGCGATGAAGCGCAAATGGCCGAGCAGCTTCAGACGCTGCCGGTTCAGGTAGTCCATCACGATGATCGCCACGCGGTCGTCGTGCAGGGTGTTGCCGGCGCTCACGTATTGCACGTTGCCGCGAAAATCCGCGAAGCCGATCTGCGTCGGCGACAGCACCTTGAGGAATCCCGCCGGGCCGCCGCGATGCTGCACGTAGGGCCAGCCGGTCTCGCCCACCGTGGCGAGGTAGAAGCTGTCCGCCTGCCCGAGGTACTCCGCCTCGCGCGGCCCGAGCGCGTCGTTGGGGCCGCCGCCGGCCTGCATGCGGGCGTACTGCGCGCGCGAGCCGTAGCGCTCCTGCATTTGCTGCACGTTGGGCGTGAACGCGATGTCGGCGAAACGGTGGCTCATGGCGGCGATCCTTCGGAAAAGGGCGGGTCCGCGTGCGCGGACCCGCCCGGGGGTGCGACGGCAACAGCCGCTGCGACGAACCTACGCCGCGGCGCGAACGCGGATGAAGTTCGGGGTGATGCCGAGCTGGGCTTGCACGCGTCGAGCAGGGGCTTGGCGGCGCCGGTGGCGGTCTTGGGGGAGGTCGGTAGTCGCGGGTGTTTGCGGCGACGGAGCGAATGATGATTCCTGCCATAGTAGAAATAAATAGCGATATGAGCATTTTATTACTCCGAAAAACGGAGTAATCTGGACGAATGGACAAGCTGCGCGCCATGGAAACCTTCGTCCGGATCGTCGACCGCGGCAGCCTGACCGCCGCCGCGGAATCGTTGCGCACGTCGTTGCCTTCGGTCGTGCGCACGCTGGCCGCGCTGGAGGCCGCATTGGACGTGCGGCTGCTGAATCGCACTACGCGCCGCATTGCGCTCACCGACGAGGGTCGCGAGTATCACGCGCGGTGCCAGCGCGTGCTGGCCGAGGTCGACGACGCCGAGGCGGCGTTGTCCGCGCGGCGCGCGGTGCCCAAGGGCCGGCTGCGCGTGACGGCCCCCGTGATGTTCGGCCGGCTGCACGTGGCGCCGGTGATCACGGAGTTCATCGGCAAGCACCCTGCGGTTCAGGTCGAGCTGATCCTGCTCGACCGCGTGGTGGACCTGGTGGAGGAGGGCATCGATGTCGGCGTGCGCATCGGCCGGCTGCCCGACTCGTCGCTCGTCGCCTTGCCGATCGGGGAGACCCGTCGTGTCGTCTGCGCCAGTCCCGCCTATCTCAGGCGTGCCGGTACGCCGGACTCGCCCGCGGACCTTGCCGCGCACCGCTGCGTGAGCTTCGGCGGCCTCGCTCCCGGCAACGAATGGACGTTTGCGTCGGGCGGGAAGGCCACGCGCGTGACGGTCATGCCGGCACTCGCCTCGAACCAGATCGATCCCGCGCTGGACGCCTGCGTCGGCGGTGCCGGGCTCGGCCAGTTCCTGAGCTATCAGGTGCGGAGGCTGCTGGAAACCGGGAAGCTGAAGCGGGTGCTCGTCGGGTTCGAGCCGGCGCCGCTGCCGATCCACGCGATCTACCCGTCGGCGCGGCTCCTGTCGTCGAACGTCCGGGCACTGGTCGACTGGGCGGTGCCGCGCCTGCGCACGCGGGTGCTGGCGTAGTCGCGGCGCACGGAATCGGGTTCGGGCGGCCCGCGGAGCATTTGCGTAGCCCAGTGCAAACAGCAGGGGTTGTGATACGGTTGCGGTGCATCTTCGCGACGGCGGCGGCGGGGCGGTCAGGTCCCTACCCGTGACGTTCATGGTCGATCCGAGTTCGTCAGGCAGGAAATGAGAGTTGCAATCATCACGGCGCCGCGACCCGGCGGCGCCTCGTACCTGGAACGCACGTTGCGGCAGATCACGCGCTGGATGCCGCCGGACGACGTCCGCATCTTTTCGGACACCCTGGAAGGGCCGGGAGCGATCGAGGGGGTGCGCGTCACTTACGCGACGCCCGAGCATCTGGATCGGGTGCGCAAGTTCGAGTGTCTCGGCTCGCTGAACTTTGCCCGGGCCGCGGATTGGGTCGGCGAGGCCGGGCATGGCTGCGTGTTCGAGGACGACGTCGAACTGGCCGACGAGTGGCACTCTCGCGCAGAGGCGCTCGCGGGTCGCGCCGATGGGTTGTATCCGCGCGGATGGGTCCTGGCGCTGGTCCACTTCTTCAAGTTCCCTGACGACTTCGATTCCATTGCCACCCTGTCGCAGGAGGAGGTGCAGCTCCTTTTCTGGAAGCGGCCCGAGACGTTCTACGGTGCCCAGGCGGTGATGCTGAGCCGCGGCTCCGCGATGGCCATCGGCCCAACGATCCGCAACAACATCGACGCAGCGCCCCGGACGTGGTTCGGCGACTTTGCCATCCGCACGTTCTGCCGGAAGACGGCCACGCCCCTGCTGGCCTGTCACCCGTGCCTGGCGCAGCATGTGGGCGACGTGTCCACTTTCGCGATCGGCCGGCCACCGCCCGTCAGCAGGCACTTCGTGAAGGCCATGCGGCGCGCCGACTCCGGGACGAGCCCCATTGCGGCGAACGGTGCTGCCGGGGTGCAGGGCGCCTTGCCGAACCCGAGCCAGCCCATCGCGCGCAACGCTCCATGCCCGTGTGGCAGCGGATTGCGCTACAAGGATTGCCACGGCATCCTCAAATCCGCGGTGGCCGCGCCTGACGTCGATGCCAGGATGCGCGCGGCGCAGGCCGGCCTCACCGCTCACGACATCGAGCTGGCCGAGGGACACTGCCGGGACGTGCTCGCGCGCATTGCCGATCATCCCGAGGCGCTGCGGATACTCGCCCGGTGCGAGTACGAACGCGGCCATCCCGGTGAGAGCCTGCGTCTCGTGCTGCGCGCCGCCCGTGCGCTGGAGTCGCGCGCGCTCCCTCCCGACCGTGCCTTCCACGTCTGGACGGACGCCAATTTCATGTTCACGCAGGCGCTGACCGGTCTCGATGGCGAGTTTGCCGCCAGGAAACGGGTCGAATACGCGAGCCGCCCGCGCCCGACAGTGGCCGCCATGCGCGACCCGCAGGTCACGGTCGTGATCGTCGATCGGGACGATGCGCCCGGCGCCGCCGCATCGCTCGCTTCCGTATCGCGCCAGACGTGGCGCAACGTGGAACTGGTGATCGCGACGGCCGGCATCGACCCCCGGGCGGATCACGCCTTTGCCGCAGTGGTGCGCG
>CAVVUJ010000010.1:0-119430 GCA_963751405.1 uncultured beta proteobacterium | reverse complement strand
GTCTCCTCCATCGTGCACTGCAACGGGTGCTGGTGCCGCCGCGCGAGATCGACCACCTGATCGACCTTGCTGGTCGCGATCTCGCGCACGTACGTCCCGCACACCCCCATCCCCTCGCGATGCACCTGCAGCATCACTTGCGTGGCCTTTTCCCGGCTCATCGCGAAAACAGTCTGCAACACGACAACGACAAAGTCCATCGGCGTGTAATCGTCGTTCAGCAGCAACACCTTGTAGAGCGGCGGCGGCTTGACCCGGATTTTCTCAGCCTCGAGAAGGCTGCCGTCCTGCTGCTGATTGGCCATTGTCCCCTAATTACGGGCAAACGTAAGATGGGTCTATGTTTGACGATTGCAACAGATTATTCAAGGGGAAAGCGCTTGGCGCGACCTCCGGCTTGCCGGCCGGAGGGTTCGTGTGCACCACCGAAAATCCATCTTCGGCCCTGTGGACATTCCCCTGCGCAGCGGCCACATGGAACCCCGGACGACGCTGGTGGGACCGGCCCGGCAGGCGGGAGTTCCTGGACCCGGGCGTCGGCAATGCGCGACCGCCGGTCGGCCCGGCGCGCCCCGTAGAACCGCATGCGTGCAACAGCGGCAGGCCGCGGGGCGGCGGTCGGCCGGCCGCGCCCGGTTCCGGATTACATCCGCTCGATCATGGCCTTGCCGAAGCCCGAGCAGGACACCTGGGTGGCGCCGGCCATCAGCCGCGCGAAGTCGTAGGTCACAACCTTGTCGGCGATCGCCCGCTCGAGGCTTTGCGTGATGCGCTGCGCCGCCTCCTTCCAGCCCATGTGGATGAGCATCATCTCGGCCGACAGGATCTCCGAGCCGGGGTTCACGTAGTCCTTGCCCGCGTATTTCGGCGCCGTCCCGTGGGTCGCCTCGAACATGGCGATCGTGTCGGACAGGTTCGCCCCCGGCGCAATGCCGATGCCGCCCACCTGCGCGGCGAGCGCGTCGGAGATGTAGTCGCCGTTGAGGTTGAGCGTGGCGATGACGTCGTACTCCTCCGGGCGCAGCAGGATCTGCTGCAGGAAGGCGTCGGCGATCGCGTCCTTGACGACGATCTCGCGGCCCGTCTTCGGGTTCTTGAACTTGCACCAGGGTCCGCCGTCGATCGGCTGCGCGCCGAACTCCCGCTGCGCCAGCGCGTAGCTCCAGTCGCGGAAGCCCCCTTCGGTGAACTTCATGATGTTGCCCTTGTGCACGATCGTCAGCGACTTGCGGTCGTTGTCGATCGCGTACTGCAGCGCCTTGCGCACCAGCCGCTCGGTGCCCTCGCGCGACACCGGCTTGATGCCGATGCTGGAGGTGGCCGGAAAGCGGATCTTCTTCACCCCCATCTCCCGGATCAGGAAGTCGATCACCTTCTTCGCCCCCTCGGTCTCGGCCTCCCATTCGATGCCGGCATAGATGTCCTCCGAGTTCTCCCGGAAGATCACCATGTCCGTCTTCTCCGGCGCCTTGACCGGGCTGGGCACCCCGGCGAAGTAGCGCACCGGACGCAGGCACACGTACAGGTCGAGCTGCTGGCGCAGCGCCACGTTCAGCGACCGGATGCCCCCGCCCACCGGCGTGGTCAGCGGGCCCTTGATCGACACCACGTACTCCTTGACCACCGCCAGCGTCTCGTCGGGCAGCCACACGTCGGGACCGTAGACCCGCGTCGACTTCTCGCCGGCGTAGACCTCCATCCAGTGAATCCGGCGCTTGCCGCCGTAGGCCTTGGCCACCGCCGCGTCCACGACCTCGATCATCACCGGCGTAATATCCAGCCCGGTGCCATCGCCCTCGATGTAGGGGATGATCGGGTTGTCCGGAACGTTGAGGCTGAAATCCTGGTTGACCGTGATCTTCCGGCCGCCGGCCGGAACCTTGACGTGCTGATACATGGGTTCTCCTGAAAGGGTCTTCGCGGCGGGCGCCGCAGGCAAACCGGCGGAGCAGGCGCGGGCTTCGAGTGCAATGCGGCAACCCTTCAATTATCCGGGATTCCCGTGAATCCTGCTACGACCCGGCACGATGCGTCCTGGCATGGATCAGGTGCCGGCCGCGGCCGTGCGCGCAACGATGCCCGACGGGCCCCGACCGCCGCCGCGGGAAACGGTGAACAACGTGCGCCCGGGGGCCCTCGCGCAGCGGGCGGCCGCGTCATCCTGCTCAACAAGCCTTACGGCGCGCTCTGCCAGTTCACCGCCGACGCCAGCGGCAAGCCGACGCTCGCCGATTTCGTCCGCATCCCGGATGTCTACCCGGCGGGAAGGCTGGATGCGGACAGCGAAGGGCTCGTGGTGCTGACCGCCGACGGAGCGCTGCAGGCGCGCATCACCCGTCCGTCCGGCAAGCTCGCGAAAACGTATTGGGTGCAGGTCGAAGGCACCGTCGACCCGCGGCAGCTCGGGGAGCTTGCCGCCGGCGTCGAACTCTCCGGCGTCGTCACGGCGCCCGCCGGAGCCAGAGTGATCCCGGAACCGGCTGGCCTCTGGCCGCGCGACCCTCCGATCCGCTGGCGCAAGGCGATTCCCACATCGTGGCTGGAAATCATCCTTACCGAAGGCCGGAATCGGCAGGTGCGGCGGATGACGGCCGCGGTGGGCCTGCCCACTCTGCGTCTCATTCGATATGCCGTCGGTCCATGGACGATCGAGGGCATCGCGCCAGGCACGTGGCGCGAGGATTTCGCGAAGCCCCGCGTGCTATGATCGTTGCCCGTCCGCTCCACTGCTCTCGGTGCGCTTTGCGCAGCCGCCCGCCCCAACCGCCGGTCTCCGCGCCCGGCCCGGTCGGACGCGCCACCCTTATGCCTCGATGATCCGCCGCCTGCTTGCACGCCTGCTACCCCGCAAGAAGAGCGGGGCACGGGAACCCCGCATCTATGGCCCGGGCGACCATCCGATCCGCCGCCAGCAGCTGGGGCGCGGCGCGATCGAGGTGACGCGCAAGCTGCACGAAGCCGGCTTCAAGGCCTTCGTCGTCGGCGGCGCCGTGCGCGATCTGCTGCTCGGCATCGAGCCGAAGGATTTCGACATCGCCACCGACGCCCGGCCCGAACAGGTGAAGCCGCTGTTCCGCCGCGCCTTCGTCATCGGTCGCCGCTTCCGGCTCGTGCACGTTCATGTCGGCCCGGAAACGATCGAGGTCTCGACGTTTCGCGCGGCGCAGACCGGCGAGGACGCAACCGACGAGCACGGCCGGCTGCTTTCGGACAACGTCTACGGCTCGCAGGCCGAGGATGCGGCGCGGCGCGACTTCACGATCAACGCGCTCTACTTCGACCCGGCCACCGAGCAGGTGTGGGACTACGTCGGCGGCGTCGCCGACATCCGCGCGCGCCAGCTGAAGCTGATCGGCGTGCCGGTGACGCGGCTGCGGGAGGATCCGGTGCGCATGCTGCGGGCCGTGCGGCTCGCCGCGAAGCTCGGCGTCGCGATCGAGCCGAAGACGGCCGCCCCGATCCCGAAGCTCGCATCGCTGATCCAGAACGTCCCGCCGGCGCGGCTCTTCGACGAAATGCAGAAGCTCCTGCTCTCCGGCCATGCGGTGGAAACGCTGCGGAGCCTGCGGGCGCACGGCCTGTCGCACGGACTGCTGCCGCTGATCGACGTGATCCTCGAGCAGCCGCTCGGCCAGCGCTTCATCGAGCTCGCGCTCGCCGAAACCGATCGGCGCGTGCGCGAGGATCGCGGCGTCTCGCCCGGCTTCCTGTTCGCCACTCTGCTCTGGCACGAGGTGCTCGCGACGTGGAAGGCCGCGCGCGCGGGCGGCGGGAAGTCGATTCCCGCGCTGTTCGAGGCGATGGACGCGGTGCTGGGCGAACAGGCCAAGAAGATCGCGATACCGCGCCGGTTCGAGGCCACGATCAAGGAGATCTGGTCGCTGCAGCCGCGCTTCGAGCAGCGCGCCGGAGGGCGCCCCTTCCGTCTGCTGGAGCATCCCGGGCTTCCGCGCCGGCTGGGATTTTCTCGACCTGCGCTGCCAGAGCGGCGAGCTCGAAGGCGAACTCGCCGGCCTTGCCGACTGGTGGGATCGCTTCGCCAATGCCGGCACCGACGAGCGCGAAGCGATGTTGAAGCCCGATGAGGGCCCGAAGCCGCGCAGTCGCGGCCGGGGCCGCGGGCGCAAGCGCCGCGCCGACGGCGAGACCGCGCAGCCGGACGGCAATCCGCCGGCCGGAGAGGCATGACCCTCGCGTTCGTGGGACTCGGCAGCAACCTCGCCCATCCGCGCCGGCAGCTCGCCCGCGCGGTGCGCGCGATCGCGCGGCTGCCGCGGATGCGCGTCGTCGCCGTCTCCCCGAACTACGCGAGCGCGCCGATCGGCTGCGACACCCCGCAGCCCGACTACGTCAACGCCGTCGTCGCGGTGCGCACGGCGCTCCAGCCGCGCGCCCTGCTCGCCGCGCTGCATTCCATCGAGCGCCGCCAGCATCGACGGCGCGACCGCGAGCCGAAGCGCAACGCGTCGCGGACGCTCGATCTCGATCTGCTGCTGTTCGGCCGCCGCCGCATCAGCCTGCCGACGCTGACGGTCCCGCATCCGCGCATGCACGAGCGCGCGTTCGTGCTGCGGCCGCTCGCCGATGTCGCCGCGGAGGCGACCATCCCCGGACGCGGGCTCGCGCGTCGCTTCCTCGGCGCCGTGCGCGACCAGCGGATCGCCCGCACCCGCTCCCAGCGCCCGCGCTGACGCCGCCTCCCGCCACGGATCTGCCGATGGACCTCGAGAAGTGCCGCTACGTCGTCGTGGAGGGGCCGATCGGCGCGGGCAAGACGAGCCTCGCGCGCGTGCTTGCGCAACACGTCGGCGGCGAGGAACTGTTCGAGCGGCCCGAGGACAATCCGTTCCTCGAGCGCTTCTACGGCGACATGCCGCGTTTCGCCCTCGCCACCCAGCTCACGTTCCTGTTCCAGCGCGCGGACCAGCTGTCCGGGGTCGGCCAGTTCGACATGTTCCGCCAGCTGACCGTGGGGGATTTCCTGCTCGACAAGGATCCGCTGTTCGCGCGGCTCAACCTGTCGGATGCCGAGTACCTCCTCTACGAGAAGGTCTACTCGCACCTGAAGCCGCAGACGCCGACGCCGGATCTCGTCGTCTACCTGCAGGCGCCCGTCGACACGCTGATCGAGCGGGTGCACCGGCGCGGCGTCGATTTCGAGCGGAAGATATCGGCGACCTACCTGACGCGCCTGGCCGACGCCTACAGCCGCTACTTCTACGCCTACGAGGCCGCGCCGCTGCTGATCGTCAACAGCGAGCGGCTCAATTTCGTCGACAATCCCGACCACGCCAGGCTGCTCCTGGCACGCATCCGCTCCATGCGCGGACGCCGCGAGTTCTTCAATCTCGCGTCCTGACGAACATGCACCTGCGAGGATCCAATGCAAATCGTACATAGCGCGGCCGAACTCGCCGAGTTCCTGGCTCCCGCCAAGCGCGTGGCATTCGTGCCCACGATGGGCAACCTGCACGCCGGCCACCTGTCGCTGTGCCGGATCGCCCGCCAGCACGGCGACGTGGTCGTCACCAGCATCTTCGTCAACCGGCTGCAGTTCGGGCCGAACGAGGATTTCGACCGCTATCCGCGAACGCTGGAGGCCGATTGCGCGGGACTCGAGCGCGAGGGCGTCGACGTGCTGTTCGCGCCGAAGGAACACGAGATGTACCCGACGCCGCAGGTCTACCGGGTGCAGCCGCCGCCGCTCGCCGACGAGCTCGACGGCGCATCGCGCCCCGGATTCTTCCACGGCGTGTGCACCGTCGTGCTCAAGCTGTTCAATCTCGTGCAACCCGACGTCGCCGTGTTCGGCAAGAAGGACCGCCAGCAGCTGAAGATCGTCCGCGGCATGGTCCAGCAGTTCAACATGCGGATCCAGATCGTGCCGGCGGAGACGATCCGGGCGGACGACGGGCTCGCGCTCTCGTCGCGCAACAACTACCTGTCGCCGGGCGAGCGCGCGGAAGCGCCGAACCTCTACCGGGTGCTGCGCGGCATCGCCGACGCCATCGCCGGCGGCCGCACCGATTACGCCAACCTCGAGGCCGCCGGCCGGATGGAGCTCGCGAACCGCGGATGGAAGGTCGATTACGTCGCGATCCGCCACGGCCTCGCGCTGCGCATTCCGCATCCGGAAGGCTTCGATCATCCGAACCTGCTGATCGTGCTGGCCGCAGCGACGCTCGGCAACACCCGCCTCATTGACAATGTGGACGTCATCAAGAAAGATGGCGAAGATTGAGATCCTCATTCACGTCAACATTGCGGCGGAGGCTAACGTGAGCACAGCGAACGTTAAGCGAGCGGAAGCGAGCGGCCGCAGCCACAATGTTGACGTGATCAAGAAAGATGGCGAAGACTGAAATTCCCTCCGTCGCCATGCAACGCCGTCCTCTTTCTGCTGTCCGTCCTGCTCGCCGCGCTGCCGGGATCTGCCGCGCACGCGCAGGTTGCCGCCTATCCGGCGAAGACGATCCGCCTGATCGTTCCCTTTCCGCCGGGAGCGGGCACCGACACGGTCGCGAGATTCGTCGCGCAGAAGCTCGGGCAGGCGATGAACGCGACGATCATCGTCGACAACCGCACCGGCGCCGGCGGGGCGATCGGCGCCGCGGAGGCCGCGCG
Source organism: uncultured beta proteobacterium (assembly GCA_963751405.1). Classification (GTDB taxonomy): domain Bacteria; phylum Pseudomonadota; class Gammaproteobacteria; order Burkholderiales; family Casimicrobiaceae; genus CAIWHR01. The sequence goes on along the minus strand of CAVVUJ010000010.1, from coordinate 112,806 downwards.
CGCGGAGCCCGACGGCTATACGCTGCTGTTCGTCGCGGGCCCGTTCACGACCGTCGCCGCCGCGTCGAAGAATCCCGCCTACGACCCCGTGAAGCAGTTCGTCCCGGCGGCGGCGATCGCGACGACGCCGCTGGTGTTCGTCGTCAACCCCTCCGTGCCCGCGGACTCGATGCGCGAGTTCATCGCGCTGGCCAGGCGCGAGCCCGGCAAGCTCAACTATGGCTCGGCGGGCACGGGCAGCATCAACCACCTGGCGCTGGAGCTCCTCAATGCGCGCGCCGGCATCGACATCGTGCACGTGCCGTACAAGGGCATCGCCCCGGCGACGCTCGACCTCATCTCGGGCCAGATCCAGGCGATGACCGGGACGGTCTCGGCGACGCTGCCCTACATTGCCGAGAAGAAGGTCAAGGCCCTCGCCGTCACCGGCGCGCGCCGTGCGCCTCTGCTGCCCAACGTGCCGAGCTGGCAGGAGGCGGGCGTCCCCAACGCCGACGTCATCAACTACTGGGGCATCGTCGCGCCGGCCGGCACGCCGCGCGAGATCGTCGCGAAGCTCAATGCCGAAGTGAATCGCGTGCTCGCGCAGCAGGACGTCAAGGAGCGCCTCGAGAGGGAAGGCGCGGAGATCGTCGGCGGCCCGCCCGAACGGCTCGGCACGATCATCGAAGCCGACCTCGCCAGCTGGAAGAAGCTCATCGCGGACGCGAAGCTGCAGCTGGAGTAGGCTCGCCGTCGCGCGGCGCTGCGGCTTCGGGCGCCGGGCGCAGGGCGAGCCAGTTGCCGAGCACGGCCAGCAGCACGCCGAGCCCCGCGACCCAGGTCCAGCGATAGCCTTCGAACAGCGTCGACACCAGCAGCGCGATCACCGGCGTGGCCACCGCGATGTAGGACGACGGGCCCGCGCCCACGCGCTTCAGCAGCGTGAAGTACGTGACGAATGCCACCACGCTGCCGAACACCGCGAGATAGGCGAGGGACAGGACGTACCCCGGCCGCGCGTCGAAGGTCCACGCCGCGCCGTTGATCCACGCGACCGCGGCGGCGAACAGCGTCCCGTAGGCCATCGCCCACGCCGTGCCGGGAATCGTCGGGATGCCCGCGTTGTGATTGCGCACCGCGATCAGGTTGCCTGCCGCGCAGGCGACCACCGCGACCAGCACCAGCGCGATGCCGAAGGCCATGCTGCCGCCCTGCCCGGCCGCCCTCAGCTCCGGCAGGAACAGCAGCGCGACGCCGGACACGCCGAGCGTCGCCGCGACGAAGATCCGCGGCTGCAGCGGCACGCCGAACGCGATGCGCATCCCGATCGGCGTCATGAACACGATCGTCGAGTACACGACGGCCACGAGGCCCGACACGACGATGCGCTCGGCCCAGTAGATGAAGTTGTAGTTGACGCAGATCATCAGCAGGCCGAGACCCGCCAGGAACGCGTGATCGCGCAGCGAAAAGCGCAGCGACCGGCGCGTCGCGACGCACCCCAGCGCGAGGAGCAGCGCGGCCGCGGCGAACCGGTAGGTGACGGAGACCTCCTCGGCCACCGTGCCCAGCTGCCAGGTGATTGCGTGCCACGTCGAGCCCCAGATCAGGGCGGGAACGAGAAAGAGCGCGGTATTGCTCATTGGACAGGCGTCCGCACCGCGGAGACGCGGCGGCATCGCCGCTAGGCCGCCCGCAGCGCGTCGACGATCTTCATCCGCGCCGCCCGCGCGGCCGGCAGGAAGCCGCCGACGAAGCCCATCGCAAGCGCGAACGACAGCGACGCGACCACGATGCCGGGCGTCAGCGTGAACGTGAAGGCAAGCTCGGCGAACGTCTGGAAGTTCATCGTCGAGATCGACAGCGCCTGCATGAACGACGCGGCGACGAGGCCGACGACGCCGCCGATGAGCCCGAGCAGCAGCGCCTCGACGAGGAATGCCACCATGATCGCCCGCCGCGGGAAGCCGAGCGCGCGCAGCGTGCCGATCTCGTTGGTGCGCGAGGCGACGCTCGCGTACATCGTGATCATGGCTCCGATCACCGCGCCGATCGAGAAGATCACCGAGATCGTCGTCCCGAGGTAGCTGATGAACTTCGACAGCATCTCCGACTGATCGGCATAGAAGCGCGTCTCGCGCTTGGCCTCCAGCGTGAGCCGCGGATCGGACTCGATCTCCTGCTTCACGGCGTCGAAGCGGTCGGTGTCCGCGAGCTTGAACACGAGCACCGAGAAGCCGAGCCGGCGGAAGGCCTGCAGCATCTGCTCGGCGTCGCCCCAGATCTCCGAGTCGAAGCCGGTGCGGCCGGCCTCGAAAACGCCGACCACCGTCCAGTCGCGCGACGCGAAGCGCAGCGTCTCGCCGACACCGGCGCCCTGAAAGCCGCTGGCGATCGAGCGTCCGGCGATGATCTCCGCCGTTCCCGGCTGGAACATCCGGCCCTCGACCAGCCTGACCTGCGGGCGCAGCACGAGTCCGGTCGGCGTCACCCCGCGAATGACCACGTTCGAGGGCTTGTTCGTGTCGCGCTTCGGCAGATTGATGAGGACGACCGGCTCCTTCGAGATGAGCTTCTGCCCGTCCCGTCCGACGGCGATGCCGGGGAGGCTCTCGACGATGCCCGCCTGCCGGCGATCGACCCCGCTCTGGACTTCGGTCTGCGCCGCACGCCGGATGACCACCACGTTGTCGTCCTGCCCGGTCGCGACCAGCGTCCGCTCGAGTCCGGCCGCCAGCATCAGCACGGTCGCGAACACGTAGACGACGAGCGCCATCCCGCCGGCCGTGAGCGTCGTCGTGAGCCGGCGCGCGGCGACGTTGCGCAGGATGTAGCTGAACGGGATGGTCATCAGCGCCCGCCCGGCCGCCCGAAGGGCGCTGTGCGCCCCCTCGGGGGGCAGCGAACGCAGCGAGCGTGGGGGCCCATCACCCCACCGCCCGCAGGCCGTCCACGATGCGCACCGACGCCGTGCGCCAGGCCGGAAGCGCGGCCGCGACGACGCCGACCACGAGCGCCGCGCCCATCTGGAGGAGCATCGTCTGCTCGCTGACGAAGAAGATCGGGAAGAGCGAGCCCATCCGTTCCGCGAATGCGTCCGCCAGCGGAATCGTCAGCGCGATGGCCGCGAGCCCGCCCGCCAGCGCGATGCCGACCGATTCGGCGAGGATCAGCAGCGCGACGAAGCCGCCGGAAAAGCCGAGTGCCTTCATCGTCGCGTACTCGGATCCGCGCTCGCGCGCCGTCATCGCCATCGTGTTCGCCATCACCGCCATGATGATGACGATCACGACGTACGACACCGCCTGGATCGCGAGCAGGATGGCCTCGGTCATGGCGACGAACGAGAGCTGGAAGGCCTTTTCCGTCTCGGTGAGCGTCTCCGCGAGCGAATTCCTGAACATGGCGTCGATCGCCGCCGAGACTTCGGCCGCCGCCGCGGGATCGCGCAGCTGCACCATGAACACGCCGGTCTGGTCGCCCCGGCGCGGGTAGAGCTTCTTGATCGTCTCGTTCAGCAGGTCCCAGTGCATGAACATCGTCGACTGGTCGGTGCCCTTGTCGGCGCCGTCGTAGATGCCGCGCAGCGTGAAGGCCCAGGTCCCCGTGTAGATCGTGCCGCGCAGCGGTATCACGTCGCCGACCTTCCAGCCGTACTGCTCGGCCAGCTTGCGCCCGACGATGGCGCCCTTGCGGTCCGTGAGGAAGGCCTTGCGCTCCGCGGCGGAGAGGAGGAACTCGGGGTACATGTCGAGATAGCTCGCGGGATCGATCGCGAACTGCGGGAAGAAGTTGCGCTCCGAGATGTAGACGCCGCCGAACCAGTTGGCCCAGGACACCGACTGCACGCCCGGCACCTGCCGGATCTTCTGGGCGTAGGTCAGCGGCAGCGGGAACACGAGCGACACCGCGCTCCGCGTGACGAGCCGCGCGCTGGAACTTGCATTGGCGCCGGCGTACCATGCGTCGACGATCGTGCGCAGCAGCCCGAACGCGGTGATCGCGACGACGATCCCGACCATCGTCAACGCGGTTCGCAGCTGGTGCCGGAACGCATTCTTGGCGACGAGGCGGGCGAGGAGCATGGTCGATGGGAGGACGGCGTGCGCGGCTCGGACGACGAAGACCGGGTGTCCGATAGTCTAAACTACGGGCTGCGCACGACCTGCGCGGACCGGTTCCGGGCCGCGCGGCACGGCTGCCCCGCCATCGAGCCGAACCCATGACTTCGCCCGTTCCCGGCGCCCTCGGCGCCAGCAGCCGCGCCGCGGCCCTCGCCGGCCGGGCGCGCGCCAGGGTGCGGCTTGCCGCCGCTGTCGCGGGCCTCCTCGGCGCGCTCATGCCGCTGTCGCCGGCGGCCGTCGGACTGGGCCCGATCACGCAGCAGTCGGCTCTCGGCAACTCGCTGCGCGTCGTCGTTCCGGTCACGCTCGCTGCCGGTGAAGACGTTCCTTCGGAATGCTTCAAGCTCGCGCCGGCGCAGCGCGACGCCGACGGCATCCCGCAAATCCTGTTCGGACGCGTTTCCGTCGAGCGCACGCCGTCCGGCCCTCAGCTCGTCATCACCAGCCCGCGCCCGGTGAACGATCCGGTCGTCAGGGTCACGATACAGGCCGGGTGCGAGACCTCGATGCGGCGCGAATACACGCTGTTCATGGATCCTCCCGCGATCGAAACCCCGGTGGTCGCCGCGGAATCCGCGCCGCGCGAGGTCGTGGCCGCGCCGCAACCTCAACCCGCAGCGCGCAGTTCCGCGCGCGCGGCGGGAACTGCGGCAACTCGGCGCGCGTCGGGAAGCGCGGCGCGGCAGCGTCGGGCTCCGGAGAGGCGCGGCGCGGGGCGCAAGGCGGCCCCGCCCAAGGGACGCGCCGCGGCCAAGCCCGCGCCGAAGCGACCGCCGGCCGCGGCCGCCGACCGGCCGCGACTCACGGTGTCGAGCTCGGCGCCCGCCAGCGACGCGGGTGCGGCGCCCGGCGCCCTCACCGAAGCGGACCGGGAGCGCGCGCAGCAGGAGCTCGCGAACTCGATCGAGGCCGAAACGGTCATCCTGCGCAAGCGCATCGTGGAACTCACGGCGATGGTCGAGCGCATGCAGCAGGAAGTGCAGGCGCAGGAGGCGGCGCAGCGCGCGGCCGAAGCGGCGGCGAAGGCACCGCCTCCCGCTCCGGAGCCGGATTGGTGGGAAGCCAACGCTTCGTTGCTCGCCGTCATCGTCGGCCTGCCGCTTCTGCTCGCTGCGGTCCTCCTGTGGACCCGTCGGCGCGGTGCAGCGCGCGCAGGCCCATGGCGCCCGACGCGCGCGCCGGCGCGACCCGCACCGCGAGCGCGGGATGCGCGCCCACCGGCGCCGGTGTTGCGCAACGCGCCCGCCGGGCTGGCGCGCGCCGAACCGGAGATCGCCGCGCAGGCGCCCAGGACCACAACCAGGCGGGCTTCCGCCGCAGCCGGCGATGCGCTCGCGGTTTCCGAGCTGTCGCAGGTCACCGAGGAGGCGCGCGTCTACGTCGAGCTCGGCCACCACGATCGCGCCATCGAGGTCCTGCAGGAGCACATCCGCAAGTTGCCGCGATCGACGCCCGCCGCATGGCTCATGCTGCTCGACCTCTACCACGCCACCGATCGCCGGCAGGAATTCCGCAGGCTGGCGGAAGACTTCCACCTGCAGTTCAATGTCCAGACGCCGGTGTGGGAAGGGTTCGCTCCGGATGATCCCGGCAGCGACGGACTCGCCGCCTTTCCGCACATCGTCAAGCAGGTGACGGACCTGTGGCGCAAGCCGGAATGCCGGACCTATCTCGAGCGGTTGCTCCTACGACAACCGCGAGGGGCGACGGATCGGATTTCCGCTCGCGACCTACGCCGACATCCTGGCGCTGCTGCAGGTTCTGGACGCGCCCGAGCCCGTCGACATCGATCTCGACCTCGCGGATGACGGGAAGCTCGATCTTCCACCGCGCGCGGCGGCGCCGGCGGCGCCTTCGCGCGTGTCCCCGCGCGCGCCGACGCCCGCGGCCCCTGCGCGGGCGCGCAAGCCGATGCCGCCGGATCCGTCGGCATCGGCGCGCCCGGTGCAGCAGCCCATCAGGTTCGAGCTCGACCCGGAGCGCGTGGCGCGCGACTCCGACGGCAAGCCGCGGTCGTAGCAGGTCGCCACGGCCCGCGCGCAGGGCGTCAGGTCAGAACTCCCTTTTCGAGGTGAATCACCCGGTGCGCCTTCTCGGCGGCCTTCGGGTCGTGCGTCACCATGACGATCGTCTTGCCGACCTCCCGGTTCAGCCGTTCCAGCAAGCCGAGAATCTCTTCCGCCGTCGTCCGGTCGAGGTCACCGGTGGGCTCGTCGGCGACGATGAGCGTCGGGTCGCCGATGAGCGCCCGGGCGATCGCCACGCGCTGCTGCTGGCCGCCGGAGAGCTCGTTCGGGTAGTGCTCCTTCCGGTCGGTGAGGCCCACCAGCGCCAGCGCGGTCTCGACGCGTTCGCGGCGATCCTTGCGCGACAGCGACGTCAGCAGCAGCGGCAGCTCGACGTTGTCGAAGGCATCGAGCACCGGCATCAGATTGTAGAACTGGAAGATGAAGCCCACGTTGGCCGAGCGCCACGCGGCGAGCTCGGCCTCGGAGAGCCGCGCGATGTCGACACCCGCGACGCGGATTTCGCCCGACGACGGCTTGTCGATCCCGGCCAGCAGGTTGAGCAGCGTGGACTTGCCCGAGCCCGAAGGCCCCATCAGCGCGACGTAGTCGCCCGCCTGGATGTCGAGATCGATGCCGACGAGCACGGGGATCACCTGATCGCCGCGGACGTAGTACTTCGTCAGGCCGCGGATCGCGACCAGCGGCTCGCGCGAAGGCGCCGCCGGCTCCGCGGCGGCGACGGGGTCAGGATCGCTCATCGGCAAGGCCTACCCTTCGGCGCGCTACTTCTGCGCGATCTTGACGAGGGCCCCCGGTTTCAGGTCCGCCGGCGGCTTCAGCACGACCTTTTCGCCGGACTGCACGGCACCCGCAATCGCCACGAGATCGCCGAGCTTCATTCCGCGCACGACCGGAACGTCCGCCACCTTGCCGTCGCGAATCACGAACAGCGAGGTCGCGGCATCGCGCACTGCGATCGCATCGGGATTCACGGCGAGCAGGGGCTTCTGCTGCTCGGCCGTCACCTCCTGCGTCAGGAACGACACCTTGGCGCTCATGTCCGGAAGGATGCGCGGGTCGATCGCGTCGAACTGCACCTTGGTCATCACGGTCGCCTTCGCGCGATCGACGGTGGGCACCATCCGGCTGACGCGGCCGCGGAAACGCGCGTCGGGCAACGCGTCGAGCGTGATTTCGCAGGGCTGGCCGACGCTGATCTTGGCGAGGCTCGATTCGGACACGTCGGCCTCGACCTCGAGCGTGCTCATGTCGGCCATGCTGACGACGGCGCCCTTCGAATCCGCCGCCGACGAGAACGGCGTCACCATGTCGCCGACGTTGGCCGCCTTGGCCACGATCACGCCGTCGAACGGCGCCCGGATCACCGTGTAGTCGACCGCGACCTGCGCGTTGCGCGCGTTCGCCTCGGCCACCGCGATCCCGGCGTTCGCGCTGGCGATGCCGGCGACGGCGCGATCCGCGCGCATCTGCGCGGTATCGAGCGCGGCCTGCGCCAGGAACCCCTTGGCGACCAGATCCTGGTTGCGCTTCAGCTGCGCACTTGCATCCCGTTCCTCGGCCTGCGCCTGCTCGAGCGCGGCGCGCGCCGCGCGGACGGCGGCCTCCGCGCTTTGCGCCTGCGCGACGACGTCGCGGTTGTCGAGGCGGGCGATCACTTCGCCGGACTTGACCTTCGAGCCTTCGGCGACGCCGAGCCACTCGAGGCGCCCGGTCGCCTTCGACGCGATGGCCGCCTTGCGCTGCGCGACGACATAGCCGGTGGCGTTCAGGACCACGTGCTGCTGCGACGGATACGACGTCACGACCGTGGTCGCCTGGACCGTCACCGGATGCGGCTGCGCCGCGTACCAGGCTGCGCCCGCGGCGACGACGATGGCGATGCCGCCAAGCCACAGCCATTTCCGGCGGCGCGACGCCCTGACCGGCGCGAGGCTGCGGTCGATCCTGAGCTTGGCGATGTCGGGCTGCGCTGCGGCTGTCATCACGGGCGGGTACCGCTTCCGGGCAAGAATGCGCCGGCATCAGCGCCGGCGCACGCGCATTCTACCCCGCGCACCGGCGCGCCCCCGGCGCCGGTCTCCTAGCCGCCTTCGAGCGGCACCGGCATCGGGCGCTCGCCACGGCGAGCCGCAAGCCAGGCCCGCAGCGAAATGATGACGAGGCCCGCCCCGATGCAGCCGATGCCGGCCCACTCGCCCGGCGCCAGACGTTCGCCGAAGATCAGCATCGACGACAGCAGCGCGATGACCGGGATCGCGAGCATGTTGAGCGAGGCCGTGCCCGCGGTCAGGAACCGCAGCACGCCGATCCACAGCACGAATCCGAATGCCGAGGCCAGCGCGCCGGTCCACAGCAGCAGCAGCACGTAGGTCGCGCTCCACTGCACGTCCGGCAACGGCACGGCGAGCGGCAGCAGGCACAGCGGCAGGACGCCGATCAGCATCTGCCAGGCGACGAAATTCAGCATGTCGAAGCCGCGCTCGCGCTGGAAATATTTCATCGCGATCGTTCCGGCCGCCCAGCCGAAGCCCGAGAGCACCGCCCACATCCTGGGCTTGAGCTCGCCTTCCCATTGCCACGGCTCGACGACCAGCACGAGCCCGACAAACGCCAGGGCGATCGCGAGCCACTGGATGCCGCGAACGCGCTCGCCCAGCACGGGCCAGGCGAGCAGGAGCGTCCAGAACGGCATCGTGAACACCAGGACCGCCGTGCGGCCGACGCCGCCGCTCTCGAGCGCCATCGTCGTCGAGCCCATGTTGATCGTCGTCTGGAACAGACCGGTGACGGCGACGGCCGCCCACGATTCCGGCAGCAGCCGGCGCCGCCGGACGAGAGGACCGCGAACAGCACGGCGATGGCGACCAGCGTGCGGTCGATGTTGAAGACGATCGGATGCGCGCTGGCGAGCGCCAGCTTCATCGCGATCCAGTTGGTGCCCCAGATCGCGGTGAGCGCGGCGAGCGCGACGTAGGCTCCGCGGGGCGAGCGCACCGCGAGATGCCTCGCGATCATGCTGCGGAGAAACGCTTCCATCGCCGCCGCCACGGCGGCCGGCTGATCGTGGTGGAGCATGTGGCCGGCATCGGCGATCGTCACCATCTGCCCGTGCGGGATGTGCGCGAAGCGCCGCCTGATCCCGGCGAAGCTGTCGGTCGCGCCTTCGCCCTCGGGATGATCGTCGAGCCACTTCGGGATGTTCGACTCCGCCGCGGCGATCCACAGCGTCGGCGCCGTGATGTTGCGCCACACGGCGTACGTCTCCTCGATCCGGTAGACCGAAGGAAACGGCAGCTTGTGCCGCGGGTCGGAGGCGAGACGAACGCGACCGTCGGGCAGCGCTTCGGCCCAGTGTGCGGCAAGAAACAGCGCCTTGTCGCGCGGGAGCCGCGGATTGTTCTTCTGCAGCCGGCCGGCCACCGCCTCGAAGCTCGCATAGGTGGCGAAATCCTGCGGCGTCGCGAGCGCGTCCAGCCATTTCGCGATCTTGGCCGGCGCCTGACCCGAATCCTCGGCGCGAATGCCGAACCCGTCGAGCGAGATCACCGTGCGGGCCCGCTCCGGGCGCACGCCGGCGTAGTGCAGCACGACATTGCCGCCGAGGCTGTGGCCGGCGAGATTGACGGCTTCGCCCGGCGCGAACGCCTGCAGCAGCGCCTCGAGATCCGCGATGTAGTCCGCGTACCAGTAGCCCTGCGGCTGCCACGCGCTCTTGCCGTAGCCGCGCAAATCCGGCGCGATCACGTGCCACTCGCGGGCAAACGCGTCCACCAGGAACTGGAACGATGCCGCGACGTCCATCCAGCCGTGCAGCAGGAACAGCTTCGGCGCCGCGGGATCGCCCCACGTCAGCACGTGAGTGTCGAGACCGCGCAGCGCGACGCGATGCGAGCGGAACGGCTTCATCGCCCGCGACGCGGTCGCAGCGGATGCGTCCGGCGATCCACGCCGGTTGCCGTGGCTCACTTCTTTCTGCACAGCGCCAGTCCGTCGGACCAGCCCGTGCGGTAATTGCCGTCGGCGCCATAGCGCACGGCGTCCTTGCGCTCGGGTCCGGTCGCGCTCGCGCAGCCGTCCGCGTAGCCCTGCCGGTAGGGGAGCGGAAAGCCGGAAAGATTCACGGCGGGGGCCGGCGGCTCGACGTTGCCGGGCAGAGGCGGCGCGGTCGGCCGGGCCGCACCCTCCGGCGCCGTCCCGAAAGGACTCGTTCCCGTCTGCGCGCAGCCGCCGACCGCCAGCGCCAGCACCAGCACGCTCAGCATCGACGCAGGACGCGAACGCGCAGGACAAACGGCGGAAAATCGACGGGGCAAAGAAGCAAACGCCGCGAGGGGATCGGGGTAAAATTCTAGCATCCTTTCGACTGCGCTCATGCCCGCTCCCCACTTCGTTCATCTGCGCCTGCACAGCGAATTCTCGATCGTCGACGGCACGGTGCGCATCGACGACGGCATCGCGGCGGCGGTGGCGGATGCGATGCCCGCGCTCGCCGTCACCGACCTCGCCAACGCGTTCGGCCTCGTCAAGTTCTACCGCGCGGCGCGCGCGCGCGGCATCAAGCCGATCATCGGCTGCGACGTCTGGCTCACGCACGAGACCGAACGCGACCAGCCGTTCCGGGCGCTGCTGCTCGCGCAGTCGCGCGCCGGCTACCTGCGGCTGTCCGCGTGGCTGACGCGCGCGTACCGCGCCAACCAGCACCGCGGCCGCGCGGAACTGAAGCGCGACTGGTTCGCCGAAGGCACCGACGGGCTGATCGCGCTGTCCGGCGCCCGCGAGGGCGAGGTGGGCGCCGCGCTGCTGCAGGGCAACGCCAGCGGCGCGGCAGCGGCCGCGCGCGCGTGGGCAAGCCTCTTTCCGGGCCGCTATTACCTCGAAGTGCAGCGCGCCGGCCGCGCCGACGACGACGCTCTCGTCGCCGCCACCGTGCGCGTCGGCAGCGAGCTCGCGCTGCCGGTGGTCGCGACGCATCCGGTGCAGTTCCTTCGCCGCGAGGACTTCCGCGCGCACGAGGCGCGCGTCTGCATCGCCGAGGGTCACCTGCTCGCCGACCCGCGGCGGCCGCGGCGCTTCACGGCGGACCAGTACTTCAAGACGCAGGCGGAGATGGTCGCCGCGTTCGGCGACCTGCCCGAGGCGCTCGCGAACGCGGTCGCGATCGCGCAGCGGTGCAATCTCGCAATCCCGCTCGGCAAGAGCCACCTGCCCGACTTTCCGACGCCCGCCGGCGTCACGCTCGACGATCATCTGAAGAGCGAAGCCGCCGCCGGGCTGGAGCGGCGCCTCGGCCTCCTGTACCCCGATCCGGCGCTGCGCGACGCAAGACGTCCCGAATACGTCGCGCGGCTGGACTTCGAGACCAGGACCATCATCCAGATGGGCTTCGCCGGCTACTTCCTGATCGTCGCCGACTTCATCAACTGGGCCAAGGGCAACGGCGTCCCTGTCGGCCCCGGCCGCGGCTCGGGCGCCGGCTCGCTCGTCGCGTACGCGCTCGGGATCACCGATCTCGATCCCATCCACTACATGCTGCTGTTCGAGCGCTTCCTCAACCCCGAGCGCGTGTCGATGCCGGACTTCGACATCGATTTCTGCCAGGACGGCCGCGACCGCGTCATCGACTACGTGAAGAAGAAGTACGGCGCGGACTCGGTGTCGCAGATCGCGACGTTCGGCACGATGGCCGCCAAGGCGGCGGTCCGCGACGTCGGCCGCGTGCTCGACCTCCCCTACCTGTTCTGCGACGGCATCGCCAAGCTGATCCCGTTCCAGGCCGGCCGGCAGATCACGCTCGCCGAGGCGCGCGCGCAGGAACCGCTGCTCGAGGAACGCGCGCAGAAGGAGGAGGAGGTGCGCGAGCTGCTGGAGCTCGCCGCGGCGCTCGAGGGGCTCACGCGCAACGTCGGCATGCATGCCGGCGGCGTGCTGATCGCGCCGGGCCGGCTCACCGACTTCTGCCCGCTCTACACCCAGTCCGGATCCGACGCGATCGTCTCGCAGTTCGACAAGGACGACGTCGAGGCGGTCGGCCTCGTCAAGTTCGACTTTCTGGGACTCACGACGCTCACGATCCTCGACTGGACGCTGCGCTACGTGAAACGGCTCGACCCGCAAAGCGACCTCCGGCTGGAGGCGCTGCCCCTCGACGACCAGGCGGCGTACGAGATCTTCCGGACCGCCAACACGACGGCCGTGTTCCAGTTCGAATCGCACGGGATGCGCAACCTCGTCACCCAGGCGCCGCCGACGCGCCTCGAGGACATCATCGCCGAGGTCGCGCTGTATCGGCCGGGACCGATGGAGCTGATCCCGTCGTACACCGCGCGCAAGGCCGGACGCGAGCACTTCGACTATGTCGACCGGCGGCTCGAGCCGATCCTCAGCCCGACCTACGGCGTCATGGTGTACCAGGAACAGGTGATGCAGATCGCGCAGGTGATCGGCGGCTACACGCTGGGCGCCGCCGACGTGCTGCGCAAGGCGATGGGCAAGAAGGACAAGGACGAGATGGCGCGGCACCGCGACGTCTTCGTCGCCGGCGCGGAAAGGAACGGCGTGCCGCGGCCCAAGGCCACGGCGCTGTTCGATCTGATGGAGAAGTTCGCCGGCTACGGCTTCAACAAGTCGCACGCGGCCGCCTACGCGCTCATCGCCTACCAGACCGCGTATCTGAAGGCGCATCACCCGGCGGCCTTCATGGCGGCCAACCTGTCGCTGGTGATGGACGACACCGACAAGGTGCGCGCGCTCTACGATGACGCGGTCGCGAACGGCCTCGCGATCCTGCCGCCCGACCTGAACGCGTCGAACTACCGGTTCGAGCCCGTCGACCGTCGGCGGATCCGCTACGGGCTCGGCGGGATCAAGGGCACGGGCGAGCAGGCCGTCGCGGCGATCGTCGCCGCGCGGGCCGCGGGCGGCGCGTTCCTCGACCTGTTCGATTTCTGCCGGCGCGTCGACAAGCGCCACGTCAATCGCCGCGCCGTCGAGGCGCTGATCCGCGCCGGCGCGTTCGACGCCGTCGAGCCCCGCCGCGCGATGCTCTTCGCTTCGGTCGGCATCGCCTTGAGCGAGGCGGAAAAGGCCGAGCGCTCGGCCGCGCAGGTGTCGCTGTTCGGCGATTCCCGCGAGGAGACGGGGCACGCGCTCGTCGCCGCGCGCGAGTGGACGGAGACCGAGCGGCTGGCGCACGAGAAGGCGGCGCTCGGGTTCTACCTGTCGGGACATCTCTACACGGCGTTTGCGCAGGAGCTGTCGTCCCTCATCCGGCAGCCGCTGTCCGGCCTGCAGCCGAACCGGGAGCCGGTGCTGATCGCCGGCATCGTGATGGCGATCCGCATGCAGAATTCCCGGCGCGGGAAGATGGCGATCGTCACGCTGGACGACGGCGGCGGGTCGGCCGAGATCGTCGTCTACAGCGAGGTCTTCGATGCGGCGCGCCATCTGCTGCGCGAGGATCAGCTCGTCGTCGTCGAGGCCAAGGTCGCGCCGCGCATCGGCGACGACGGCCAGGCGCAGGGCCTGCGCATCGCGGCCGAGGCCGTGCACGACATCGCGGCGATCCGCAAGCGCTACGCGAAAGAGCCTTCGCCTCGCGTGCAACGGCGGCGCCGACGCCGCGCGGCTCGCCGAGATGCTGACGCCGTTCAGGAACGGCGGCTGCCCGATCGTCGTCGAGTACAGGAACGGCGGCGTCGGCGGCGAGCTCGAGCTGCCCGAGGCGTGGCGCGTCAATCTCGAGGACCCGCTGCTCGCGCGACTGAAGGACTGGCTCGCCCCGGAAAACGTGCGGGTTGTCTATTGAGGCACGCCTGATGCGCCGCGGCGCGCCGCTGGCTGCCGCGTGGCGGCTTGTGGCGCCATCGCGATTTCCTGCTGCTCTGGAGCGCGCAGGGCGTCTCGGCCGTCGGCTCGCGGATCACGCGCACCGCGTTGCCGATGGCGGCGATCCTCGTCGCCGGCGCCGGCGCCTTCGATCTCGGCCTCCTCACCGTCGCGCTGACGCTCCCCGGCGCGCGTGCTCGCCTGGCTCGGCGGCGGACTCGTCGACCGCCACCGCCGGCGGCCGCTGATGATCGGCGCCGATCTCGTGCGCGCGCATCGCGCTGCTGTCGATCCCCGCCGCGGCGTTCGCGGGCCGCGTCACGCTGCCGCTGCTCTACGCGGTCGCGACGATCACCGGCATCGCCACGATGCTCTTCCACCTCGCCGACCATGTGTTCGTCACCGATCTCGTCGGCCGCAAGCGCCTGCTCGACGCCAACGGCAAGCGCGAGGCCGTCGACGCCGTCGCCGAGATCTCCGGGCCGGCGCTGGGCGGCGCGCTGGTCGCCTTGCTCACCGCGCCGCTCGCGATCGCCGTCGACGCCTTCACGTTCGTCGCGTCGGCGCTGCGTGCTCCGCGATATCCGCAAGCGCGAGACGGTCGCGCCGCCGCCCGCGACGACCTCGTTCGCCGACGACGTGCGCACCGGCATCCGCGTCGTCTGGCGCGATCCCGCGCTGCGCGCGCTGTTCCTGGCGACGGCGACGCTGACGCTTCTGCATGAGCTTCATGGCGTCGCTCTACACGCTGTTCGCGCTCTCGCGATCTCGGCCTCACCCCGGCGCAGCTCGGCATCACGATCGGCTGCGGCGGCCTCGGCGGCCTCGCGGGCGCGGCGCTCGCGCGCACGCGCCGAATCGACGTGGGGCGCGCGCCGCACGCTGATCGGCGCGCTGCTCGCCGGCGCAGCGTGCCCAGGTGCTGATTCCGCTCGCGCCCGCGGTGCCCTGGATCGCGATGACGTTCCTGATCGCCACCCAGGTGATCGGCGACGGGGCGCTGACCGTCTATCTGATCAACGAGACGACGCTGCGGCAGCGGCTGCTGCCGCCGGAGGCGCTCGGCCGGGCCGCCGCGACGTGGCAGGTCGCGGCGGGGCTGCTGACCCCGGCGGGCGCGCTCGTCGGCGCGCTGCTCGCCGAGACGATCGGCATGCGGCCGACGCTGTGGGTGCTGGCGATCGGTGTCGCGCTCGCCGCGTTGTGGCTGATCGCCGTCGGCGGCGCGGTTCCGGATCGCGTCCCGTCGAACTCGCTGCGGTAATGCCGCGCCGGCAGAGGAGCGAACCTCAACCCGCAGACAGCTTCCGGCGCAGCTCCGTCTTCAGCACCTTGCCGGTGTTGTTCTTGGGCAGCGCGTCGAGAAACACGTAATCCTTCGGCCGCTTGAACCGCGCGATGTGACCGAGGCACAGCGCATCGAGCGAGCGCAGCAGGCCATGCCGCGCTTCCAGAGTGGCGGGCGGCCCGCCGCGGGCGACGACGCAGGCGATCACCTCCTCGCCCCAGTCGGAGTGCGGACGACCGATGACGGCGACCTCGGCGACGTCAGGGTGCAGCAGCAGGACCTCCTCGACTTCGCGCGGATAGACGTTCGCGCCGCCGCTGATGATGAGATCCTTCGACCGATCCTTGAGCGTGAGGTAACCGTCGCCGTCGAGGCTGCCGACATCGCCGGTGTGCAGCCAGCCGTTGGCCAGCGCGCGCCGGCTTGCCTCGTCATTCCTCCAGTAGCCCTGCATCACCGCCGGACCGCGGACGAGCACTTCGCCGATTTCGCCGGCAGGCATGGCACGGTCGTCCGCGTCGCCGATGCGCACGTCCATCCCCGCCTGGGCGGTGCCCACCGAGCCCAGCCGCGCGTCGTCGCCGCGCGCGACCGCATCGGCAACGAGCGCGCGGTTCATCGCGGTGATCGTCATCGGCGACTCGCCCTGGCCGTAGATCTGCGCGAGCCGCGGACCGAGCGCGGCGAACGCGGACTTGGCATCGGCGACGTACATCGGCCCTCCGCCATAGACGATGCTCTTCAGCCGGTCGAGCCGCGCGGCGCCGAGCGCGGGCGCCGTCACGAGGCGGTTCACCATCGTCGGCGCGGCGAAGAAGCACGCGCGGTCCCATGCGTCGAGCAGCCGGCAGATCTCGTCGGGGTCGAAGCCGCCCGATTCCGGGACGACGTTGACCGCGCCCGCTTCCACGTGCGGCAGGACGTACAGCCCCGAGCCGTGCGACAGCGGGGCCGGATGCAGCAGCGCGTCCCCCGGTGCGACCGCTTCGACGCAGGCGAGGAAGCATCGGCTCATCGCGCGCAGGTTGCCGTGCGAGATCACGACGCCCTTCGGCCGCCCGGTCGTGCCGCTGGTGTAGAAGAGCCACGCGGGATCGGCGGCGGCGCACGATGCCAGGTCCGATGGCGGCGACATCTCGCGAACAGCCCTGCATATTCGGCCGCGCCGAATTCGACGACGCGATCGAGGGCGATCCCGCCATCGCCGCCGCCGATCGCCGAGCGCCACGCGGCGTCGACGAACGCCCAGCGCGCACCGCAGTTCGCGAGCACGTAGGCGAGCTCCTTCGGATGGAGCTTCGAGTTGACCGGAACCGCGACGAGGCCCGCCCACCAGCAGCCGAACAGCGTCTCGATGTACGCAGGGTCATTGCGCGAGACGAGCGCGACACGCTCGCCGCGCGCAAGCCCCGCCGCTGCGAACGCGCCGGCCAGCCGCGCAGCTCGCGCCGCCAGCGTCGCGTAGTCGCAAAGCACGCCGCCTCCGAGCGCCACCGCCGGCAACCGCGGCCATGCGCGGGCGCTGCGCTCGAGCAGCGCGGCCACGTTCGCGTTCGACAACGATGGCACGGCGGGCGTCACGATGGGCGATGGACCGGCGCTGACATGGCTGAGGCCGGAGTCTAGCGCAACGACATCAGGCCGCGGGCGGCCCATCGGCTAGAATCGCTGACCAGACCTGCCCCGGAGCCGCCATGCCGATCGCCCGCCCCCTGCCCGCCACCATGCGCTACATCGCCGCGCGCGAACCGGGTCCGCCCGACGTGCTCGCGCTCGCCGAAGGCCCGGTGCCCGCGCCGAAGCCGGACGAGGTGCTGATCGAAGTGAGCCATGCCGGCGTGAACCGGCCCGACTGCGCGCAGCGTGCCGGCACCTACCCGCCGCCGCCGGATGCGTCGCCGGTCATCGGCCTCGAAGTCGCGGGCGTGGTCGTCGCCTGCGGGAGCAACGTCACCTCGTGGCGCGTGGGCGACGCCGTGTGCGCGCTGACACCCGGTGGCGGCTACGCCGAATACTGCGCGACTCCCGCGGCGTTCTGCCTGCCGATCCCGAGCGGCCTCACGCCGCTGGAAGCTGCGAGCCTGCCGGAGAATTTCTTCACGGTCTGGAACAACCTCTTCGACCGCGGTCGCCTGAAGTGCGGCGAGACGGTGCTCATTCACGGCGGCTCGAGCGGGATCGGCCTTACCGCCATCCAGCTCGCGAAGCAGATCGACGCAACGGTGTTCACGACGGTCGGCAGCGACGACAAGGCGGCGTATTGCCGCTCGCTCGGCGCGGACCACGCGTTCAACTACCGGACGCAGGACTTCGTCGCGGAGATCGCGCGGATCACCGGCAAGCGCGGCGTCGACGTCGTGCTCGACATGGTCGGCGGCGATTACATCGAGAAGAACCTGAAGTGCCTTGCGCTCGAAGGAAGACTGCTCATCATCGCCTTCCTGCACGGCGGGCGCGTCGAGGTCGACTGGCGGCCGATCATGATGAAGCGCCTGACCGTCACCGGTTCCACGCTGCGCGCGAGCCCGACCGAGCGCAAGGCGGCGATCGCGCGGCGCGCTGCGCGAAAACGTCTGGCCGCTGCTCGAGAGCCGCGAGGTGAAGCCCGTCGTCCACCGCGTGTTCCCGCTGGCCGAGGCCGCCGGCGCGCATGCGCTGATGGAATCGTCGCAGCACGTCGGCAAGATCATGCTGGCCGTGCGCTGACGGGCAATGGGAACCGACCACGTTTTCGGGAACCGAAAGCGTGGTCTGTCCCAGTCACCGTCAATACGTCGCCCGTCCGCCCGAGAGGTCGAACACCGCGCCGGTCGAGAACGAGCACTCCTCGCTCGCGAGCCAGCAAACCAGCGCCGCGATCTCGTCGACGGTGCCGAAGCGCGCCAGCGGAATCTTCGACAGCATGAAGTCGATGTGCTGCTGCGACATCTGGTCGAAGATCGCCGTGCGCACCGCCGCCGGCGTCACGCAGTTGACGCGGATCCCGGTTTTCGCGAGCTCCTTGCCGAGCGATTTGGTGAGCCCGATCACGCCCGCTTTCGACGTGCTGTAGGCGGACGCATTCGGATTGCCCTCCTTGCCCGCCACCGACGCGATGTTGACGATCCGGCCGTAATCGCCCTTCAGCATGAAGGGCACGACCGCGCGGTTGCAGTAGAAGAGCCCGTTGAGGTTGACGTCGATCACCTGCCGCCACGCATCGACCGGATACTCCCACGTCGGCGCGTTCGGTCCGGTGATGCCGGCCGAGCAGACGAGCACGTCGATTCTGCCCAGCGCTTCCGCAGTGGCGGTCGCCGCGCGCGCGACCGCGGCGGGATCGGCGACGTCGAGCGCGTGCGTCAGCGTGCCGCCGGGCAGCGCCGCCTGTGCCGCCGCGAGCGCGACCGCATCGCGGTCCCAGAGTGCGAGGGTCGCGCCGCTCGCGGCGAGGCGTTTGGCGATCGCGAAGCCGATGCCGGCGGCGCCGCCGGTGATCACCGCCGTCCGCTTGCGAAAATCGAGTTCGTTCATGGGGCCTACTTGATGATCAGCACGAGGTTGATGAAGAGGAGCAGTACGCCGATCACGGCGACGACCGACACCACCGCGGTGAGCGCGTTCTTGGTCTCGCCCTGGAACACCGCGAATTCGTCGGCCAGTTCCGCGACCTGGTCGTTGCTGGACAGCGATTCGGCCATGGCGCGATCCTCCTCGAAGGCCGGGCTCTCCGGCGCCTCCGGGATGGTGATGGGCAGGATGACCGAGAAATTCGTCACTGGCAGCGACCGGTATCGCTTGTTGTCCCAGAACTTGGTCCTGACTCCGGCGCGAACGGCGTAGCCCATGCCGCGCGTCTCGTGCGTGGAAACGCGCTCGCCGGCGTTCACGAAGAACTTGGATGGCAACCGCCCCGAGATCGCGACCTTGAGCAGCGCCTCGAACTTCGCCGCCGACATCGAGATGTTGATCTGGAAGTTGGCGGGGCTGCGTTCGTCGCCGTCGCCCACCGCCGGAACGAAGACGATCGATCCGACCGCCTTGTTCTCGTTGCGCCCGCGCTCGTCCTTGCGTTCGCGAATGCGCAGGAAACCCGTCGTCGATTCCAGCCGGCCGCCGATCGCGAGCGCGACGGTTTCGCCTTTGGCGACAACGACGCGCATGACCAGTACGCTCTCGCGCCCCTGCTCGATGACGAGCCGCGCCTTGGTCGGCTTGAAGGCGACGAGAGGCATGGCTAGCGCGTCAGCCCACGCTCAAGTCGCCGCGCGCGCGCAACTCGGCACGCCGGATGCACGCAGGCGAAGGTGTCCACGAATGTCCGTGCTCGTTTCCACGCAATTCTTCTAATTCGTCCCAGCACCGAAAATCGGTGCGCCCCCGGGCGCGCGAACGGGTGCCGGCAGTAGGAATCGAACCCACGACCAACGGTTTACAAAACCGCTGCTCTACCAACTGAGCTATGCCGGCGCTGGAAGTGATTTTACTCGCGCCGTCGCCGCCGAAGTGACAATCGGCGGCCGACTTCTGCCGTGTTCAATTCGTAGACAACAACTCGCGGCACTCGCGACCGCATGCCCATTCGCGTTCGCGTTCGCCACGCTCGACCGTGAACCGGGCGTGCCACGGATCGTCACGCGCGGGCACCCGCGCGTGGGCAGGTACTTTCCCCTACTTGATGATCTGCAGATGCGGCGGACGCGACTTCGGCTTGCCGCCGCCTTTGGGAGCCTCGGCTGCCCGCTGGTCGCGCTCCAGTGCGGCACCGATGTCCAGCTCCGACGGCGCGGTGGCGGCAGCAAGCGACGCCGCCGGATCGGGCACGACCGTGAACGCGAAACCGTACCCGGTCTCCTTGGCGAACACGCCGGCAATAGCGTCGAGCGGCACCGAGACCTCCTGCGACGAGCCGGAAAACCGCGCCGAAAAGCGCACTCCGTTGTTGTCGACGGTCAGATGGCGCGTGGCCGAGGCGCTGATGTTGAGCACGATCTCGCCGTTCTTCACGTAGGCGGCGGGCACGCGCGTCTGGCCGTTCACCCTGACGTTGAGGTAGGGCGTGAGACCGTTGTCCGCGCACCATTCGCAGATGGCACGGACCAGATACGGCTTGGCGGACTGCTCGGACATGCGGTCAGGATATTACGCGCGGCGCCGTGCGGGTCAAGTCCGGCGCGGCACCGGCCGCGACGCGGCCGGGACCGGGGCCCGGCGGCACCGGCGCGTCACTTCCTCATGCCGCGCTCGGCCGAGGTCATCGCCTCGGAAAACGCCGGCCGCGCGAACAGCCGTTCCGCATACTTCAGGAGCGCCACGGCCTGCTTCGGCATCTGGATGCCGTAATAGTCGAGCCGCCACAGCAGCGGCGTGATGGCGACGTCGAGCATCGAGTATTCCTCGCCCAGCATGTGCTTGTGCTTCGCGAAGACCGGCGCGATCTGCATGAGGCTGTCGCGGACGTGACCACGCGCCTTCTCGAGCTGCTTCTGGTTGTTGCCTTCCAGCGCGTCGATGTGGCAGAAGAGCTCCTTCTCGAAGCGGTGCAGGAACAGCCGGGCGCGGGCGCGCATGACGGGGTCGGCCGGCATCAGCTGCGGGTGCGGGAAGCGCTCGTCGATGTACTCGTTGATGATGTTCGACTCGTGCAGCACGAGGTCGCGCTCGACCAGCACGGGAACCTGGTTGTACGGATTCATCACCGCCAGGTCCTCCGGCTTGTGGTCGAGGTCGACGTCGATGATCTGAAAGTCCATGCCCTTCTCGTGCAGCACGATGCGGCAGCGCTGGCTGAAGGGGTCGGTCGTCCCGGAATAGAGCGTCATCATAGGTAGGATCTCCTCGCGCGGAGCGGATTGCCCGCGCGGCTAGGGGGCGCCGGGCCCGGCAGACAGCCGGGACGGGCGACTTGATGTCGAAGCGGCGCGGCCCGGCGGGCGGCAATGCCTCAGTGCACTTCCTTCCAGTACTCGCGCTTCAACCAGTACGCAAACACGAACAGCACGCCCAGGTAGAGCAGCACGATCAGTCCCAGGCTCACCCGCTTGTTCTTCGCGGGTTCGCCCATGTAATCGAGAAAATTGACGAGGTCGGCAACCATCCGCTGGTACTCCACCGGAGTGAGCGTGCCCGGCGATTCCACGACCAGCGTCTGCACCGTGTACGTGTGGTTCTTGCCGGGCGCGAGCACCGATATGCCCCGCGCCGCCAGGGCCGCGGCCTGCGCCTGCTCGTGGTCCTTGAATTCGGTGGTGACGAGCCGGTTCATCCCGCCCATCTCCACGAGCACGTGCGGCATCGCGACATTGGGAAAGACGACGTTGTTCCAGCCGCTGGGCGTCCCCTCGTCGCGGTAGAAGCCCAGGAAATAGTTGTAGAGCCAGTCCGCGCCGCGCACCCGCGCCTCGACGGTCAGGTCCGGCGGCGCCACGCCGAACCAGGCCTTGGCGTCGGCCGGGCGCATCGCGATGGTCATCGTGTCGCCGATCCTGTCGGTGGCGAACATCAGGTTGTCGCGGATCTGCGCTTCGGTCAGTCCGAGGTCCGTCAGCCGGTTGTAGCGCATGTACTTCGCGGTGTGGCAGTTGAGGCAGTAGTTGACGAAGATGCGCGCGCCGCGCTGCTGCGACGCGAGGTCGAGCCGGTTGATCGGCGCCGGCTCCATCCGGATGTCGGGACCGCCCGAGGCCAGCGCGGCGCCGGAAGCCGCGACCGAACAGCGCGGCGAGCAGAACGGCGAATTTGCTCGTATTCATCATCCGGTCACCCTTTCCGGCACCGGCTTGGTCGTGTCGCGCGCCGTGTACCAGGGCATCAGCAAGAAGAACAGGAAATAAGTGACGGTCAGCACGCGCGCGACGACGGTCGCGCGGTCGGCCGTTCCGAGGAGCGGCCAGCCTTCCGGAAACTGTCCCCAGACGGTGACCGGAACGACGCCGAGATAGCCGAGGACGAGGAAGCTCACGACGAACAACCGCGAGCCACAGCTTGTAGGTCGTGCCGCGGTAGCGGATCGACTTGACGGCGCCGCGATCGAGCCACGGCAGCGCGAAGAAGATCATCACCGCGGCACCCATCACGATCACGCCCCAGAACTGGCTGCCGAAGTAGGACGGCACCGCGCGCAGCATCGCGTAGTAAGGCGTGAAATACCACACCGGCGCGATGTGCTCGGGGGTCTTCAGCGGATCGGCCGGGATGAAGTTGTTGGCCTCGAGGAAATACCCGCCCATGTCCGGCACGAAGAACATGATGATCGAGAAGATCGCGAGGAAAACGACGACGCCGACGATGTCCTTGACCGTGTAGTAGGGATGCGAATAGATGCCGTCGAGCGGCAGGCCGGTGGCGGGATCCTTGGGTTGCTTCTTGATCTCGATGCCGTCCGGATTGTTCGACCCCGTCTCGTGCAGGGCCATCAGGTGCGCGGCGACGAGCCCGATCAGCACCAGCGGCACCGCGACCACGTGAAAGGCGAAGAACCGGTTGAGCGTGATGTCGGAGATCGTGTAATCGCCGCGGATCCAGATGCCGAGGTCCTCGCCGATGATCGGCACCGCCGAGAACAGGTTGACGATCACCTGCGCGCCCCAGTAGGACATCTGCCCCCACGGCAGCAGGTAGCCGAAGAACGCCTCGGCCATCAGGCAGAGATAGATGAGGCAGCCGAAGATCCAGGTGAGCTCGCGCGGCTTCCGGTAGCTGCCGTACATCAGCCCGCGGAACATGTGCAGATACACGACGACGAAGAACATCGACGCGCCGGTCGAGTGCATGTAGCGGATCAGCCAGCCCCACGGCAGATCGCGCATGATGTATTCGACCGACTCGAACGCCTTGGCGCGCATCGGGCTTGTAGCTCATCGCGAGGAAGATTCCCGTTACGAGCTGGAGCACCAGCAGCAACGCGGCCAGCGAGCCGAAGTAGTACCAGAAGTTGAAGTTCTTCGGCGCGACGTACTTGCCCCACTGCGATTCCCACAGCGCGGTCAGCGGGAAGCGGTCGTCGATCCAGGTCAGGAGTTTTTGCATGGCCGGGGTTCCCTTACGCCGCCTTGCCGCTGTCGCCGATGATGATCCGTCGTGGCGGTCACGTACTTGTGCGGCGGCACGGGCAGATTCGTGGGGGCGGGTACACCGGAATACACGCGGCCCGCGAGGTCGAACTTGCTCTGGTGGCACGGACAGAAGAAGCCGCCGAGCCACTCCGGGCCCAGGTCCGCCGGCGCGATCTCGGGCCGGTACGTGGGCGAGCAGCCGAGGTGAGTGCAGATGCCGACCAGGACGAGCACGTTGTCCTTGATCGAGCGGTGCTCGTTCTTCGCGTACTCCGGCTGCTGCGACTTGTTGGAGTTCGGATCCGCGAGCTTCGGATCGAGCTTCGGGAGCGACGCCAGCATCGGCGGCGTGCGGTTGATGATCCACACGACCTTGCCGCGCCATTCGACGTCGATCTTCTGCCCCGGCTCGAGTTTGCCGATGTCGACCTCGACCGGCGCTCCGGCCGCCTTGGCGCGCTCGCTCGGGAAGAACGACATCACAAATGGCGTCGCGACCGCCACGACGCCGACTCCACCCACGGCGCCCGTCGCGCCGATCAGGAAGCGGCGCTTCCCGTGGTCCACTGTACCTTCCGTCATGACAACCCGTCCCCCGTCGCCGTTTGGCCTGTTGGTGCGCGCCAGAACCCGCACCGAACGGCAAACCGGTCGATTATAGAGGATTTGCCGCCCAACCCGGAAGCCCGGCGCCGGTGCGGCGAAGGAATCTGACAGAATATCAATGGGTTGACCCGAAATCGACCGGCCGAAGGCGGGTCGATCGCGAGCCACTCGCGCCGGCGCCCGCACGGGCGCAGGCGCGCGCTTTCGCGCCGCGGCAACTGTCTATAATTGATTCGCCCCCCACTCCCGAGGCCCCCCTTGCTCCGCCGTTTCTGGCTCGTGTTCGCGCAGGCCTGCACGCTGTGTCTCGCCGTGCTGTTCGTCGTCACGACGCTGCGGCCGGACCTCGTCCCCCGCTTGAGCGAGAAGTCGGGGCAGGTCGTGCTGCTGCAGGAAACCTCGACACCGGTGAGCACGCCGACGATCGCCAGCTTTTCCGACGCGGCGAAGAAAGCGATGCCCGCGGTCGTGGGCATCTACACGAGCAAGGAAATGCGCCTGCGCGGATCGCTCCAGGACGACCCGCTGCTGCGTCGTCACTTTCCCGACCTCGCCGAGCGGCTGCCGCGGCAGCGCGCAACGAGCCTGGGCTCGGGGGTCATCGTTTCCCCGGAAGGCTACGTGCTGACCAACAATCACGTGATCGAAGGCGCCGACGACATCCAGATCGTGCTCGCCGACGGCCGACGGATCGCGGCCCGCGTGCGGGGAACGGATCCCGAGTCCGACCTCGCCGTGCTCAAGGCGGACGGCGAGAACTTCCCGGCCATCACTCTCGGCACGCTCGACCGGGTGCAGGTGGGCGATTTCGTGCTCGCGATCGGCAATCCCTACGGCTTCGGCAGCACCGTGACGCTCGGCATCGTCAGCGCGCTCGGCCGCAACCATCTCGGCATCAACCGCTTCGAGGACTTCATCCAGACCGACGCGGCGATCAATCCCGGCAACTCCGGTGGCGCGCTGGTGGACACCGCCGGCAACCTGATCGGCATCAACAGCACCATCTTCTCCCAGTCGGGGGGCTCGCTCGGCATCGGTTTCGCGATCCCGGTATCGCTCGCGCGCACCGTGCTCGAGCAGATCATCCGGGACGGGGCCGTGACGCGCGGCTGGCTGGGACTCGAGCCGCAGGACGTCACCGCGGAGATCGCACAGGTGCTCGCGCTCGAGAACGTCGGCGGCGTGCTGATCCGCGGCATCGTGAAGAACGGCCCCGCCGAACGCGCCGGGATTCAGGTGCGCGACGTCGTGCTCGAGATCGACGGCAAACCGACGCGCGACACGCCGGCGCTGCTCGCGCGGATCGCGGAACTGCCCCCGGGCAGCACCGTCACCGTGAAGGTCTGGCGCGCGAAAAAGCTGCAAGGCGTGGACGTGGTCGTCGGCCGCCGGCCCACGGCGCAATAGCGGACTGCCCGCCGCTACTTGGCGGCGTCGGATTCCGCCGCCGTGCCGTCGCCGACCGGCGGGACGAAGAAGCGCGCCATCAGCATCCCGAACTCGTAGAGCAGCCACAACGGAACCGCGAGCAGCAGCTGCGACACGACGTCAGGCGGCGTGAAGATGGCGCCGGCGACGAACGCCCCGACGATAACGTAGGAGCGAATCGAGCGCAGCTTCTCGAGCGAGACCATGCCCAGGCGCACCAGCACGATCACGACGACTGGAACCTCGAAGGTGATGCCCGAACGCGATGAACATCGTCAGCACGAACGAAAGATACTTGTCGATGTCGGTCATCATCGTGACGCCCTCGGGCGTGTACGACGCGAAGAAGCCGAACGCGATCGGGAAGACGACGAAATAGGCGAACGCCATTCCGATCAGGAAGAACACGAAGCTCGACACGATCACCGGTATCGCCAACCGCTTTTCGTGGTGATAGAGGCCCGGCGCCACGAAGGCCCACACCTGCCAGAGCACGTACGGCAATGCCAGCAGGAACGCCGCCATCAGCGTGACCTTGAGCGGCACGAAGAACGTGCCGGTGACGTCGGTCGCGATCATCGTGGCGCCCTTGGGCAGCGCGTGCAGCAGCGGGGCCGCCAGCGCGGCATAGATGTCCTTCGCCCAGGGAAACAGGCAGAACAGCACGACGACGACCGCGACGATCGCGCGCACGAGCCTCGTGCGCAGCTCGAACAGGTGCGAAAGGAAAGTCTCCGGCGGCGCGTCCGACGGCGGCTGCGGATCGCTCATCGCCGGCAGCGGGCGGGCGCACCGCGCAGCGTCCGGACACAACGCCGGCGGCAGGTCGACGTCCGCTCGTCAGCCACGGTCGAAGCCCGGCAGCGACGCCTGCCGGGGCCCATCCTGCATGGCAGGAGCAGCGGGCGGCGGGGATTGCGGCAACGCCGGGGGCGCCGCCGCCGTCGGCTCTGCCGCGCTCCCGGCGGCGGCCGCATTGAGGTCGGTCTCGACGGCCCGGACGTTGGCCTGGATCTCGGTCGCCGCGGCGGACATCGACGACTCGAAGCTGGTCGCGGCGGTCTGCACCTCCGCCTGCAGCTTCTTCAATTCCTCGAGCTGGAGCTCACGATTGATGTCCGACTTCACGCTGGCGACGTAGCGCTGCAGCCGGCCGAAGAGGTGGCCGAGCGTGCGCGCCGTCTTCGGGAGCTTCTCCGGGCCGAGCACGATCAGCGCGACGACCGCGATGACCATGATCTCGCTGATGCCGATGTCGAACATGGGGATCGGGCGCCGAGCGGGGCGCGTTCAACGGCGGTACCGGGAACTGCCCGACACCGGGCGTTCAACCCTGCTGCGTCTTCTCCTTCTTGACCTCACCCTCGATCGTCGCGCCGCCAAGTTTCGCGGCCGGCGCCTCGGCTTCCTTCGCCGCGCTGGCGGCGTCGTCGGCGCCCTTGACGCCCTCCTTGAATCCTTTCACCGCGCCGCCGAGGTCCTGGCCAATGTTGCGCAGTTTCTTCGTGCCGAAGATCAGCAGGACCACCACCAGCACGATCAGCCAGTGCCAGATGCTCATCGAACCCATGCGCTTCTCCTTGGGTAGGTGCTCAGTTGGGGCTCCGCGCGACCATGATGCCCAGCGGTGCCGGCCCGCCGATCACGTGGACGTGGAGGTGCATCACGTCCTGCCGGCCGATCCGGCCGGTATTGACGACCGTGCGAAAGCCCTCCGGCGACCCCTGCTCGCG
Source organism: uncultured beta proteobacterium (assembly GCA_963751405.1). Classification (GTDB taxonomy): domain Bacteria; phylum Pseudomonadota; class Gammaproteobacteria; order Burkholderiales; family Casimicrobiaceae; genus CAIWHR01. The sequence continues at coordinate 85,758 of CAVVUJ010000010.1, read as the reverse complement.
CGCGAGGCGGCCCGTCAACACCATGATGCGTCCGAGCAGGCCCGCGTCGTCGGCCGTGGCTTCCGCCAGCGAAGCGATATGCCGTTTCGGCACGAGCATGAAGTGCACCGGCGCCAGCGGGTGGATGTCCTGGAACCCGACGATTTCATCGTCCTCGTAGACCTTCCGCGACGGTATCTCGCCCCGCACGATCTTGCAGAAAATGCAGTCCTGCACCGTTCCGTCTCCGTTGTACAGCAATCTGCCGCCCCGCAGGTGGCATCCGCCCCCGCGGTCACGTCTTGCGCGCGGCCTTTTCGGCAAGCCCCGGGAGGCCTTCGCGCCGCGCGAGTTCCGCGCGCACGTCGGCGGGACCTAGCCCGTGCCGGGCGAGCAGTACGAGGCAGTGGAACCAGAGGTCCGCGACCTCGGCGGTGATGCGCAGTTTATCACCGTCCTTCGCCGCCATGACCGTCTCGGTCGCCTCCTCGCCGATCTTCTTCAGGATGGCGTCGTCGCCCTTGGCGACGAGCGCAGCGACGTACGACGTCGCCGGATCGGCGGCAAGTCGCGCCGCGATCGCCGACGCCACCCGGTCGAGGACGTCCGGGCCGGTCGCCTCGCGCTCAGCCATGGCCGTATATCGCCTGCGGATCCTTGACCACCGGCTCGACGCTGATCCAGCGATCGCCGTCCAGGCGCTGGAAAAAACAGTGCTCGCGTCCGGTGTGGCACGCGATGCCGCCGACCTGCTCGACCCGGAGGAGGATCGCGTCGCTGTCGCAATCGAGCCTGATCTCGCGCACTTTCTGCACGTGGCCGGACTCTTCGCCCTTGCGCCACAGGCGACGGCGCGAGCGCGACCAATAGTGCGCCTCGCCGGTTTCGGCCGTGCGCGCCAGCGCCTCGCGATTCATCCATGCCAGCGTGAGCACGCGGCCGGACGCCGCGTCCTGCGCGATTGCCGCGACGAGGCCGTCGTTCGCCCATTTCACCTGTTCGAGCCAGTCCATGGCGGCAATCGCGAATCCGTGCTTGCGGGTGAGGCGTCGAGTGTTCTGCCGTTTCGCAGGATAGTCAAGGAGGTGCCGCCGGAAGCGCGTCGGCGCTCGACAGGCGATGGCACACCTGCCCCGGCGGGCGTCAGGCGCGATGGCCTCATGTACGCACTTCAATCCCCGCCGCGGCCATCGCAGCTTTTGCCTGCCCGATCGTGAACTCGCCGTAGTGGAAGATCGACGCGGCGAGCACCGCATCGGCGCCTCCGGCGACGATGCCGTCGACCAGGTCGGAGAGCGAACCGACTCCGCCCGACGCGATCACCGGGACCTCGACCGCTTCGGCCACCGCGCGCGTCAGCGCCAGGTCGAAACCGGTGCGGACGCCATCGCGATCCATGCTGGTGAGAAGGATTTCGCCAGCGCCGCGGGCAACGACCTCGCGCGCCCATGCCACGGCATCGAGCCCGGTGGGCGTGCGGCCGCCGTGGGTGTAGACCTGCCACGCCCCGGGCGCGGATTGCTTCGCATCGATCGCCGCGACGATGCACTGCGCGCCGTAGCGCCCGGCGGCGGCCTCGAACAATGCGGGGTTGGCGACGCCGGCCGTGTTGATGCTGACCTTGTCGGCGCCGGCATTGAGCAGCGCCCGGATGTCGTCGATCGAGTTGACGCCGCCGCCGACGGTGAGCGGAATGAACACGACGTCCGCGACCGCCTCGATCATGTGGTACAGCAGATCCCGTGTCTCGACGCTCGCACGGATGTCCAGGAAGGCGAGCTCGTCGGCGCCCTCTCGGTCGTACCGCCGCGCGACCTCGACCGGATCGCCGGCGTCGCGCAGATTGACGAAGTTGACGCCCTTGACCACGCGACCGGCGGCCACGTCGAGGCACGGGATGATGCGTTTGGCGAGACCCATGAGCGTAGTCGGTGTCGAAATCCGATACCTGGGGCGGGATGCGGCGGGCGCTGGCGGGCGCCTGGGGTATGAAGCCCGCCGGTGCCCGCCGCATCCCGCCCCGCGCGTGCGCCTTCGACCCAGTGCGATCAACCGCCCTTGGCCGCCTTCATCGCGGACTTGAAGTCGAGCTTGCCCTCGTACAGCGCGCGCCCGGCGATGGCGCCGATGATGCCCTCTTTCTCGTAGGGCACGAGGTTCAGGATGTCCTGGATCGAAGCGATCCCGCCCGACGCGATCACCGGAATCTTGAGCTCGCGCGCGAGCTTGACCGTGGCATCCACATTGACGCCCGTCAGCATGCCGTCGCGGCCGATGTCCGTGTAGATGATCGCCTCGACGCCGTAGTCCTCGAACTTCTTCGCGAGGTCGACGACGTCGTGGCCCGTCATCTTCGACCAGCCGTCGGTCGCCACCTTGCCCTCGCGGGCATCGAGACCGACGATGATGTGGCCCGGAAAGGCGTAACAGGCATCGTGCAGGAAACCCGGGTTCTTGACCGCGGCCGTGCCGATGATCACGTAGGTGATGCCGTCGTCGAGGTAGCGCTCGATCGTGTCGAGATCGCGGATGCCGCCTCCCAATTGCACCGGTATCTCCTCGCCGATCACGCTGACGATCTCGCGGATGACGAGCTCGTTCTTCGGCACGCCGGCGACGGCGCCGTTGAGATCGACGATGTGCAGGCGCTCGGCGCCCTGCTCGAGCCAGTGCTGCGCCATGGCCGCCGGATCCTCCGAGAACACCGTGGCCGAGTGCATTTCGCCCTGCTTCAGGCGAACGCAATGACCGTCCTTGACATCGATCGCGGGAATGATCTGCATGGCGGCGGGAAACGGCGAGGAGGAAGGGGAGAGGCCGGCGGGAACGTCGGCAGACACCGGGAGGATCAGCTCTGTCCGTCCCAGGCAACGAAATTGGTCAGCAGCTGCAACCCTGCGCTCTGGCTTTTTTCCGGGTGGAATTGCGTCGCGAAGATATTAGCCCGTGCGATGGCGCAAGTAAACGGCATCGGATATTCGACCGTCCCGACGGTCAGCGCCGAATCGGCCGGCACCGGGTAGTAGCTGTGCGCGAAGTAGAAGCGCGAGCCGTCCGGAATGCCGGCCCAAAGCGGATGCGCCCGGGTCTGCCGCACCGGGCTCCAGCCCATGTGCGGCACCTTGAGCCGCCGCCCGTCCGGCAGCGTCATCGCCTGGTCGCGAAACCGGACGACAGGGCCCGCGAGGACCGCGAGACCCGGCGTCGGACCCTCCTCGCTCGTCTCGAACAGCATCTGCAAACCGAGGCAGATGCCCAGAAACGGGCGCGTCGCAGCTGCCTCCAGGACGACGTCGCGCAATCCGCTCGCATCGAGACAGCGCATGCAGTCGGGCATCGCACTCTGGCCCGGCAGCACTACCCGGGCCGCGCCGCGTATCACGGCGGGATCGGCGGAAACGACGATGCTGCGCTCCGGCGCGACGTGGGCGAGCGCCTTCGCCACCGAGCGCAGATTGCCCATCCCGTAGTCGACGACGGCGATGTCGGTCATCCGCAGCCCGCGCTCGTCAGTGCCCGCCCGGCCGCCCGAAGGGCACTGTGCTCCCCCCCGGGGGGCAGCGAACACCAGGCCGAAGGCCGCAGGACAGCCGAAGGCTGGTCCCGCGCAGCGGGATGCGGCTCTGCCGCACAAAGCGAGCGTGGGGGCCGTTCGTATCGTCCCGCCACGCGGCTGGCGCGACGATGCCGGGATCCGGCACTAGAGCGCCCCTTTCGTCGACGGCACGGCGCCGGCCGCGCGGGGGTCGCGGGCGACGGCCATCCTGAGCGCGCGGGCAAACGCCTTGAACACGGTCTCGGCCTGATGGTGGGCGTTGTTTCCCCGCAGGTTGTCCACGTGCAGCGTGACCTGCGCGTGATTGACGAAGCCCTGGAAGAACTCGTGCGCGAGGTCGACGTCGAACGCGCCGATCATCGCGCGGGTGAAGGGCACGTGGAATTCGAGCCCGGGCCGCCCCGACAGATCGATGACGACGCGGGACAGCGCCTCGTCGAGCGGCACGTAGGCATGCCCGTACCGGGTCAGCCCCCGCTTGTCGCCCAGCGCCTGTGCCACCGCCTGTCCCAGCGTGATGCCGATGTCCTCGACCGTGTGGTGCGCGTCGATGTGCAGATCGCCCTTGGCGCGCACGACGAGGTCGATCATTCCGTGCCGCGCCACCTGGTCCAGCATGTGGTCGAGAAACGGCACGCCGGTCGCGAGCTCGGCGCGGCCGCCGCCATCGAGGTCGACTTCGACTGCAATCCGGGTCTCGTTCGTGTTGCGCTCGACCTTGGCGCGGCGTGATTTCGGCATCGGAGGGCCTAACGAAGGGTTTCCAGCGCCGCGAGCAGCGCGTCGTTCTCCGCCGGCGTGCCGACGGTGATGCGCAGGCAGTGCTCGAGGGAGGGGTGCCAGCCGTGCAGGTTCTTCACCAGTATTCCCTGTTGCCGCAAATGCTCGAACCAGTGCGGTGCATCGGGAACGCGCGCCAGCACGAAGTTGGTTTGCGTCGGGAAGGCAACCACGTCAGGCAAGTCGCCGAGTGCGGCGTGCAGACGCGAGCGCTCGCCCCTGATCCGGGCCGCCTGCTCCGCGAGCAGGGCGTCCTCGGCCAGCAGCAACGGCGCCACCGCCTGCGTCAGCGCGTTGAGATTATACGGCGGGCGCACCTTGTTCAATTCCGTCGTCCACTCGGGCGCCGCGACGGCGTACCCCAGCCGCAGCCCGGCCATCCCGATCTTCGAGACGGTCCGCATGACGACGAGATTGGGGAACTCGGCGAGGCGCGGCAGGAAACTCGCGTCGGCGAACGCGTGGTAGGCCTCGTCGACGACGACCAGGCCGGGCGCCGCGCGCAGGATCGCCTCGATGCCGGTCGCCGCGAAGAGGTTTCCCGTCGGATTGTTGGGATAGGCGAGAAAGATCAGCGCCGGCCGCTCCCGCTCGATCGCCGCGAGGACCGCGCCGGTGTCGAGCGAGAAATCCGGGAGGAGCGGCACGCCGACGAAGCGCACGCCGGCGTAGAGCGCATTCAACCGGTACATCACGAACGACGGCTCGGGTGCGAGGATCACGGCTCCGGGCTTCGCCACCGCCACAGTGAGGAGCTGGATCAATTCGTCGGACCCATTGCCGAGGATGAGCCCAAGGGCCTCCGGGATGCCGAACGCCCGGCGCAGCGCGAACTTGACGGCATCCGCGCCGCCGTCCGGATAGCGATTGACCGGCACCGATGCGACGGCGGCCGCAATCCTCTCGCGGACGGCCAGCGGCAGCGGGTAGGGATTCTCCATCGCGTCGAGCTTGATCAGGCCGTCGGCGTGCGCGACCGCATAGGCGGACAGCGCGCGGATCTCGGGACGGACGGTGGCCGCGACGAATTCGGCAGGTGTGGGCACGGTCATTCCGAGGGCACGCGGTAAAGGGCGCTCTGCGCATGCGCGGCCAGCCCTTCGCCGTGCGCGAGCGTCGCGGCGACGGGGCCGAGGGCGGCGGCGGCCGCCGCCGAGAGCCCGAGCACGCTGGACCGCTTCTGGAAATCGTAGACGCCGAGCGGCGACGAGAACCTCGCGGTACGGCCGGTCGGCAGCACGTGATTGGGTCCCGCGCAATAATCGCCGAGCGCCTCCGACGCGTGGTGCCCCATGAAGATCGCCCCGGCATGACGGATCTTCGGCAGCAGCAGGGCGGGGTCGGCAACGGCGAGTTCCAGATGCTCGGGTGCGATGCGGTTCGCGACCGCGCAGGCTGCGTCGAGGTCGGGTACCTTGACGAGCGCGCCGCGGTGGGCGAGCGCCGCCGCGATGATCACCCGCCGCGGCATTCCTGCGATCTGCCTCTGCGCGCTCGCGGCGACCGCCTCCAGCATCGCGGCGTCGGGCGTGACGAGAATCGCCTGCGCCAGCGGATCGTGCTCGGCCTGCGCGAAGAGGTCCATGGCGACCCAGTCCGGGTTCGCGCTCGCGTCGGCGATGACGAGGACCTCCGAGGCGCCCGCGATCATGTCGATGCCCACGGCTCCGAACACGCGCCGCTTCGCCGCGGCCACATACGCGTTCCCGGGCCCGCAGATCTTGTCCACCGGGGGAATCGTCGCCGTTCCGTAGGCGAGCGCCGCGATCGCCTGCGCGCCACCGATCGTGAAGACGCGCGTGACACCGACGAGATGCGCGGCGGCAAGCACGAGCGGATTGCGCGCCCCGTCCGGCATCGGCACGACCATCACGATCTCGGCCACGCCAGCGACCTGCGCCGGTATGGCGTTCATCAGCACCGACGAGGGGTACGCCGCCCGGCCGCCGGGCACATAGATGCCGACCCGGTCGAGCGGCGTCACGCGCTGGCCGAATTCGCTGCCGTCGCTGTCGGAATACGACCACGACGCAAGCTTCTGGCGCTCGTGGTACGCGCGGATGCGCTGTGCGGCCGTCTGCAGCGCCGCGCGCGTGGCCTCCGGCAGGCCAGCCCAGGCGCGCTGCATCTCGTCCGCGGTGATCTCGAGCGCCGCCACCGACGATGCCTCGACCCGGTCGAATTCGACCGTGTATTCGAGCAATGCGGCGTCGCCGCGCGCCCGCACGTCGGCGACGATGCGCGCGACGGTCGCGTCAACTTCGGCATCCTGCGCGGATTCGAAAGCCGTGAGCGCCGCCAGCTCGCGGTCGAAGCCGGGCGCCATGGCGTCGAGGCGGCGCAGCACGAGCGGCGCCCCGTTCACTGGAGTACCTTCGCGCTCCGCCTCGCAACGACGGCCTTCGCCATCGCTTCGAGCAGCGGCTGCACCAGGTCCCGCTTCAGCTTGAGCGCGGCCGGATTGACGATGAGCCGCGCGCTGATCGGCAGGATGTCCTCGACGACGACGAGGTCGTTCACCTGCAGCGTGCGTCCCGAGCTCACGAGGTCGACGATCGCGTCGGCGAGACCGGCGAGCGGTGCGAGCTCCATCGAGCCGTACAGCTTGATCAGATCGACGTGCATGCCTTTCGCGGCGAAGTGCTCGCGCGCCGTGTGCACGTACTTGGTCGCGACACGGATGCGCGCGCCGCGCTGGACGGTGCCCGCCCAGTCGAAGCCGCGCTTCGTCGCGACCACCATCCGGCAGCGCGCAATCTCGAGATCCAGCGGCTGGTACAGGCCTTCGCCACCCTGCTCCAGCAGCACGTCCTTGCCCGCGATGCCGATGTCGGCGGCGCCGTGCGCAACGTAGGTCGGCACATCGGTCGCGCGGACGATCACGATCGAGACGTCGCTCCGATGGGTCCCGATGATCAGCTTGCGCGAGGACTCCGGATCTTCGGCCGGAACGATGCCCGCCGCGGCAAGGAGCGGCAGCGTCTCATCGAAGATGCGCCCTTTCGAGAGCGCGAGGGTGAGCGTCGGCACGGTCGGCAATGGGTGGACCACCGGCTCATTCTACCGGACGCGACGATGCTTCCTGCCGTTACTGCCGCGGCGTGCGCACGTGGCATGGCGGTCGGTCGCCGTCGCTGCTGCGCCACGGGTTGATGTCGATGCCCCCGCGCCGCGTGAACCGGGCATACACCGAAAGCGCTTCCGGCCGGCAGCGCTGCCACACGTCGGCGAAAATGCGCTCGACGCAGTGTTCATGGAAACCGGGATGCCGGCGGAACGACACGAGGTAGCGGAGCAGCCCCGCCCGATCGATCCGCGCGCCGCGGTAGCTCACCTGCACGCACGCGTAATCGGGCTGCCCGGTGACCGGGCACACGGACCGGAACAGCCGCGTATGCAGCGACTCGCTGCACCGGGGCGCCGCAGCGGCGAGCGCTTCGGGAACCGGCAGGCGATCGTCCGCGGCAAGCGGCAGCGTGTCGAGGCAGATGCCGGCGAACCCGGCCTGCGGCAATGCCCCGGTCCCGTCCGCCGGCAGCAACGCGATTTCGACGGCCGCGCCGGCCGCCTCGGACAGGTCGCGGGAGAGCGCCGCGGCCACCTCGGCGGCCGAGCCGAAGCGTGTCAGATTGAACCCCGCGAGATAGAGCTTGACCGACTTGGACTCGACGATGCGCGGCGAATCGGCCGGCACGGCGAACGTCGCGATCGCCACCTCGGGCTTGCCCGCGGCGTCGAGCCAGCTCAATTCATAGGCGGTCCACAGGTCGACGCCGCCGAACGGCAGCGCAGCGTCGAATCCCAGCTCCGCGCGCTGCGGGGCACGTTCGACCGGAAAGAGCAGGCCGGGATCGAGCCTATCCGGGTACGTCGCGGCGCGGGCCAGCGGCGACGAGTGGAGGTCGGTCATGGTGCACCCTTGGCGCTGCGCGCCTTCCCTCCGAGAGGGAGCAATTCGCGCTTGGGACGGCCCGGCGCGCTCATGCAATACGCCGGATCTGCGCGCCCAGCAGTGCGAGTTTCTCCTCGATCCGCTCGTAGCCACGGTCAAGGTGATAGATGCGGTCGATCGTCGTCGTGCCTTCGGCCATCAGGCCGGCGATGACGAGGCAGGCGGAGGCGCGCAGGTCCGTCGCCATCACGTCGGCGCCCGTCAGCTTCCCCACGCCGCGAACGATCGCCGCGTTGCCCTCCACCTCGATCTCCGCGCCGAGGCGGACGAGTTCCTGCACGTGCATCATCCGGTTCTCGAATATGGTCTCGGTGACCACCGTCGTCCCCGCGGCGCGCGTCGCGACTGCCATCATCTGCGCCTGCATGTCGGTCGGGAAGCCCGGGTAGGGCGCCGTGCGCAGGTTGAACGGCACGAGCGGGCCATGCCGCGCGACGCGGATCACGTCGCCCGCGACGCTGATGTCGGCACCCGCCTCCGCGAGCTTGCCGAGGACCGACTCGAGCGTTTCCGGTTGCGCGCCGGCGACCGTGGCGTCACCGCCGGCCGCCGCGATCGCCGCGACGAACGTGCCCGTCTCGATCCGGTCGGGCATGACCGCATGGATGGCGCCATGCAGCCGGTCGACACCCTCGACGACGATGCGATCGGTGCCCGCCCCGGAAATCTTCGCCCCCATCGCGCCGAGGCAGCGTGCGAGATCGACGATCTCCGGTTCGCGCGCCGCGTTCTCGAGCGTGGTCGTGCCTGAGGCCAGCGTCGCCGCCATCATCAGGTTCTCGGTCCCGGTCACCGTGACCACGTCGAACACGAAGCGCGTGCCGGCCAGCCGCCGCGCGCGGGCGCTGATGTAGCCGTGCTCGAGGTCGATCTCAGCGCCCATCGCCACGAGGCCCTTCACGTGCTGGTCGACGGGACGCAGCCCGATCGCGCAGCCGCCTGGCAAGGACACGCGCGCCTCGCCGCAGCGGGCGAGCAGCGGCCCCAGCGCCAGAATCGATGCCCGCATGGTCTTGACGAGCTCGTAGGGCGCGAGCGGCCAGTCGATCCGGCCGGCGTCGAGCGCTACGGTTCCGGGCGTGCCTGCATCCACCGCGACGCCCATCTGCGCCAGCAGCGTCTGCATCGTCCGCACGTCCTTGAGGCGCGGCACGTTCGTGAGCACGAGCGGCTCCGGCGTTAGCAGTGCCGCGCAGAGGATCGGCAGCGCCGCGTTCTTCGCGCCGGAGACCCGGACCTCGCCGACGAGCGGCCGGCCGCCCTCGATCAAAAGCTTGTCCATCAGCGCCCGCCCGGCCGCCCGAAGGGCGCTGACTGCCCCCGCGGGGGGCAGCGAACACGAGGGGGCAAAAGTGAGCGTGGGGGCCCTTCATCTCGCGGCCCACTGCGCCGGCGTCAGCGTGGTCATCGACAGCGCGTGGATCTCCTCGCGCATCCGGTCGCCGAGCGCCGCGTAGACGAGCTGGTGCTGGCGGACCTTGGAGAGGCCCTCGAACGCCGCGCTGACGATCACGGCCTCCCAGTGGTGGCCGTCGCCGCGCACCTCGACCTGCTCGCAAGGGAGGCCCGCAGCAATCGAAGTCTGGATGGATTCCGGCGTGACCATGGGCGAACCTCGGCTTGATGTCGGGATGAAGGGACGACGGGCTCAACAGATGACGGATGGGCGTGCACACGGCCACGCGGCCCGCGTCCGGGCGGCGCGCCGTGCCCGGTCAGGGCCGGAGTTTCCAGCCGCGCCGCAGCAGCGTCAACGCCAGGAGCGACAGCAGGAGCGCGCATCCCGCGACGATCCCGAGGCTCAGCGCGGGCGGGACGTCGGACAAGCCGAAGAATCCATAACGGAAGCCGTCAATCATATAGAAGAACGGATTGGCGTGCGACAGCGACTGCCAGAACGGCGGCAGCGAATGGATCGAGTAGAACACGCCGGACAGGAACGTGAGCGGCGTGATCAGGAAATTCTGGAACGCGGAGAGCTGGTCGAACTTCTCGGCCCAGATGCCGGCGATGAGGCCGAGCGTGCCGAGGATCGCGCTGCCGAGCAGCGCGAAAGCGAGCGCCCAGAACGGGTGCGGCAGCACGAGCAGCGAAGGCACGAAGAACAGGGTGACGACGAAGACGCCGACCCCGACGACCAGTCCCCGCACCATGGCGCCCAGCACGTACGCGGCGAAGAAATCAGCCGGCGAGAGCGGCGTGAGCAGGATGAAGATCATGTTGCCCGTCATCTTCGACCCGATGAGCGACGACGAGGTGTTGGCGAACGCGTTCTGCAGCACCGACATCATCACGAGCCCGGGCACGAGGAAGGCGGTGTAGCCGATCTGGCCGCCGAACACCGACACGCGCGACTCCAGAACATGCGAGAAGATGAGCAGATAGAGGAGCGCGGTGATCATCGGCGCCAGGATCGTCTGGAAGGCGACCTTCCAGAAGCGCAGCACCTCCTTGTAGAGAAGCGTGAGCCAGCCGGCTCCGGCGACGCGGATCACGACGTCGTCCCCGTCGCCGGCGCGCGCCCGCCGCCCATGATGCGCAGGAAGACCTGCTCGAGATCGGTTTCCAGCAGCGCCAGCTCGTCGATGCGTATGGCGTCGGCACGCAGCGCGGCGAGCAGCGCCTCGAGGTCGGCGTAACTGTCGAGTCCGACCACGAAGCCGTGCGTGTCCCGGCTCGTCACGCGGTGCTGCCACGTGTCCGGAACGCGGTCGGCGACGAGCCGCACCGTGAGCCCGGCGACATTCGTCAGCAGGTTCTTCGTCGTGTCGAGGGCGACGACCCGGCCCGCCTTCAGCATGGCGATGCGGCCGCACAGCGCCTCGGCCTCCTCGAGATAGTGGGTCGTCAGGATGATCGTGTGGCCATCGCGGTTGAGTTTGCGGATGAACGCCCAGAGGCTCTGGCGCAATTCGACGTCGACCCCCGCGGTCGGCTCGTCCAGCACGATCACCGGTGGCTTGTGCACGAGCGCCTGGCCCACCAGCACGCGGCGCTTCATGCCGCCGGAAAGCGAGCGCATGTTCGCGTTGGCCTTCGTCGTGAGATCGAGGTGATGCAGGATTTCGTCGATCCACGCGTCGTTGTGCCGGATGCCGAAGTAGCCGGACTGGATTTCGAGCGTTTCGCGCACCGTGAAGAACGGATCGAACACGAGTTCCTGCGGGACCACGCCGAGGGCGCGCCGTGCCTTTCGGTAGTCTTCGATCACGTCGTGCCCGAGCACGCGCACGGTCCCGCTGTCGGCCCGGGTCAGGCCGGCGAGGACGGAGATCAGCGTCGTCTTGCCCGCGCCGTTGGGGCCCAGCAGCCCGAAGAACTCGCCCTCCTCGACGGCGAGACTGACTCCGGCTAACGCCCGCACCTTGCCGAAACTGCGGACGACGTCGACGATTTCGACGGCGAGGGACACGATCAGCGAATGCCCGGAGCGACAGGAACCGGCGCGCCGGCTGCCGATTCCCCGGCGCGGTCCGGCCCCGCGGGACGCGGAAGCGCGCGTGGCGGCGCCACCGTCAGTGCCCGCACGGCCGCCCGAAGGGCACTGACCGCCCCCGCGGGGGGCAGCGAACGCAGTGAGCGTGGGGGCCGTTCATCCGCCCGCACGGCCGCCCGAAGGGCACTGACCGCCCCCGCGGGGGGCAGCGAACACCAGGCCGAAGGCCGCAGGACAGCCGAAGGCTGGTCCCGCGCAGCGGGATGCGGCGAAGCCGCACACAGTGAGCGTGGGGGCCGTTCACGTCACGCGCCAAGGATCTCCTCGACGCCGTACAGCTCGGCGAGGGAGGCAAGCGCCGCGGGGATGCCCACGAACCGCAGCGGCCGGCCCTCGTCGGCCGCGCGCCGCTTGAGCGCGAGCAGGACCGCGACGGCGGCCGAATCGATTCCTTCGACGTCCGTGAGATCGACCTCGCCGTTGCCCGGCAGGTTCAGCGCGGCCGCGGCCGCCAGCACGGGGCCGGCGTTGGTGGACGTAAGCTCGCCTGCATAGGTCCAGCGCGCGCCGTCCTCATCCGGCGCAAAGCCCGACTCGACAGCGGCCTGCGCGTCGCCGGCCGCGCTCATTTCGCCGCGACGCCCCGATTGCGGTCGGCAAGCGTCTTGATGAGGCCGTCCACGCCGCCGTTCTTGATCTGCTCGTTGAACTCGTCGCGATAATTGGTGACGAGGGAAACGCCCGCGACGATGACGTCGTAGCACTTCCAGGCGTCTGCCTTCTTCTCCATGCCGTAGTCGATCTGGATCGGGGCTCCGGACGCCCGCTGCACCAGAGTGCGCACGGTGACCTCGGTGTCGCCCGCGTTCATCCGCAGCGGCTTGTAGTCGATCGTCTCGTTGCGGTACTGGTTGAGCGCGCCCGAATAGGTGCGCACGAGCAGCGCCCGGAATTCATCCGTGATTCGTTTCTGCTGCTCGGGCGTCGCGCTCCGCCAGTTCTTGCCCATGGCAAGCGCCGCCATCCGGGTGAAGTCGAAATTGGGCAGGAGCTTCGCTTCGAGCACGTCCCGGATCCGCGCCTCGTTGCCCGCCTGGATCGCCGGATCGGACTTGATCGTCGCCATCACGTCCTGCGCGACGCGCTTCACCATGGCGTCGGGCGCTTCCTGCGCGGCGGCAGGCAGCGCCGCGCCGATCAGCGCGGTGGCCGCGATCAGGACGAACGCGATCCGTCGCGCCGGCACATGGACGATGGCCATCTAGGGCTCCTCGGGTTCGGGCGGCGGCTTGCCGTCGTACAGCAGATACCGTCGCCGCTGCAGATAGGCGTTGCGGATGAACAGGTAGCGATCGAGCGCGGCCGTGTCGACGATCGCGCCGGCGGACAGCGCCTGCGCGCGGATGTCGACGGCGCCCAGGCCGTAGAGGCTGTTGCGCAGGGGCACGTCGCCGATGTAACCGACCGGACCCACCATGACGCGCACGATGGCGCCGGTGCCGTCGCGCACGGTCGTCGGCCCGAAGAACGGCACGAAGAGATAAGGGCCCTGGGGCAGGCCCCAAGCCCCGAACGTCTGGCCGAAATCCTCGTTGCCGCGCTCCATGCCGACCATCGACGCCAGGTCGAAGATGCCGCCGAGGCCGAATGCGGTGTTGAGCAGCACCCGGCCGAGGTCGTCGTCGAGCTTGTCGAGCTTGCCCTGCAGGAGATCGTTGACCGCCGAGATGAGGTCCTCGACGTTGTTGAAGACGTTCGACACACCCGTGCGGAGGAACTCCGGCACGACGTCGATGTAGGCCCGCGCCACGGGCTTCACGACGGCCGTGTCGACGGTGTCGTGAAACTCGTAGAGCGCCCGGTTCATCGGCTCGAACGGGTCCTCGCGCGATGGCGCGCCCGCACAGCCGGCGAGCAGGGCCACAGCCACGGCCAGGGCCGCGCGCGACAGCGCCGGACGTCCTCGATCAAGCGCAACACTCATTTCCCGCCTCCCGTCGCGGCCTTGTCGAACAGGAACTGGCCGATCAGCTTTTCCAGGACGATCCCGGACTGCGTCTTGGCCAGCTTCCCGCCGTCGGCCAGCATCTTCGTGTCGCCGCCGGCGTCGAGTCCGATGTAGACATCGCCGAGGAGGCCCGACGTGAGGATCGACGCGATCGTGTCCGTCGTGAACTGGTAGCCCTCGTCGATCTTGATCGTGACGATCGCCTGGTAGGTCGTCGGATCGAGCCGGATGCCCTCGACCCGGCCGACGACGACGCCGGCCGCCTTCACCGACGCGCGAAGCTTCAGTCCGCCGATGTTGTCGAAGCGCGCCTCGAGCCGGTAGCCCGGCGTCGCCCCGAAGCTGATCAGGTTGCCGACCTTGAGCGCCAGAAAGAGGATCGCCCCGATGCCGATCGCGACGAACGTGCCGACCCAGAGATCGAGTGCGGAGCGGTTGAGGTTCATTGCGCGGACTCCACGTGGTAATTCAAGCCCCACCCCGGAACATGAACACGGTGAGGACGAAGTCGAGCCCGAGGATCGCGAGCGAGCTCTCGACGACCGTGCGCGTCGTCGCCGTCGAGACGCCTTCGGCGGTAGGCTTCGCGTCGTAGCCCTCGAACACCGCGATCATGCTGACCGCAATGCCGAAAACGATGCTCTTGATGACCCCGTTGACAATGTCGAAGCGAAAGTCGACCCCCGCCTGCATGTTGCCCCAGAACGCGCCGGGGTCGATGCCGATGAGCTTCACGCCCACCAGGTAGGCGCCGAAGACGCCGAGCGTGGAGAACAAGGCGGCGAGCAGCGGCATCGAGATGACGCCGCCCCAGAACCGCGGCGCGACCACACGCGCGAGCGGGTCGACGGCCATCATTTCCATCGCCGACAGTTGCTCGGTCGCCTTCATCAGCCCGATTTCCGCGGTGATCGCGCTGCCGGCGCGGCTCGCGAACAGCAAGCCGGCGACGACGGGCCCGAGCTCGCGGACGAGCGAAAGCGCGACGAGCACGCCGAGCGACTCGGCGGCGCCATAGCGCTGCAGCACGTCGTAGCCCTGCAACGCCAGCACCATCCCGACAAAGAGCCCAGAGACGAGGATGATGACGAGCGAGAGCACGCCGGCGAAGTAGATCTCGCGCAGCGTCAGCGACAGCCGCGCGAAGGCGGCCGGCGTCTCGAGCACGACCGCGAGGCCGAACCGCGCCGCGTATCCCAGCCAGCCGATGGTGGCGACCGTCCCGCCACCGACCCGCCGCAGCGCATCCGCGATTCCGGTAAGAACGGCGTTACGCACGGGCAAAGAGCTCGGAACGATAGGGCGGCGCCGGATAATGGAACGGCACGGGACCATCGGGCTCGCCATCGACGAACTGGCGGACGAAGGCGTCGTCGGACGCCCGCACCTCGGCCGGCGTGCCCTCGGCGATGATCTTGCCTTCGGACACGAAATACAGGTAATCGACGATCTTCAGCGATTCGTAGACGTCGTGCGTCACGACGAGCGACGTGATGCCCAGCGCCTCGCTCATGCGCCGGATCAGCTGGCCGACGACACCGAGCGAAATCGGATCGAGCCCGGCGAACGGCTCGTCGTAGAGCACGAGCATCGGGTCGAGCGCGATGGCGCGGGCGAGCGCGACGCGGCGCGCCATGCCTCCGGAGAGCTCGGCGGGCATCAGTCGTGCCGCCCCGCGCAGACCGACCGCGTGCAGCTTCATCAGCACCAGGTCGCGGATGAGCTCCTCCGGCAGATCCGTATGTTCGCGCAGCGTGAAGGCTATGTTCTCGTACACCGACATGTCGGTGAACAAGGCGCCGAACTGGAACAGCATCCCGAGCTTGCGGCGCATCGCATACAGCGCCTCACGGTCGAGGTCGGGCACCGATTCCCCGCCGACTTGCACCCGGCCCGACTGGGGCCGCAACTGGCCGCCGATGAGACGCAGGATCGTCGTCTTGCCGCAACCGGAGCCGCCCATGATCGCCACCACGCCGCCGCGCGGAATCCGCATCGAGATGCCGGTGAGCACCGGCCGTCGGTCGTAGCCGAACGTCACGTCGGCGAGCTCGACGGCATACTCGGGGGGCGCAGGAGCCGGCACGGATGCCGGCGCGGGAAGGTCGGACATCGGATCGGTTGCTCGGCCTTGGGGAGCGGCATTGTAGCCCGTCGTGTTGGCGCTCACAATCCGGGCCGCCCCGGCGACAGCCCGGCCGAGACCGTGGCGCTAACGCGGCCTATCGTTGAGAAAGCGTTGCTCGGCGAGCGACAGATTCTCCGGGCGCCCGAGCAATACGACCACGTCGCCGGGCTCGAAGACCCAGTCCGGGCCAGGTCGCTGCGAGCGTGCGCCCTTGCGCCGTACGCCGGTGACTTCGACCAGGCCGTCGAGCCGCAGCGTGGACAACGCCTTGCCCACGGCGCGCGCGCGGTCGGGCAGGTGAATCGAGTGCAGCCTGGGTTGCAGGTTCTCCGCCGCGTCGGCGACGTCGGACGCGCCGTGAAAGAACCCGCGGAACAGGCTGTAGCGCTCCTCCCGGATCGCGCGGATGCGCGCCAGCACGCGATTGAGCGGCACCCCGAGCAGCAGCAGGGAATGCGTCGCCAGCATCAGGCTGCCCTCCAGCACTTCGGGCACGACCTCGGCGGCCCCGGCGGCAAGCAGCCGGTCGAGCTCGCTGTCGTCGAGCGTGCGCACGACCACCTGCAGCTCCGGTCGCGCCGCGTGCACGTGGTGCAGAATTTTCAGCGCGGCGGCCGTGTCCGCGAAGGTGATCACCACGGCGCGCGCTTTCGCCAGACCGGCGGCGAACAGCGCCTCGTTGCGCCCCGCATCGCCGTAGACGACGGACGAGCCGTCACCCGCCGCCTCGCGCACGCGCTCCGGATCGGCATCGAGGGCGATGAACGGAATGTCCTCGGCCTCGAGCAGGCGCGCGAGGTTCTGGCCGCTGCGCCCGTAGCCGCAGATGATCACGTGGTTCTGGCGCGCCATCGTCGTCGCCGCGATCTTGGTGATCTGCGCCGCGCGAGCGAGCCAGTCGTTCGCCGTGAACCGGCGCACGATCGGTTCGGCAAAATGGATGAGCAACGGCGCCGACAGCATCGACAGCACCATCGCCGCGAGCACAACCTGCGCCGCCGGTCCGGGCACGAGGCTCTGCTGGACGGCGAGCGCCAGCAGCACCAGCGCGAACTCGCCGGCCTGCGCCAGGTAGAAGCCGTTGCGCAGGGCCGTGCTCATCGACGCCCCGAAGACCCGGGACAGGGCCACGATGAGCCCCAGCTTCGCGCCGACGGGCACGATCAGCAGCAGCACCACCCACCCGATGTTGCGCGCGACCACCACGAGATCGAGCGCCATGCCGACCGTGACGAAGAAGAGGCCGAGCAGCACGTCGCGAAACGGCTTGATGTCCTCCTCGACCTGGTAGCGGTATTCGGTCTCGGCGATCAGCATGCCGGCGAGGAAGGCTCCCAGCGCGAGCGACAGGCCGAGGAGTTCCGTGAGCGCCGCGAGTCCGAGCGTGATCAGCAGCAGGTTCAGCATGAAGAGCTCGGAGCTGCGCTGCCGCGCGACCAGGTGGAACCACGCGCGCATGGGCTTCTGCCCGAAGAAGAGGATGAGCGCAAGCGCGACTGCCGCCTTCACCCCGGCAACGGCCAGTGCGAGCGCAAGCTCGCTGCCGCCCATGGACAGCGACGGGAGGACGATCAGGAACGCGACGACGGCCAGGTCCTGGAACAGCAATATGGCCATCACGTCGCGGCCGTGCGGCGTCGCGAGTTCCGTGCGCTCCGCGAGCATCTTCGACACGATCGCCGTCGAGCTCATCGCGAGCGCGCCGCCCAGCGCGAAGCCCGCCTGCCAGCCGAAGCCCAGCGCCTGCAGCGCCACCACGCCCCCGAGCGTGGTGATCGCGACCTGCGCGAGCCCCAGGCCAAACACGGCCCGGCGCATGGCCTTCAGTTGCGGCAGGCTGAACTCGAGGCCGATCGAGAACATCAGGAACACGATCCCGAATTCGGCGAGAGCGCGCACATCCGCGGTGTCGGGCACGAGTGCGAGCGCGTGCGGGCCGACGGCCATCCCGACCAGCAGGTATCCCAGGATCGGCGGCAGGCGGACGAGCCGGCAGACGACGACGACGACGACGGCGGCGGCGAGCAGTACGAGAATCAGTTGCAGCGTCTGCGGCATCGGGCGGGTGCGGCGGCGGCCGGCGCGGCGGGCCCCGGCGGGGTGATCGAATGTAGCATAGGGCCGCTCGGTTATACTCTATCGGATGAGCGTCACCGCCCCTGCCGCTCCCGTAGCGGCACCCGGCCGTGCCGGGGTCGATCCGGCGCAGGTGCTGGCACTCGCCCGCCACGTCCTCGCGACCGAGGCCGATGCCATTGCCGGACTCGCCGCGCGGCTCGGTGACGCCTTTGTCGCCGCGGTCGTTCTGATTCTCCATTGCCGGGGCCGCGTGGTCGTGTCCGGCATCGGCAAGTCCGGCCACATCGCGCGCAAGCTCGCGGCGACGCTGGCCTCGACGGGCACCCCCGCTTTCTTCGTGCACCCGGCGGAAGCCTCGCATGGCGACCTCGGCATGATCACGCCGGACGATGTCGTGGTGATGCTGTCGAATTCGGGCGAGACCGACGAGCTCGTGCTGCTGACGCCTCACCTCAAGCGACAGGGCGCGGCGATCATCGCGCTGACCGGCAACGAACAGTCTTCCCTCGCGCAGGCCGCCGATGTCCATCTGGATGCGGCGGTCGACGCCGAAGCCTGCCCGCTGGGGCTCGCGCCCACGGCCAGCACGACCGCCACCCTGGCGCTGGGCGACGCGCTCGCGCTCGCGCTGCTCGACGCGCGCGGCTTCTCCGTCGAGGACTTCGCCCGGTCGCACCCCGGGGGCCCCCTTGGGCGCCGCCTGCTCACCCGGGTGCGCGATGTGATGGTGAGCGGCGCCGCGCTGCCCATGGTCGGCATCGATGCGATGCTGGGTGAGGCCGTCGTCGCGATGAGCAGCAAGGGCATGGGCATGACGGCCGTGGTCGACGCCAGCGGGCGCATCGCGGGCATCTTCACCGATGGCGACCTGCGCCGCTGCCTCGATCGCGTGCGCGACCTCGGCGCAACGGGCGTGAGCGGCGTCATGACGCCCACGCCGCGAACCATCGGTCCCGATCGGCTGGCGATCGAGTGCGTGGACCTGATGGAGGCCGTGCCCAAGGTGACGGTGCTGCTGGTCGCCGACGACGACCGGAAGCTCGTCGGCGCGCTGCATCTGCACGACCTCTTCCGCGCGCGGGTGGTGTGATGAGCGCCGCCGGGCCGTCCCAAGGCGCGAATGGCGCCCCCTCGGGGGGCAGCGCAGCGGCGACAGCCGCAAGCGTGGGGGTCGTATGATGACAGCCATGGCCGCGCAGCGGGCGGGCGCAATCCGGCTCCTGACCTGCGATGTGGATGGCGTGCTGACGGACGGGCGCATCTTTGTCGACGACGATGGTCGCGAGCTCAAGGCCTTCAGCGCGCTCGACGGGGTTGGCCTGAAGATGCTGATGCACGCGGGCGTCACGGTCGCGTGGATCACCGGCAGCAGCGCGCCCGCGGTGCTCCACCGCGCGCGGTCGCTGGGCGTGTCGCGGGTCATGCACGGCGCCCAGGACAAGCTGACGCCATGGGAGGCGCTGCGCCGCGAGCTCGCGCTGCCGCCGGCGGCCTGTGCCCATATCGGCGACGACCTCCCCGATGTCCCCGTTTTCGTCCGCTGCGGATTCGCCGTCACGGTGCCCCATGCGACGGCTTCCGTGCGCGCGCGCGCCCATTTCGTGACCGGCCGCGACGGGGGCAAGGGTGCCGTGCGGGAGGTCTGCGAGATGATCCTTGCCGCGCAGGGCACCCTCGAGGCGCAGCATGCGGCCTTTGGCGCCTGAGGCCTGAGATGAAACGACCCCCACGCTCACTGCGTTCGCTGCCCCCCGAGGGGGCCCAGTCAGTACCCTTCGGACGGCCGGGCGGGTACTGAGATGAGCAACCGCCACGCTGACCGCGACCGCGGTCGCTGCTCCGGGGCAAGGGAGCGCTGAACCGATGGCACCCCCGCGCGCGCGCCTCGATCGGCTGGTCGCCTGGTCGCCGGCAATCCTGCTGGGCGGCCTCGCGGCGCTGACGTACTGGCTCGATGCGCAGGTGCAGGCACCCGTCCGCCGGGACGACGGCTCGGCGCGGCACGACCCCGACCTCTATATCGAGCGCTTGAGCGCGGTCAGCTTCGACGCGGAAGGTCGCGTCCGGCAAATGCTCGCCGCGGCCAGCGCCCGGCATTATCCGGACGACGACAGCGTCGAGCTCTCGGCACCCTCGTTCGAAATGACCGATCCCGGCACGGCCCGCCTGGCGGTCACCGCCGACACCGGCACCGTCTCCGGCGATCGGGAGACGGTCACGCTGCGGGGCACCGTGCGCGCCACGCGCGACGCCGTCCCGGCCACCGCGGGCGGCCGCGGTCCGACGGGGCCAGTGACCTTCACCACCGAACTGCTGCGAGTCAACCCGAAGCTGGGACGTGCGGAAACCGACCGGCCCGTGACGATCGAGGAGCCGCGTGGAATAATCCATGGCGTCGGCATGATCCTCGACAACAACGCGCGCACGTTCAAGCTCAAGTCGGCCGTGCGCGGAACACTGCAACCCAACACGCCGCCGAAGTGATTTCCCTTTCCCGCCTCCGCCTTGCTCCGCGTCGCGTCGCGCGCGCGTTGGCATGGATCACCGTCGCCACGACGCTCGTCGCCGCGCCTGCGGCATGGGCCGAGCAAGCGGACAGGAACAAACCGATCAACTTCTCCGGCGACACGGGCGACGCCGACCTGCAGGCACGCGGTGGCACGCTCGCCGGCAACGTGATCATCACCCAGGGCACGCTGTCGATCCGCGCCGACCGCATCGTGTTCAAGCAGAACGCCGACAACTCGCTGTCCGCGACGGCCCATGGCAACCCGGTCGCCGTCCGGCAGAAGCGCGACGGCGTGGACGAATACTATGAAGGCTACGCGCAGCGCATCGAGTATGACGGCGCGAAGGAGCTGGTCGAGCTGTTCGATCGCGCGCTGCTGAAGCGGGGCCAGGACGAGATCCGGAGCAACTACGTCTCGTACAACGTCGGGACCGAGGTCTTCAAGGCGGAGGGGCGTGCGAGCACCACCGCGGACCCGGCGGGGCCCGGCGCGCGCGTGCGTGGCATGTTCCAGCCCAAGTCCGACGTGCCCGCGGCGGGCAAGCCCAAGGACGGGGCGAAGGCGGCCGCGCCTGCGGCGACCGGACCGCCCGTGACGCTGCAGCCCGCCGGCGACCTCGCGCCGCCGCCCGTCAAGTGAGCGTGGACGAAGCGTCCCCCGAGCCGGGTCCGACGAGCCACCTGTCGGTCACCCGGCTCGAGAAGCGCTACAAGACGCGCACGGTCGTCCACGATGTCTCGCTCGAGGTCGCGAGCGGCGAGGTCGTCGGCCTGCTCGGCCCCAACGGCGCGGGCAAGACGACGTGCTTCTACATGATCGTCGGGCTGGTCGCGGCGGACGGCGGACGCATCGAGCTCGACGGACGCAACCTGTCGCGGTTGCCGATCCACATCCGCGCCCGGCTCGGGCTCTCGTACCTGCCGCAGGAGGCGTCGATCTTCCGCAAGCTGACGGTCGCCGAGAACGTCCGCGCCATCCTCGAGCTGCAGGATCTCGATGCCGATGCGCTCGCCAACCGCCTCGACGCACTGCTCGAAGATCTGTCGATCTCCCACCTCGCCAACGCGCCGGCACTCTCGCTCTCGGGCGGCGAGCGCCGGCGCGTCGAGATCGCCCGCGCGCTCGCGACCCGGCCACGCTTCATCCTGCTCGACGAGCCGTTCGCGGGCGTCGACCCGATCGCGGTCCTCGACATCCAGAAGATCATCGGCTTCCTGAAGGAGCGCGGCATCGGCGTGCTCATCACCGACCACAACGTGCGCGAGACGCTCGGCATCTGCGACCGCGCGTATATCATCAACGAGGGGCGCGTCCTGGCTTCCGGCGCTCCCGGCGAGATTGTTTATAATGACGCGGTAAGGAAGGTCTATCTCGGAGAGCACTTCCGGCTCTGAGCCAATGCATGTTCCGTAACGCATGAAGCAAACCCTCCAGCTCAAGCTCAGCCAGCACCTCACGCTCACCCCCCAGCTGCAGCAATCGATACGGCTGCTGCAGCTGTCCACGGTCGAGCTGAACGCCGAGGTCGAGCGGATGCTGCAGGAGAACCCGCTCCTCGAGAAAGCCGAAGGCGAAGACGAGCCGCCGCCGACCGCGGAGCAGCTCGCCGGCGCCGCGGCGTCGGCGACCGAGGCGGCGCCGACGCACGACGACGATCGCGCCGGCGGCAAGGAGGCCGGCGACGAGGCGCGCGAAAGGCCGGAGACGGTCGACCGCACCGATTTCGAGGATTACTCCGGCGGCGATTCGGATTGGGGCGGCGGCGGCGTCGTCCGACGACGACGACGACGGCTTCTACCCGCAGCAGGTCGCGACCAGCTCGCTGCGCGATCACCTGCTGTCGCAGCTCGCCGTGCTCAACCTGCCGCTGCGCGACCGGCGGCTCGTCGGCGCGCTGATCGACGCGCTGGACGACGACGGGTATCTCCACCTCTCGCTCGAGGAGGTGGCGGAGATGTTTCCGGAGGAGCTCGAGATCGACCCGGACGAGCTGTCCATCGCGCTCTGCTACCTGCAGAGCTTCGAGCCCGCGGGCATCGGCGCGCGCGACGCCTCCGAATGCCTGGCGCTGCAGCTGAAGGCGCTGCCGGAGACGACCCCCTTCCGCGCCGAGGCCCTCACCGTCGTCACCGAGCATCTGCCGCTGCTGGCGGCGCGCGATTTCGTCAAGCTGAAGCGTCTGCTCCACACCGACGACGCCGGCGTGCGCGCGATGCGCGCCCTGGTGATGAGCCTGAACCCCCGGCCCGGCGCGGCGTTCGCCAAGTCCGAGGCGAATTTCGTCATTCCGGACGTCGTCGTCAAGAAAGTGCGCGGCAAATGGGTGGCGGCGCTGAACGAATCCGCGATGCCCAAGCTCCGGCTCAATCGCATCTACGCGGACATCCTCACGCGCAACCGCGACTCGTCGAACCAGCAGCTCTCCGCCCAGCTGCAGGAGGCCAAGTGGCTGATCCGCAACGTCCAGCAGCGGTTCGAGACCATCCTGCGCGTGGCGCAGGCCATCGTCGAGCGGCAGCGCCGCTTCTTCGAGCACGGCGACGTCGCGATGCGGCCGATGGTCCTGCGCGAGATCGCGACGATGCTGAACCTGCACGAATCGACGATTTCGCGCGTGACGACGCAGAAATACATGCTCACGACGCGCGGCACCTACGAGCTCAAGTATTTCTTCGGCAGCCATGTGGCGACGGACACGGGCGGCGCGGCGTCGGCCACCGCCATCCGCGCGCTCATCAAGCAGCTGATCGCCGCCGAAGACCTGAAGTCGCCTTTCACCGACAGCCGGATCGCGGAACTGCTGGGCGAGCAGGGGATCATCGTGGCCCGGCGCACGGTCGCCAAGTACCGGGAGGCGCTGCAGATACCTCCCGTCAACCTGCGCAAGGCGCCCTGACGGCACGCCCTGGCGCGCATCGAGGAGATGCTTGATGAACCTTAACCTTACCGGCCACCGACTGGAAATCACACCCGCGATTCGCGACTACGTCATGGCCAAGCTCGATCGCGTGACGCGCCATTTCGACGACGTCATCGACGTCAATGTCGTGATGTCGGTGGACAAGCTGCGGCACAAGGTCGAAGTCAACCTGCATGCGCGCGGCAAGGACATCCATGTCGAGGCGATCGAAGCGGACATGTACGCCGCGATCGACGCCCTGGCCGACAAGCTCGACCGGCAGGTGCTGAAGCACAAGGAGAAGCGCGAGCTGCACCGGCACGAGGCCGCCGCGATCAAGCGCGACGCCGCCGCCGAGCCGTCTCCCGCGCCGGTTCCCGGCACCCGCGGCGCCCCCGGGACGACGCCGGACTAGAGCCCTCCGGGCCGCCGGATGGCATCATCGGCCCCGACGATCGCCACCGTCCGCGCCACCACGCCCCAGCTGCCGATGAGCCAGATCGCCGAGTTGCTGCCGACCGGGAACATCCTGCTCGATCTCGACGCGGGATCGAAGTCCCGCCTGTTCGACGCGGTCGGCGCACTGTTCGAGGCCAACCACGGCCTTTCCCGGCAGGTCGTCGTCAACAGCCTGCAGGCGCGCGAGAAGCTGGGCTCCACCGGCCTGGGGCAGGGCATCGCCATTCCCCACGGGCGCATCCGCGGCCTGCGCGAAGCGCAGGGCGCTTTCATCCGCCTCAAATCGCCGATTCCCTTCGACGCGCCCGACGGCAAGCCCGTCGCCCAGGTGTTCATCCTGCTCGTCCCGGAACAGGCGACCGAACAGCACCTGCAGCTGCTCTCGGAGCTCGCGCAGATGTTTTCCGAAGCGCGTTTCCGGGACGGCCTGGCGGGCCCGACCGACGCGGCCGGATTGCGGGTGTTGTTCGAGCGCTGGACGCCCGCGCCGTGAGCGCCGAAGCCGGCGTCGTGCGCCAGGTCAGCGTCGAGCGGCTCTTTGCCGACAGCCAGGTCCGCCTCGGCCTGCACTGGGTCGCCGGACGGCAGGGCGGAAATCGCGTGCTGACCGGCGAGGCGGCCCTGAAGCCGACCATCGGCCAGGTCGGCCACATGAACTTCATCCACCCGTTCCGCATCCAGATCCTGGGCGCGGCGGAACTCGCCCACCTTCGCGCCCTGACCGAAAGCGAGCTCGTGTCGTCGATCGACCGGCTCTTCACGGCCGAGCTGGTCGCGATCGTCGTCGCCAACGGCGAAGCCGTGCCGCCGCACCTGGTGGCCAGGTGCGACGCCAACCACGTCGCGCTCTTCACGTCGGCGCAGCCCTCGCCCCACCTGGTCGAGGTGTTCCGGCTCTTCCTGTCGCGCGTGCTCGCCGAGTCGACCACGCTGCACGGCGTGTTCCTCGACGTGCTCGAAATGGGCGTGCTCGTCACCGGGGCGTCGGCGATCGGCAAGAGCGAGCTCGCGCTCGAGCTCATCTCCCGCGGCAACGGGCTCATCGCCGACGACATCGTCGAAATCTATCGCATCTCGCCCGACACGCTCGAAGGCCGGTGCCCCGCGGTGCTCAGGGATTTTCTCGAGGTGCGCGGCATCGGCATCCTCAACATCCGCACGATCTTCGGCGAGACCGCCGTGCGCCCGCGCAAGCTGCTGAAGTTCATGGTTCACCTCGAGGACCACAGCAACGAGGCGTTTTCCGAGCTGGACCGGTTGCAGGTGAACGCGACGTTCCAGGAGATCCTCGGCGTGCCCGTGCGCAAGGTGACGATCCCGGTCGCCGCCGGACGCAACCTCGCCGTGCTGGTCGAAGCCGCGGTGCGCAACTTCGTCCTGAACCAGCGCGGCATCGACAGCACGAAGGAGTTCATCGACCGGCAGACGCAGCTGATGGAGGACGGCGGCTGACGCCCTCCGGCGCCGGCTCCCGGCGATGGATCTCCTGCTGCTCGGCGGCGTGTCCGGCTCCGGCAAGAGCGTCGCGCTCGGCGCGCTCGAGGACTGCGGCTATTACGCCGTCAACAACCTGCCGCTGCCCCTGGTCGCCGCGACCGCCCGCTACCTCGCGGACGCCGGGCGCGATCGTGTCGCGATCGCGCTCGACGTCAAGACCGCGCCCGGCCTGGCCGGCCTGGCCGACACGATAGCGGACCTGCGCGCGCTCGCCTTCAGCGTGCGCTTCCTCTATCTCGACGCGAAGACCGAAACGCTGGTCAAGCGCTTTTCCGAGACGCGCCGGCGCCATCCGTTCTCGAGCGACGCGCGGACGCTGACCGAGGCGATCGACTACGAGCGCGGGCTGCTGGCCGAGGTCCGGCCGCTCGGCTTCGCCTTCGACACGAGCGAGCTGCCGGCGGCTGCGCTGCGTTCGTGGATCAAGGATTTCGTCAGCGTCGACGCGAGCAAGCTCACGCTGCTCCTGGAGTCGTTCGGCTTCAAGCACGGCGTGCCGCTCGACGCGGACCTGGTGTTCGACGTCCGCTGCCTCGCCAACCCCCACTACGAGCCCGCACTGCAACCCCTCACCGGCCGCGACCCGCCGGTCGTCGCGTTCCTCGAACGGGAGCCCGCCGTCGAGCGCATGTATGACGACATCCATCGCTTCGTCGCCTCCTGGCTTCCCGATTACGCCCGCGACAACCGCAACTATCTCACCGTCGCGATCGGATGCACGGGTGGCCGGCACCGTTCGGTGTACCTGGTCGAGCGGCTGGCCAAGGCGTTCGCGCCGCAGCATCAGGTTCTCATCCGGCACCGGGAACTCGGCTGAGCCGCTAGAATGCGCGGATGGCCGCGCCGCAGACGATAACGCTCGCATGGACCGGCGCATCCGGGCCTCGCCTACGGGCTCCGGCTGCTCGAATGCCTGGTGGCGGCGGATCGCCGCGTCTTCCTGCTCTACTCGGCGGCAGCGCAGATCGTCGCCAAGCAGGAATGCGATCTCGCGCTTCCCGCCCAGCCGCGCGAGGCGACGCGCTTCTTCACCGAACGCCACGGCGCGCAAGCCGGCCAGATCACGGTGTTCGGCCGCGAGGACTGGATGGCGCCGGTCGCATCGGGCTCGAATCCCGCCGACGCGATGGCGATATGCCCCTGCACCATGGGCACGCTCGCCGCCGTCGCCTGCGGCCTCGCCGACAACCTGATCGCGCGCGCCGCCGACGTGATGCTGAAGGAGCGCCGGCCGCTCGTGCTGGTGCCGCGCGAGACGCCGCTCTCGACGATTCACCTGGAGAACATGCTGAAGCTCGCGCGCGCCGGCGCCGTGATCCTTCCGCCGGCACCCGGCTTCTACTGCCGGCCGCAGACGGTCGCGGATCTCGTCGACTTCGTCGTCGCCCGCACGCTCGACCAGCTCGGTGTCCCGCATGCCCTCGGCCCGCGCTGGGGAGACGAGCGCACGCGTCCCTGACGCAGCAGATCTGCGGTAACCCGCGGCGGGGGCAGCTACAATTGCGGATTCGGCAAGCGCGATCCAAAGGGAGCGACCATGGCTGGCCACAGCAAATGGGCGAACATCAAGCACAAGAAGGCGGCCACCGACGCCAAGCGGGGCAAGATCTTCACGCGCCTCATCCGGGAAATCACCGTCGCCGCCAGGATGGGCGGCGGCGACCCGTCCATGAATCCCCGGCTCCGGCTCGCGATCGACAAGGCGATGGACCAGAACATGCCGAAGGACACGATCGAGCGCGCCGCCAAGCGCGGGGCGGGTGAGCTCGAGGGGATCGCGTACGAAGAGATCCGCTACGAAGGCTACGGCATCAACGGCGCCGCGGTGATCGTCGACTGCATGACCGACAACCGGACGCGCACGGTCGCCGACGTGCGGCACGCCTTTTCGAAGTACGGCGGCAACCTCGGCACCGACGGCTCGGTCGCGTTCCTGTTCCGGCATTGCGGCCAGCTCGTGTTCGCGCCCGGCACCGACGAGAACGCGCTGATGGAGGCGGCGCTGGAGGCCGGGGCCGACGACGTGATCACCAACGACGACGGCAGCATCGAGGTGATCACCGGACCCTACGCCTTCGCCGCGGCGAAGGATGCGCTGGCGAAGGCGGGGTTCAAGCCGGAGTTCGCCGAGATCACGATGAAGCCGTCCACGGACGTGGAGCTCGACGGCGACGACGCCGCGCGGATGCAGAAGCTCATCGACGCGCTCGAATCGCTGGACGACGTGCAGGACGTGCACACCAACGCCGTCCTCGACGAGTAGGAATCCGGGTGATGAACGGCCCCCACGCTCACTACGTTCGCTGCCCCCCGAGGGGGCGCGCAGCGCCCTTCGGGCGGCCGGGCGGGCGCTGATGAACGGCCCCCACGCTCACTCGGCGTTCGCTGAGCCACGGCGTGGAAAGCGAGCCCGCCGCGCGCCGGATTCTCGGCATCGATCCCGGGCTGCGCGCGACGGGATTCGGCGTCATCACCGCGGCCGGCAGCCGGCTCGCGTACGTGACCTGCGGCTGCATCCGGAGCGGCGAAGGCGAGCTCCCGGCGCGTCTGCGCGTGATCCTCACCGATCTCGCGGAAGTGATCGCGCGGCACCGGCCGACGGAGGTCGCCATCGAGAAGGTGTTCGTCAACGTCAACCCGCAGTCGACGCTGCTCCTCGGCCAGGCGCGCGGCGCGGCGATTTCGGCGGCGGTGCTGGCCGATCTGCCGGTCGTCGAGTACACGGCATTGCAGGTGAAGCAGGCGGTTGTCGGCCACGGCAAGGCGGCGAAAGAGCAGGTCGCGGACATGGTGCGCCGGCTGCTCGACCTCCCCGGCGCGCCTTCACCGGACGCCGCCGACGCGCTCGCCTGCGCCATTGCGCACGCTCACGGCGGGCAAGGCTTCGGCGGGCTCGCCACAGCCGGCTACCGGGTGCGCCGCGGGCGGCTCGTCTGATGAATTCCCCGCGCCCCGTCCGCCGTCCCGCCGCAGTGATCTTCGACATGGACGGACTGATGCTCGACACCGAGCCGCTCGCTGCGCGCGCGTGGGGCGAAGCGGCGGCGGCGCTGGGTGTCGCTTTCGACATGACGCTGGCG
Organism: uncultured beta proteobacterium; assembly: GCA_963751405.1. Taxonomy (GTDB): domain Bacteria; phylum Pseudomonadota; class Gammaproteobacteria; order Burkholderiales; family Casimicrobiaceae; genus CAIWHR01. The sequence continues at coordinate 57,395 of CAVVUJ010000010.1, read as the reverse complement.
CAGGCGATGGTCGGGCGCAACTTCGCCGACTGCGCCGCCATGGTCCGCGCCCGCTACGGCACGGAGTATCCGGTGGACGCGCTGCTCGCCCGCTGGCACGCAACGTACGACGGCATCGTCGAGCGCGAAGGCCTTGTGCTCAAGCCGGGCATCGAGGAACTGCTTGCCTGGCTCGAGGGACACGCCGTGCCCCGTGCCGTGGCGACGTCGACCCGCCGCGAACGGGCGCGGGCGAAGCTCTCCCGCACCTCACTCCTGCCGCGCTTCCATGAACTCGTCGGCGGTGACGAAGTCCCGCAGGGCAAGCCGGCGCCGGACATCTATCTCGAAGCGGCGCGCCGGCTCGGCGCGATTGCCGACACGTGCCTGGTGCTCGAGGACTCGGAACCCGGCGTGCGCGCCGCCCTCGCCGCGGGGATGATGCCGATCATGGTGCCGGACTCGCACCCGCCGTCCGCGGACCTCGTCGCGATCGAGTTGCTCGTGCTGCCGACGCTCCACGAAGTCCTGCAGCATCTCGCCGCGCTGCCGGAGTGACCGCGCGAAGCAAGTTGCGCAGCGCGCGGCCGACGCGACGCCGTCCGGCGCGCGCCACGCGCTGCAATCCACGCGTGCGATAATCGCCCGAACGGATTGCCCGCCCCATGATCGGTCGCCTCACCGGAATACTCGTCGAGAAGAACCCGCCGCAGCTTCTGCTCGACGTGCAGGGCGTCGCGTACGAGGTCGACGTGCCGATGAGCACGTTCTACAACCTGCCCGCGACCGGCGAGCGACTGGCGCTGTTCACCCATCTCGTCGTGCGCGAGGATGCCCATCTGCTCTTCGGCTTCGGCACGGAGCACGAGCGGCGCGCGTTCCGCCAGCTGGTGAAGATCAGCGGCGTCGGCGCGCGGACCGCGCTGTCGGTGCTCTCGGGCCTGTCCGTCGCCGAGCTCGCGCACGCCGTGACCATGCAGGACGCCGGCCGGCTCACCAAGATCCCCGGCATCGGCAAGAAGACCGCCGAGCGGCTGCTGCTCGAGCTCAAGGACAAGCTCGGCGCCGATGTCACCTCCGCCGTCGGAGTCCATCGCGCTCCGCCCGCGTCGGCGGATATCCTCAACGCGCTCCTGGCCCTGGGCTACAGCGACAAGGAAGCGGTCGCGGCGGTCAAGCGCCTGCCTGAGGGCCTCGCCGTCGGCGACGGCATCCGTCAGGCACTGAAGCTGCTCGCCAAGGTCTAGAGCGCAGGCATGGCGATCGAGGACGACCAGCTCAACCGCCTCGTCACGGCCAAGGTTGCCGGCGTGCAGGAGGAGGTCGTCGAGCGGGCGCTGCGCCCGCGGATGCTCGACGAGTACGTCGGGCAGGAGAAGATCCGCGGCCAGCTGTCGATCTTCATCGAGGCGGCGAGGAAGCGCAAGGAATCGCTCGATCACGTTCTGCTGTTCGGCCCTCCGGGCCTCGGCAAGACGACACTGTCGCACATCATCGCGCACGAACTCGGCGTGAACCTGCGGCAGACGTCGGGACCCGTGCTCGAGCGCGCCGGCGATCTCGCGGCGCTCCTCACCAACCTCGAGCCGCACGACGTGCTGTTCATCGACGAGATCCACCGGCTCTCCCCGGTGGTCGAGGAAATCCTGTATCCGGCGCTCGAGGATTTCCAGATCGACATCATGATCGGCGAGGGGCCGGCCGCGCGCAGCGTCAAGCTCGACCTGCCGCCGTTCACGCTGGTCGGCGCCACGACGCGCGCCGGCATGCTCACCAATCCGCTGCGCGACCGTTTCGGCATCGTCGCCCGGCTGGAGTTCTACAGTCCGGCAGAATTGACGCGGATCGTCACGCGCTCGGCGGGGCTGCTCAAGATCGCGATGGATCCGCAGGGCGCGCTGGAAATCGCCCGCCGCTCGCGCGGCACGCCGCGCATCGTCAACCGGCTGCTGCGGCGCGTACGCGACTATGCCGAAGTGCGCGCGGATGGAGTCGATCACCCGCACCGTCGCCGACGACGCACTCGCCATGCTCGACGTGGATGCCGCGGGGCTCGACGTGATGGATCGCAAGCTGCTGCGCACCGTGCTCGACAAGTTCGCCGGCGGGCCGGTGGGCGTGGACAATCTCGCCGCCGCCATCGGCGAGGAGCGGGACACGATCGAGGACGTGCTGGAACCGTTCCTCATCCAGCAGGGCTTTCTGCAGCGCACGTCGCGCGGCAGGGTGGCCACAGCGTTGTCGTACCGGCACTTCGGACTCACGCCGCCGACACCCGGCGCCGCCGTCGACCTCTTCCCCGATGGGGGCGCTGCTTGAAGAACGCGGCGAAAACGCGCGCGACCTTCCGCTTCCCGATCCGCGTGTACTACGAAGACACCGACGCCGCCGGCGTCGTCTACTACGCGAACTATCTCCGGTTCATGGAGCGCACGCGCACCGAATGGCTGGGGTCGCTGGGCTTCGACCTCGCGACCTTCGAGAGCGTCCATGGCATCGCGTTCGTCGTCCACCGCGTGGAAATCGAGTACCGGCTCCCGGCGCGACTGGGCGACCGTCTCGACGCCACACTGGCGCTGGTCGAACTCCGCCGCGCGCGCATGGTCGCATTGCAGCAAGTGTGGCGCGGCGCGGAATTGCTTACCGACGCCCTCGTCGCGGTCGCCTGCATCGATCGCGCGACGTTCCGGCCGGCGCGGATTCCGCCGGTGCTGCACAGCCGACTGGAGGCTCTCGCTTGAACGTCAACACCGACCTTTCCTTCCTCACGCTCATCGCGCAGGCATCGCTCGTCGTCCAGGCGGTGCTGCTGCTGCTCGCCGCGCTGTCGCTGTGGTCGTGGTGGCAGATCTTTCTCAAGATGTTCCAGCTGAAGCGCACGACCAGGGACACCGACGCGTTCGAGAACGAATTCTGGAAGGGAGGCGATCTGAACGAGCTCTACCAGAGCTCCAGCAAGTCGCGCACGGGCAGCGGCCTCGAGCACATCTTCACCGCCGGCTTCCGCGAATACGCCAAGCATCGGAAGCAGGGCAGCACCGCCGCCGCCACGATGGACAGCGCGCGCCGCGCGATGCGCGCCACCTTCCAGCGCGAGATCGACGCCTTCGACGCGCATCTGGCGGGCCTCGCCACCGTCGGCTCGGTGTCCCCGTACATCGGCCTCTTCGGCACGGTATGGGGGATCATGAACGCCTTTCGCGGCCTCGCCAACGTGAGCCAGGCCACGCTCGCCCACGTCGCGCCGGGCATTGCCGAAGCGCTGATCGCGACCGCGATCGGCCTCTTCGCCGCCATCCCCGCCGTCGTCGCGTACAACCGCTACACGCACGACGTCGACCGCCTGGCCGTGCGTTACGAGACCTTCATCGAGGAGTTCTCGAACATCCTGCAGCGGCAGGGCTGAGATGGACGACCCCCACGCTCACTTCTTCGCTGCCCCCCGCGGGCGCGCACAGTGCCCTTCGGGCGGCCGCGCGCGCACCGGCGGGCGCGGACTGACATGCGGCGCGCCAGGAAGTCGATCAACCAGATCAACGTCGTGCCGTACATCGACGTGATGCTGGTGCTGCTCGTGATCTTCATGGTCACGGCGCCGCTCATCAACCCCGGGTCGATCGACCTTCCCTCGGTGGGCAGCAAGCTGACCGTGCCGGCGGCGCCGATGGAAGTGATGCTGAACACCGACCTCACGCTGACCCTCGTCGACCGCCAGGCGGCAACGCCGCCGGTCAAGGTCTCCCTCGACGAGCTCGTCGCGCGCATCCGGGCCAAGCAGTCGCGATTTCCCGATCAGCCGGTCGTCATCGGCGCGGCCGCCAGCACGCGTTACGAGGAAGTCATCAAGGTGCTGGATCGGCTCCAGGCAGGTGGCGTGCACAAGGTCGGATTGCTGGCGCGGCCGGCCGGCGGCACCTGAAGTCAGCCATGGCCAGCGACCGCCCCCGGCGCCCGGCGCGCATGTCGGGCCAATGGCCGGCGCTCGCGCTGGCGATCGCCGTGCACGTCGCCTTCATCGCAGTGCTCGTCTTCTCGTTGCGCTGGCAGAATCGCAAACCCGAACCGGTGACGGTCGAGCTCTACGCGCCCCCGTCCAGGATGGCGGTTGCCGAGCCGGTTGCCGCGCCACCACCGGAGCCGGTTGCCGCACCGCCGCCGAAGCCGGAGCCGGTTCCCGAGCCCAAGGTGTCCCGGAGCCCCGGCAAGCCCCCGCGCCGAAGGCGGAACCGCCACCGAAGAAGGTCGCGCCGAAGCCCGAGCCCAAGGTCGAAAAGCCCGATCCCCGCGCGGCCGAAATCGCGCAGAAGGCCCGGAAGGACGAGGCGGAGCGCAAGAAGCGCGAGCAGGCGGCGCGGGAGAAGAGCGAGCGCGAGAAGAAGGAAGCCGACCAGCGGGAAGCCGAGAAGAAGAAGCGGGACGAGCAGCAGCGTCTGGCCGAAGCGCGCGAGCGGCAGACGCGCGAAGCCGAAGCGCTGCGCGGACAGGCCGAGCGCGAGCAGGCGGCGCGCGCGCAGCAGCAGAAAGCGGACGCGGAGGCGGCAGCCCGGGCGCGCGCCGAGGCGGACTACGTCCGCCGCATCCAGAGCAAGGTCAAGGGCAACGTCGTCCTGCCGCCGGACATGGCCGGCAACCCCGAAGCCATCTTCGACGTGATCCAGCTGCCGACGGGCGAAATCATCGACGCCGTGCTGCGCAAGTCGAGCGGTTCGCGGGCCTACGATGACGCCGTGCAACGCGCCATCGTGAAGTCGTCGCCGCTGCCGCGGCCGGATCGGCCCGAGCTGTTCCAGCGCACGCTGACGCTCAAGTTCCGGCCACAGGACTAGTGGCCTGCAGCGGAACGGCGGCGGATCGCGCCGCAATGCGGCGTCAGATATCCGTGGGCTTCTTGTCGATGATCTGGAACGCCGCCCAGCTCCACTCGGCGCGCTGTTCGACCAGGTGGCGAAGCGCGATCGTATAGACCGAATGCCCGGTTGTCAGGATGAGGTTGCGCCCGTCCGCATACTCGGACGTGGGCACGATCAGCGTCTTGACCGCGAGCGGCCGCTCCGGCCGCGACGGCGGGGGCAGATAAAGCGCGTCGAAGCGTGTCCCCATCACCGAAACGTCGACGCCGTTGACCACCATGCCGAGGTCGTCCTGTGTCACGCGCTTGGCATGGACCGTGATCGGAACGATCCGGTCGGCGATGATCGACACGCCGGCCTCGACTTCGTCGTTCGAGACCTTGTTGAGGCGGCGCACTGCGCCCAGCACCCAGTCGATCGGCATCCGACTGGCGCACTGCGACCAGCGCGCCCAGCACCAGGCTCTGACCGATGCCTCCCGCCGCCGAGATGCGCAGGCCGGCGACGCTGCGATCCTTGATCTGCCAGGCCGGATCGCTTACCGGTGCGATGGACGCCGACAGCGAGTCGTGTTCGTCCGGGGTCGTGGCGCCGGCCGCGCGGGCGGTCGGCGACCGCGAACACCTCGATCTGCTCGTTGCCGGCATCAGGGTCGTTCGCCGGCTCGACGGCGGCCTTGGGGGTGAGCTCGACGCAAATGCGCGCCAGTCCGACACGCACCTTGGCGGCAACCGTGACCGGCGTCCGCGGGGCGCGCCGCAGATCGCCGTAGAGATTCGGCGCCACGACCGGACGCACTTTCTCCAGGACTCCGATGCGCTGCTGGCTGAGCGCGGCGGCGGCGCCCGGCTCCCCGATATCCGCCTGGCGCAACGCGTGAATCGCCCGCTCCAGCTGGTCCGCGAGAGGCGTCGTGTCGAGGAAATGCATCGTCGGTCCGGACTCGCCGCCCGTGCGCCGCGCGAGGCCGCGCTTGCTCGCCAGATCGACGTAAAAGCCTTCCGTCGACCGCGGAATGGCCTCGAACTCGAGCTTGCGGCACCAGGCGCGCATCTGGGCGCTCGCCCAATCGATCTCGACCGGAGAAAGACTGCCCATGTTGAGCTGCTGGATCAGCAGCGCGTAGATGTACTCCTGCTCGGTGCTCCATTGCATCGCCCCGGGTCCGGCGCTCGCGAGCGCGACCGGCACGCGGACGACGCCAAGTTCGGTCGCGCGGGCGTACAGCTGGTGCAGATTCGTCCATTTGGCCGGAATCCAGCGCTCGTGCCGAAAGGCGCGCAGCTTGGCGTCGGTGCCGTGGTAGTGCAGCAACCGCGCGAAAAGCTGCGGAATGACCGGTTTCCAGCGCGGGTTCGTGCCGTCGGACAGCGCCCGCTCGAGGGCGGTCTGGTACGCATAGACGAAGCCCTGGCTCATCTCCTGCGCCGCCTGCCAGGCGCGATCGGCGACGCGCGGCGAACGGTCGATGTTCTCGACGTACTGCTTCATCAGCTGGCGGCGGTCGACCCCCAGGGCGGTGTCCAGGAACTGAATGGCGGTGACGCGGTTGAGATCCAACGGCCGGCTCGACTGGCGCATCCCGTCGAAGGCGCGCATCACGTTGTGCTGCCGGGCGATGACGTCCTGCGTAGGCAAGTGACGCAGCCAGGCGGAAACCGCCCGCGCGGAAACCAGCGGGTCCGCGTCGTCCTTGGTTTGCGGCGTCAGGAAACCAAACATGTTCTGGGTCCAGCCTGTTCAGTGGCTCTGGCGACGGAACGCTCCGGCGCCTTCGAGGTGGGAATTCGAAAGCTGAAAGCCATGCGGCGCCGCGCAAAGAGGCAGACACCACGACTTTTTCGGCAAATTCATTTATAGCCCAGTTCCCGGCGAGGGGCAAAAAAACCACGTCGTGCGCTACAATTCGCCTCCGCACCTGTTGCGCGCGAGGGTTCGGACCTGCCCGCGCGAGGAGCATGGGTTCACCCTCCGTCCGACCAGGACCGTTCATCGAAAGCTCGCCATGTCATTGCATATGTATCCGGGGATCGCGTCCCATGCCGTTTTCGCACCGCCTGCGCCGCGCCCTGTTCGGCGCCGCGCTTGCCGCCGCGATTGGCGTGGCGCACGCGCAAAGCCCGCCCAGTCCTCCCGAAAGCCTCTCACCCCAATCGTCCACTACAACAAATAGCAAATTTGGTGCCAAAGTGAATGAACTTCAGACGATCGACCTGCAACAGGGCACGGGCGCCGAGGCCGTGGGCGGCAAGGCCGTCATTGTGCACTACACCGGATGGCTGTATGACCCCGCAGCGGCCGATGGCCGCGGCGCGAAATTCGACAGCTCGCTCGACCGGAAGGTCCCCTTCGGCTTTTTCCTGGGCTCCGGAAAGGTCATCAAGGGCTGGGACGAAGGGATCATCGGCATGAAGGTCGGCGGCAAGCGCACGCTGGTGATACCGCCGAACAAGGCCTACGGCGAACGCGGGGCCGGAGGCGTCATCCCGCCGAACGCAACGCTGCTGTTCGACGTCGAGCTGCTCGAAGTCAAGAACTGATCCGGCGCGAGTCGCGACACGGCCCGGCTCTCACCCCGCGGCGCCGGAAAGAGGGCCGTGCGGGCGTGCCTTGCTCCGCCACCGGGCGGCAAGCGGCATCCCTACCAGTAGGTTTCGACGGTGACGTGCCCGGGCTCCCGCCGCCGGTGCCGCCGCATGCCGCGCTCTTCGAGCGCCTTCTGCGTGTCGTCGACCATCGCCGGATTGCCGCAGAGCATCACGTGCGAGTTCGCGGCGGCCAGCGGCAGTCCCGCCCGGGATTCGAGGCTGCCGTCGCGGATGGCGTCGGGGATGCGCCCCGCCAGCGCGCCGGGGTGCGGTTCGCGGCTCACCATCGGAATGTAGGTGAACGCGCCCGGATGATCGGCGCCGATCCCTGCAATGACGTCGCGATACGTGAGTTCGTTCCCGCGCCTGACGGCGTGCACGAGCACGACCCGGCCGAATCTCGCCCATGGCTCCGGCGTGCGCAGGATCGACAGGAAGGGGCCGAGACCGGTTCCGGTCGACAGGCACCACAGCGCCTCGGCATCGGGCAGCTCGCCCACTGAAAAAAAGCCGTTCGCCGAGCGCAGCAGCCAGATCGGATCGCCCGGGGACAGCCCCGCGAGCCGGGTCGTGAGCGGTCCGTCGGGCACCGCGACGAAATAGAATTCGTGCGGCGCCGTGCCGGGCGCATTCACGAACGAGTAAGGTCGACCCAGCATTTCCTCCTTGGACCCGGCGGCGCGGGCAACGCGAGGCGCCCGAACTGGCCGGCGACGAACGTCACCTCCGGCGCCGCAACCTGCAACGAATGCAGGCTGTCGGTCCATCGTCTATGTCCAACGACGCTTCCCTGTACCCATTTGCTCATGCGGGCTTTCCAAGGCGGGTAAAATTGCGATTATGCCCGCCCGCCGATCCCCTCCCGCGGCAACGTTCACGCGCCGTGGCCTTCGCGTCTACCTGCGGGCGCCGCTGGCGTCGGACGCGGCCGAGTTCCTGGCCGCCGCGAAGGCAAGCCGCAGGCTGCACGGAGCATGGGTGCAGGCGCCGGCGACACGCGCCCGCTACCTCGCGTTCGTGCGCCGTTTCGGCGGCGGGGCGGGCGATCCGCTCGCCGCGACGCATGCAGGCTTCCTCGTTTGCCGGTGCGAGGACGACGCCATCGTAGGCGCCTTCAACATCGGCGAAGTCGTCCGCGGCCTCTTCCAGAGCGCTTATCTCGGCTATTACGCCTTCGCGCCCCATGCCGGTGCCGGCTACATGTCCGAAGGTCTCGAACTCGTGCTTCATGTCGCGTTTCGCGTGCTGAAACTCCACCGCCTCGAGGCCAACGTGCAGCCGACGAACCGGCGCTCGCTCGCGCTCGTGCGGCGCGCCGGATTCGTGCGCGAAGGGTACTCGCGACGCTATGTCCGGGTCGCGGGCCAGTGGCGCGACCACGTGCGCATGGCGCTCCTGGTCGAGGACTGGCGCGCGCGGCCGAAGACCAAACGCCGATGAGATCGGGCGGCCTGCCCTGGGTCGCGGCACTCGTGTTTTGCGGCTGCACTGCGCCGGGCATCACGGCCGACGCGCCGAAGACCGTGCGCGCGCATCCGCTGCCGTCCTACCAGATCCACGAGGAATGCTTCAGGCTCGAGCCGGGCGACCGGGTCGAATACGGATTCGCGAGCACCGAGCCGGTCGGGTTCAACCTCCACTATCATGCAGGATCGGCGGTCGTGATGCCGGTGGCGCGCGAGGCTCGCTCGAGGACGCCGGCATCTACGTGGCCATGATTGCGCACGACTACTGCCTGATGTGGGAAGCCGGCCCGGCCGGCGCGATGATCGACTACCGCATCCGGATCAAGCCGCGCGACTCCTGACCGACCCATGGCCCGACGATCCGCGCTTCTCGTCGATCTCGACGGCACACTGACGGACAACTTCGTCGGCATAGCCCGCTCGATCCGCCACGCGCTCCTCGCGCTCGGCGCGCCTGAACCTGCCGACGCTGCACTGCAGCCCTGCGTCGGGCCGCCGCTGCGCGCGTCGTTCGCGCGCCTGCTCGCCACCGACGACCCGGTGTTGATCGAGCGTGCGCTCGCGCTGTATCGCGAGCGCTACGCCGACCTCGGCTGGCAGGAGAACGTCGTGTACGCGGGCGTCGACGCGGCCTTCGCCGGCCTCGCGGCTCGCGGCGAGGCGCTCTACCTCTGCACGTCCAAGCCCGCGCCCTACGCCGAGAAGATCGTCGCCCGCTTCGGCCTGCGCCCGTTCCTCGACGGCGTTTACGGCGCCGACCTCGCGGGCACCCTGGACGACAAGGCGCTGCTCGTCGCCCATCTCGTCGCGCGCGAAGGCCTCGACCCCGGGGCGTGCACGATGATCGGCGACCGCGTGCACGATGTCCGCGCGGCGCACGCGAACGGGGTGCGGGCCATCGGCGTGCTGTGGGGCTACGGCTCGCGCGCCGAGCTCGAAGCCGCCGATGCGCTCGTCGCGACTCCCGCGGCGATCGCCCCGGCGCTCGATGCGCTGCGCGCAGTTTAGTGCCCGCCCGGCCGCCCGAAGGGCACTATGCGCCCCCGCGGGGGGCAGCGAACAAAGTGAGCGTGGGGGCCGTTCATCCGCCCGCCCGGCCGCCCGAAGGGCACTGCGCCCCCTCGGGGGGCAGCGAACAAAGTGAGCGTGGGGACTCCCGTTCCGAGTCTCAGAGATCGGTGTGAGTGTAGGTACGCCCGTTCTCGATGGGCCCCAGCACCAGCCGGTCGACGATCCTCGCCGCGACGTCCGCAGGGTCCTTCAGCAGCCCGTTATCCTTGAAGCCGCGAAACAGCCCGGCGCTCGGAAACTCGACCGGATCCTGGCTGCGCATGTGCGCCTGCATTCCTGTTTCGAAAATTCCCGGCCGCACCGAAATGCAGCGCAGCCGCGAAGCCGCGTGTTCGACCGCGATCGACCGGGTCAGCATTTCCAGCGCCGCCTTCGACATGCCGTAGACGGCGGTGCCGGCAAGCGCCGTCTGCGCCGCGCCCGAGGAAATGTTGATGATCCTGCGCTCGACCGAGTCGTCGGGGAAGCTCCGGCAGAAGAGGTCCGCCATCACCACCGGCGCCGCCGCATTGATCGCGATTGCCGACGCGATCGCGGCCGAGTCGAGGTGCCCGACCAGGCCGGTGGGCGTGGCGACGGCCGCGTTGTTGACGAGCGTCACCGTCGTGGGCTTGCCAGCGGCAAGACGGCGCAGCGGTGGCGCGAGCGCAGCCGCGAGCAACGCCGGGAGCGCCAGATCGCACTCGGCGTGGTGAAAGAGCCTGCCCTTGAGCCTGGGGCTCGCGGTCCTGCCGACGCCAAGCACCGCAAATCCGCGCGCGAGCATCGCGACGCCCAGCGCTTCGCCCAGACCTCGTGAGACGCCGGTGACGATCGCTGCGTGCATGCCTTTCCTCCCGGAGCATCGATGCGGAGCTGCGCTCGCTCGGCCGCAATGCGCCAGGCGCCGCCGCTGTCAGCCTAGCATGCGCGGCCGGAAGACGGCAGTGTCGTCGAAGAGCCGGGCACCGCTTGCCTCCATGTCCCAGCCGGGCAGCGCCGCGACCGGCAGCGCGAGCAGATCTTCGGGAGCGAACGCGGCACCGCCGGCGCCGATCGTTGCCGCGGCACTGGCGTCGAGCGCCGCGGCGAGCAGCGCGGGATCCGCGGGCAATGCCGCTCCGTCGAGCGCCAGCACCAGCACCTTGGCCGTGATCCCCCGGAACGGCGCGACCAGCTTCGCGAGCAGGCCGTGGCCGATGACGACGGCGCGCATCCGGTCGGCAACGGCGACGCGCCGGTCCCAGAAGGCAGCCCGCCATTGATGCGTCCGCCAGAGTTCGAGGAGTCCGGTGTCGGCGCACGCGACGATCATGCCGGACTCGTCGAGCAGGGTCGCCGCGTCGCGTCGCCGGTCACGACCGTTCCCGGTATCGGCCACCGTCGCCGCCGCGTGGATCGCGTTCAGCGCCGCCTTCGTTCCTGGAAACGCGAGCCAGGCGAGCGCATTGCAGGCGTCGTGGAGGTTCCCCGGTCGCGTCGGGACCTCGCCGGTCGCCGCAATCCGGCGTTCGTACTCCAGCGCCGAGGTCCTGGACGACGGGGCCGGCCGGAACGACAGCGGCCGTCCACCCGGCAGCGTCAGCTTCGCTTTCCGCGCCCAGCCGTCGAACTCGACGGGCGCGGGAGGCGCCGCGTCGCGACGGGGCACCCACCAGCGCGCGTAAGGCCCGAACGCCGGGTGCGCAACCCGCGTCGGCGGTCTGCCGGGTGCCATCCGCCGCCGTCACCGCGCGCAGGCCGTCCCGCGGGCACGCTTCAACGCGATCCGGTCGAGAGCACGATCGCGACGACGATCACGATCACGAGCACGAGCAGCGCGACCTTCCAGGGGCTCTTCGGATACTCGCCGCGGATCGCGCCGGTGACGCCGTTCATCGCGCACTGGAACGCGCGCGCACCGTACGTGTAGGAAAGGAGCCACACGGGCGCGAGAATGTGCTTGAAGGTCTGCGCCGAATAGTCGGCGGAGACGGCAAGGTTGCGGAACGTGTCGCCGGGGATCTGCTGTGCGCACAGGGTCTGCAATTTCGCGTCCATGGCCTCGCGCGCGCGTTGCGCGGCAGCGGCGAGGTCGATCTGGTAGCGCTCGACGACCCAGCCCGCGACGAAACCGGCGTCGTACGGCTTGAGATCCTGCGTCGGGAACGGCTCGATCCCGCGCAGAAGCTGCGGGTGGATGCCGACCGACGCGCAGACGAGGTCGTCGTCGAACGCGTGCTGGAGCCGGCCGGCCGCGGGCTCCCAGCGAATGTGCTGCACCTGACGGGTTTGGGTGCGTCCGTTCTGCTCGTAGGTCTCGGTCGTGTAGTAGTAGTGGCCGGCCTCGGCCGTCCACTCGGCGTTCACGCGCGCGTCGAACGTCCAGTACGGCAGATAGACGCCGCGCACCGTGTCGGTCAACGCCTTCTTCGCCAGCGCGGACGGCGCGAGCCACAGCCGTCCGTACCAGGCGCGGATCCGATCGCGCGCCTCGGATTCCCGGATCCGGAACGGCAGCACGCTTTCCGGACGCAGCGCCGGCTGCGCTTCCGCATAGGGCACGAGCTGCGCCGAGCCGCAGAACTCGCAGTTCTGCGCCTGCCGCGAAGGGTCGAGCACGGAGATCGCATTGCAGCTCTGGCACTTCACCTCGCGCTTGTCCGCCTGCCAGCCGAGCGCACCGGCACCAAGGTCGCGCAGCGCGCCGACGAGGTCGTGCTCGACGATCGCCTCGGCCGTGTCCGGCTTCGCCGCGGACTCGGTCCCGCAGAACGGGCAGACGAGCCGCTGCCGCGCGGGATTCCAGACAGCCTCCCCCCCGCACGCGGGGCAGGCGAACTTCGTCAGCGCGACAGTCTCGGCCAAGGCGGGTCAGGTCAGTGCCCGCCCGGCCGTCCGAAGGGCACTGCGCAGCGACGCGACGTTCCGTCCATGGCTTCACCCGCCGCGCTCATGCGCTATGCCTTCAGGAACGCATCGACGGCCGCGCGCGTGATCCGCCACTGGGCGCCGATCTTCTTGCCCTTGAGATCGCCGGAGTCGAGGCTCGCGACGACGTCCGCTTCGCCGACGCCGAGCATCTGCGCGACCTGCGCCGGCGTGTAGAGCTCGGGCACGCCTGCCGCAGGCGCCGCGGGCGCCGCGGGCGCCGCCACACCGGGCGTCGATTGCGCCATCAAGCCGCCGGTCTGCTGCATCATCTGCTGCGCCATCGCCATGCCGACCGCCATTTCGGCCGCCATGCCCCCGGGGCCGCCGCCGCCCTTCTCCAGCCCCTGCGCCATCTGGAACTTGACGTAGTCGTTGAGATTCCCGACGGCGGCCATGCTCGACCGCTTGTCGATCGCCTGCTCGACCTCCGGCGGCACCGACACGTTCTCGACGATGAACGTCGTCATCTCGAGGCCGTACTTCGCGCCGATGACGGGATTGATGAGCGGCAACAGCGCTGCGCCCAGCTCGCCATAGCGCGACGCCACATCCAGCGCCGGGATCTTCGCGCCGGCCAGCGCGTCGGAGAACACGCTGACGATGCGCGAGCGCATCGCGTCGGCGAACTCGTCGAGGCGGAAATGGTCGTCGGTGCCGGCGACCTCCTTGAGAAACCGCTTCGGATCGACGATGCGAAAATCGTAGGTGCCGTAGGCCCGGAGGCGCACGATGCCGAAGTCCGCGTCGCGCATCATCACCGGATTCGCCGTGCCCCACTTGTTGCCGGCGAACAGGCGCGTGACGACGTAATAGACGTCCGCCTTGAACGGGCTCTCGAGCGCGTATTTCCAGCTCTTGAGATTGGTGAGGATCGGGATGTTGTCCGTCGTCAGCGTGTGCTTGCCCGGGCCGAACGTGTCGCCGAACTCGCCCAGATAGACGAATTGCGCGACCTGCGACTCGCGGACCACGAGCTGCGCGCCGTTCTTGATCTCCTTGTCCTCGTCGGGGAACCGGTACGACAGCGTGTCGCGCGAATCGTCGGTCCACTCGATGATGTCGATGAACTGCTTTTTCAGGAAGTCGATGATCGCCATCGCGAACGGCTCCTTCAGGTGGTCAGCGCCGCGGCGCGGGCTGCGTCACTTCTTCACCGCAGCGAGCCGCGCGGCCTCGGCTTCGCCCTGCTTGATCTCGGCCTCGATCTGCTGCGCCGGCAGCGCCCCGGGGATGATGCTCCCATCGGCGAAGACCAGCGTCGGCGTCGCGGTGACCCGCATCTTCTGCCCGAGCTGACCGGTGGCGGCCACCGGATTGTCGCAGTCGCCGTTGTTCTTCGGCAAAGCGCCCGACTCGAAGAATGCGTCCCAGGCTTTCGCCTTGTCCGGCGCGCACCAGATGATCCTGGACTTCCTCGCGGCATCCGGATGCAGCTGGTCGATCGGGTAGAGGAACGTGTAGATCGTCACGTTGTCGATGCTCTTGAGCTCCTTCTCGAGCCGCGCGCAGTACGGGCAGTCGGCGTCGGAAAAGACCGCGAGCCGGCGCGCGCCGTTGCCCTTGACCTTCTTGATCGCGAGATCGAGGGGCAGGCTGTCGAACGCGACGCGAGTCAGCTCCCGCAGCTTCGCCTCGGTCAGGTTCTTCTTGGTCGCGGCTTCGTAGACGCTGCCGACGAGCACGTACGAGACCTTGGCATCGGTGTAGACGAGCTGTTCGTCGAACAGCACTTCGTAGAGCCCGAAATACGGGCTCTTGGTCACGCTGCCGACCGTGGCGCCCTGGAATTTCTGCTCGAGCAGCTTCTTCACCTGCGCGGCCTCGCCCGAGAGGGGCGCCGCCTTGGCCGGCGCCTGCGCCAGTGCGGGTGCGGCGAGCAGCACCCCTGCGGTCAGGACGAGTGCGCGCGCCAGCCGGCGGATCGGGTTCGTGGTGATGGATGACATCGGGACTCCGGTGAGGTGAAATGAGCTAGCGCAATGCCGACTGCGCGAGCAGCCGCTTGGCGTGAGGAAGCGCGTCGAGGGCCGCCATGCCGAGATTGCGCGCGGTGCGCATCCACGGCGAGGTCAGCCCGAACAGGCGGGCGAGCGCGTCCGTGACGGTCTGCATCGCGAGCACCGGTTCCGCGCGCCGGCGCGCATACCGTTCCAGCAGCAGCGGCAGGCCCGGATCGGCCACGGGCCCGCGCGCGGCCAGGACGGCGGACAGCGCCTCGGCGTCGCCGAAACCGAGGTTGACGCCCTGGCCGGCGAGCGGATGGACGCCGTGCGCCGCGTCGCCGACCAGCGCCAGGCGATGGGCGACAACGGTCGGCAGTTTCTGCCGCTGCAGCGGGAACCCGGCACTCGGCGTGATCGATTCGAACGCGCCGAGCGCATGCCGGCCGCACGCGGCGACCCGCGCCGCCAGCGCCGGCGCCGGAAGCTCGAGCAATTCGCGCGCGAGGGCGTCGGGCGCCGACCAGACGATCGAGACCCTGCGCCCCGGCAGCGGCAGCCAGGCGAGGATCCCGCCGTCGCCGTGAAACCACTGCAAGGCGCGGCCGCGATGCGCGCGCTCGCAATTGAAATTGGCGACGACCGCGGTCTGGCCGTAGGGCCTGGTCGCCGCCGCGATGCCTGCCGCCTCGCGCACCCTCGAGCGCAGGCCATCCGCGCCGACGACGAGGCGCGCCGACAGCGAGCTGCCGTCGGCGCAACGCAGCCGTCCCCGGTCCGGATCGAACGTCAGCGACTCGAACGCGCAGGGCGCGTGGACGGCGACCCCCGCCGAGCGCACGAGGGGAACGAGCGCGGCGCGCAGCGCGCGCTCCTCGACGATCCAGGCCAGCGCGCGCTCGCCCAGGTCGTAGGCCGAGAAGTTGAGGACGCGCGCCGGCATCGCCCTCGATGCGCATCGACTCGACGGGCGCGATGCGCTCGGACGGGACCTGCTGCCATGCGCCCATGGCGCGCAGGAACGCGGCGCTGCCGGGGCTGATCGCGTAGACGCGCGCGTCCCAGCCCTCGCCTGCCGGCGGAGGTTCCGGCGTCGTCACGCCGGCGCGATCGACGAGCGCGACGGAAAGGCCGGCCCTGGCGAGCGCGGGCGCGAGCGCGAGCCCGACCAGTCCGGCGCCGACGACGACGACGTCGCAATCGGCCGCCGGTCCGCTCACCGCATACCTTCGCGCTGCGCGCTCCGGTATTCGCCCTTGGGGCGGCCCGGCGGGCTCATGCTTCGCGCTCCAGGGTCTCGATCACGTGGTGCTGGTTCGTGTAGATGCAAAGGTCGCCGGCGATGGTCAGACTCTGTTTGACGATGTCTGCCGCGGAAAGTGCCGTGTGCTCGAGCAGGGCCCGCGCCGCCGCCTGCGCATAGGGCCCGCCCGATCCGATGGCGACGATGCCGAACTCGGGCTCGAGCACGTCGCCGGTGCCGGTGATGATGAACGACGCGCCGCGGTCGGCCACCGCGAGCATGGCCTCGAGGCGGCGCAGGATCCGGTCCGAGCGCCAGTCCTTCGCGAGCTCGACCGCCGCGCGCGCGAGCTGGCCCTGGTGCTTGTCGAGCTTCGCTTCGAAGCGCTCGAACAGCGTGAACGCGTCGGCCGTCGCGCCGGCGAAGCCGGCGAGCACGCGGTCGTTGTACAGGCGGCGCACCTTGCGCGCCGTCGCCTTGATCACCACGCTGCCGAGCGTCACCTGGCCGTCGCCGCCGAGGGCGACGGCGCCTTCGCGCCGGACCGAGAGAATCGTGGTGCCGTGGAATGTTTCCATGTCCGGAGAGCCCCGTGACGAGGCGGGCCGCCAGCGCCCGATCGTGGCGGCTATTGTGGCTTCTTGACGAAGTGGCGCGGAGAAACGCCGATCAGCAGCAGCAGCGCCCGGATGATCGGCGACGCGCCGACGATCTGGACCGCCTTGCGCTGCGCCTCGATCCGGTTGATGTGATTGAGCAGTGCGCCGGCGCAGACGAAATCGATCCGCTCGACCTCGCTCATGTCGACCGCGATCACCTGCTGCGTCGTGCATGGCATCGGCAAGCTGGCCGAGCTGGGGCGCAAGCGATCCGGCCATCACGCCCGACCACTTCAGCATTTCCGGCTCGGACGCGTCGGCCGCGCTCGCCGCCGGCGCCACGGCGTTCCCCTTCGGCGCGTCCGGGGCCGCCGGCGGCGGCTCCCATGACGGCGGCGAAAGCTCGAAGGCCACCGCAAACTCGATCGCGCGATCCTCGAACGCCGCGCGGTCGCCTGCCCACTGCAGGATTTCGAGCGACAGCAGCCACGCGCCCTCGCCCGCGGCACGGCCGTTCTTCATTGCCGCGGCGAGCGCGGCGCCCAGCTTGGTTCCCGCCTGCAACTGCAGTCCCAGCCCCGCCCGCCGGGCCTCGGCCAACGCGTTGGCGAGCAGGCGCGCGCCGTCGTCGTCGCAATCGGTCACCGACACGAGATCGAGCCTTGCGCCGTGCGCCTGCCGTGCAATGGCGCGCCGGATGCCCTCGATCTGCGTCGCCGAGGCCGCGGTCAGCCGTCCGGTCACCGCGACAGTGCCGCCGAACACGCGCGGCGCGGGGCTCGGCTTTTCGCCCGCCTCCCATGCGGGCGCCGAGCGCTCGAACTGCACGACGTACTGCAGCGCGAGTCGATCGAACGCCGCCTTGTCGCCCTGGCGCTGCAACAGGTCGAACAGCGCGAGCCAGGCGAGCACCGAAAGCTTGGTATCGATGTCGTTTTCGATGCCCGCTTCGAGCTGCTGGCGGGCATCGGCAGCCTGACCTCCGGCATAACGCAGCGCGGCATCCTCGAGCACGGCGCACAATCCGGGATTGGCCTGCGCGACCTCGAACGACGACTGCGCCGGCGTCCACTGGACCAGGCTCGCGCCGGTTACGGTGATGTCGCCGCCGGCCGGTTCCGCGTGCCGCCGGCCGCCCCCGTGCGCGGCCTGCGCGGCGAGTTCGCGCGCGGACGCGGCGCGACCGCCCGCCGCAGCCGGTCCGGCGTGAGGCACGGCGTCGGCTTTCGCCGGTTCCGGCTTTTTCCTTGCCGGCGGTTTCGAAAAGAAGGCCATTCAAGATATCGGATATGGGGTTCGCGGCCGCCGCCTCGACTGGCCTGCGGAAAAGGACCGCGGGCGATCGCCGGTTCCGGTGGCGAGCGGGGAATTATGTTCTCGTCATAGCCTTCCCACAAGCGGGCCGGTTCGTCCCGCCAGCGTCGCGCCGCCGCGGTCTGCGCGCGACAGCGCATCGCCGCGAGCCCGACACCGCGGGCCGCCGATTCGTGTGGCCCAATCGTATCGCAGTTGCTAGAATGGTCCGCGGCATCATTTCAGTGCGGCAAAACGAGGAGGATGACGATGAAGAACCCGCTTGATTCGATCTGGGGCACGATCATCTCCGGCCTGGTCCTGACGGTGGTCCTGTATGCCGCCGTCAAGAATTTCCTGATGTGACGGGGGCGGCGGACATGGATTACGTACCTGTGCTTGCAAGGTGGCTTCACTTTCTGGCCGGCATCATGTGGATCGGCCTGCTCTACTACTTCAACTTCGTGCAGGTCCCGGCGCTCAAGGCGGCAGGCGCGGACGGCACGGCGGCGGGCATCACCAAGCACGTCGCGCCGCGGGCGCTGCTCTATTTCCGCTGGTCGGCGGTCGTGACCTGGCTCGCCGGGGCCGCGCTGCTCGGCGCGAACTTCGGCAGCGCCTTCATGCTGGCGAAGGGCTACGCGGCGATAGGCATCGGCGCCTGGCTCGGCACGATCATGCTGTTCAACGTATGGGTGCTGATCTGGCCCAACCAGCAGAAGATCCTCGGCCTGAAGCCCGCGACGGACGAGGAGAAGAACAAGGCGCGGCGGGTCGCGCTGCTCGCGTCGCGCACCAACATGATGCTGTCGATGCCGATGCTGTTCTTCATGGCCGGCGGCCTCACGCACAAGGCGGCCTTCGGGCTGTAGCGGCGGCACCGCGGACGGGGGCGGCGCGCTCCGCGCTGCCGCACCGCGGCCATCGCGCGGTCGGGTCAGTCCCCGTAGAGCTTCTGGACGCGCTCGCGGCGCTCCTGCGCCTCGAGCGAAAGCGTCGCCGTCGGGCGCGCGAGCAGGCGCGGGATGCCGATGGGCTCGCCGGTCTCCTCGCAATATCCGTAGCTGCCGTCGTCGATCAGCTTGATCGACTTCTCCACCTTCTTCAGGAGCTTGCGCTCGCGGTCGCGCGTGCGCAGCTCGAGCGTGTACTCCTCCTCGAGCGTCGCGCGGTCGGACGGGTCGGTCGTCGTCTCGTTCTCGCGCAAGTGCTCGCCGGTGTCATCCGCGTTCTGCAGCAGCTGGTCGCGCAGCTCGATCAGGCGCTGCCTGAAAAAGGCGAGCTGCGCGTCGTTCATGTAGTCCTTGTCGGGCGCCTTCAGCAGATCCACCTCGGTGAGGACCTTCACTTTCTCCTTCACCTTCTTGGTGACCGTCGCGCTTGCGGTTGCTTGCTTCGCTGCCATGCTGTCCTCTGACCTCTCCTGGAAAGCCGCCGGGGATGGCGCTCGCCGCTGCCCGGCCCGCCGGGCAGTTGCCGTTCGCCCGGATTTCCTGTCCGCACTAAATCGACCATTATAGCGCGCCGACGGCATCCGCGACCAGTAACCGCGCCCTTCCCGCCCGGGCGCCGGCCCGCCGCCACCCGCGTACGTATAATCGAGGAAAAACAAGGCCATTGCATGCCCATGCCCCCTCCCCTCGCGCAGACGCTGACGCTGGCCCGCCCGGACGACTGGCACCTCCATCTGCGCGACGGCCCGGCGATGGCCGGAGTCCTGGCCGCCACGGCCGCCGTATTCGGGCGAGCAATCGTCATGCCAAACCTCCGCCCTCCGGTAACGACGACCGAGGCCGCACGGCTTTACCGCGAGCGCATCCTCGACGCCCTGCCGGCGGGCTCCGGTTTTCTGCCGCTGATGACGCTCTACCTCACGGACAACACGAGCGCCGCCGAGATCGCGCGAGCGAAGGCGTCGGGCTTCGTCCACGCGATCAAGTATTACCCGGCGGGGGCGACCACCAACTCGGACTCCGGGGTCACCGCGCTGCAGCGCGTCTATCCCGCGCTCGAGGCGATGCAAGCCCATGGCGTCGTGCTGTCGCTGCACGGCGAAGCCACCGCCCCCGACATCGACATCTTCGATCGCGAACGCGTCTTCGTCGAACGGGCGTTGACTGCGATCGTGCGCGATTTTCCCGGCCTGAAGATCGTGCTCGAGCACATCACCACCGAGGAAGCGGCCGCGTTCGTCGCCGCTGCGCGGCCCGGCATCGCGGCCACGATCACGCCGCAGCACCTGCTCTATTCGAGGAACGCGCTCTTCTCGGGCGGCATCCGCCCGCACCTGTACTGCCTGCCCATCCTCAAGCGCGAACGGCATCGCCGCGCGCTCGTGGCCGCGGCGACCGGCGGCAACGCGAAGTTCTTCCTCGGCACCGATTCCGCGCCGCACGCGAAGCCGACGAAGGAGAACGCGTGCGGCTGCGCGGGTTGCTACACCGCGCCGCGTCGCGCTCGCGCTGTACGCCGAGGCGTTCGAAGCCGCCGGAGCGCTCGACCGGCTCGAGGGTTTCGCGAGCCATCACGGCGCCGATTTCTACGGGCTGCCGCGCAACGGCGAAAAAGTGACGCTCAGGCGCGAGCCGTGGACCGTGCCGGACGAATACCGGTTCGGCGAGGCCGGGGTCGTGCCGCTGCGCGCGGGCGAGACCGTGTTCTGGCGCGTGTGGCATCGGGGTCGGATCGTAACATTTCCGACGTGGGATCCCTCGGCGTTGGTGAATCAGCGGAAACGTTGCGTATCTGACCCCGATGCGGACGGGGAACCTTGCGGCGCGGATGCTATCCTACCCGTCCGAAGCCAGCCAGACCGTCGCCGCCCGGTGCATCGGGGGGAGGAAAGTCCGGGCTCCGCAGAGCAGGATGCCGGGTAATGCCCGGCCGCGATAAGTCGCCGCTAGCGCGGATGACGAAGGCGAGGAACAGGGCCACAGAGACGAGTCGCCGCGGGTCGAGTTTACAGGACCGTGGCGGGTGAAACGCGGCAACCTCCATCCGGAGCAACACCAAGTAGGCGGACGTGCATTTGGCAACACAGGCTGCTCGTCTAGTCCGCGGGTAGGTGGCACGAGCGCATCGGCAACGGTGCGCCTAGAGGAATGACGGCCATAGCGCGCAAGCGCCGTAACAGAACCCGGCTTATCGGCTGACTTCGGCTTTATTCAGAAACGGCGGCGCCGCGCGTCCTTCAGGATCTCGTGCGCCGCGTTGTGCCCCGGGGCACCGGTCACGCCGCCGCCCGGATGCGTTCCGGCCCCGCACAGGTACAGCCCGCGCACCGGCGCCCGGTAGTTGCCGTGCCCAAGCACCGGGCGCGCCGAGAACAGCTGGTCGAGCCCAGCGCGCCGTGGAAGATGTCGCCGCCGGTGAGCCCGAATTCGCGTTCCAGATCGAGCGGCGTCAGCGCGCGGCGGCCGATCACGCTCGCCTTGAAATTCGGCGCGACGCGATCGACCGTATCGATCATCAGCTCCGCGACCTCGTCGCGCGCGTCGTCCCAGGTCCTGCCCGGCAGCACCTGCGGCAGATCCGGATGCACGTGCTGGCAGAAGAGGCTCGCGACATGCCCGCCCGGGCGGCGCGAGCGAATCGTCGACCACCGACGGAATCAGCATCTCGACGATCGGCGCGGCCGACCAGCCGCGGGTCCTGGCGTCGAAAAAGGCGCGCTCCATGTAGGCGAGCGACGGCGCGATCACGATGCCGCTGGCGTGATGCGGCTGCGCATGCTTCCCCGGCAGCGCGGTGAAGTCGGGCAGCTCGGACAGCGCGACGTTCATCCGGAACGTGCCGGATCCGCAACGATAGCCGGCGATGCGCGCGCGGAAATCCGTCGGGCAGATGCTCGGGCGCGACCAGATGCTCGAACAGCAGCTTCGGCGTCACGTTCGCGACCACGCGCCGCGCGCGGACGACCTCGCCGCTCGCGAGCTCGACGCCGGCGGCCCTGCCGCCGTCGACGATCACCCGCGCGACCGCGGCGTTGGTGCGCAGCGTGACGCCGCGCGCCCCGCATTCCGCCGCCATCGCCTGCGTGATGGCGCCCATCCCGCCGCGCGCGTGGCCCCACTGCCCCCGCTTGCCGTTCACCTCGCCGAACACGTGGTGCAGCAGCACGTAGGCGGACCCCGGCGTGTACGGGCTCGCGAAATTGCCGACGACCGCGTCGAAGCCGAGCGCCGCCTTGATCGGGTCGGATTCGAACCAGCGGTCGAGCACCTCGCCGGCGCTCTTCGTGAAGAGGTCGAGCACGTCGCGCCGGCCCGCGAGGTCGAGCGCGCGGAAGCGCCGCGCGACCTTCCACGCGTCGAGCAGCGCGCCGATGCTGCCGTCGACGGCAGGCGGCGTCGCGAGCACGAGCTCGCGCAGCACGTCGGCGACGCGATCCAGCATCGCGTAATACGCCGGGAGGGTCTCCGCGTCGCGGCGTGAGTACCGCGCAACCTCGGCCTGGGTCGCCCCGAGCCCGCCGCCCACCTTGAGATATTGCGCCTCGGGCAGAGGCAGGAAATTCGCGAAGGGCCGCTCGACGATCGCGAGTCCATGCTGCGCAAGCCGCAGGTCGCGGATCACCCTGGGATTGAGCAGGCTGACCGTGTAGCTCGCCGTCGAGTTGCGGAAGCCGGGATGGAATTCCTCGGTGACCGCGGCGCCGCCCAACACGGCACGACGTTCGAGCACGCAAACGGACAGCCCGCCCGCCGCCAGATAGGCGGCGCAGGTGAGGCCGTTGTGGCCGCCGCCGATGATGGCGGCGTCAAAGCACGCGCTCGCGGCGGTCATCGCGCCAATGCCGACGCTCAGTCTTCGTTGAGCCCCGCGGCCACGGTCGAGAAGCCGTTGTCGACATACGTGATCTCGCCGGTGACGCCGCTCGCGAGATCCGAGAGCAGGAAGGCCGCGACATTGCCGATCTCCTCGATCGTGACGTTGCGGCGCAGCGGGGCATTCGTTTCGACGAACCGGAAAATCTTCGAGAAGCCGCTGATGCCGGCGGCCGCGAGCGTCTTCACCGGTCCGGCCGAGATGCCGTTGACGCGGATGCCCTCGGGCCCGAGGCAGGACGCCAGATAACGGACATTCGCCTCGAGACTCGCCTTGGCGAGGCCCATCACGTTGTAATTGGGCAGCGCCCGCATCGCGCCGAGGTACGAGAGCGTCAGCAGTGCGCCGTTGCGCCCCTGCAGCAGCGGCCGCGCGCCCTTGGCGAGCGCCGCAAGGCTGTACGAGCTGACGTCGTGCGCCATGGCGAACGCGGCGCGGGACAGGCCATTCAGGAAATCGCCGGCCAGCGCCTCGCGCGGCGCGAACGCAATGGCGTGCAGCAACCCGTCGAGCGCGCCCCACTCGGCGCCGATGGCCTCGAACAGCGCGTCCACATCCTGGTCCTTCGTCACGTCGCACGGCAAGACCGGCACGGGCCCGAACTCGGCGGCGATCTTGACGACCCGGTCCTTGAGCTCGTCGTTGACGTACGTGAAGGCGAGCGTCGCGCCCTCGCGGCGGCAGGCATGCGCGACGCCATAGGCAATCGAGCGATTCGAGAGAATGCCCGTGATCAGGATCTTCTTGCCGGCGAGAAAGCCCATCGTGACTCCGAAGGTGGCCCGTTACCGGGCGGGAAAAGGGAACATGCTCAGAGGAGCGAGGGTACGGGGCCGACCACGCCGCACGCGACCCGGTCGTTGGGAATCCCGGGCGACGCCTCGAGCGACCCGGTCCGGCTGGCATGCAGCACGATGGATCTGCCCTCGACGCCCGCGGGGCCGCTCAGCGCAAGCCCGGGGATCCGCGTCGTGATGGTCGCAGTGCCCTGGTGGTGAATGGTCATCTCGACAACGACCGGCGCACCGGTTTGCGGCAGCAGCAACGGCGGTCCGGCCGAAAATCCGTTTGGCGACGTGCAGACGGGCGTGGCATGGACGACGATCCGATACGAGCCGCCCGTGAACCCGCCGAGGTCGGCCACCATCACGAGACCGCCGTCATAGGGTCGGAAGGTGACCAGACCGTGCCCGCCGCCGCCGCCGATCTGCGCGAGCCGCGCACCGATCGCGCTCGCCGATTTGGTTCCGCGCAACGCCAGGTCGTCACTCGACGCGCAAGCCGCGATCAACCCGGCCAGGGCCATCGCAAGCGCGGGGCGCACGCCTTCGCGAAGCCTCGGCCCGAAGCGTTGCCGCGGGCGTCGTGGTGGTGGAACGGGGGACCCCACGCCGATTCCGAAATCAGGACTTGCGGATGACCCCGCAGGCGACGCGGGCACCGGCGTTGCCCGTGGGCTGCGTCTTGAAATCGTCCGCCGTCCTTGTGCACGATCACCGCCTTGCCGACGATGTCCGTCGCGCCACTGCCGATCGTGATCACGTCGAGCTCGCCATCGAGCACCGCGTTGCCGGCGGAGTCGGCGGCCAGCATCGGCATGTCGCCGGCGTGCCGGTCCTCGACCGTCGGGTACGAGTGCGGCTTGCCGAGCGGATTGAAGTGGCCGCCGGCGCTCATCCCGTCGCCGGAACTGCAATCGCCCTTCTCGTGGATGTGGAAGCCGTGCGTGCCCGCGGCGAGTCCCGAGACCATGGCATGGACGATGACCTTGTCGCCCTTCTGCGTGAAGGTCACGGTGCCCTTGGCGGTGTTGCCCGTGGTCGGCACGAGATCGGCAACCGCCGACGGTCCGGACGGCGACATCGAAGCGCAGCCGGCGAAGAGCGCCACGATCGCGATGCAGGGAAGAGTCCGTTTCATGTTGTCTCCTCGGAAGGTACGATGGGCTGGTCGGGTGTATCGCCTGACCGTGCGGCGAGTCCCCGGTGGATGCGCATCATAAGCGATGCCCGCCGCGCTGGCGAATGCGCGTGGCGCCATGACCGGCGCCATCGCGTGGCAACACGCTCGAAGCGGCACGCGCAGGGGTCGCGGTAGAATGCGCGAGTCGCCGCATCGCGGCGGCCGTTTGGTACCCGTCGCAGGACGCCGATGTCGCACATGACCCCCTCCGAAATCGTCAGCGAGCTCGACAAGCACATCGTCGGGCAGGACGCGG
This sequence comes from uncultured beta proteobacterium, assembly GCA_963751405.1. Lineage (GTDB taxonomy): Bacteria > Pseudomonadota > Gammaproteobacteria > Burkholderiales > Casimicrobiaceae > CAIWHR01. The sequence continues at coordinate 32,429 of CAVVUJ010000010.1, read as the reverse complement.
CGAAGCGGGCGGTCGCGATCGCGCTGCGCAACCGCTGGCGCCGCCAGCAGGTGCCCGAGCCGCTGCGGCAGGAGATCACCCCGAAGAACATCCTGATGATCGGCCCGACCGGCGTGGGCAAGACCGAGATCGCGCGCCGGCTCGCGCGCCTGGCCGAAGCGCCGTTCATCAAGGTCGAGGCGACCAAGTTCACGGAGGTGGGCTACGTCGGCCGCGATGTCGACACGATCATCCGCGATCTCGTCGAGGCCGCGCTGAAGCAGACGCGCGAAGCCGAGGCGCGCAAGGTCCGCGACCGGGCGGCCGATGCCGCCGAGGAGCGGCTGCTCGACGTGCTGCTGCCTCCGGCGCGCGAGGTCAACCTGCACGACATGCAGCCGACGGATTCGACGACGCGGCAGAAGTTCCGCAAGATGCTGCGCGAGGGGAAGCTCGACGAGCGCGAAGTCGAAGTCGAGGTCTCGCTGCTGTCGCCGCAGATGGAGATCATGGCGCCGCCGGGCATGGAGGATCTGACGAGCCAGCTGCAGGGGATGTTCCAGCAGATGGGCGGCGCGCGGCGCAAGCTGAAGAAGATGACGGTCACGGAGGCGCTGAAGACGCTGACCGACGAAGAGGGCGCGAAGCTCATCAACGACGACGAGATGAAGGCGAAGGCGCTCGCTGCCGTCGAGCAGAACGGCATCGTGTTCCTGGACGAGATCGACAAGATCGCCAGCCGGCAGGAGACCCACGGCGCCGACGTTTCGCGCCAGGGCGTGCAGCGCGACCTGCTGCCGCTGGTCGAGGGCACCACGGTGTCGACCAAGCACGGCATGGTCCGCACCGACCACATCCTGTTCATCGCGTCGGGCGCGTTCCATTTCTCGAAACCGTCGGATCTGATCCCGGAGCTGCAGGGCCGCTTTCCGATCCGCGTCGAGCTGTCGCCGCTTTCCGTCAACGATTTCGAGCAGATCCTCACGGCGACGGACGCCTGCCTCGTCCGCCAGTACCAGTCGCTGCTCGCGACCGAGAACGTGCATCTCGACTTCCAGCCCGACGGCATACGGCGACTGGCGGAAATCGCGTTCGCGGTCAACGAGCGGCAGGAGAACATCGGCGCGCGGCGCCTGCACACCGTGATGGAGCGCCTGCTCGACGACCTCTCGTTCCACGCGACGCGGCACACCGGCGAATCGTTCACGATCGACGCCACTTACGTCGACGCGAGGCTCAAGGGCATTGCCGGCGACGAGAATCTGGCCCGCTACATCCTCTGATGCTGGAGCGCGTCCTCGGCATCATCCTGCCGGTGTTCTCGATCATCGCGCTGGGCTGGCTGTACGCGCGGCGCGCGAAACCGGACATGGGCTGGGTCAACCGGATCAGCATGAATGTGCTGTCCCCGGCGCTGATCTTCTCGGCTCTCGCCAGCAAGGACTTCGACGTTGCCGCCAACCGGCTGCTGATCCTCGGCAGCATCGGCGTCGTCCTGGGCTCGGGTCTCATCGCCTGGCCGTTCGCGAAGCTCCTGCACGAGGACCACCGGACCTTCGTGCCGCCGATGATGTTCAACAATTGCGGCAACATGGGCCTGCCGCTCGCCGTGCTCGCGTTCGGGCCGTCGGGCTTCTCGGCCATGGTGGCGTTGTTCACGATCTCGAACCTGCTGCACTTCACCGTCGGCGCGTGGATGATCGACCACCATGCGCGCTTCGGGCGGCTGCTGAAGAACCCGATGGTCTGGTCGACCGGCATCGGCTTCGCCTTTGCGCTGACGCACCCGCCGCTCCCGGAATGGGCGTCGACCACGTTCAGGATCGTGGGTGACGCGCTGATCCCGATGATGCTGCTTTCGCTCGGCGCCCGGCTGATGGACGTGCAGTGGAGCGATTGGCGCATCGGCGTCGTCGGCGGCCTCGTCTGTCCCTTGACCGGCATCGCGATGGCCGTGCTGCTGAGCCCGATCCTCGGGCTGGACGAGGCGCAGCGGGGACTGCTGATCCTGTTCGGCTGCCTGCCGCCCGCGGTGCTCAATTTCATGGTCGCCGAGCAGTATCGGCAGGAACCCGGAAAGGTCGCCTCGATCGTGCTGATCGGCAACATGATGTCCGTCGCCTTCGTCCCGCTCGGGCTGGCACTGGCGCTGCGTTGAGAACGGGCGCGATAATCACGCCGTGAACCTCCATCGCATGCTGCTGGCGCGCGCCGCCGAAGGCCGTCCGCTCAGGGTGGGCCTGATCGGCGCCGGCAAATTCGGCGCGATGTATCTCGCGCAGGCGAAGCACACGCCCGGCATCCACGTCGTGGCGATCGCCGATCTTGCGCCGGATCGCGCCAGGGCCGCGCTCGCGCGCACCGGCTGGGCGCCGCAGCGCTTCGCCGCCCGCTCGTTCGCCGATGCCGCGAAGGCCGGTGCCACCTGCATCACCGACGACGCGCCCGCGCTCATTGCCGCGCCGGAGATCGAGATCGTCATCGACGCGACCGGCCATCCCGCGGCGGGCATCCGCCATGTGCTCGCCTGTTGCGCGCACGGCAAGCACGTCGTCATGGTCAACGTGGAAGCCGATGCGCTCGCGGGCCCGCTCCTCGCCCGGCGCGCGCGGGAGGCCGGCGTCGTCTATTCGCTCGCCTATGGCGACCAGCCCGCGCTGATCTGCGAGATGGTCGACTGGTGCCGCGCCGCAGGGTTCGAGGTGGTCGCCGCCGGCAAGGGCACGAAGTATCTTCCCGAATTTCATGCGTCGACTCCGGACACGGTGTGGCCTTACTACGGCTTCACGCCGGAGATGGTGGCCGCCGGCGATTTCAACGCGCGGATGTTCAACTCGTTCCTCGACGGCACCAAGAGCGCGATCGAGATGGCGGCGGTCGCGAATGCCACGGGATTGACCCCCGCGCCGGACGGGCTCGCCTTCCCGCCATGCGGCGTGGATGACCTGCCCCGCGTGCTGCGCCCGCGCGACGAAGGCGGGCAGCTGCATCATGCCGGGCAGGTCGAGGTGATATCGAGCGTCGAGCGCGATGGCCGCCCGGTGTTCCGCGATCTGCGCTGGGGCGTCTACGTGACCTTCCGTGCCGGCGACGCAACCGGCGAGGACTACGTGCGTCGCTGCTTCCGCGAGTATGGCTTCTCGACCGATTCCTCGGGCCGCTATTCGGCGATGTACAAGCCGTACCACGCGATCGGGCTCGAGCTCGGCATCAGCGTCGCGTCGGTGGGCCTGCGCGGCGAGCCGACCGGCGCGCCCACCGCGTGGCACGGCGACGTCGTTGCCACGGCGAAGCGCGATCTCGCCGCGGGCGAGACGCTCGACGGCGAGGGTGGCTACACGGTGTACGGGAAGCTCTTTCCCGCCGCGGACTCGCTCGCTCTCGGCGGCTTGCCGCTGGGGCTCGCGCACGGAGTGAAACTGCTGCGTCCGGTCAAGGCGCACGAGGCCGTGCGCTGGGACGACGTCGCCGTCGACGCGGCGAACGACGCCGTCAGGTTTCGGCGCGAGATGGAAGAAACATTCCGCGGGTGACGCGTTCGCTCCCTATGCGGAGCGCGCGCCATCCGGGGCTTTGCGCGGCAAACCGTTGCTGGCTCCCGGGTCAGCGGCCGACTGAAGACGCGGGCTTGCGTGCCGCGGGCTGGCGCGCAACCACCGCCACGCTCTCGCCATCGCTCAAGCCGGGGCAACCGCCTTCGGCGGCCTTGGCCCGTCTTGCAATCGCATCCGCGTCTTTCATCCGCCCCAGTCTTTGCGCGACCATTGCGGCTCCGCACAGCGCATCCGCATCCTCGGCGCTCAATTGCCAACACCCTGTCGAATGCGCTTCCCGCTTCGGGCAGGCGCTCCAGGTTCAGGTTCAGGTGGCCGAGATTGCGCCAAAGCCGCGCGTCCTGCGGCGACAGTGACACCGCCTTTTCGGCCGCGCCGAGCGCGTCATCGAATTGACGCAGATTGGCATATCCGATGCTGAGCTCGCTCCATGCGGTCGCATTGTCCGGCTGTTTTCGCGTCCACTCTGATGCGTAGAGCACGAGGACATTCCAATTGCCGGCGTCCTTCTGTTGCTGCACCATGGCCTCGAGCGAGGGACGCCGCGTCGTCGTGGCTTGTGCCACCGCTGGTGCTCCCGGCGACCGGTTGCGCGCTCGCGACCGGCCTCGCCGGCGAAGATCGCTCGGCCGAAGGCGCCGCGACGGACACGCTCGGCTGTCCGGCCGAGTCGCTCTCCTGGGGTGGCGCCATCAGCCGGACGACTGCGACCACGGACGCAAGCGCGACAGCGGCCATGGCCGCGTACTTCAAGCTTAGGTTGCGCACCGCCGAGGCGGACGCCCGCGGCCGTGGCCGTGGCCGCCGCATTTTCCGGGTACGCCTCGGCGTCGACCTTGTGTCTCTTCTCGTGCCCTGCATCGATCCGGCCCTGCTCGCCCGCCTTTCCGCGCGCCGGTCTCGCCTTTGGAGCCGCAATGCGGTAGCGCGGGCGCGCAGATAGGCGGCAATCGCCAACGATTCGTCCGCGCCGGATTGGGCCGCCGCCCGGGCCCAGAGCGCCGCGTCAATGTGACCTTCCTGGTACTCCTTGGTCGCGGCGGCGAGGAACTCGTCGGCGGCCGTCATGCGGAGTCCGGTTTGACCTGCGGCAGCGGCGATGGATCCATCGTTCGCCCGGCGAGCCGCGTCATCGTCAGGGGTCGACACCTCCATGGGTTCGAGTGCCAAAGGTCTGGTTGGGAGGAAAAATGGCGTTCATGAGTCGGGACACAGCAAGCACCATGCCAACTGACTTGACACCGACATCCTGTACTCTCCAGATGCGCCGCCGGAGTTCTGCAACAGCCCGTCGCGGCAACATGCCGGCGGCCAGGCGCCCGAGTCGCCATCGCGGACGGCTTGGCGTACCGTGGCAAGCGCAGCCCCCAGCACTCGATCCATGCGCGATGTCCTGATCCCCTATGCCGACGCGGCGACCACCGCCGCCGTCGTCCGTTCGACGCAATTCTGGCTCGAGCGAGCGGTGATCGGGCTACCGCCGCCGCCGCCATCCGTTCGACGCAACGCTGGCTGGAGCGCGCGGTGATCGGGCTCAACCTGTGCCCGTTCGCCAAGGCGGTCCACGTCAAGCGGCAGATTCGTTACGCGGTCACCGCGGCGACATCGGCCGCGGAATTGCTCGCGGAACTGCGGCACGAGCTCGAACTGCTGCAACAGGCGAAGCCGGAAGAGGTCGAGACCACGCTGCTGATCCATCCGCAGGCGATGACCCACTTCATCGACTTTCATTTCTTCCTGCCGGAGGCCGATCGCGCGATCCGGGACCTGGGGCTGGAAGGCACCCTGCAGGTCGCGAGTTTCCACCCTGCCTACGAATTCGCCGGCAGCGCGCCCGACGACGTCGCGAACTGCACCAACCGTTCACCGCATCCGATGCTGCACCTGCTGCGCGAAACGAGCATCGACCGCGCGGTCGCGGCGTATCCCGATGCCGCCGCCATCTACGAGCGGAATATCGAGACGTTGCGCCGCCTCGGGCACGAGGGCTGGCGGCGGTTGTGGACGGGCCGAACCTGATTGAGCGGACGATCCAATGCCGTGCCACGGCCACCTGCGATTCGACTCCGATCGCCGGATCAAATCCCGGCCGCGGACGCTCAATCCAGCGTGCTGCGGAACGTGCGCAACCCGATCAGCAGCACGACCGCCATGAACGCGACGATCGGCCAGGTCTCGGGCAGCACGTCCGCGAATTCGTTGCCCTTCAGCAGCACGCCGCGCACGATGCGCAGGAAGTGCGTCAGCGGCAGCACTTCGCCGATCGCCTGCGCCCAGCCCGGCATGCCGCGGAACGGGAACATGAAGCCGGACAGCAGCATCGACGGCAGGAAGAAGAAGAACGTCATCTGCATCGCCTGCAGCTGGTTCCGCGCCACCGCCGAGAAGGTGAGGCCCAGCGTCAGATTCGCGGCGATGAACAGCAGCACGGCGAGATAGAGCACGCCGAGGTTCCCGTGCATCGGCACGGCGAAGATGAGGCGCGCCAGGATCAGCACGAGCGTCACCTGGACGAGGCCGATCATCACGTAGGGCACGATCTTGCCGGTCATCACCTCGAGCGCCGTCGCGGGCGTGGACAGCAGGTTCTCCATCGTCCCCCGCTCCTGCTCGCGGGTGATCGCGAGCCCGGTCATCAGCACCATCGTCATCGTCAGGATCACGCCCATCAGCCCCGGCACGATGTTGTACTGCGTGACGGCCTCCGGGTTGTACCGCGCGTGCACGACCACCTCGAACGCGCCCGGTCCTGCCGCGAGCGGCGCCAGCGGACCGGTGAGATCGTGCGCCAGCGCGGATTGCGCCAGCCGGCCGAGCGCGGCGAGCGCGTTGCCCGTCGCGGTGGGGTCGGTGGCGTCGGCTTCGACCAGCACCGCGGGACGCTCCCCGCGCACCAGCGCGCGCGAGAACCCGGCGGGAATGGTGACGACGAACTGCGCGCGACCGGTGGCGAGCGCGCGATCCGCCTCCGCCTCGCTCGCCGCCTCGCCGATGAAGGCGAAATAGCTGCTGTTGGCGAGAGCGCTCGCCGATGCTGCGCGAGAACTCGCTGCGGTCGGCGTCGAGGAGCATCGTCGGCAGGTGCTTGGGATCGGAGTTGATCGCGAACCCGAACAGGACGAGCTGGATGACCGGTATGCCGACGATCATGCCGAACGTCAGCCGGTCGCGCTTCAGCTGGATGAATTCCTTGCCGACGATGCCGAGCCAGCGCGAGAACGAAAAGAAATCGCTCATGCGCGGCGCGCCCCCGCGCGCGCAGGCGCCTGCTCCGCGCCGTCCTGCATCAAGTGGATGAACACGTCCTCGAGGCCGGGCTCGATCCGCCGCCAGTTGCGGCCCGGCTCGGACTTCACCGGCGCGAGCGCCGCATCGAGCGCGCTGGCATCGGACCCGGTGACGTGCAACGCCGCGCCGAACGCCGCTACCTGTTCGACCGCGGGCAGCGCCCGCAGGCGGGTGGCGAGGGCGGCCAGCTCGGGGCCGTCGACGGTCCACGCGACGAGCGACTGGCTCGCGACGACCTCGCGGGCCGTGCCCTGCACCAGCAGCCGCCCGCCGAGGATGTAGCCGAGCTTGTGGCAGCGCTCGGCCTCGTCCATGTAGTGCGTGCTGACCAGCACCGTGATGCCTTGCGCGGCGAGCTCGTGCAGCTGGTCCCAGAAATCGCGCCGCGCCTTCGGATCGACGCCGGCCGTCGGCTCGTCGAGCAGCAGCAACCGCGGCTCGTGCAGCAGGCACGCGGCGAGCGCCAGGCGCTGCTTCCAGCCGCCGGACAGTTCGCCCGCGAGCTGGTTCGCGCGATCGGCGAGACCGAGCTGCGCGAGCGCCGCTTCGACACGGGGTCGGCCGTCGTCCATCGAGTACATCCGCGCGACGAAGCGAAGGTTCTCGCGGATCGTCAGGTCCTCCCACAGCGAGAACCGCTGCGTCATGTAGCCGACGTGGCGCTTGATGGCCTTCGACTCGCGCCGGATGTCGAAGCCGAGGCACGTGCCCTCGCCGCTGTCCGGCGTCAGCAGCCCGCACAGCATCCGGATCGACGTGGTCTTGCCGCTGCCGTTCGGCCCGAGAAAGCCGAAGATCTCGCCGCGGCGCACCGACAGCGCGAGATCCTTGACGACGTGATGGCGGCCGAAGCTCTTGTTCAGGCCGCGCACGTCGATGACGATGTCGTCGACCATGGGCATAGCCGTCGATCACGACGCGGGCAACGTCACGTCGACCGGCTGTCCCGGATGCAGTTTGGCCGCGTCGGCCAGCGCCGGCTTCGCCTCGACGAGATAGACGAGCTTCGACCGGTTCTCCTTCGAGTAGAGCACGGGCGGGGTGAATTCCGCGCGATCGGAGATGAACACGATCTTCGCCGCGATGGGCGCGGCGCAGCCGTCGCAGGTGATCGTCAGGGTCTGTCCTCGGCTTCAGGCGACCGAGCGCCGTCTCCGCGACATAGAAGCGGACCTTGACGTTGCCCGGCGGCAGCACGCTCGCCACCGGGCTGCCCGCCGGCACCCAGTCGCCGACGACGTAGTACGTGTCGTGCACGAGTCCCGCCGCGGGCGCCGCGACGACGCGCTGCGCCAGTCGCCATGCGCTCTGCGCGACCACCTCGCGGGCCGCCCGGGCATCGGCCTCGGCGGCGCGGATCTCGTCGGCGCGCGCCGGCATCTTCGCCGTCGCCACGACGGCCTCGAGCTCCTTGACGCGGGCTTCGTCGCGTCTGGCCTGCGCCCGGGCGTCGTCGAGAGCGGCGCCGCTGATGAAGCCGCTGGCGAAGAGCTGCTGCTGGCGCTGCACGTTCGCCGCCGACAGCTCGCGCATCGCGCGCGCCTGCTGCAACTGCTCGGCGGCGGTCTCGACTTCGGGCGGCCGCTTGCCGCTGCGCAGGTTGGCGAGGCGCGCCTCGGCCGCCGCGAGCCGCTCCCCGGCCTCGCGGCGCGCGGCGGACTCGTTCTCCCGCTCCAGCGCGAACAGCGGCGCCCCGGCGGCGACCTGATCGCCACGCTTCACCGAAAGCTCGGAGAGCGTGCCGGCGAACGGCGCCGCGACGCGCACGTATTCGCCTTCGACGTATCCCTGCAGCGGCCGCGCGCCATCCGGCCCGCAGCCGGCGACGACCAGGACCGCGGCTACCGCCGCGAACGGCCGGGCGCAACGCGTCAATACTTGATGCTGCAGCCGTAGGGCGTCGTGCTGGCGACGGTGACCGGCTTGCCCGCCGTCGCCTCGGCCAGCGCTGCGCGAACGTAGTTGTGCGCGGTCTTCGCGTCGGCGGGATTCGCGGAACGCTTGTCGTCGATCGCCCCGGCGTAGACGATCTTTCCGGCCGGGTCGACGACGAACATGTGCGGCGTGGTCTTCGCGGCATACGCACGCCCGGTGGCGCTGGTCGAATCGAGCAGCGTCGCCGCCGGCGCCGCGCCCTGCGCCTGCATCCAGTCGCTCATTTCGCGCGGGGTCTTGAATTCCGAGTGGCCCGCAACGGTGGAGTTGATCGCCAGCCAGACGACGTCCCGGCCGCCCCATTCCTTCTGCAGCGACTGCATGTTCCCGCTGGAATAGTGCTTGCGCACGAACGGGCACTCGGGGTTGGTCCATTCGAGCACGACGTACTTGCCCTTGTAGTCGGCGAGCCGCACCGCCTTGCCGGCGGTGTCGGTGATCGTGAACCCGGGCGCGGCGGCACCGGACACCACGGCAGCGGCAGCGCCGGCCGCGAACAGCAGCGCAACGGCAACACCGGACGGAATCAAACGTGAGCGCATCGTGACCTCCAGTCGCATTGGGAAATTAACTCCGGCGGCGGTGGAATGCAAGCCGTGCTCCGCACCGGTCAGAGCGTGGCCAGCGCTTCGTGCATCGTGCTCCGCTGCAGGACCTCCGGCAACAGCAGCGGTTCCTTGCCGGGCCGGTACAGCACGTAGACGGGAACGCCGTTGCGGCCGAGCGCCGCCAGCGCCTGCGTGATCGCGGGGTCGCGGCGCGTCCAGTCGGCGCGCACGAGCGCGACGTGCTTCTCGGCAAACCGCGCGCGCACGTCGTCGGCATTGAGCACCAGCCGCTTGTTGACCTGGCACGTCACGCACCATGCCGCGGTGAAGTCGACGAACACCGGGCGGCCGGACGCGGTCAGCGCCGCGACTGCCGCGGGCGTGAACGCCGTCCATTCGCGCTCGTCGCTCGCGGCACCGCTGCCTGCCGACTTTGCCGGTGCCGGGGGTTCGGTGGCGAACAGCGGCCACGCGACCGTCGCCGCACCCGCAAGCGCGATGAATCCGGCGATGCCCCACGGTCGCGCGCCACCCGTGCGCACGATCCGCCACGCCCACAGGGCGAAGCCGACGCAGAGCAGCACGAGCAGCAGGCGCGAGAGCGCGTCGTTGTCGCGCTGCGCACCCAGCACCCAGGCGAGCCAGATCACCGTCGCATACAACGGAAACGCCAGCACCTGCTTGAAGCGCTCCAGCCACGGCCCGGGACGGGGCAGGCGCCGGCGCCAGCCGGGGAACCATGCGAGGGACACATAGGGCAGCGCCATCCCGACGCCGAGGGCCACGAACACGACGAGCATCGTCGCCGTGGTGCCGGTCATGGCGTAACCGAGCGCCGCACCCATGAACGGCGCCGTGCAGGGCGACGCGATGATGACGGCGAGGATGCCGGAACCGAACGCATCGAGCGTGCGGTTCTTCGAAGTCCAACCCGTCACGCCCGACGGGGCCAGCTGCCCGAACTCGAACACGCCGGACAGGTTCAGCGCCAGCACGAAGAACAGGATCGCGAGCGCGCTGACCACCGCCGGGGACTGCAGCTGGAAACCCCAGCCCAGCTCTTCGCCGGCGGCGCGCAGCAAGGCGAGCACCGCGCCCAGCGCCACGAACGTCAGCACGACACCCGCGGCGAACGCGCCGGCCTCGTGCCGCAGCGTCGGCCGGGTGTCGTTGTGCGTCGCGAAGCCCAGCACCTTCAACGTGAGCACCGGGAAGACGCAGGGCATTAGATTGAGGATGAGGCCGCCGAGGAGCGCGGACAGGACGGCCAGCGCGAGCGTCAGGCCGTCGCCGCCCGCCATCGGCGCCGGCGCGAGATTGAGCGCGGGCGCGGCCACGGGCGCGGGCTTCGCGCCCGCGGCGACGCTGCCGGCGACGGCGACATCGATCGTTGCCGCCTGCGCGTTTCCGAAACCGCCAGCCGCGGTCACGACGCCCGCGATGCGATCCAGCGGACCTGCGAGCGTGGCCGCGACCGGCAAGCTCACCACATACGCGTTGCCGTCGCGCGTCACGCGCTGCGGCCCGGAGGGCTCGATCCGGTCCGGCGCCAACGGAAAGAAGCGGATCGCGCCCGGATCCGTCGCACCCGCGGGCGGCACGAGCTTCAGCGCAATCGTGTTGCCGCGGCCTTCCGCGCTCGACTGCCATCCCGCGAGCGGCCGCGGCAGCGCGGCGCGCGCGGCGGCAATCGCGGCGCCCCAGCGCGGGTCAGGCGACGCGGCATTCTGCACGGGCAGCGCGAGCGTCAGGTCCGCGCCCTCGGGAATGCAGACCTCCTTGCACACGAGCCATTCCGCGCGCGCCGCGAGCACCACCGTGTCGCCGATGGTCAGCGTGCGCGGCACCTTCAATTGGACGAGATGCAGCACCTCGCCTTCGTAGCCGTAATTGACGAGCGGGCCGACCGGCAGCTCGCGCGGCGCAGGCCACTCGATCGGTCCGGCTTCGATGCCGGCAGGCAGCTTCCAGGCGATCGTCGTGGGCAGTCCGGAATCGCCGGGATTCTGCCAGTACGTGTGCCAACCCTTTTCCATCGACAGCCGCAGCGCGAGGGTGACCGGCTCGCCCGGAACGAGCGCGGTCGTGGCGGCAACGAGTTCGGCCTCGACATGCGCGGTCTTCACCGGGGCCGCGATTGCGCCTCCGGCCAGCGCAAGCGCTGCCGCCGCGATGAACATGCGGCAGGCGGCAACGAGAGGCGGGCGGGGAGGAATCATGGGGGAGCCACGGGGGTGCTGCGCACTGGATTGGGCGAGTCGTGGGCCGAAAGGTTCCCGGCCAATCTATAATTCTACCTGCGCAATGCCGCAGGACGGCGACGGGGGTCCTTCCCCCTCCCGCCCGCGCAAAGACCCTGGCAGGCGCCCGCGCCCGCACCGCCCACCCCAACAACAAACTCACCGGTCGGTTCCCATGGAAGCTTTTCTCGTCTCGACGGGCGTCGTCGCGCTCGGCGAAATCGGCGACAAGACCCAGTTGCTGGCGCTGGTGCTGGCCGCACGTTTTCAAAAGCCCCTGCCGATCATCGCCGGCATCCTGGTCGCGACGCTCGCCAACCACGCGCTCGCCGGCTTCCTGGGCAACCTGTTTCGCGCCTTCGTGCCGGCCGAGGTGCTGACCTGGCTCGTCGCGCTGTCGTTCTTCGCCGTGGCGATCTGGGCGTTGCGGCCCGACAAGCTCGACGACGACGAGCCGCCGCCGGCAACCCGCTGGGGCGTCTTCGGCGTGACGGTCGTGGCGTTCTTCCTGGCCGAGATGGGCGACAAGACCCAGGTGGCGACGGTCGTGCTGGCAGCAAGGTTCCCTTCGCTGCTTGCGGTCGTGCTCGGCACCACCCTCGGGATGCTGCTCGCCAACGTCCCCGTGGTGCTGGTCGGCAAGGCCGCGTCGGCGAAAATCCCGTTCAAGGCGGTGCGCATCGCCGCGGCGGTGCTGTTCGCGGCATTGGGGGTCTACGCACTCGTCGCGCGGGAGTTGCCGGGCACCTGACGGGGTGCCGCCGAGGGGCCCGCCGGTATAATTGGGCTCTTGCCTCAACCGGTCGCCGCGACGTGCCCGGCGGCGCGGAGCATCGGATCCCCATGAAACCCTACAATCCCGCCGCGATCGAAGCCGCCGCGCAGGCCGCGTGGAAGGCGGCCGACGCCTATCGCGCCGTCGAGCGCACCGACCGGAAAAAGTTCTACTGCGTGTCGATGCTGCCGTACCCCTCGGGCATCCTGCACATGGGGCACGTGCGCAACTACATGATCAGCGACATGATGTACCGGCACCTGCGGATGAAGGGGTACAACGTGCTGGTGCCGATGGGCTGGGACGCGTTCGGGCTCCCGGCGGAGAACGCGGCGATGAAGAGCGGCGTCGCGCCCGCGCCGTGGACCTACGACAACATCGCCCACATGAAGCAGCAGATGCAGGCGGTAGGGCTCGCGATCGACTGGTCGCGCGAGATCGCGACCTGCGATCCCGCCTACTACCGCTGGAACCAGTGGCTGTTCCTGAAGATGCTGGAGAAGGGCATTGCGTACAAGAAGACCGGCGTCGTCAACTGGGACCCCGTCGACCAGACGGTGCTCGCGAACGAGCAGGTGATCGACGGGCGCGGCTGGCGCTCCGGAGCGCCCGTCGAGAAGCGCGAGATCCCGATGTACTACCTGCGGATCACCGACTACGCCGACGAGCTGCTCGACAACCTGGACCGGATGACGGGCTGGCCCGAGCGCGTGCGCGCGATGCAGGCGAACTGGATCGGCAAGAGCCAGGGCGTGCGGTTCGCGTTCACGCACGACATCGCGGACACAGACGGCAAGCCGATCGGCGGCGGGCGGATGTACGTGTTCACGACGCGCGCCGACACGATCATGGGGGTGACGTTCTGCGCGGTCGCGGCCGAGCATCCGCTCGCGGCCCACGCGGCGAAGACGAATCCTGAGCTCGCCGCGTTCATCGACGAGTGCAAGCGCGGCAGCGTGATGGAGGCCGACCTCGCGACGATGGAGAAGAAGGGGATGCCGACCGGCCTGTCCGTCGCGCACCCGCTTACCGGCGAACAGGTCGGCGTGTGGGTCGGCAATTACGTGCTGATGGCCTACGGCGACGGCGCGGTGATGGGCGTGCCGGCGCACGACGAGCGCGACTTCGCGTTCGCGCAGAAGTACGGCCTTGCCGATTCGGCAGGTCGTGGAGAGCGGCGAAGTCATTGCGTTCCGCGAGGCCCTGGACCGCGAGCGGCGCGAAATCGATTCCGGCAAGTCCGACCGGATCGAATTCCTGGAGCGCGAAATCGGGAAGCTCCGGTTCGACGTTGCGACCTGGAACCCGAGTTATGAAAGCAAGCTCGGGAAATGCATCAATTCGGGCAAATACGACGGGCTTGGCTACGAGATGGCCGTCGACGCGATCGCCGCCGACCTCGCCGCCAAGGGCCTGGGCGAGCGCAGGACGACGTGGCGGTTGCGCGACTGGGGCATCTCCCGCCAGCGCTATTGGGGAACACCGATCCCGATCGTGCACTGCCCGGCATGCGGCGACGTCCCGGTGCCGGAACAGGATCTGCCCGTCGTGCTGCCCGAGGATTGCGTGCCCGACGGCACCGGCAACCCGCTCGCGAAGCGCGCCGATTTCGTCGACTGCGCGTGCCCGCGCTGCGGCCAGCCCGCGCGGCGCGAGACCGACACGATGGACACGTTCGTCGACTCGTCGTGGTACTACATGCGCTACGCGTGCCCCGACGCGCCGACGATGGTCGACGCCCGCAACGACTACTGGAACCCGATGGACCAGTACATCGGGGGCATCGAGCACGCGATCCTGCACCTGCTCTATGCGCGCTTCTGGACCAAGGTCATGCGCGACCTCGGGCTCGTCAAGTTCGACGAGCCCTTCACGCGGCTGATGACGCAGGGGATGCTGCTCAACCACATCTTCTTCCGCCGCACCGAAAAGGGCGGCATCGACTACTTCGCCCCGGGCGAGGTGAACGTCGAAGCCGACGCCGAGGGCCGCATCGTCGGCGCGACGGCGAAGGCGGACGGCGAGCGCGTCGAGTATGGCGGCATCGGGACGATGTCGAAGAGCAAGAAGAACGGCGTCGATCCGCAGCAGCTGATCGCGAAGTTCGGCGCCGACACGGCCCGGCTGTTCGTGATGTTCGCCGGCCCGCCCGAGGACACCGCGCTGTGGTCGGACACCGGCGTCGAAGGCGCCCACCGCTTCCTGCGCCGCCTGTGGACGTACGCGCAGGCGAGCGCCGCCGTCCGCGCGGATGCCGGCGCCGGCAACTGGCGCGACGCGGCCGCTCCCGTGAAGGCAGCACGACGGGAGATCCACCTCACGCTGAAGCAGGCCGATTACGACTATGAACGGATCCAGTACAACACCGTCGTGTCGGCCGGCATGAAGATGCTGAACGCGCTCGAGGCGGTGCCGGCCGACGCCGCCGGCGCGGGAGCGCTCGCGCGCGAGGGGCTGTCGATCCTGCTCCGCGTGCTGTATCCGGTCGTCCCGCACAGCACCTGGAGCCTCTGGAACGATCTGGGCTTTGCCGCCGAGAGCGGGGATCTCCTCGACGCACCGTGGCCGCAGGTCGACCCCGAGGCGCTGGTCCAGGACGAGATCGAGCTCGTGCTGCAGATCAACGGCAAGCTGCGCGGCAAGTTCAGGGTGCCCGCGGGCGCCGACGCCGGGGCCATCGAGGCGGCCGCGCGGGCGAGCGCCGAGGTCGCGAAGCACGCGGGGAGCGCGCCGGTGAAGAAGGTGATCGTCGTGCCGGGACGCCTCGTCAATGTCGTGGTTTGAACGCCTCGGGCACGCGGGCCGGCCGGACCGGGGATCTGCGTCACGGACAGCCGGCGCGCCGGCGCGCCGCCGCGGCCTCGCCGGGTTCCTGTTCGCCGTCGCCCTCGCCTCCGCGGCCGGCGGATGCGGATTCCATCTGCGTGGCGATGTCAGCTACGCCTTTTCGACGCTGTTCATCAATTCCCCGGCCAACGTTCCATTCACCGCGGAGCTGAAACGCGCGCTTGCCGGGAGCGGCACGACGCTGGTCGACAGCGCCGCGGCGGCACAGGTCATTTTCGACGTCTCGAACGTCACCGACGACAAGCAGGTGCTGTCGCTGTCGGGCGGCGGGCGCGCCCGCGAATTCCTGTTGACCAAGCGCGTGACGTTCGCGCTGCACGATGCCAGCGGCAAGGACTGGCTGCCGGCGGGAGAGATCGTCATCCGCCGCTCGTTCACGTTCAGCGAGTCCGAAGTGCTCGCACGCGAGGCGGAGGAGGCAAGGCTCTACAAGGAGATGCAGACCGACGCCGTGCAGCAGATCGTAAGGCGATTGCAGTTCGCGAAGAAGCCGGCGTAGCAGGCGCTGGCGCCGATCGACGCCGGGCGCAAGCGCGGGACGACATCGAACATGGAACTTCGCCTGAACCAGCTTGCCGCGCATCTCGAACGCCCGCTCGCGCCGATCTACGTCGTCCACGGCGACGAGCCGCTGCTCGCGATCGAGGCGGGCGACGCGATTCGCGCGGCCGCACGCAAGGCCGGTTACGACGAGCGCGAAGTCCTGGTCGTCGAGCCCGGATTCAAATGGGATGCGTTTCTCGCAGCCAGCGCCAACCTCGGTCTCTTCGGTTCGCGCAAGCTCGTCGATCTGCGCATCCCTTCCGGCAAGCCGGGAGTGGAAGGCGCAAAAGCGCTCGAAGCCTGCGCTGCGCATCCGAATGCCGATCAGCTGCTGCTCGTGACGCTGCCGAAGCTCGATCGCGCCGCGCAGTCTTCGTCGTGGTTCACGGCGCTCGCGGACGCGGGGGCCGCGGTCGCCGTCTACCCGCTGGACCGCGACGCGTTGCCGGGGTGGATCGCGGCGCGCCTCGCCCGGCAAGGGCAGCGTGCCGCGCCGGAGACGCTCGCGTTTCTCGCGGACCGCTGCGAGGGCAACCTGCTCGCCGCGCGCCAGGAAATCGAAAAGCTGGGCCTGCTCTTGCCTGAAGGTGAACTCGACGGGGACGACGTCGAGCGCGCGGTGACCGACGTCGCCCGCTACGACGTCTTCCAGCTGTCGGAAGCGTGGCTCGCGGCGGACCCTGCCCGCGTGCTGCGCATCATCGCCGCGCTGGAGGCCGAAGGCGAAGGCATCCAGCTGCTGTTATGGCAGCTCTCCGAGGACGTCCACGCGCTGGCGTCGGTGCGCGAGGCGATCGCGGCGGGAACGCCGATCGCGGTTGCCATTCGCAACGCGCGGGTCTGGGGCAAGCGGCAGGCGGCGATGGAACGCGCCGCGCGCCGCGTGCCGCCGGAAGCCATCGCGCCTCTGCTGTCCGCGCTCGCGCGGCTCGACGCGCTGGCGAAGGGCATCGGCCGCGGCAACGTCTGGGACGAGTTCCGCGCGACGGCGCTGATGCTGACCGGCAAACCCCTGCCCTTGTCTACGACCGCGGGTACGCGGCGCTGAAGCCAGGGCCAGGTCGCGAATCTGCGGCTGGGGACAGACCCCAGGGAGGCGGAGACAGACCCGGATGAACATTGGAGTCTGTCCCCGTCTTCACGACTTCATTGCGGCGCCGCTGCATCGCATTTCGCGCTACGCTCGAACAGCGTGCACGAGATCATCGGCACGCCGCGCGCGTCGTGCGCGACCATCCGCCAGCCCGCGCCGTCGCGCTCGATCGTCATGAAGCCGAACCGGTTCGTCGCCACCAGGCTCGCGATCACCGCGCCGGGCATGGGCGTCGTGCCCGCCGGCAGCGGAGAGGGCAGCGGCGTGTCGATCCAGTCGCCGCCGTTGCCGGAAACGAACTGTGCCGGCTGCGGCGTCGAAAAACTGACTACTTCGAACAGGTGCACGTGACCGGCGAGGAGCGCCTTCACCTCGGGCGGGAAGAGCACCGTCGGCTGCAGCGCTCCCAGCACCGATTGCAGCGCGCCGTTGCCCGGGAACGGGGTGTCGGGCTTGGCCGGATTCGGCGCGAACGCGAGCACCGGATGGTGGTTCATGAAGAAAGTGTTGGGCCGTCGCGCCGCGAGCGCGAACGCGCGCTCGAGCTGGCCCCGATACCTGACATGCATCGCGTCGCTCGGCGGCAGCGGCAAGACGCCGACCAGCGAAGAATCGAAAACGATGAACTGGGTGTCGGCCCCCGCAGCCGACCCGAGCGGCACCGCATACGGTTCGCTGTAGTCGCCGCTCGCGTCGTCCACGGCGGCGTTGCAGTCCTGTCCGGGGGATAGCGGGCGCGGATCGAGGAATCGCCACCAGCCTTGCCCGGCGCGGCTGCACGATTCGTGGTTGCCGCGCACGACGATCCATGGCGCCGCAGCGAGCAGTCTTTCCGCGGGGGCGAAGAGATCGGCCTCCCACGCATCCCAGCCGTAGCCCCAGGGGCTGCCCGCGCATCCGGCGTTGCCGGCCGGGCATGCGTTCTCGCGGTAGTGATAGTCGCCGACGTGGATGACGAGATCGGGGCGGGCATCTGCCGCCGCGCCGGCGACCGCCGCGAACGGCCACTGCGCGGTGTCGTTGCAAGCCTGGAAGACCCGGTCCGTGGACTTCAGGCGGCAGCCGGTGTCCCCCACCACGACGATCCGCTGCGGGCTCGCCTTCGGCAGCGCCAGCGCGCGTCCGTCGACGACGGCTCGGCGGGCGGATGCCGGAATCGCCTTCTCGCAGACGAGCACCGGGAACGCGGATGGTTTCGACTCTGCCGGCTCGCTGCGTGTCGGCCGCAGCGGGATCGTCGCCGGGCGCGCACGAACGTCCATCGTCACGCCGACGCCGTCGAACTCGATTTCCGGACAGGCGGCAGCGGCGGTGATCACGCGCGCCACCGGGCGGCCTTCCTCGCCCAGCACGACGAACGCGTACCGCATCAGCCCGCACGATCGGTCGCCGGCGGCGTTGCGCAACCGGCAATCATTGCCGCGATCGGCAGCCACAGCCGGACTCGCATCATCGCCCGTCTCCCCACATCGACTGCAGCACCGCAAGCGCCGCCGCGGCTGCCGTCTCGGTCCGCAGCACGCGCGGGCCGAGCCGCACCGGATGAAAGTCGCGCGCTCGGGCCGCGCGCAATTCGCGTTCGTCGAATCCGCCTTCGGGACCGATCAGCAGCGCGAGGGGTGCCGGCGGTTGCGCGAGCGCGGCGAGCGAGCGTTGCGCGTCGGGCGCGAAGACGATGCCGCTCCCCGTCCATGCTTCGAGCCACTGGGTCACCCCCTGCGCCGGCCGCACTTCCGGCACCCGATTGCGCCCGGACTGCTCGCAGGCCGCGATCGCGACGCCGCGCCAGTGCGCGAGGCGCCGGTCGCCGCGCTCGCCCGGCGGCAGCGGCGCGCTGCGCGCGGTGACGAGCGGCTGGATCGACGTCACGCCGAGTTCCGTCGCCTTGCGGATTGCGTAGTCCATCGCGTCGTTGGCCGCGATCCCCTGCGCCAGCGTGACCGCGAGCGGCGACTCGCGGTCGATCGGCAGGAAGGCCTCGACGCGCACGGTCGCGCCGCGCTTGTCGACGTGGGCGAGCGTCACCGCATACTCGCCGCCCGTGCCGTCGAAGAGCGTCAGCGCGTCGCCGCCGGCCAGGCGCAGGACGCGCGTCGCGTGATGCGCGGCAGCCTCGTGCAGCGCGATGGTCGCACCTACCTGTCCCGGCGCGAGCCCGGCGGGAACGAAAAAACGGGGGCGTGCCATGGGCTCAATTTTCCGGCGCGATGAAATCGAAATGCCAGTCGTCGTTCTCGGCACGGAAACCGATGCGGGCGTAGATCGCATTCGACGTCGGGTTGGCGATGTCGGTCGTCAGGAACAGTCTCCGCTTGCCGCGAGCGAGGAGTTCACTCGACATGCGCGCGACCAGCGACGTTGCGTACCCGCGCCCGCGGCACTCGGGCGGCGTGTACACAGGCGCAATCCGCGCGAAATCGGGGGCCGCGTCGCTGAAGCCGGCGAAGGCCACGCGCCCGTCGTGGTCCCAGATCCGGTATTCGCCGCGCAGCACGCGCTTGGGCAGGAGCGCGCGCACACGTTCTGGCGGATCGGGCACGCCCACTTCCGCCACGAAGGCGCATTGCCCCTCGAGCAGCCACTCGGTATCGGCTTCGGTCGCGGTCCTCGGCGCGCCCGCTGCCGCCGGCACTTCGTTGACCACGGCAAGCGCGTGCTGCCGCAGGCGAACCCGCAGCCGGCGCGTGCGCCCGGTAAGCTCATGCCACCGCTGCGCGAACGCCTCGGCTGCCGGAAGCGCGCCCACCACCCCCTGCAGTCCCGGACCGTCCTGCGCCAGATCGTCGGCGAACGCGGTTGCCGCGGCGGCATCGCTCTGGCCGATGATGACCGGCCCGTCATCGCGCCGAATCGCCACGCCGTAGGTCGCGCCGTCGCGGACCGTCGCCAGGTAGAGGCGCTCGTCGGCAGCCGGCGGCGTCCGTTTCATGGCGTGCGCCCAGCCGATGAAGAAGCTCGCCGACGCCTGTCCGCGCGCGGCCATCGGCGCGGCCGCCGCGAGGAACGCGTCGGGATCGGAGTGGCGGGTGACGGGCATGGTTGCTGTGGGCAAGGCAGTGAGTGTATGTTATCCGGCAGATCCCCGCGGCCGGAAAATTTGCACGGGCCCCGTCAACCTGTATCGAGGATGCCATGGTCAGCCTGACGACACCCGCGGGCCAGCTCGGCTGGCTCGCCGCGCCTTTCGATCTGCCCGGCACCGACGGCCGGCGGCACACGCTGGCAACCGTCCGCGGCGCCAAAGGCACCGTCGTGATGTTCATCTGCAACCACTGCCCATACGTGAAGGCGGTGGTCGCGAAGATCGTCCGCGACATGACCGAGCTTCGCCCGCACGGCATCGGCAGCGTCGCGATCATGAGCAACGACCCCGCCGCGTATCCCGAGGATTCGTTCGACAACATGCAGGCGTTCGCCGCGCAGCACGGCTTCACCTTCCCTTATGTGCTGGATGGAACGCAGGACGTTGCGCGCACGTACGGTGCCGTCTGCACGCCCGATTTCTTCGGCTTCGACGGCGACCTCAAGCTCGCCTACCGGGGGCGGCTGGATGCGTCGGGACGATCAATCGACCCTGCGGCCGCCCGCGAGCTGTTCGACGCGATGCTGGCGGTCGCGCGCACCGGCCGTGCACCGGGCATCCAGCAGCCATCGGTCGGCTGCTCGATCAAGTGGAAACAGTAGCGGGGTCCGATGCCCAGCACCCGCCGCAGCGGGGTCCTGCACCTGACATCTGCCGCGTCGCGCTTTCGCGGACACGTGACGCAATTCCTGCGCCTGCGACCTCACTGCCCCGTTTCGACCAGCGCGCGATAGGCGTGCCACGTCGCGTGCCCGATGACGGGCACCGTGACGACGAGCCCCACGAAGAACAGCGCGAACCCGGCGGTGGTCAACACGACGATGATCGATCCCCAGACGATCATCGCCGGCACGTTCGCCCCGAAGACCCGGAGGCTCGTCAGCACGGCGACGATGCCGTCCGTGTCGCGGTCGAGCATCATCGGCACCGACACGACACTGATGGCGAAGACCAGCAGCGCGAAGAAGCCGCCGACGCAGAGGTAGGCAAACACGAACTCCAGATTGTCCGGCGACAGCATCTGGCCGACGAAACCCGCCACCGTCGGCATGTCACCCGTGTAGAACAGCGCGAAGACGATCAGCGATGCGCGCGCCCAGACGAGCAGAATGACGCCCAGCACCAGCGCGAACATGCCGATCGCGCCGACATTCGGACGCCAGGCATCGAGCGTGGGGGCAAGCCATGCGGGCAATCCGCGCTCGCGGCGGCGCGAGAGGTCGTAGAGACCGATCGCCAGGAACGGCCCGACCAGGAAGAACCCGGTCACGAGCGCCGAGACATATTCGTAGGCATGGCGGAACGTGAGGACGATCAGCCAGCCCATCGCGGCGAAACAGGCACCGTAGAACGCGCTCGCCAGCGGATGCGCGCGGTAGTCCCGCCACCCTGCGGCGAGCCACGCGAACGGCGCCATGGCCGGCAGCGCGCGCACGCCGGGCAAGGTCGACGACGGCGGATCCGCGTCGGGTGGCATCGCCTTAGAGAAACGCGCGCAACGCGTCGAGCACGGCGTCCGGCTGCTCGGCCATCAGCGCATGTCCGCAGTCGGGGAGCGTGACGACGCGCGCGCCGGGCAGCGCCGCGATCAGCGCCTGTGCGTTCTTCGGCGGGGCCATGACGTCGCGCGAACCGAGGATCGCGAGCGACGGACAGCTGATCCTGGCCGCGCTGTCGATCCCGGTCGCGTGCGCATGACACGCGAGGAGGTCGGCGTGCAGCACGCCGGGGCGCGTGCGCTCCAGCAGCCGCAGCGCGCTGCCCGTCAGCCAGACGCCGGGCACCTGGTTGCCGCCGAGCTTCTTGCCGGCGCTGTACGACCATCCGGTGATGAGCTCGAGTGCGCTGTGGTCGTTCCGCTTCGCGGCATCCAGCAGCACTTCCGAAACCGGCATCGGCGCCGCCGGACCGATCAGCGCGATCCTCGTGACGCGTCCAGGGTGACGGGCCGCGCACTCGAGGACCGCGAGCGAGCCCAGCGAGTGGCCGACGAGCGAGGCATGGTCGATCCCTGCCGCGTCGAGCACCGCGGGAATCCAATCCGCGATCGCCTCGACCGACCGCAGCGCGCCGCCGCCCGACCGGCCGTGGCCCGGCAGGTCGACGGCGAGCACGTTCCGGCCGTGATGCGCGAAGTAGCGCGACTGCAGCGCCCAGACGCTGTGGTCGTTCCCCGCGCCATGGACGAAGACGACCGTCGGCAATGCAGCATCGAGCGCTCGCGCGCCGGTGTACGCGTAGACATCGCTGCCAGCGACTACAAGCCTGCATCAGGTCTTCCCCGCCGCGTGCAGCGCCCGCGAAAGGTCCTCGATCAGATCGTCGGGATTCTCGAGGCCGACCGACAGGCGGATCGTGCCTTCGGTGATGCCGGCCCGGACGAGGTCTTCCGCCGACATCCGGAAGTGCGTCGTGGAGGCCGGATGGATCACCAGCGATTTCGCGTCACCGACGTTGGCGAGGTGCGAGAAGATCGCCAGCGTCTCGATGAACTTCCGGCCCTGCGCGCGCGTGCCCGCGAGGTTGAAGCTGAAGACGGCGCCGCAGCCCAGCGGCAGCAGTCGCTGCGCGAGCGCGTGGTCGGGGTGCCCGGGAAGTTCCGGATAGCCGACCGACGCCACGAGCGGATGGGCGGCGAGAAACGCCACGACCTTGCGCGCGTTCTCGACATGGCGCGCCATCCGCAGCGGCAGCGTCTCGATGCCCTGCAGGATCTCGAACGCGGTGAACGGCGACATGCACGCGCCGAAGTCGCGGATGCCCTCGCGCCGCGCCCGCAGCAGGAAGGCGGCGGTCGTCGACTCCTCGGCGAACACCATGTCGTGAAAGCCCGCATACGGCTCGGTCAAGGTCGGGAACTTGCCGCGCGCCGCAGGGCCATCCCAGTCGAAGCGCCCCGAATCGACGAGGAGGCCGCCGATCACGGTGCCGTGGCCGGACAGGAATTTCGTCGCCGAATGAAAGACGATATCGGCGCCGTGCGCGAACGGCTGCATCAGGTACGGCGTGGTGAACGTCGCATCGACGAGCAGCGGCAGGCCGTGCTCGTGCGCGAGGTCGGCCACGCGCGGAATGTCGAGCACGTCGAGGCCCGGATTGCCGAGCGTCTCGCCGAACAGGAGCCGGGTGTTCGGCCGGATCGCCGCGCGCCAGGCGTCGATGTCGCGCGGGGCAACGAAGGTGGTCGCAATGCCGAAGCGCGGCAGCGTGTAGTCGAGCAGGTTGTGCGAGCCGCCGTAGAGCGCGCGCGACGCGACGATGTGCCCGCCGGCGCCAAGCAGCGTGGCGATCGCGAGGTGCAGCGCCGCTTGTCCGCTCGCGGTCGCGATCGCGCCGACGCCGTCTTCGAGCGCGGCGATCCGCTCTTCCAGCACCGCGCAGGTCGGATTGGAAAGACGCGAGTAGACGTGTCCCGCCCGCTCCATGTTGAAGAGCGCGGCCGCGTGATCGCTGTCCGGAAATACGAACGATGCCGTCAGGTGGATCGGCGTCGCGCGCGCGCCGGTGGCCGGGTCCGGCTTCGCACCGGCGTGCAGCGACAGCGTGTCGAAGTGCGTGGTCTTGGGCTTGGTCATCGGCGGCGGTCGGGAACGATGCGGCGCGGGTGCGGGATGGCGCCGCCGTATGGTAGCGCAGGTAGCGCGTGCGAGGGCGCGCGAGCGCGGGCGCACGTCAAGGGTGCCGCGGGTGGCATAGAATGCCGGCTTGACGACGGGAGAGGAAGACGACAGTGGCTGCACCGGCCAAGGGCCGCGGCGCAACGTTCAATCCGGCCAACCGCTACCGACAGCGAGCAGCGCGAGCCCGTCGATGACGGCTGGGCATCCGCGCCGGAGGACGGCGACAGCGAGCCGCCGCCGCTGAAGACGACGGTGCGGATCGTGGCGGCGCGCACGATCATCAGCCGCAACGATTCGCCCGACATCCCGTTCACGCAGTCGATCAATCCGTACCAGGGATGCGAGCACGAAATACGAACTTCAGGGCTAGCGCCTACGCCCTAGGCAGTGTCTTCGTTCGCTCGATCTACTGCTACTAGTTGCGGGACACAGAAATGTGTTCATATCTCTACGCAAGTCATTGTTTTCGGCGCCTGTTTGTTCCCGGGCTGTTCATGCAACCTGGGCCGTGAGAAAAGGCTTGTGAACACGCCCCAGCATAAACTGCGTTCTGACCAAACAAATAGCGTCAGCATTGGACCAGATCAGCAGCGCTGCGCAGAGCTCGCGGTTCAGATAAGCCCTCCTTCGGGTTGCCGTCGGTAACTCAGCTGACGAGGGCCACGTAGGCAGGAATAGATTACAAGGCGCCGGAGGGGCGATGCTGCAGAGGATCATTTCAATCAAGGGGGTCGGCCGCTTCCGCAACTGCGGTGCGGCCGGCGACGTGTCCTTCCGGCGTTACACGCTAATCTTCGCTGAAAACGGCCGCGGCAAGACGACCCTCTGCGCGATCCTTCGCTCGCTCTTGACCAACGCGCCGGCGCTCGTCTTGGGGCGGGCGACCTTAGGCCACCTGGAGCCGCCCGAGATCCAGCTTTTGATGGGTGGCAGCTACGTCGCATTTCGCGGCGGCGCTTGGGGCGCCGCATACCCTCACATCGAGGTGTTCGACGGGACCTATGTCAGCGACAACGTGTTCGCAGGCGACGCGGTCGACACCGAACACCGGCGCAATCTCTACAAAGTCATTATCGGAGCGCGTGGTGTCACGTTGGCCGCGCGGATAGCGGAGATCGACGCCGAGATCGGTGCGAAGAACCGAGAGATCCGCGACAACCGGGCAACGTTTCAGGGGCAGCAGGCTTCCGGTATGACCCCGGAAGCCTTCATCGCGCTACCGGCTGATCCCGAAATCGATGCGAAGATCTCTGCATCTGAGCAGACGCTACAGGCGACCCAGCGCTCCGCCCAGCTGCAGCAGCGCGCCGAACTTGCGAGCCTCAATCTACCCGCGTTTCCGCCGGGTTTTGCCACGCTCCTGGCGAAGACATTTGAGCAGGTGGCGGGCGATGCCGAGCGGCAGGTGGCCGAGCATCTAGAAAGACACCACATGCAGGCTCGAGGCGAGCCGTGGCTTACGGAAGGTCTTCGCTTCGCAGCGGCGGACTCATGCCCGTTTTGCGCGCAGTCTCTCGCGGGAGTTGGTTTGATCCAGGCGTTCCGGACGTTCTTCAGCAGGGATTATCACGCACTCCGGGACGAAGCCACCGCCATGACTCGTCAGCTTGACGCGGAGTTCGGGGAGCGCGCCGCAGCTTCCGTGGAGCAGACACTTGTGCAGAACGCCGGTCATGTAGAGTTCTGGCAGCATTACTGCGACATCGCCGCACCTGGACTCCCGCAGGCGGGCGGTATAGCCGACACTCTGCATGTCCTTCGCCGCGCCGCGGAGTCACTGCTCCAGGCGAAGGCGGCCTCGCCTCTGGAGGCCGTCCCCCCGGGCGACGAGTTCACGCAGACCCTTGCCCGTTTCAACGCCCTGCGCGAGGCTATCGCTGCCTATAACGGCCAGGTCGCCGCGGCCAACGCGATCATCGGCGCAAGGAAGCGCGAGGCGCGGACCGCCGATCAGCGCACGGTGCAAAACGAACTCGATCGCCTGCGCGCGCAAAAGGCGCGGCATACGGACGAGGTCCGCGCGCTATGTGAATGTGACGCAACGCTGCAGGCGGACAAGCAGCGGCTTGAAGAGGAAAAGGTACGCGTGCGCGAGCAGCTCGACGCGCATACGGCACAGGTGATCCAGCAATACGGGGCCAGCATCAACCGGTACCTTGAAAGGATCAACGCCGGTTTTCGCATCACAACGCCGACGCACACCTATCGCGGTGGCACGCCAAGCACGAGCTATCAGATCCTCATTAATCAGAGCGCCGTCGAACTTGGCGATGCGGCGACACCGCCCGACAGGCCAAGCTTTAGGAACACGCTGAGCGCGGGCGATCGGAGCACCTTGGCGCTGGCCTTCTTCCTTGCTCAACTGGAACAGAATCCGGATCGCGCCTCAAAGGTCGTCGTCTTCGACGATCCTTTCACGAGCCTGGACAGCTTCCGCAGGAACCACACGATCCACCAGATATTTCGCTGCGGCGTCAATAGCGCGCAAGTGGTCCTGCTATCACACGACCCGGCGTTCCTAAAGCTGCTCTGGGATCGCATCGCACCGGCGGACCGGAAGACGTTGCAGTTCGTTCGCGTCGGGGAGGACAACACGAACGTCGTAGAGTGGGACATCGAGAAGGCCGTCATGGCACGCTTCCATGCGCAGCTCGACGCGTTGCAGCGTTTTTATTCGGACAACGAGGGAGAGCCGCGCGACGTCATTCGCGATCTCCGGCCCGTATTGGAAGCCTACGCTCGCAATCTCTATCCGACGCAGTTTGACGACAACGCCACATTGGGCGTCATCGTGGGTGAGATTCGGAGGGCCGGCGCGGCACACCTGCTGTTACCGGTCGTCGATGACATGGACGAGATCAACGTGTACTGCCGGCGTTACCATCACGGCGAAAGCCCGGGAGCTGCCACCGAACCGGTCGACAACGCCGAGTTGCACGGCTACGTACGCAAGACTCTCGCTCTGGTGGGGTGCTCGCTGTAACGTCCCCGTCTTCGTATAGGAGGCTGTCCTCTTGTTCTATTACGATTCTCCAGCCTACATGTAATACCTATAGCTCGGATCCGGGTCATCGTCCGTCAATTGCCCGTACTCCGCCATGATCCCTCCCACCCGGCGGGCCAAGGCCAGAGCTGCCGGTTGACTGCTTCTCAAACGTCGCTAAAAGAGTGTGAGCTGATTGTTGATCGACGCAGGTACCGCAAATCTGGATGTGTCGAGGGCCAAGTCTCGAGCGTTAAGCTTTAGTCTGCGGCAGGCAATCGCAAATCTCCGCTTGAGCAGTTCCGCGAGGGGGCCCGTCCCCCGCATGCGACTACCAAATGCCGAATCGTTGTCTTTTCCTTGCCGCGCCTGCTGGATCAGGCTCATGACATGTTTGGCACGCAAAGGATAGTTCGCTTCAAGCCACTCCACGAAGAGATCTCGAACTTCTAGCGGAAGACGCAGCAAGACATATCCCGCGCTATCTGCACCAGCGCTAGAGGCAGCTTCTAGGACACTTTCGACGTCGTGATCCGTGAGTGCCGGCACGATAGGCGCGACTAGAACCCCGACGGGAATCCCCGATTCAACGAGCCTTCGCACCGTTTGAATTCGGCGGGCCGGTGCAGCGGCCCTGGGCTCCATACGTCGTGCAATCTCCGAATCCAGAGTTGCCACGGAGACAAAGACTCGCACCAGACCCTTGTCTGCCATCGGCGTGAGAATGTCGATGTCCCGTTCGACCAAGGCAGACTTTGTGGTAATTCCAACCGGATGGCTGAAGTCGCTAAGCACTCTAAGGATCGAGCGGGTAATTTCGTAGCGCCGCTCAATTGGCTGATATGGATCCGTGTTGGCGCCCAAAGCAATCAATGACGGCGCGTACCCGGGCCTACTGAGCTCCTTTGCCAACAAATCCGCAGCGTTTTTCTTGGCGTATAGCTTCGTCTCAAAATCTAGGCCAGGTGAAAGACCAAGGTAGGCGTGACTCGGACGCGCATAGCAATAAATGCACCCGTGTTCACATCCTTGAAACGGATTTATCGACTGATCGAATGGAATGTCAGGAGACTCATTTCTGCTTATGATTGAGCGACCCATCTGTTCGGTGACCGACGTCCGCGGCGCGGATACCAAGTCTTGTTCCATCAGCGCTTCGTCAACATACGCTGCGTCGATTTGCCTGTCCCAATCGTCAAATCGAGAAGCTCGATTTGATGTGGCGCCTCGGCCTTTCAAGGGCAAGATTGGAATGATGCCGCGAGGCGTTCGAAGTGCCGTCATACCGTATGTTTATACGGTTTGATCCGCTCGTCAAGATGCTGCGCGTGGAGCCAGACCGGCTAGCGCCGGGTCAACTGCAGGAGCTATCGCTCCAGTCTATCGCCTCGGAGCGGCGTACCTAGCATCGCCGCATGACTATCTGTCCGCGCCAGTTTTCCCGCGGCCGACGTCACTCAGCTTCTCGATCTCATCGCCGAACGTGGCACGTTCTGCTTCTTCGAGGTCGATGATTGATTTCCGCCACCGGCGCAGCAGCCTAGCTGTGACTGGATCCTCGGTCAGGCGCTTGAGCAGTTCCCAATTCTCGTCTTGCGTCATCATCGACACCTCTTCAACACGTCCAATCCTTAGTCTGCATCGTCGTCACCCTGTTTCGACTTCAATTTCGCCTTACTGCGGCGCTCATACTCCACGACCGTGATCGAATCCGGCTTGGTATGGGCCGGACAGGCCGCGTAGACCCACCCACCGTCGAGAAGTAGTTGCGAAGGCGCTCCACACCACAGGCATAAGCAAGTACTGCGCTCCATCGCGACCGCGATCAAATCCTCGACGGCTCTGCTCAAGGGTTGAGGTCCCTCTGACGTCATGCTGTGGCTGCCGGCGTGCGCACGCACGACCGGCTTCAGCGGCTCGCCAGGCGGCTCGGGCAGCGCCAAGGACACTTTCACCCGCAATTGCCCGAACTTGCTCTTGATAGTCCAAATCGTCAGGGCCGGGGCCTGGTCGCCCAAGACGTTTTCGATCTCGTTGCACAACTCGTGAGCGAGCCCGTACCAGCCGGGGGGCAAAAAACCATCAGGCTGCCTGCGGCCCTCAAATAGCAAGGGATGCACGGCCATGAGCTTGGGAAGGGTGTTATCCATAGCTCACCCCGCTGGGCCGGCTAACAACGATGCCAAGTACATGAGCAGATCGCCTTTGCGGCCGGACGAAATGATCTTGCGCGGCGTTTCGCCGCCGAAGGCCGGCAGCGGCCCGTCGTACCAGGCACGCGCCCGGTCAGCGTCGCGGCCGGCCACTTCGAATACGGCGCGGATCAGGTCATCGTCGATTTCCACGTTTGCAAGGCGAGCCGCGACGCGTGCCAGCCACTGATCCTTGGTCAGAGCACCATCGCCTTTGTGCTGGTCGCAAGCGGTGTAGTGGAAACCACCCCCGCCATGGCCGGCCACCCAGAGCCGGCCAGGCGCACCACACCATTCACACGTCACCATCGAGACCTCTTCAGCGCGCGCGATTCGGTCGACGATGGCATTGGCCAGTGGCGTGTCCGGCGAGAGTGTGAAGCGCAAGCCGAAGTGGGTCTGGGCGACTCGCCGCCTGACACCTGGCTCAGCCAGTTCGAGAGGCGGATTCTGTCCCGCAAGGCGCCCACCACCGATCTCGATGGAGCGCAGCTCTTCCGTGTTCTGTACGGCCCAGCTGAAGCGCAAGGAGGCCCATTTCTCTTTCACCTGTTTCACTTCGAACTGGTCACAACGTTCACCGATGATCGTTTCGAGGTCCGCGCATAGCGCGTCGGCGAGAGAAAGCCACCCTTGGGGCAGATGCGATCCGTCTGGGGTAGCGCCATGAAACAACGCCGGGTGCCTGGCGACAAGTTCGCCTAGGGCGTCCGGCGGGATTTCGTCTTTTGTTTCCATCGTGCTTCCACCGTTTTGGTAGGCGTGGCGGGAGTCGCACCCGCGACCCGCCCCTTATAAAGAGGCCGCTCTACTGACCTGAGCTACACGCCTGAAATGAAGAAGCCCGCGCGCGGCGGGCTCGTTCTGGTCTCGTTGGCGAAGGCTACGATATTCGAGACGAACGGCTCCGCGGTGCGGTGGCACCGGAGGTGGACGATATGAGGAAGACAGACTGCATGAAAAAATTATACCCCGATATCGCTACGAAACTATTAGTCATTGAGCGATGCTCGTCGACCCGATTCGCGGGCTCAGCGGGACCGATTTATGCGCTGCCCGGCTGCGTCGCTTCTTTTCTATTAGTCATTGAGCGATGGAGATTCCATGCCGACGGGCGCGCGATCACCGCAGCTTAGTTAGGCGCGAAGGACACCATCGCTCTATGACTAATAGTCGTCGAGCGATGGTAGCTTTACCACTCGTCCGCTACGCTGCCCAATTTGGAATCGGAGACGCTGTGCATAGAGGAGCGATGGTCGAGCTGAGTTCAACCGTGCGTTTCGGCATATTTTGGGGGCTGGTCACCGGCAGCGACGCGGACCGGCGCTGCTCTATCGCACAAGCGGACTTTCGCTGGCTCTACGCAGAGTCGGATTTCGCACTGTCTAATGTTTGTCGCGCGGCCCGTCTGGAAAAGTACGCCCCGATCATCGCCAAGATTTCGTCATGTCCGTAGTCGCGAGCGAGATCGCGTGCAGCCCAGATCGCTTGGTCATCTTGATCTGCATTTAGAGCCGCCAGGAATAAGCCCGCGTCCCCCGAATATGCCAAATAACATAACGTTGCTTGTCGTGTCGGCGGTGCGCAAATCTGAAGGAGTACGGACAACAAACTAGGACGACCCTTCTTTATGGCATGAGGTAACAGCACAGCCGCTGGTTGTGCGTATTCCGAGTTAGCGTTGATCAATCGCTCAAGCAAGGTGACGTTATCAATCCACATGGCATAATAAAGGGCAAGGCATTGGCGCTCGTAGAGGCCCGCGTTCGCACGGCGTAAAAACTTGAGAAGACCAGGCTCGATTCGGCCCTCGCCGCGAATTGCTTCCTTCTCCAGCGCGAGGATGCGAGCAGCCGGTTCGAGATTGGGATCAACGATCTTTAGCAAAGTCGCCAGACCCTTCGCCGGCCGCATCTGAAGCGCTCGCTCCAATACATCGTCAGAAGCTCCAGCATTCACAAGCAACAAAACCGCCCCTTCATGCCCAAGCCTTAGCACTTCGCACGCGTCGCGGTTTGCACGATCCCGTGATTTATTGCCGACCTTTTGCACGATGCCTATTGGTCCAATGATGGGTGCAAAAGGTAGATGAACCGCGAATCCGTTGACATTTGAGACGAAGCGACATCTCAACTTTTTCCGGAAGCATACCGCAGTCCTCCCAATGGCCCCGAAGATCAAAAGGGCGAACCTCTTCGCGAGGTGGCGCAGATTTGATCCTGGATTCAGGTGCTGACGCGCACGGGTGAGAAAGCAATGCGGAGCGTGACCGATTGACGCTCCGTTTACCCGCTCTCGGTACTTCGCGCGGTCTCGACCGGCGCCGCAGCGTTGTTCAGATCAACGTCGTCCAGCTCGATTCACGCCGCCGTTCTGGTTGGCGACGCCAGGCCCGTTGGTGCCGACGTTGTTGACGCCAACCTCTGGGGCGCCCACGCCGGGATGCACAGCAGCACCGCCGCGATTTCCCGTGGCTCCGGGCTGATTGACTCCTGGGTCCACAACGCCGACGCCGGGCGCACCGCCACCGCGGTTTCCCAAGGCGCCCGGCTGGTTGATGCCGGGGTCGACCGCACCGCGACCCGGCGCCCCCACGCCAGGCGTCACCGCGGCGGCCCTCGCTGCCGGGCGCGCAACGCAGCCTACGGGAACTCCGGGGGACCTGCAGTAGATAGCCTTGGCGGTCGCCGCGGTCGCGGCCGCAGCCGGTGCCGCAGTGCGTACCACGCAGCCTGCGGGGATGCCCGGTGCAGTGCAGTAAACCACGGCGGCGTTGGCGGCTCCAACAAAATAACCTGCGGCAATAGCCAGCAGCAACGCAGATGTCTTCAGCATTTCTGTACTCCTTTCATGATTGGGCACGACACCGGTCATTCGCTCTTCAGGCGGCGCGAACCTTCGATGAGCGGGTGCCACCCGTAGACGAGCGAGATCATGAAGCCGTCCATCTTCAGGTCGCCGGGGCCGTTGTCATTGATGGTCGACTTGTAGCCGAAGGTGAGACCCAGGTTGCTGTTGACCTGGTAGCCGAGCGTCAGCCCGACGCCCACGTTGTTGAGTTTCTCCCCGGCGACGCCATTGATGGTCGCCTTCCCACCGCTATACCAGGCCATGTCGAGCGACCCCCATAGATGCTCGGTGAAGTCGCGCGTCAAGTGCGCGTCCAGCTGGAACATCGGATCGGTCTTCAGCGTCTGCCCGACATAGTCGGTGTTGTTGCCGAAGAGCCACACGGCAGGGAGGAACTCGAGCGTCGTGCGCCGGCCCGGCACCCAATCGCCGAGCTGCCAGACGACGGGCATGCCCAGGCGGCCGTACCAGCGGTTCTGCCCGAGGTTCAGCGGCTGGTTGCTGTCGTACTCGCCGATCGGCAGCGCAAGGTCGGCGAGCAGGTCGACCGAGAACCCCGGCTCGTAGCGCAAGGCGTCGGGAATCTTCTTCTGGGCCTTCGGGCCCAGGATGTTGAGGTTGAACTCGAGCATCGGATCGCCGAACCCGCTGCTGGTCTGATCGAAGGTCCTGCCCGCCACGGTCACCTCGCCCGACACGCGGCCCATCGGCACAAGGATCGCCGCCATGGCCGAACGATCGAACAGGGAAAACGTGTGCGCATACCCCATGATCGCCATCGTCGCGTCGAAGTTCGCACCCGGCGTCACGGTGAGCGCCGGATCGAACGGGTTCGTGTTGCCGCTGATCGAGTTGATGATCAGCGGCACCGCATTGCCGTCCGACAGCGACTTCCAATAG